>JBGGMV010000136.1:0-13082 GCA_041287865.1 Alphaproteobacteria bacterium | reverse complement strand
GCGGTTTTCGGCGGTCATGGCCAGCTGCACTTGGTCGGGCACGACTTTAATTTCAGCATCGCCGGTGACGGCGATGGTGCGCTGCTGCCACGGCGGCTCGGCCGCGAAAGCAGGATTTGCGATGAAAACCAGAAGCGACAGGACAAGAATACGCAGCATGAAAAACTCCCTTTTAAGGCGTCCAGTTTTGCATTTTTATAAGGATAATCAATTATATAGTTTTATTTTACATAATTCTTGACTTTGGGACCGGCGGGGCATATTATATTCCAATCCGTTTTTTGTTTGAAAGTCCAAGGCCATGAAACTCGACACCGTTTCCAAGCTGACCCTGATCGGCGTTTACGCGATGCAGAACACGATCGCCGCGACCATGGCGCAGGACGATCTCGACCGCGAAAAAACCACGCCCGCAACGCTCACCGATGTTTTTGGCGCCGCTGCTGTAAAAGACCTGTCGGGTTTTGCCGCGCGCAACCAGCTGGCCTGGTTGCTCTCCAACCTCGCGCGCGACAGCCATGACCCGAAAGAAGTGCAGAAACACCTCGCCAAAACCGCCGCTCATTGCGTGGCGCTGACCGGCGTCGATATCCGCAAGACCTATGACGATTTCATCACCGACATGATCGGCGCGCTGAAGAACCCCTCGCCGCTCAAAAACGCGCAGACTGTCGACCATTTCGGCTTCAACGCCGCCGAACTCGCCACAGTCAAAACTGCGCTTGAAGAAGCGGGCTTCGGTTTCCAGGGGAACACGATTACTTCCCTGCCCGCCCCGCCTGCGCAGGCTTTCCGCACAAAACAGGCACTCCGGGCGTAAGCCCTTTCCCTTGAACCTCTTTTCCTGCATACTGTTCGGCAGAAGAGGATAACCCATGCCCGCAAAGATTCTGGTCATCGACGACGATACGCTTATCAGGCGCATGCTCTGCGGCCAGCTTGAAAAACTGGGTTATACGGTCATCGAGGCCGCGACGGGCCAGACCGGGCTTGTCGCCTTCGGCAAGGAAAAACCCGCGCTTGTCATCACCGACGTGATGATGCCCGATAAAAACGGGCTGCAGGCCATCACCGAAATCCGCAAGATGGCGCCCGCCACCAAGATCATCGCCATGTCGAGCAGCAACGGCACCGGCCAGTCCGAGGGCGACCTGCTCGACCTCGCTTCCGATCTCGGCGCAGCCATCACGCTTCTCAAGCCCTTCAGCGCCACCGATATCGAGGCAGCGCTGAAGAAACTCGGTGTGTGAGGAAGCTTAAGGACGCGGTCCGCGCGGACCGTTGAATTTCGGCTTGCCCCACTGTTCCAGCAATTCCACATTACCCTTTAGCAATTCCGAGTCCGGAAAGACTTTCAGGTGGCCTTTCGTGATGGAAAGCGCGGTAGCGCCTTCCTTGGTGCGGATCGAAGGGTCTGCGCCGTTATCCAGCAGCAGTTTCACAAGCCCGGGCTGGCCCGCGCTGACCGCGAACATCAGTGCGGTTTCGCCGCGGTTGTTCTGCTTGTTGATATCCGCGCCGGCATCTAGCAGCTGGCGGATAATATCGGGCTTGGCGCCCCATGTCGCAGCCTCGATCAGTGGTGTGCGGTCGCCGGTGTAAACGCCATCGGGATCTTTGACGGGCGCATCGCCATCGACGGGCGCGCCTGCTTTCAGCAACTGTGTAACAATAGCGCCCTGCCCGCCGCTGATGGCGGCATTCAAGGCTGCGCCGTCTGCAACCGCACCTGCATCAAGCAAACGGGTGACCACGTCACGATGGCCGCCCCATGCCGCGCGTTGCAGCGACTGGTCATCCGCCGTTGCGCCTGCATCGAGCAATGTGTTGACGATACCAAGGTTGCCGCGCGCAGAAGCGCCGGCCAATGCGTACTGGTCTGCAATCGCACCCCGCTCGAGCAACAGGTCGACAATACCTGCATGACCGGCGCTGGCGGCAGAGGCCAGGGCCGAGCTGTAGCTGCGGCCCGCATCTGCTTCGTTAATATCTGCGCCGCGTTTCAGCAGCAGCTCGACGATATCCTTGTGGCCGCCGCCTGCCGCGCCGGCAAGGGCGCTGCGTCCCATGTCGTCACGCGCATTGATATCCGCGCCAAAGCTCAGCAGCAGCGCTACCGTGCTGATATGCCCAGCCTCCGCCGCTTCGCGCAGCGCGAGGAAGCCGACGTAGGAGTGATGGATCACCGGCACATCGATCGCGACCGGATTGCGGCGCAGGAAGCGCGCAATAGCCACATTATCACCGCTGCGCGCCGCATCGATGAAACCTGTCATTTCTTCATGCGGGGGAAGCTTGTTGAAATCGATCTGTAAACGCTTGCGTGCCATGTTCCTCGTCCTTTGTGTGTTTGTTGTTAATCCAAGGATAGGACGGCCCGGATGATAGGTATAATATTAACCTGTTATTATTATGATAGGCAAAACCTATGACTTGATGCGGGTATCCTGCGCCAGATCGGGGAAAACCTTCGATACCTTGCCCAGCAGGTAATCGCCGTAAGTGCCGGTGAAGGCATGCACGTTTGCCTTGTCCCAGCGCGAGGCGCTGTCGTCGACGACGGTATGCGCGGGCAGCGGCTCGATGGTGGCATCGAAAGCCGGATCGAAGAAGAACGGGAATGAATAGCGCTCCTTCCCCGTCGCGTTGCGCACGCGGTGCGGGGTGGATTTGTACGCGCCGCCCGTCAGGCGGTCGAGCATATCGCCGATATTGCAGACCAGCGTGCCCTCAATCGGCGGTGCCTCGATCCAGCCGCGCGCGGTTTTAACCTGCAGGCCCCCGATATCGTCCTGCGCCAGCAGGGTCAGCAGGCCATAATCTGTATGCTCCCCCACGCCCCAGCGCTCATCCTGTGCCCCCGTGGGCGGATAGTGGAAAATGCGGAACAGCTGTGTGGCCTTTCGCGTATAGCGGTCATAAAAATAATTCGCATCAAGCCCAAGGCTCAGCGCGATGCCCGACATAATCGCATGCGCGGCGCTTTCCGCCTCGGTCATGAATGTGCGCACCGCCTGTTCAAGCGCGGGCACTTCCGCCGGATAAAGGTTCGCCCCATGCAACGGCCAGCCCGCCGCGACGCGCGGGTCGGTGGCGTCGAGGTCTTCGCCGAAATAAATGCCTTCCTTCACGTCCGGCTTGCCGGATGTCAGCTCGCCCCCGACGGGGAAGAACCCGCGCCACGCGCGACCACCCTTGGCGAGAGCGATTTTCATTTTTGTGTCTTCGGGCAGGGCAAAGAATGCCGCGCTGGCGGTTTTCAGCGCGCCCAACGTCTTTTCGCTGACACCATGGTTGGCAGCATAGAAAAATCCATGGTCGCGGCAGGCAACCGCAATCTCACGCGCAACGGCGGCGGGGCCCTTGCTTATATCGATGACGGCAAGATGCTCTTGCGGCTGGGCAGCGGCCAAAGCCATGGAAAACTCCTTCAAAATATGAATGAAGGCAGTATAGGGGAAAAATTATGCCGGAGCAACCGGCGGCGGCAGCGGCTGAAAACCCGTGCGTTCGATGCGGTTGTCACGCAGCGCCTTGTCGATGGCGAAGCGGAGGTCGCTGCCCACCACGTTCTTGTCGGTGATATCGCGCACGAAGCAGCGGAGCTCGAATTCAAGCGCGGCGGCGCCGAAATCCTTGAACAGCACTTGCGGGTCGGGGCGTTTCCTCACCTGCGGGTGTTCGGCTGCGACATCAAGCAGCAGTTTTTTTACCAATGCCGTGTCGCTGCCATAGGCGACGCTCACATTGACTTCAACGCGCACGCTGCGGCCGCCCAGCGTCCAGTTGACGACGGTTTCGGTGATAAGTTTCGAATTCGGCACGACGATGGAGGCGAATTGCGCGGTTTCCATTTCGGTGGAACGCACGCGGATTTTCTTCACAAGGCCTTGTTGCCCCGCAACCTCGATCAGGTCCCCTACTCTTACCGGACGTTCGAACAGCAGGATAAGGCCGGAGACAAAGTTGTTCACCACAGCCTGCAAGCCGAAACCGATACCGACGGACAGCGCACCGGCCACGATGGCCAGTTTCTGCATGTCGAGACCGAGCGTGCCCAGTGCCGTTAATGTAGCGATGATGATACCCGTATAGCCGATCAGCGTATGCACGGCATCCTTGACGCCGCGATCAAGGCGCGTCTGCGGGAACAGGCGCTTGGCAAGGAACATCTGCACGACCTTGGTCATCGTGTAGAGCACGAAGAAGATTGCGGCGGCTGAACCTGCGTCGGAGAAGTCGAAGCGCATGCTGCCGATATTGATGCCGCCGTTGAAGCGGTCAGCCCAGTCGCGCACGTCGCCGGGCGTCAGGCCCCAGAAGCTGGCGGCGAACAGGAAGCAGATAAAGGCGATCGCGGGCTCGAAAATGGCGATAGCCAGCGGCGACAACTGTTCATCCTTGCCCTGCCAGCGTGCAAAACGTGCGTTCAGCGTCACCAGCCCGTTGCGCAAGGCGACAAACAGCACCACCGCAAAGAACGTGGCGAAGATGCACAGCGCCGCATAGCTTGCGAGCTGCACATACCCCAGAATACCCACCGCCAGCAGCGCAAACACGCCAAGGCGCAGCGCGGCAATCAGGAAGTTCAGGAAGCCGACGGGCAGCGCGCCTTCGTCATCGCCTTCGCGGCCCGCTTCGGGTTCCTTGAACCGCAGGCCCAGCAGGAAGATAAACAGGCACGACAGCAGCCATGCCGCAAAGAACAGCCGCAGCATATCGGCCAGCACCGGCGCAGTCGCCGAAATGCCGAAAACCTCCAGCCGTTCCGCCAGCAGGAAAAGCGCGGCGGCGGTCATGTGCAGGTAAAGGCTGCTGCCCCGCGCCTTGGCCACCAGCAACTCGCGCTGGCCGAACCATGCCTTCAACGCATGCGCCGAACGGTACGCCAGCCAGAACAGGAACAGCGAGAATATAATGTAACCGCCGGTACGCAGCGTGGGCTTCGTCTTGGCAATATAGTCATGCGCATCATGCCATGCGGCTGTCATGTTCTCGGGCGTCAGCAGCAGGCCGGATTTTTGCAGCAGTTCGGTCTTGCGGATTTCGACGCGCTGTTTGTCAAAGCCGACGACGATATTATCCGTGCGCGCCACCAGCAGCGCGGCCTGCTTTATCTGTGCGTCGATCTTGGAAATTTCAGCGGCGATATCCTGCCGTTTTTTCTGGACTTCCTTGTCTTCCTTGATGCCCGTGGCCTTGTCGGGCGCGGGGCCGAGGGTTGTCAGCAGGTCGTTCTGCGCCTTCAGCGCGTCCTCCGCCCCTTTGGAGGCCGTGGTCATCAAGCCGCGAAGCGTCTTCAGGCGGTCCTTCACCTCGGTGACGGCTTCGGGCTCCATGGGGCCGGAATTGATCTTGGCCTCGACTTCATCAACCGTTTTCTGCCAGTCGGCCAGCTGCTGCCCGAAATCGGGCGCGGGCATAATAACCGTCTGCACCGGCACTTCCGGGCTGGCCACGGCAGAGGCAAAAGCCGGTGCGCCCGTCAGCAGGAAAGCAATAACAACGATAATGTGGGCCAAGGAACGCATAGTATCCGGTGAATGATGGGGAGACTCCAGTGGAGCCGCTTATGGGTAATATTATTACAATATTATCTAAAAGAAATCAAGCTCAATTCTTGATAATAACCCGCTCGTCCGGCTTCGCAAAACCGAGCACGACCCGCGCACGTTCATCGAGCATATCAAGGTCGAGGCTGCCCGGCCGCAGGAGCTTCACGCGGTTCTCGAGCGCCTGCCGCTCGGCCACGTTCTCGTCGTATTTCGCCTCTGCCGCGGCCAGCTTCTTCTCCAGCCCCTTGAGCGCGAAATATCCTCGGTCTCCGTGCACAAGGTGATACGCGAAGTAAAAGAACAGCCCGAAGCTCAGGAAAATCGCCAGAAACTGGGAGATTGATTTGTTTTTTGGTTCCGAAACCCTCATATCCCTATGGAATCATACAAGAGTCATAACGTCAAGAAAAAAGGCTATGATTCAACGGGATATCAGCAAAAAAGCGGCATATTCCAGAAAATCGGGGTTGAACTTGGCGGCGCGAGCCATTACATTCTGCACAACCGGAAGAAGGATAAAGCGCCATGACGAAACAGCATCATATCTCCCTGCAGAATTTCAAGATCGGCAACGACCTGCCCTTCGTGCTGATCGCGGGCCCCTGCGCGCTGGAAAGCCGCGATCATGCCTTCGACATGTCGGGCAAGCTGAAAGAGCTGACGCAAAAGCTTGGCCTGCCGCTGATTTATAAAACCTCCTTCGACAAAGCCAACCGTACCTCGCTGAAAGGCGGCCGCGGCATGGGCCTCGAAAAGAGCCTGCCGATCCTTGCCGACATTCGCAAAGAAATGAAACTGCCCGTCGTCACCGACGTCCACGCGCCCGAGCAATGCGCCGAAGTGGCCGAAGCCGTCGACGTGCTGCAGATCCCCGCCTTCCTCTGCCGCCAGACCGACCTGCTGGTCGCGGCTGCGAAAACCAACAAAATCGTCAACGTGAAAAAAGGCCAGTTCCTCGCCCCCTGGGACATGAAGAACGTCGCCGCAAAGCTGACCGACAGCGGCAACCCCAACATCATGCTCTGCGAACGCGGCGTGACCTTTGGCTACAACACCCTCGTCAACGACATGCGCGCCCTGCCCATCATGGCCGAAACCGGCCTGCCGGTGGTCTTCGACGCAACCCATTCCGTCCAGCAGCCGGGCGGCGCAGGAGCCTCCACCAGCGGCGACCGCCGCATGGTTCCCTTCCTCGCGCGCGGAGCCATTGCAGTTGGTGTTGCCGCCGTCTTCATCGAGACACACGAAAACCCCGACACCGCACCGTCGGACGGCCCCAACATGGTCAAGTTCAACGAACTGGGCGCGATCCTCGAGCAGCTGATGGCCATCGACCGCGTCATCAAGCCGGAAGCCTACGCGGCGCAGAGGAAAGCGGCGTAAGCATTCAGGGTCTTTAATTCGGGGAACGATAGGACTATATTGCCCCCATGACCCAGTTCATCACCGCCATCGACTTCGAAACCGCATGGTATCGCCCGCATAGCGCGATTGCGCTGGGTATTACGCGGATCAAGGATGGGAAGATATATGATATGCATTCCTGGCTGTTCCGCCCGCCGGGCAACAATATCTATATCCGCCCCGAATTCATCGACATTCACGGCATCCGGCCCGAGCATTTGCGCGGCAAGCCGAATTTCGAGGGCATCTGGCCCGAAATCGCGCCGTTTTTCGAAGACGCGCAGATGTTGCTGGCGCATTATGCACCCTTTGATCGCAACGTGCTCTATTCCACGGCTGAGCACTATGGTATCAACCTGCCCGCTTTCGACTGGGTTTGCACCGTGAATGTCGCGCGTACCAAATGGCCCGATCTTGAAAACCACAAACTCAACACCGTTTGCAGCCACCTCGGCATCGATCTCGACCACCACGATGCGGGTTCCGACGCGCATGCCTGTGCGAATATTTATCTGCGCGCCCTCGCACTGGCCGAAAAAGCCGCCTGAAAATTTATATTTCCAATTAGTCGCATAACTCCGGAACGCAATTCCGCAGCTTCTGTTGTTTTACTGCTATCGAGGCAAAAACAAAGAAGGATATCGAACATGCGAAACACTCAATCACAATCTGGTTCACGACGAGGCCGAAACACGGGGCGCGATGGCGAAGGCCGTTTCACCGGCGGCAGGAACGGTAATGGCCGTTCTTCCGCGCGCTCCCAACACGATGACGAAGACTATGAAGACGAATACGGCAGCGGTAACAACCGCACCGCCGGCGGCCGCTATCGCAGCCATGCCGAAGAAGATTACGAGGATGGCGAAGACATGGGTGGCCGTGGCCGCCGCGACGACACTATGCGCGGCAACGGTCGCCGTTCCGCGCATGGCCGTCGGGACATGGAAGACGATTCCGACGAAGGTTATGCTTCACGCAATGGCCGCCCGTCGCAAAGCCGCCGCGACCGCGAAGAATACGATGACGAAGATCGTTCCTTCGGCCGCAGCCGTTACGACCGTGATGAAGACAACGAAGACGAAGGTCGCATGGGCAGCCGCCGCAATGGCCGCCGTGACGAAGAAGAACGCGGCTTCAGCCGTGGCGAAGGCCGTTCCAGCATCCGCAATTCGGAACGCCTGCGCAGTGCCCCCCGCAACCGTGGCTTCGATAACGAAGACTACGGCGATCAGGACGGCAAATCGCAGAACCGCCGTGGCGGCACCAAGCGCAGCCGTTCGACCACTACACGCAACGGTTCAGCAAAGCGTAACGGCTCTGCCGTGAAGAGAAACGGTTCCTCTACCCGTTCCGCCAAGGCTGCATCGTCGCGCAGCACTTCCCGCATGGCCAAAGGGAACGCAGCACGCGCTTCCGCCGGCCGCTCGGGCAACCGCAGCTCTGCATCCCGCAGCGCACGGTAACTGCACTTAAAACAAAAAAAACTCCTCGACAGCGCGTCAGGGGAGCCTTGCAAAGGGCTCCCCTGATATTTTTATCGAAGGATTTGAAAGCTGTAGTTACCGGAACATAGTTCCCGCCTGTTCGTTTGTTTCGGTGAACCCTTGAATAAAAGGAGAATGAACATGAAAAAGCAATCATCAGGCAAAAAAGGTTTCGGTCCGGGCCTTGACGGAAACCACGATGACAAACGCGGCAATGGCCGCACCGCCGCGCACCCGCAGGCGGGCGATGAAGATGAGGAAGATGAATACGTCAGAGGCCGCCTTGATACCAGCAACGAACGGCGCGGCGATATCGAAGATTACGAAGGCGACGAAGACATGGGCGTACGTGCCAAACAAGGCCGAGAAGATCTTGAAGATGATAGCCTCGAAGGCACGGCATCACGCCAGCAACGCAGCATTCGCTCGGGCCGCGATGAAGAGACTGATGATGAACTGCTGCCTGTCGACCCGAAAAGCACCGGCAAGCCCAGCAACCGCTAAGGCCCTGCCGTAAAAACTTGTTCAGGAGAGCCTTGCAGAAGGCTCCCCTGATGTTTTATGCAGGTATTATAACAGGATACCCCCGCCCCTTGACGCCACTCCCTGCCTTTCCTACAGTCACCGCAGTTTCCACATCGCAAGTTTTTAACGCCAAGGAGTTACGGCCATGGGCGACGTTAACCTCGACTTTTCCAAGAACCCCCGCTTCCTCGTCATTCCCTACGGCTGCGCGGCGATTGGTGCTGGCGTTGCCATGGCGACGACGGGCGGTGCCGCAGCGATTGCCATCGGCGCGGTTGCGGGCGCGATCGCCCTTCCGGCTGTCGCCGTCGGCGTGACGGTGGGCGCTTTCGCGCTGCTGGCTGGCGTGCGCAAGGGCGTGAAGGAAATGATGTTCGAAGCCTCCATGATCCCGCTCGGCATGGCGCTGGTCGCCATGAACTGCGCCAAGGCGCTGTTCGTCACGCCGTTCGAGGCCGCATGGAAATGGATGAAAAGCGGCGACGATAAAAAACACGACGACAAGAAACCCTCCGGCAAGGCCATCGTCACCACCAACCCGGTCAAGCACGGTCTGAACGGCAAAGCCGCCGGCCCTTCGTTCAACGCAAATGCGAATGCGAAACCTGCCGCGGAAGCGCCGAAAGAAAACAAGCCGGTAGCGCCCAAGCCGCCGATTCCCTAAGCGGAAACATCAACCAGCATCGCGCGGTGCGTGGAAGGCGCAAGCTTTCCCGACGTCAGGTATGGGTAAAACCCGCCGCGTTTGCGCGGGTCGGGCATTTCGGGGTTGCCGTTGCGGTCAAGCGTCAGTATCACCGTCGGCGAGACGGTCTCCACTGGCCTGCGCTTCCAGACGCCCTGCGGCGGTCCCTGAACCGTCGGGTTGAATGACTCCATAGAAGCGATATTGGGCAATATTCTTGCCCGTCAAGCCACGGCAGCGCCGGAAATCCGGAACGTTCAGGGTTTTTTCGGGTGGTTGGCCCTCGGGTCGACCATCTTGTGGATGGTCAGCAGGTCATCGGCCGCCAGCGCCCCGCCCCGCGCCTGCACCTGCATAAAGGCCGCCAGCGTCGGTGTTACCCGCATAAAGACGCCCGCATTGTGTTCCTTGGCCCCGCCAAGGCCGGTTTCATACTCGTAATAGGCGCTCATTTCCTCGGCCTTGTTCCTGTAAAGCGAATGGCTGATGACCTTGCCGTTGGCCTCGAAAGTCTTGGTCAGCGCCGTCACCATCGCGCTCATCAGCGCCTTGTCCTGCACCGGGTCGCCCTCCAGCGAATAGACGGTGACAGTCACCAGTTTCGTCCATTGCTCCACCTTGTGGCCGGGCGGCACGTATTCGAGGGTGGCAAGCTTGCCTGCGTTGGCGACGTTGCCCCAGGCGAAATCGGTGCAGCCGAACTGGTCGGCCACGGGCTTGAAGAATATGCCAAGTTTTTCCAGCACCTTGACGCCTTTCGGGTCTTTCAGCGGCGTATCGAAAGCCTGCGCGGCAACGGGCGCCAAGAGCGCAAGGCAGAGCATCAGCGCATAAAAGGTTTTTTTCATTCTATGGTTTTCCCTTCGGGTAATAATTTCCTGAGACTGTCCTTGCCGGGGGTGTCGCGGCCATCCGGACCGGAGCGCAGCGTGATGGCCATGATATGCGCACCCTGCCTGAAGGCGGCGGCATAATGGGTTTCACGCCCCGCGAGTTTGACGGCATAGGCGGCGGTGCGGCCGTCCCTGTCCCTCATTTCCTCCAGCTTGACGACTTTCGCGGGGGTATCGGCAGCGGCGCCGCTGACCCTGAAGATCGCGGCGGTGAATTCATCAAGCTGCTTTTCGCTCTTGCCCTCCAGCGGATAGAACTCGACCTTGGCCGAAGGCCCGCTGCGGCTGTCCTGCCCGCGCGCGGGCACGAATTCGAGGTAGGCGATTTTCCCGTCCTTGTCGGCGCGCGCGGTCGACAGGTGTGAATAGCCAAGCGGTGCGACGACAGGCTTGGCCTCCGCCGCCATGGCGAGCAGGAAATCGCGCTCCGCCGGGCTGGCCGCGGTGATGAAGGAACCTTTGATCGAAAAATCCAGCATCCGCTGCGCTTCGGGTATCTGCGGCACGGCCAGTAAAACGAAAGCTGCAAGCACGGCGCCTGTCGCGGCCACAGCTGTCAGCGCTTTTTTGCGGCCGGCTTGAATGGATGTATCCCCTTGTTACTTGGCCTTCGGGTTAACCATCCGGTGGATGCTCACGGTCTGGTTGGGCGAAATTTTCTCGTAGCGCGACTGTAGCAGCACAAAGGCGGCGGTGTTTTTCGAGGTGCGTTTCAGGAAACCCGCGCCGTATTCTTTCTGCGCCTGCTTGGTGTAGACGGTTGAGGTGGTTTCGTATTCGATGAACAGCAACGGCTCGCGGCGCACGTCGGTATAAGTCGGCTTCTGGACGATGGTGACGCCGGCGCGCTCGTAACTGCTGATCGTCATGGCGATCAGGCGGGTGATCATTCTGATATCCATGATCGGATCGTTCGGCAGGCCGTAGACGTTCATCACCACGCGCTGTTTCCAGGCTTTCGGGTCGGTGCCGGTGGGGATGAACTGCAGCTGGTACACCGCGCCCATGCCGCTGATGTTCCCCCAGGCCAGCTGGCTGCAGCCGAGATCTTCGGCATACATCTTCACGGCGTTGGCGACGGCCTCGAGCGCGGCCTTGTCTTTGGGGTTGGTGAGCGGCGTATCGTACGCATGGGCCACTGGCGCCATGGCCAGCACAAGCACGAAAGTGAGCGCAGCGATAAATTTCTTCATAATTTCAATACCCCTTTAACCTAACCCGGCTGCGAATAATGCACTTGCAACAGGCCCTTTATAAGCTATCCTTTAGGCCTGAATTAAACAAGGAGAACAGCCATGTCTGCCATTGTCGATATTTCCGCCCGCGAGATTCTGGATAGCCGTGGCAACCCCACTGTCGAAGTCGACGTGATCCTCGAAAGCGGCGCCACAGGCCGCGCGGCCGTGCCCTCGGGCGCCTCCACCGGCGCGCATGAAGCGGTCGAAAAGCGCGACGGCGACAAGAAACGCTACGGCGGCAAAGGCGTCCTGCAGGCCGTCGAAGCCGTCAATACGGAAATCTTCGAGGCGCTCTCCGGCATCAGCGCGACAGAACAAACACTTATCGACACCATGATGATCGACCTCGACGGCACGCCGAACAAGGCGCGTCTCGGCGCGAACTCCATCCTCGGCGTCAGCCTTGCCGTGGCGAAGGCCGCTGCGAACGACGTCGGACAGCCCCTCTACCGCTATGTGGGCGGCACTTATTCGCACCTGCTGCCGACGCCGATGATGAACATCATCAACGGCGGCGCGCATGCCGACAACTCGATCGATTTTCAGGAGTTTATGATTTTGCCGGTGGCAGCCCCCACCTGCGCCGACGGCATCCGCACCGGAGCCGAGATTTTCCATGCACTTAAGAAGCTTCTTGCAGACGCCGGTTTCAATACGGCCGTGGGCGATGAAGGCGGCTTCGCGCCGAACTTCAAAAGCACCGAGCAGGGCCTTGATTTCATCATGAAAGCCATCACTGCCGCCGGCTACCAGCCGGGCAGCGATGTGCTGCTGGGCCTCGACGTCGCCGCCACCGAATTCTACAGCAAGGGCAAATACAACCTTGAAGGCGAAGGTAAAGTTCTTACCTCCGAGCAGATGATCGACTACTACGCGAAACTGGTCGACAAATACCCCATCGTTTCCATCGAAGACGGCATGTCGGAAGACGACTGGGATGGCTGGATCGAGCTGACCGCGCGGATTGGCGATAAAGTTCAACTGGTTGGCGACGACCTGTTTGTCACCAACACGACGCGCCTGCAGGAAGGCATCGACCGCAAGGCCGCTAACGCGATCCTTGTGAAGGTCAACCAGATCGGCACGCTGACCGAAACGCTGAACGCCGTGCAGACCGCGCAAAAGGCGGGTTTCGGCGTCGTCTTCTCCCACCGCTCGGGCGAGACGGAAGATTCAACGATTGCAGATCTTTCCGTCGCCACCAACGCGGGCCAGATCAAGACGGGCTCCCTCTCCCGCTCCGACCGCATCGCCAAGTACAACCAGCTGATCCGCATCGAGGAGCAGCTTGGCCCCTC
>JBGGMV010000135.1:0-2979 GCA_041287865.1 Alphaproteobacteria bacterium | reverse complement strand
GGAAATATGTATCGAGACGGTAAAGGTGTTAAGCAGGATTATGCCGAAGCGGTAAAATTTTATCAGCAATCAATTAAACATGGCACAGCTACATGCGAACTGGGGGAGCTTTACTTCAAGGGTTTGGGAGTAAAACAGGATGAGCGTGAAGCTGCGAGGCTGTGGCAAATTCCTTTAGAAAAATTCGATATTTTAAAGACGCAAGCGGCGGCTGGAAATTCTGACGCCCAATTTCAGTTGGGTGAAATGTATTCGGCAAGTCCCTGTTCAAGTTTCCTAGTTTCTGGCATCGCGCAAGGCTTTTTTGAAAAAGCATCGGAGCAGGATAATCTAAGGGCTAGGAATCGCCTTGTTGAACTCCTTAGTCGAAGAAACGGGGGCGTTACGCCCGAACTTGCAAAGATTGTTTTTGACAGCGCCGAAAAAGGCGATGCTGAAGCGCAGCAGAAAGTCGGCAGTTACTTCAGAGATGGTATCACTGTTAAAAAAGATATCCGCCAGGCTGAAAAATGGTTTCGCCGTGCTGCTGAACAAGGCAGTGTTGCAGCCCAGTCCTCTTTAGGGTTCATCCATTTGTATGGCGGAGAGAATTTTGAGAAAAACCTGTCCGAAGCTTATTTCTGGCTGGGTGTTGCGGTAAAAAGCGGGTCAGCTTCATCGCGGGCGATCGATACCAAGCAACAAATAGAAAAAAGGCTATCACCTGATGTAAAAATACAGGTCGATGCACGCATTGAAAAATGGCTACTTGAAAAGTAGCCTATGCTACTGCTCTTCCCCGCAATCGCCAACCTTCGCGTAAACATCAAGCTCGCGCGGGCTGATGTAGTCGTCGTGGTTGGTGTCGATGGCGTAGAACAGGCTGATATGCTTTTCGTTGTTCGTGCGCATTTCGCGGTAGTTCACGATGCCGTCGCGGTCGATGTCGAGGTTTTTGAAATCGGGCAGGGAATTGGCGGCGCGGCAGGCTTCATAGGCGCCGGGCTGCATGACTTCATCGCGTGTTGCGCCGAAGGCGGGCGTGATGGCGATCAGAAGCGCCAGCGGGATAAATAGCGTTTTCATGGGCATTACTCCCTTATAATTATTTTACCCTCGTAAGAGCCAATGGGAGGAGGAGGGGGGAAGTTCCCGGGCTAATGTTGCCAGACGGCAAAGCCCTGTTCGCGGAAACCCTCTGCCAGTTCGATTTCCAGCTCCACCGCGCCTTCCCAGGGCATGGGGTTATAGACGGCGTAGAGGTCGGGGCGCAGGCGCAACCCGTATTTCTTCGCGTAGCGGTTGGCCTTGTATCCGCGCTTGTGGTTGATAAACCTCATTTCCGGCGACATGCCGGTGGAGCCTACGTAAAGGCAGGGCTTTTTCGGGTCGTGGTTCGGGTTGGCGGCGCGGAATTTGCGGTCTTTCAGCACCTTGGGGTCGAGCTCGATCACATAGACGTTGTGATGATGCGTCCCCGCGGCGTTGCCGCGATTCAAGCAATCTTTCGGATGTTGCTTCCGGCGTTTGGCGGCGAAAAAGGCATCGGCGGTAATCATACAGGCAAAACTCCCCGCATAAACTGTAACAAAGGCAGGTTAAGGATGATTTTATGCACTGAATTTATTGACTTATTAGGCATATATTTGACGTAATAGTGGTATTGGGGTACCATAGTCATCAGAATAGAAACAAAGAAGAGGGGAATTGATGCAGGACGATTTCGGGAAGCTTAGCAAATCAACTGACATCGACGATACGCTCCGCGAACCGGATTTCATCAAAAAGGCCATCGGCCTTTTTTCTTTGCGCGAAACAATCCATTCAACCCATGACCGCACTAAATCCGAAGTAACGCAGGAGTTCGACGGCAAGGGTCTTGCGGCGGCGAAAAAGCCGGGCCGCATCGGCTTCTGGATCGGCTTCGCGGCGGCGGCCGTGGGCGCGGTGCTGCTGTTCAGTCCTGCGGGCATTATCGGCGGGTTTTTCGCCGCGATCGTTCCGGGGCTTATCGGCGGCTCTATGCTGCGCACCATGACGCGCGGTTTCGTGAAGATCGGCTATGAAATCGAACGTGACGCGAAGCTCAAGGAAATGAAGGCGACGCGCGAAACCATGCTGGGCCGCGTCGAAGGCGCACTCAGCGAGATGGATAACGCGCTGATCACCCAGACGCCGAGGGTGCGCGACGAATTCCGCGCGGCTTTCCAGCATGCGGCGCTGAAGCAGGCGATCCGCGAAAACGGCATCGATACCAAGGCAGGTTTGAAGGCCGTCGTGAACATGGCCGCCGCGCCCTCCGCGCCCGACCCGGCGACCGTTCCCGATCCCGACGTCACCACCGACGATCCGGTAAAAGCGATGAAAACGCTGAAGATCCGCGCGCCCTCGGCTTCAGCGGGTGCCACTCCCTAAACGCAGGAAATTTGACAAAATCGACACTTCGGGCGATACTTATACTCAAATAGAGTAGAAACAAAGGAGACCCATGGACTTGCGCTTTATGACCGATTTCGAAACCTACACCGGTTCCGGCCAGTATGAAGGCGCATTCCAGGAAACAGACTTCGTCAAACGCGCGATCAAGCTTTTCGATGTGCGCGAAAAGCTGTGGAAGTCCTCCGAAAGATCAGAAGAAGCTATTAACGACGCCGCCTGGACCAAGGCCATGAACAGGGCCAGATGGCCGGGGCGCATCACCTTCGCGATTGTCGCGGCGGCCTGCACCTTCGGGGTGCTGGGGCTGTTCGGCTTCGTCACCGCCGCTTCGCTGGCGATTGCCGGCGCGGCAGGGCTTGCAGGGGGCCTCACGGCTGGTTACGGCATGCGCGAGATGTGCAAGTCCGGCCCGCTCGGCGACGCCGAGCGCGAGATCAACGCGATGGAAGAAAAGCGCAAGACGATGCATGCCCGCATCGAAAACGAGATCGACACCATGGACAGCCAGCTGGTCAGCCAGCCCGCGCAGGTGCGCAGCGAATTCCGCGAGGCTTTCAACCA
>JBGGMV010000134.1:0-3575 GCA_041287865.1 Alphaproteobacteria bacterium | reverse complement strand
CTTTACGTCCGCATGGAAGACACCGGATTTTTCCCAGGTCTCGTAATGCTTCTTTTCGACTTCTTTGCTTTCAAAGGTTTTTTCGAGCATCTCACACCTCAAATTTAAGATACATAATATACGCGTAAAACCGTTGATTTGTGAAGGGTTTTTCCCCAAAATATAGCCTGCTTAACCCCCAGCTAAAGGCCCGAAAACCGGTGTCAGCAGCCACTGCCCTCCAGAGCGCCGAGGAGCTTGTCCAGAAGGCGCGCGACCAGATGCAGCAGCGCGATTTCGACGCCGCGCGCGCCAGTCTCGACGCCTCGCTGAAGCTGCAGGAAACGGCGGCGGCCTATCGCACGCTCGGCAATATCCAGCATATGCACCGTGCTTTCGCGGCCGGAATCCCCTATTTTGAAAAGGCCTTGGGCGTCGATGAACGCGACCATGCTTCGCTCGCCATGCTGGCCGAAGCTCATTTCGAGCTGCGCCAGATCGACAAGGCCATCGGCTATTCCACGCTGGCCATCGCCGCCAATCCCGCCGAAATCCGCTACAAGGTGCGTTTCATCGCCATCGCGCAGGATGCGGTGTTTTTCCAGTATAATAGTATTATAGAAAATACATTGCTCGACTGCCTGAAGACGCCGGGGCTGGATTGTTCGGGCGCGCAGGGGCTTTGGTACAATACGCTGACCCTTAATCCCACCTATCGCGGGCTTTACGCACTGAGCCGTCCCGCCGAAAAGAAGGCTGGTTTCTTCGACAAGCTGAAGGCAAATCTCGCCTCTGCCCTGCCTGCGAAGGATGACGCGGGCGTGGCGTTTGATCCCGCGCCTTTCGATGCGGCCACAGATTTTTCGCCGCTGCTGCAGCCGTTTTTCCTGCACGGCATCGAAAAAATCACCGTCTATACGATAGCCTTCGAGCAATTCCTGACGCATCTGCGCAGAACGCTGTTGCTGAAACCGGAAAGATTTACGCCGCAGCAGCTTGTCACGATCTCGTCCGCGCTGGCGCATTATTGCTTCAACACCGATTATATTTTCGACGTGACGGATGAGGAAAAAGCAGCCGTCAACAAACTAGGCAACAGCCCCGCCGATATCGCCCGCCGCGCCTGCTACGCGCCGCTCTGCGCGAGCCCCGATGCCGATGCGATTGCGCAAGAACAGGCGGGAAATGCAGATCTTGCTTCGGTCATTCTGGCGCAAATCACCGAACCGCGCCTGCGCGCCGCCGCTGCAAAAGAAATGATCGCCATCACGCCGATTGCCGATACGGTATCGGTGAAGGTGCGCGAGCAATACGAAGAATTCCCCTACCCCCGCTGGAAAACAGTGCCGCGCAACCTGTCGCTGGAACGCCTTGCCGACGGTTTGCGCAAACCGGGCGCGAAGATATTAATCGCCGGCTGCGGCACAGGGCAGGAAGCAGCGCAGATCGCCACCACGCTGCCCGAAGCACAGATACTCGCCGTCGACCTCAGCCTTGCCAGCCTTTCATACGCGCAGGTGCAAACACAGGCGCTGGGATTCAAAAACATTACGTTCCGGCAGGCGGATATTTTGCAACTCGGCAGCATCGGGGAAAAATTCGATGGCATCATGTCGGGCGGCGTGCTGCATCACTTGCAGGAGCCGCTGAAGGGCTGGGAAGTGCTGACCGGATTGCTGAACCCGGGCGGATTGATGCGCATCGCGCTGTACAGCAAGATCGCGCGCAAGCACCTGATCGTCGCGCAGGACATCATCAAGCAAAAAGGCTTCCCGCCGACCTCCGACGGGATGCGCGATTTCAGGCGCCAGAGCGCGACCCTGCTCGACCGCGAGGTGCTGAATGGCATCTCTAGCGCCAGCGATTATTACCATATTTCAATGTACCGCGACATGCTCTTCCACGTGCAGGAACATTGTTTCGACATTCCGGGCATCGAAAAGGCGTTAAACCAGTTGCATCTGAAATTCCTGAAATTTATCCTGCCACAGGCGGCGGTGGCGCAGTATCTGGCCGCCTATCCTGCCGATACGGAAGCGGTCAACTTACGCAACTGGCATGCGTTCGAACAGGCGCACCCTCAACTGTTCATCGGCATGTACCAGTTCTGGTGCCAGCAAGCATAAGGAAGAAGAAATAAAATGGCCAAAAACACCCCCGCAAAAACCAAGGACAGCGCCATGCGCATCGAAACGGATTCGATGGGCGAAGTGGAAGTTCCCGCCGGCAAATACTGGGGCGCGCAGACGCAGCGCTCCTTCGAGAATTTCAAGATCGGCACCGAGCGCATGCCGCTGCCGCTGGTGCGCGCGCTGGGCATCCAGAAAAAGGCCGCCGCGCAGGCAAACAAGGAACTGGGCATCCTCGACGCCAAACTGGCCGAAGCCATCATTCAAGCCTCCGAAGAAGTGATGTCGGGCGCGCTTGATGATCATTTCCCGCTTGTCGTCTGGCAGACAGGTTCGGGCACGCAGACCAACATGAACATCAACGAAGTCGTCGCCAACCGCGCGATCGAGGTGCTGGGCGGCGAAATCGGTTCCAAAAAACCCGTTCACCCCAACGACCATGTGAACATGGGGCAGTCATCAAACGACAGTTTCCCCACCGTCATGCATATCGCGGCGGTCGAGCAGCTGCACCATGAATTGCTGCCCGCACTCGAACACCTCGGCGAAGCGCTGACGCTGAAAGCCAAGGAATTCCAGCCGATCATCAAAATCGGCCGCACGCACCTGCAGGACGCCACGCCCGTAACGCTTGGGCAAGAATTCTCAGGCTACGCAACGCAAGTGAAATACGGCATCGAGCGGGTCAAGTCATGCCTGCCGCGCCTCTCGCAACTGGCGCAGGGCGGCACAGCCGTCGGCACGGGGCTGAATTGCAAGAAAGGCTTCGCAGAACTGTTTGCGAAAAAAGTATCCGAAGTCACCAACATCCCCTTCACCACCGCCGAAAACAAATTCGAGGCCATGGCCGCGCATGACGCGATTGTGGAGGCATCGGGCGCGCTGAACACCATCGCCTGCTCCCTCATGAAGATCGCGAACGACATCCGCCTGCTGGGTTCCGGCCCGCGCTGCGGCATCGGCGAGATCCACCTGCCGGAAAACGAACCCGGATCGTCCATCATGCCCGGCAAGGTCAACCCGACCCAGTCGGAAGCCATGACCATGGTCTGCACGCAAATCATGGGCAACCACACCACCATCACCGTCGCCGGCAGCAACGGCCATTTCGAGCTGAACGTCTTCAAGCCGGTTATGATCTATAACCTGCTGCAGTCCATCCGCCTGCTGGCCGATGCCTGCAACAGCTTTACGAATAATTGCGTGGTAGGCATCGAGGCCAACAAGGAACGCATCACCAAGCTGCTGAACGAGAGTTTAATGCTCGTCACCGCCCTGAACCCTGTCATTGAATATAACAATGCCGCCAAGATCGCCAAAAAGGCCCTGGCCGAAGACAAGACATTGAAACAAGTCGCAGTTGAGCTTAAACTGTTAACAGAGGACGATTTCGATAAGGCTGTGCGTCCGGAAAAAATGATTGGTCCAAAGGAATAGAAAAAGTGCAACGTCGTTTATCACAAAAAC
>JBGGMV010000133.1:0-4045 GCA_041287865.1 Alphaproteobacteria bacterium | reverse complement strand
CGTGCGCCACTCTTGTATTGCTACAAGCGTTCGACTTGCATGTTTTAGGCCTGCCGCCAGCGTTCATTCTGAGCCAGGATCAAACTCTTAAGTTGAATTTGAACCTTTGCTTTTAATGTCAAAGGATCTCGATATTTTTGAGACCTGCTTATTGTCTTTTTGCAAAGACAATCACTGTTAAAACAGAAACTTGTACATTTCTGTATTGAACCAAAATCCGTGAGGGATTTTGGTTCGGCTGTGCTGAGATACTCAGAGCAGGTCGTTTTGTAAAAACGCTTAACACGATCAACAAACCGCTGCCTGCGTATCTCTTCTCATCGATCTACAATGTTCAATAACCCTTCGCGGTTTTTAAGGCCGCAAAATCCCCCCTAGCCGAAAACCTTAAGTTTTGCGAACCGGGAGAGAATCTGTCAGAGCCGAGAAGATATAGGAGAGTTCCCCTACACGTCAACAGAAAACTGCATTTAACCGCTTTTTCTGTAGGCCCCCGCGAATCCGCGTTAGACAGTGACGCAGTTTATACGTTCGGGTTCCGTCAAAGTCAAAGACAATTTGAACAGAATTTAAACCCTTCAAATATAAGCATAAATTCGCGTGCAGAGAATTAAGTTATGTCGCCCTGCACCAAATTCAAGCGCAGGAAGGACGAAAAATCACCCCGCCAGACACCGTTTTGGGGAGTCGGCCGGCGCGGTCTGATTCTGGAAGGTATTTTTCAGGGATTCTTGATGGCTTTGACGAGCTTCGGGCGGTCTTTGGCATCCGCGCGGTCGTCCTGCTCGCGCACGGCCTCCAGATAGGCCTGCGAGATGGCCGCCAGCTCCGCCGCACGGGCGCGCGTCTGGTTATCACCGCCGCCGTAAACGCTGTGATAGGCCTCATAGCTTGCGGCCGCCGAATTAAAGGCTTTTTGCAGGCTTTTCACCATGCGCTCGAGTTCGTTATCGGGGATCGGCATGGCTATTCCGGCTGCTTGAGTTTCACGGGGCGCAGCGCGGTGACCTTGCGCGAAAGCCCGTCATTCACGTCGTCTTCTATCTTCTGCTCTTCGCTGATTTTCTCGCGCACGCGCAATTCGCGCTCCACATTCACGATCGCATCGGCGAGCGTGCCCATGGCGATGCGGTTCTGGATCGAATGGTTGGTGGGATAGCTCTGGCTGGCGTAATCGTAATCGGAATAGTATTCGTGCCGCTCCGCCGCGCGATCAAAGGCCTTCCACAGCGTGTCTTTCAGCTCTTCCAGCGTGCGTTCTTTCTTGTCGGCCATGGCTGTTATCCTCCCTGCTTCGCGGGTTGAATGCGGAATGTCTTGGTGCCGCCTTCGCGGTCGCGCAGCTCGCGCTCTACCTCGACGATCGCAAGCCCCAACGTGCCGGCGGCGTTGCGGTTGGCGGCGCGGGAGTCGACCGTGCCGCCGCTGTCGTTCTCGGCCAGGTCGCAGGCGCGGTTGAACTGCTTCCACAGGCGTTTCTTCAACTGCTCGAGATCATCGGCCATGCGCGCGTCCTTGTCAGAAATGTGTATGTAATATGCTTATGGCAACGATGCCGGCTTGTAAATCCCCATTTTGCTTCTGTTTTTACATATCCTTGAAATCATAATATCGCCATAGCCGCCAACCCTGTGCTATAGCTGCCCCTGTCCCGCATAACAGCCGTAAAAACACATGTCCGCCACGCTCCACAACAGCCCCGCCGCCTTCCGCTTTATCTTTATCACCGTGCTGCTGGATATGCTGGCGCTGGGCATCATCGTGCCGGTGCTGCCCTCGCTGGTGTCGGATTTCATGGAGGGCGACACGGCCAAGGCCGCGATGATGATCGGCCTTTTCGGCACGGTCTGGGCGGCGATGCAGTTTATCTTCTCGCCACTGCTTGGCGTGCTGTCCGACAGGTTCGGGCGCAGGCCGGTGATCCTGCTGTCCTGCCTTGGCCTCGGGCTCGATTATATCCTCATGGCGCTGGCGCCCACCATCGGCTGGCTGCTGGCAGGCCGCGTGCTGTCGGGCATCACGGCGGCGAATATGTCGACGGCGAATGCTTATATAAGTGATGTCACACCCGCCGATAAAAGGTCGAAAGCTTACGGATTGCTCAGCTGCGCCTTCGGCGTCGGCTTTATCATGGGCCCCGCCATCGGCGGCTGGCTGGGGTCGACCGATCCGCGCCTGCCCTTCTGGTGCGCGGCCGCCTGCTGCCTGCTGAACACACTATATGGCTGCTTCGTTCTGCCGGAATCGCTGCCGCCCGAAAAACGGCAGGCAAAAATACAGTGGAAGATTGCCAACCCCGCCGGCGCCGTCGCGCTGCTGAAATCGGATACGCGCCTTGCCTGCCTTGCCGCCATCAACTTCATCGGCTATCTGGCGCACGAGGTTTACCCCACTGTTTTCGTGCTTTATACCATGCACCGTTATGGCTGGGATGAAAGCGCCATCGGCACGGCGCTGGCCGTGGTGGGCGTTGCGACCATCATCATTTCGGGCGGCGTGGTGGGCATTGCCGTGAAGAAACTGGGCGAGCGCGGCACGTTGTTCGCCGGTCTGGCGCTGGGCGCGGCCGGTTTCTGGCTTTTCGGCTGGGCTTCGGCCGGCTGGATGTTCCTACTGGCGATCCCCGTTAACTCGCTCTGGGGCCTTGCCGGCGCGCCCACGCAGACCATGATGACCCAGATCGTGCCCGCAACACGTCAGGGAGAGCTGCAGGGAGCCCTTGGCAGCCTGCGCAGCGTTGCCATGCTGGTGGGCCCCGGTCTTTTCGCAGCCGTCTATGCGGGCTTCCTGGCGGGCCCCAACCCCATGCCCGGCGCGCCCTGGTATCTGGCCGCGGCGATGCTGGTGGTGTCGCTGGTGGTGGCGAGACTGATATTGCAGAAGCCCCAACCGCAGGAAGCGGTCAGTTAAGCCTTATTCGGACGATTTCAGCTTGATCGGCGCCGGCACGTTGACGCGGCGGCCAAGGCCCTTGTCCATCTCGATCGTGATGTTGGAGCCTTCGCGCTGGGCCTGATCGATCAATTCGCGCACTTTTATTTCGCGCTCGACCTGCGTCAAAGCCTCGGCTGCGCTGGCGGCCGCGTTGGCCGTGTTGGCGAAATGTGGCGAACTATCGCCCCTGCCGGGTTCCCACCTCTTGGCCGAGGTCGCCGCGCGCGTGAAAATTGCGTAGAGGTCATCGCGGACTTCTTCGAGTGATTTTGCCATGGCCGTTTCCTAACCCTGTTTCAGCTTGATCGGGCTGGGCACGCTGACGCTGCGCGCAAGGCCCTTGTCGATTTCAATCGTGATGCCCGCGCCGCTTTCTTTCGCTTCCTTCAGCAGCTGGAGCACGGCGATTTCGCGCTCGACAGTCGTAATGGCCTGCGCCGAATTGGCGGCGGCGGCGCTGGCCGCGGCATGGCGTTCGATTTCGCTGGCACTGTCGGCTTCCCAGTACTCGACGCCCTTCATGGCCTTGTTGAAAGCCTTGTAAAGCTTTTGCCTGACTTCTTCGAGGTTTGTTGCGTCTGCCATTCTATAACTCCTGTCAGGGTGTATTTTGTTTAAGCTTGATGGGGTTGAGCGGCGTGACGCCGGCCTTCAGGCCCTTGTCCATCTCTTCCTCGATCTTCTGCTGTTCTTCGGTCAGTTTCTCGACGCGCCTTTCGCGACGGATGGCAGCGATGGCCTGCGCGGTTTCAGCGATGGCCTTGCGGTTCTCGATAGTGAAATTGCCCGGCGACGCGTAACTGCTGCTGCTTTCACTCGACTTGTTGGGGTTGACGTAGTTTGGCGCGTCCTTGCACGCCTCGTCAAATTGCTTCCACAGCTTGTCTTCCAGCTCGTCGAGGCTGCGATCCTTGCCTGCTGTCATGCGTCACCCGGCGGTTTCAGTTTGATCATGTCAGGGTTGTCCCGGTTGTTTGAGTTTAATGGCGCCCGGCAGCTTCATGTCCTTGGAAAGCCCCTGGCTGACCTCGATCACGATCTGCGCGCCGTCTTTCTCGGCCTTCTCCACCAGCTTCTGGAAGGCAATCTGCGCCTCGAGTGTGGCGACGGA
>JBGGMV010000132.1:0-31713 GCA_041287865.1 Alphaproteobacteria bacterium | reverse complement strand
CTGGCCGGATTTGCCGACTGGGCGCAGGCTTTGCGCGCACCAGCCTTTGGCCTCGATCGCGGCTTCGAACATCGCCTGGTCGACGGCTTCGAGGTTTTCAGGGCTGGGCAGGGAAGGAGGGTATTTGTAGGCGTCGTCGGTGGCCTGCGTGGCGGATGTTTCGGCGTGGGCGACGGTGGAAAGCAGCAGAAGGGCTGCTGCGGTGGAAAGTAAGGTTTTCATCTTTGCGCTCCCGGACAGGGTGGTTGATGTCCGGACTTTCACAAATAGCGAAATCTAAGTCAACAAGAAAATTCACTGTGTGTGAAATTATAAGCTATGGGAAATACTTTAACGGGCGATAATTCAGCTATTTGGGAGGGCTATTTGCAGCCGTCAATCATGCGGGAGTAATCGGTTTTGATGCGGTTGGCAGCAAAATGGTTATTGGCGACATACAGGGATATTTGATTGCCCGATGCTTTGCGGCGGTAGGTGACGAGCGTCATCATTTCGGAATTCTGCAGCTGATAAATGTCCTTGCCGCCTTCGGTGTCGCGGGTCTGGACGAGCGCGGTCCGGTCTTCAAAGGCAAAGCCGATCATAACGGGGTAGCGTTCAAGCTTCGGCTGGATGCAGCCAGTAAAGCCCGCTGCTGATTTTTTTGTGACGGCACTGTAGGCGCGTGGCATTTGCTCCATGGTTGAAATGCTGCGCGGAGCGCAGGCGGTCACGACGGCGCAGAAAATCAACGGGAATATAAGGTTTTTCATGGTCTTTTGCCTATACAACATAAGAGAACATTAAGGGCGGTATCATACGTCGCCTTCAGTGCCGTTGCTTTTTTTTTCGGCTCCGTTATCGGGGCGGTGACGGGAAGCTTGAAGCATGGCGTCAACGATACGCTTACTGTCGGCATCGAGGCTTTTATAATCGGCCATAAGATCTATGTATTCCTTGGGAATTACATCCTTAGGGTCAACGAAAAGTTGCCAGATGGGAATGTTAAGCGCCCGGCAAATATCAGCAATCAAATCATCGTTTAACCGATCGTTACCGTTGCACAATTCGCTGATGATGCTGGGCGCTTTGCCGAGGGCATCGGCGAGCTTCCGCTTTGCGCCGCGTTCTTTTGTCAGTTGGCTGAGTCTGTGAATAACCATAAGTGACATAATGTGCGTTTCTTTCAATTAGTTCGATAACCACATAGTGAAAATTCACTTGACGTGAAATTCACTATGTGTGAAATTCGCGCATGGTCAAAGCCTTAGCAAAAATCAGAAGTTGGCGCAGACGCAGGATGAAATACACGCTCAAGCAAGCGAGTGGCGTCCTTGGTCTAGGTGTCAGCTACATCAGCGAAATCGAGAACGGGAAGCGGGATTTTACCGTCCCTATCATCCAGTCGTATCTCGACGCCGACCCCCGATATTTCAGGGCTTCCGACTTCTTCAAGTCCAAACCTACCGTTAAACCCCTAGCGAAATAAGGCTAATGAGATGGCAAAGTTTAGACAGGCAACCACGACGCAGGCCGCTGTCCACGCTGCAATGGCCATTCTTGGCATCGACCGCTGCGCCGACCTGCTCGATAAGCAGGCTTCGACCATTTACGCCTACGGCGACCTCGACAAGGAACGCCATATCAGTTTCGACGACGCGAAGCTGCTCGACACCGCCTGCAAGGCCGAGGACGCGAAGACGCCGTTCTTCGACGCCTACAGGCTGGCGATAGAAGACAAACAGGCAAAGCCGCTGGATCTCTCCACCGCGCTGCTCGACATCCACGAGGCAGCCGGCGAGTTAAGCGCCATATTGCGCGCTGCCCAGCTGGCGACATCGCCTGGTGGTGCGGCCTTTGTCGCAGCCGAGAAATTGCACGTTAATGCCGTAGCCAAGGCGATCATCGCCGAGGTGCGGATGATACTTGACGCCGTCAACGGCGCGAGCAGCGAAGCCGGTTAAGAGCTTCGGACTAGAAACTATCAGGGGATGCGTCGGCGGGGAGGTTCCTTCCCGCTGCATCAGGGCACAGTTACGGAGACAGGGCACCCATGAGCATCGAGTGGCTCAAATGGGCTTTTGAACAAGAGGTCGAGCCGGGCGCGAAGCTCGTGCTGCTGACGCTGTCGAACCTTGCCAACCCGATCAACCCCTGCGACCGCGTGCTGCTGGACATCATCCCCGACGATTTGAAGGGCTCCATCGGTGCGCTGGGCTGGGCTTGGCCCTCGCAGGATTACCTGCAGAAGCGCTGCGGCATGGCCGAGCGGACTATTCGTAATCACCTGTCAAAACTGGAGGAGATCGGGCTGGTCGTGGCCTTCGAACGCCGCCGTCCGGACGGGCGAAAATCATCAGACGGATACCTGTTGATAACTTCACCGGCAGTTTTTGCCGCTGATACTTCACCGGCAAAAAACGACACGACTTCACCGGCAAAATCTGCCGGTACATATGAAGATACTCAAGGGTTGATACCGGAGAGTGGGTTAACTCCTTTGGTATCTTCTGTTAATAAACCCCCCTTACCCCCCTTCAGCATCGCCCGCCTGTTGAAAACCCCCGACTGGGAAAAAGTGCAGCGGGCGGCGCAGACCAACCAAGGCTGGTCGCTTTCCTGCGACTACCTCGCGCTCCAGTACGACGAATGGATCAACCGCAAGGGCATCACGCCCTCGCACCCGCTGGACCACTTCCTTGATTTCATCGTTTCGCACAAACGGAGGAACAAGCTGTGACCGTCGGCAAGCCCTCGCCCTTCCTGTGCCTCTTCCCCGGCTGCGTGCATGAACGCCGCCGGAAGGCTTTTTTTTGTTATTCGCACTGGTCGCAGGTTCCTTACGTCACGCAGCGCAAGATCGTGACGGTGAACGATACCGTCGGGCGCAAGGAAGCGCTGCTGCTGATACCTGCAGCCGTCGATGGCATCGACCGCGCGTTGAAGTCGAAGGGCAGCTACGCGTGGAACCACCGCAAGCAGGCCGACGCGGCGGAGGGTGCCGAATGACGGGGCTGGGCCGCATTGCGGATTTCCTTGTCACGCTGATGCTGGCGGTGATCGTCGCGGGTTACTGCGTGGTGATCTTCGCTGTGGGTGCGAGCGTGGTGCTTGGCGTAGTTTTCATTTTGGCTCTGCTGTTCTCGATGTTCTGGCTGCTGGATTTCTTCGGGAGGATGGGGCCATGAAGCATGTGCGCTCGAAATGGGAAATGCGGTTCGCGCCGATATCGGTCGTGCAGCGCCTGCAGAAGAAACGCGAAGCGCTGGCGGCGCTGCGTGATAACCCGGCATCCATGCCGTGGTTTTCGTCGCAATGCGGGCGCAAGACGTATTTCGGGCCGGCAGCCGGTTCAACGGTGTGCTGGCATTGCGGGAATTATCACATCAATGGGGAGGGCGAGGGCAAATGAGCGACGACGTTCTGGACCGTTTTGCGCTGGGCGTGGGGTGGAAGGTGCTGTGGTGGCAGCGCAAGATGGTGCGCGGCATGACGCGCTTCGGCATCCACAACCCGCACCTGATTGTGTTCGGGGCTTTCGCGGACGCGGCACTGATCCGCATCAAGGGGCGCTCGGCCTATCGCCTGCAGATTTCCTGCCATGAAAAATACAAGCGGGCGGGGCTGCACCTGTCGATGCTCGAGCGGATCTTCGAGGTGCATGTGGAATTGAAATTCACCGGCAAGCTGCAAAGCGAGACGCTTGCGCAGGGGCTTATCAGGGACTCGCTCAAGGAAAACCACAAACAGCGCGGCATCGTGCATCGCGGAGGATGAAGTCAATGAGCTATCAACAGGGGGCAGCAGCCATGAAACACGAAGACGACGCGGGAGAGTACAAGCGTGAAGTGAAACTCGACTGGGGGAAGATCCGCCGGAATACCGAAGACGGCATCAAGGCGGGCGCTGCGGACCGCAAAAAGAAACCGCTGTCGAAGGCCGAGGTGGAAGCGAAGCTGGCGGCGGAAGAGGCTTCGCAGCGGGAGGACAAGAACACGCATGAAATCTCGAACCGCGAACTGAAGCGCCAGCGCGAACATCGCCGCATCCATCGGGGCGAGCAGTTCGAAGCCGACGGCGGGTCGACCGCGGCGAACGGCAAGGTGGTGAAAAAGCGTTTCATCAACGCTGAGGACAAGCAACTGAAGAAAGCGCTCGGCGATGATCGGATGAAGGCGATGTGCAGCCTGCGGTCGGCCTACAAGATGATCGAAGCGGGAATGGGCATGCAGACTTTTAACCCCTTCCGCCAGCCCGGCGGGGGCGGTGATGTCGAGGCCGGCGCCAAGCTCATGGACTTCTACTGGAGCTGGGCGGTTGATGTGCAGAAGGCGCGGCTATCACATGCGATGTGCATCGAGACGGTGGTCTTCGGCAAGTCGCTGGCCGAGGTGCAGTCAGAGAACAGGCGCGGCAGGCTGGCGGTCAAGGAAAACCTGATCGCCTGCCTCGATCTGGCCGTGAAGCTCGGTGTGTTGCGCATCGGCAAGAAGGAGGACTGAGGGCATGGCGAAGCAGGGGAAGGTGAACGGCCTGCTCGACCAGGCGTTGCTGAAGCAGGGGGTGCTTGATGCCTTCGGCGACATGAAGGTCGCGGTCAAGATCGCCATGATGGGCGGTAATGGCGAGGCCATGATGTCGCTGTCGGCATGGGGGAAGAAGTGCATCGCGGAGGGGCATAGCGTGCTGATGTGCATGGAAGTGGTGAACGGCATGGCCATTGCAGACGTTGCTATCAAGCAAAATGTTCGCGCCGACAAGGTCTTGAATAACCTCGTCTCTTGCCTTGTCATTTACCGTGCTGTGACTCAGGCCAGAAAAAAGCTGTTGACGTCAACCGCGCTAAGGCCTTAAGTTCGACAACATAGCACCGTTGGGTGTTCAGCAGAGACCCGCACCGCAAGGCGCGGGTTTTTCATTTCCTCCTGCACGGTACTTCATCCCTCGAACAGCGCTGCAGTAAGTCCTTGCCGGGCTCCTCCCGCATGCGCTGCGTGTTTCCCATGGTGGCCTCGGCCTGTATCGGGTTGCTCGCATGTGTCGGGCCCGAGGCTACCGCCCGTTTCACTATGGCGGGCGCGGTCCCCAGCGGCTCGCGTTCCACGCGGGTACGCATTGCACCGCGCCTGCCTCCAGCTTCACGGCACCTCCTTCGTGCACACACTAGCCCGCGCAGTCTGGACGCTGCGCGGGCTTCTCTTCTGCCCCTGACGGCGACTTCCAATAACTCGTTAACCTTTTGTTAACCTTTTGGAAAAGTTAGGTTCTTCTGGCGTCGAAACCCTATGTGGGTCGGCTACGCGCGGGTTGGGGGTAGGCGCAAGTTTCTAAATCGAGGTTTACAAGGTTGACAACGTAGACAGGAATTAACGAGTAGAAACAATGGTTTATAAACTCGAAAATTCAGGTCTACGGGGGCGGTTGACGCTATGACCGGCGTAACGCAGGCCGAATTCGCCAAGGACATCGGCAAGTCGCGCCAGTACGTGAACAAGCTGGTCAGCGCGGGTAAGCTGCCGACGCTGGATGATGGAAAGCTTGACCCCGTGGTCTGCAAGGCTGTCCTCTCGAACATGGCAGATCCAGCCCGCAGGCTGGCACGCCGGAACATGGGCCCGCAGATCGACAATCTGCTGGACGACCCTCTGGATGATGCGCCGCCGGTTGCTAACAAGGCCAGCTACAACGACGCCGCGCTGTTCCACAAACAGACGCAGGGCCAGCTGCTGCACATGCAGCTCCGCAAGGAAGCGGGGGAGCTGGTCGAGAAATCCGAAATGGACCGCGAGGCGCTCGACTGCGCCCGCATCGTGCGTGACCGGTTCAATTCGCTGCCGCAGGAGGTGGCGGGCGAGCTGGTCAAGATGACCGATGAAAGGCAGATCATGCTTTTCCTGCGTAACAAAATCCGAGATCTGCTGATGGAGACACTTGGGGATGTTGGCATCGGCTAAAAGCTACCGCGTAAATTTCGCGAAGGGGCTGACGCCTGACCCCGACATGAGCGTCACGGAGTGGGCCGATAAACACCGCCACGTCGCCGAGGGCACGTCGACCAAGTCGGGCAAGTGGCGCAATGCCACGACGCCTTACCTGAAAAAGCCGATGGACTGCATTTCGCCGTCGCACCCCTGCATGACAGTATCCATGCTGAAATCAGTGCAGTGCGGCGGATCGGAGATGATCACCAACCTCGTCGGCTTCGTGTCAGACGTTGCGCCTGGTCCTTTCCTGATCGTCCACCCGACGAAAGACGCCGGCGCGGACTGGGACCGTGAAAAGCTGACGCCGACGATCGAGGCGACCCCGCGCATGCGGGAGAAAATTAAAGAGAACAAAGGCCGCCAAGGCGGCTCGACCACCAAGCACAAAAAATTCCCCGGCGGGTTCCTCGCCATATCCGGCGCCAACTCGGCAGCAGGCCTTCGCCAGAAGTCGATACGCTACCTTGCGAAAGACGACTGGGACGAATGGCCGCATGACGTCAACGGGCAGGGCGATCCCGACAAGATGGCCAACGCGCGGCAGGTGTCCTACCTTGCTTCGGGAACGGCCAAGCGCCTGCAGGTGTCCTCGCCGACGAACAAGTCTACGAGCCGCATACACAAGGCATACTACGAGGAATCGCACCGCTGCATCTGGAAGATGCCCTGCCCGCATTGCGATGCGTTTCAGGAGTTCAGGTTCTTCCCCGTATCGAAAGAGCCCTTCAAGGGCGGCCTGCGGTTCAATGACGCGCCGCCGTATAACGCACACTACGTCTGCGAGCTGAACGGCTGCATCATCGAGCATCACGAAAAGCTCAAGATGCTGGCGAAAGGCGACTGGTTCGAGGCGGAGTCGGAAAAGGTCTTCGACCCCGAGACGTGGCACGGAGACCATGTCGGGTTCAAGATCAGCACTATTTTTTCGCCCTTCGTTCCTTGGGACGAGATGGCAAAGGAATTCCTGTCGGTGAAGGACAAGCCGCAGGAACTGAAAACCTTTATCAACCTCTGGCTGGGCGAAGCGTGGGAAGAGCGCGGCGACGCGCCTGACAGCACAAGGCTGCTGGGCTTGCGCGAGCCATACGCTGCCGGCCGCATGCCGCTGGGTGCGCTGCTTATCACTGTCGGCGTCGACGTGCAGAAGGACGGGTTCTTTTACGAAGTCGTCGCATGGGGCGTCGGCAAAACCTCGTGGCTGGTGGACAAGGGCTTCCTGCCCGGCAGCACCGACCAGCCGACATCTTGGAAGCAGCTGACCGACCTCTACGACCGCCAGTACGAAAACCCGTGGGGGCAGTTCTTCCGCGCAGAGCATGTGGCGATCGACAGCCGTTATAACACGCACATGGTTTACGCTTGGGTGCGCGGCAAAGATCGCGCCATGGCCGTCATGGGCGTGCACGGCGCCTATTCGCCGATACTGGGCACGCCGACGAAAATCGACGTCGGTTTCAGCGGCAAGAAGCTGGGCAGCCTGCGCGTTTGGCCTGTCGGCGACTGGCAGTCGAAACTTGAATTTTACTCCTACTTGCGCCTCGAGGGCATCAAGGAAGGCAAAGACGCCGATCCTTGGGGATATTGCCATTTCCACATGGGCTGCGACGAAAACTACTTCAAGCAGCTGACATCGGAAAGCCTGGTCTGGAAAGAACGGGCAGGCAAGCAAGTGCAGGAGTGGCAGACGTCGGGGGAAAACCACTTCCTCGACTGCCGCAAATACAACCTTGCCTGCGCGGAGCGCCTCGGCCTGAGCCGTTTCACGGTTTCGGACTGGGAGCGCCTTGCCGCCATGCGGAACGTGCCCGTCGAAACATTGCAGGGCGACCTGCTTTCGCTGCAGGCGCAGCTTAACTCCCAGCCCGCGCCCAAGGCGCAGGAGGAATCGGGAGACGAAAACGACGATACGCAGCCGGAGCCGCCCAAGCCCCGCCCGCCGGTATCGCCCGGACCTGCGGCACCGCCGAAGGCGGCGAAAACGCGCATCAAGGCGCGGATGAAGTTCTAAAGCAAAGGCCACCCCATGACCGAGACGGTTTATACGCTGGCGCAGCTCAATGCCATCAAGAAGGCATATGCCTCCGGCGTGCTGCGCGTGAACTATGACGGCACGGAAACGCTCTACCGGTCGCTGTCCGACATGCAGCAGATCATCAACACGATCACGCGGGCGCTCAACGCCGAAGCGGGGAAGAAGACATCCTCGCAGGTGCGCATGAAAACCAGCCGCGGGCTGGATGACGGCGGGTGCGAATAATGGCAAAGCGTCAAATCAAGGCCGTGAAAAAATCGGCCACGAAAGCGCCGCGCGCGCAGGCCCGTCCGGTGCGTCAATCGGCACGCGGCTTCGACGCCGCCAGCCGTGGCCGCCGTACCGAAAAATGGTATGCTTCGCAGTCGGGCATCAATTCCCTGCTGGCGATGGCGCTGCCGCTGATGCGCGACCGCGTGCGCGACCAAGCAAGGAACATCCCTTGGGTCAAGCGCTCGAAGCGCTCATGGGTTGCGAACGTAATCGGCACCGGCATCCGGCCCATCCCGCAGACACCGGACAAGGCCTTCAACAAGGCGCTGCGCGAGTTGTGGAACGACCAGGTCGAAGTCATGGACGCCGACGGCATCCTTGACTTCTACGGCATCCAGACACTGGTGGCCGGTTCATTCAAGACTGCCGGCGAGGTGCTGATCCGCAAGCTCTACCGCCCGACAGACAGTTTCGACCTGCCGATCCCCCTGCAGCTGCAGGTGATCGAGGCCGACCAGCTTGACCACAGGTATTCGCAGCGCCTCGACAGCGGCGGCAGGATCATCCAAGGGGTCGAGCTGGACAATGAGGGCCAACGCAAGTTTTACCACCTGTGGGAAGAGCATCCATCCGAAATGGAATCGGGCTATGCAGGGGCGAAGCGCATAAAGGTTCCCGCTTCCGAGATCATCCACGTTTTCGAGCGCGACCGGCCCGGCCAGCAGCGCGGCTATCCCGGCATGGCGTCGAGCGTAATCCGCATGCTCGACCTGATGGAGTATGAAGACGCCGCGCTGGTGCGCCAGAAGCTTGGCGCGATGCTTGTGGGCTTCATCACCACGGCAGGCGGCGGCGACGAAAAAAGCCCGCTTGGCGAAATCGAGAACGGCGATGTGCCCGAAGCAGAACTTGAAACCGGAACGATGCAGAAGCTCGACCCGGGTCAGGACATCAAGTTCAATGAACCCGTCGAAGCGGGATCGAGCTTTGAAGAATTCTTCCAGTGGCAGCTGCGCGCGCATGCCGCCGACGCCGATGTTACCTACGAGATGGCGTCCGGCGACCTGCGCAACGTGAGCTTTTCTTCCATCCGTGCCGGCCTGAACGAAGTGCACCGCATCCACGAGCAGGTGCAGGAAAACATCTTCGTCCACCAGCTCTGCCGCAATGTGTGGGGTGAATTCGTCACGCTGGCCGTCAAAACCGGCGCGGTGCCGATGCCTAAGGATTTCGTGGCATCCCGCCGCAAGTACCTGCGCACGAAATGGATACCGGATGGCTGGCCCTACGTGAGCCCCGTCGATGAAGCCCGCGCCAATGAAATCGACAGCCGCAACGGCTTTACAAGCCGCACGGCGGTTGTGGCCAAGAAAGGCCGCAACATCGACGACCTCGACCAGGAGATTTCCGACGACAACGACCGCGCCGACGCGCTCGGCCTGTCGTTTGACAGCGACGGCCGCAAGGATAAGAAAACCGGAGCGATGGATGATGAGCCGTCCACGATCGCCAAGGAAGAAACGGCCCCGAAAAAACCCGCGAAAAAGAGTGCTGCGAAAGGCAGGGCGAAATGAGAAAACGTAACGCAGGAGTTTTCCGGAGCCTGCCGCATATCGCGGACAGGCTTTTCGACGTGCCGCTGCTGGTGCATCCGCGCAAACTGCGCTCGATCGTCGGAGTGATCGGCAACGAAATGGGCGTTTCCCACGCCTTCCACGACGATATCGTCGAAGCCGCCTCCGACGAATTCCTGACGGCGCATACCCATACGGCCCTGCCGGCAGGCATGGGGATCGCGGTTATCCCCATCCACGGCACGCTGGTGCAGCGCGGCGATATGCTCGACGCCATGTCCGGCCTGCGATCTTACGATGCCATCCGCGAGGATTTCCGTGCAGCGCTTGCAGACATCGGCACGACCGCCATCCTGCTGGACTTTGACAGCGGCGGCGGCGAAGTGGCGGGGTGCTTCGACCTTGCTGATGAAATCGCGCGGTCGGACAAGCCTGTCTATGCCTATGCGAACGAGCATTGCTATTCGGCGGCCTATGCGCTGGCCAGCGCTGCCGACAAGATTTTCATGGCGCGGACGGGCGGCGTGGGCTCGATCGGCGTCGTCGGCGTGCATACCGACCAGTCGGCCTTCGACAAGGAAAAGGGTTTTGTCTACACGCCGATCTACGCAGGCGCGAAGAAGATTGACGGCTGGGCGCATGGACCTTTGTCCGAAGAAGCGAAGGCTGATTACCAGAAATCGGTAAACCGCACCTACGGCATTTTTGCCCGGACCGTCGCCGAGAATCGCGGCATCGACGAAAAAGCCGTGACGGATACGCAGGCTGGTTGCTTCACGGCGGAAGACGCCATCGCGGCAGGCCTTGCCGATGCGGTGGGCAGCTTTGACGAAGTTATAGAGATGATCGCGGCAGACCTGCAGGAAGGCTCCGCACCCACAGGAATTTCCGGCCAAGGTGGCCGGGAGGCGTTCTCCGGCACTACCGGGGATCAAACAACCGAGAAAGGTACATCGGACATGAGGAAGCTCACAGGCAAGGGCGCGGCTGCCAAAGACCCCGCCAAAAACGACAAGAAGGACAAGGGCGCGCAGGCGGCTGCCGATGCGCCTGCTGACGAAGATCCCGCCAAGGAAGGCGAGGAAGAAGACGAAACCGAAACAGACGAGGAAGCCGACAAGGGCGATGCGGGCGAGGGCGAAGAAGACGAAGCCCCCAAGAAAGAAGACAAGAAGCCTGAAGCCGCTGCCGCCGTCCTGAGCGCATCGGATGCCGCTGAAATCAGCGACCTCTGCGTGCTGTACGGCAATGCCTCGCTGGCCTCTGGCTTCATCCGCAAAAACATGAGCGTCGAAGCGGTGCGCACGCACCTGCTGAAAAAGCGCAATGAAGCGGCTGCAGCTGAAAAGGCGGCAGGCACCCAAGTGAGCAATGCCCATTCGGGCAAGCCAGCAGCTGCCGAAAGCTCGCTGGTCGAAAACATGCAAAAACGCTTCAAGAAATAAGCACCGGCCCGTCGGTACTTAAACGCGAAGAAAAATCCATCAACATCATTTGGGAGAGGAGTAACATCCCATGGCTGACTATGAAGAAAAGAACTACGCCGGCGACGTCGTCAGGACGGAGCAGCCGAACTACATGAGCCGCGGTCGCGGCACGGTCAAGAGCGGCGAAGGTGCCCTTAAGGCCGGTACTGTCCTTGCAAAAATCCTCGTGGGCGCTGCCTCGGCTGCCGCCTTCGCGGGTAACACCGGCACCGGTGCCATGGGCGCGATCACCGTTTCCCTTGGCGCGAAGGCAGGTGTCTACAAGCTCGTCATCATCGAGCCGGGCGCGAACGCCGGCAAGTTCACGGTCGAAGACCCGGACGGCATCAGCCTCGGCGTCGGTACGGTCGCGGTTGCCTTCTCGGCAGGCGGTCTTGCTTTCACGCTGGCGGATGCGACGGACTTCATCGCAGGTGACGGCTTCGACATCACCGTCGCGGCTGGCTCCGGCAAATACGTGCAACCGATCTCGCCTGCTCCCGCAGACGGTTCGGGCGTCGGCACGGCGGTGCTGCTCGAAGACATCGACGCCACCAGTGGCGATGTCGAAGACGTGGCATTGCTGCTCCGCGACGCACAGGTCGCCGAGCTGATGCTGATTTACGATGCCTCCATCGATGACGCGCCGAAGAAGGCGATTGTCGACGCAGGCCTGCTCGCCGCGAACATCCAGTTCCTCGGCACCGCTTAACATCAAACACTGAACTGAACATGACGGCGCGCTCCATGGTGGGGCGCGCCGTTTTCTATGGACTGCGGCCCTAAAGGCCTCAACCCCCACATTTTTTCAAACAGGAGTAACCACCCATGCCTAACATGATCGATATCTTCAACGGGGATGCCTTTTCGGTCCAATCCCTGTCGGCCGCCATCAACCTGGTGCCGAAGCAATACGGCCTCGTAAACGAGATGGGCATCTTCAAGGAAGAGGGTGTCAGCACGACGCTCGTTTCCATCGAACGGAAGAACGGCGTCCTCAACCTGATCCCGACGACGAAACGCGGCGACCCCGCTCCCAAGAACAAGTCGGGCAAGCGCGATATGCTGTTCCTCGAGATCCCGCACATCCCGCTGGAAGACAAAATCCTGCCGAAGGACATCCAGAACGTCCGCCAGTTCGGTACGGAAGAACTGCAGTCTGCCGAAAGCGTCACCAACGACAAGCTGGTCGAGATGGCGCGCAAGCACGACATCACCAACGAATGGCACAAGGTCGGCGCGCTGCAGGGCAAAATCCTCGACGCGGACGGTTCCACCCTCCTCAACCTGTTCACCGAGTTCGGCGTGACCGAGCAGACCGTCAACTTCGTTCTCGGCACGGGCTCGACCGACATCCTCGGCAAGTGCCTCGACGTGAAGGGCAAGATCGAAGACGCCCTCCTCGGCGATACCATGGCCGGCGTCGTCGGCCTGTGGGACCCGGCTCTCTTTGCCCGTTTCATCGCGCACGCCGAAGTCAAGGCAGCCTATGCAAACTACCAGAATCAGGTGGTTTCGCAGGCGAACTATGCATCGCCCGGCGCTAACCCGCTGCGCGATGACGTTCGCAACGGCTTCTACTTCGGCGGCATCCTGCACCGCGAATACCGCGGTCAGGCTACCGATGCTGGCGGCACCAACCGTAAATTCATCACGGATGCGACGGCCCGCTTCTTCCCCGTCGGCACGATGAATACCTTTAAGCACTTCAACGCGCCGGCTGACTGGATGGAGACGGTCAACACGAAAGGCCTGCCGCGCTACGCGAAGGTCGTTCCGGAGATCGGTGGCCGTTACGTCGAGCTGCTGTCCGAGCAAAACCCGCTGCCGCTCTGCCTCCAGCCGAAAGTGCTGATCAAGGGCTACACCAGCAACTAAGACTAAATTCTTCGGCGGAACCCTGCTGCCGGAGGTTGACGAAAAACCGCAGGCCTGCGTTTTGAACGCGCAGCGCCTGCGGTTTTTTTACCGGAGGATATCATGGGCATCATGGAGGACTCGGTCGACGTCTCGTTTAACGACGACAATATGTCCGATGACGCCGACTATGTACCCGAGGTCGGGGAGGGAAAGACGATCCGCGTCAAGGAAATCCGCGCCGATGCAGTTGATGATTTCCAGCGGTCGCAGATCCAATCGAACGCCGCCGTTTTCCATGTGCGCGTAAGCGACGTGGCTGAATTCACGAAATTCAAGGACAAGATCGTTTTCAAGGGCAGTACCTATGTGGTGCAAAGTGCCCGATACAAGGATTTGCGCCGCTATATATGGGCGGTCGATACGCACCTCGAGGAATGCTGAGGTGAAGCTGGGCATCACGGTGAACGCCGCGCAGGCGCACGCCCAGATGAAGGCGACGCTGGCGAATGCCAAGCGGTCGATCCTTGCGGGGGTGCAGGGGAAGACGACAGAGGGCAAGGAAAGCCTGCGGGATGCGACGCGCAGGGTGCTGAAGGGCAACAAGCTGCCGACATCGTGGCAGGCCAAGATTTTCGGCAAGGAAAGTTTTAATCCGGCGGGGCTGATCTACAGCAAGGCGCCGGAAATCATGCGCGCATTCAGCGAGGGTGCGACGATCAAAAATCCGGACGGTTTCTGGCTGCCGGTGCCGACGGACAACTGCCCCAAAAGCTATAACGGGAAGCGCGTGACGCCTTCCAACTGGCCGAAAGAAGTTTACGGGCCGCTGACCTTTATCTGGATACGCAGCCAAGGGCGCGGGGTTCTGGCAGCGATGGACCCGCCGAATGCGAAGACGATGGCGGCGACCCGGCGGATACTGGGTCGCCGCCAGATACGCGGCGGGGCCAGCGCGACAAAACTTAAAGATATGACAAAGCGCATCATGTTCAACCTTGTGCCGCAGGTCACGCTGAAAAAGCTGCTCGACCCTGCTGCGCTGGGCAAGGCGGCGGGCGACGGCATACCGGCGGCAATCTCGGCGGAGCTGGAAAAGGGCAAGAATGGCTGACAGCATCCACAAGCAAATCGTCGACAAGGTTAAGGCGCTGCTGTCCGATATCGACGGCAAGCTGACCGTTGAAGCCAATACGGCGCTGCCGGAAAAGGTATCGGATGACGGGCTGATCATCGTGCGGGACATTTCGCCGGAGCCTTCCGATGAAAGCTATGGCGGTTTCGATACGCTTTATATGACCGGTGTGCTGCCGATCGAGGTCTTCGTACAGGCCGGCACCGACGAAAAGCGCGACATAAAATACGACGAGCTGCTGCAGGCCATATCGGCGAAGCTTCTAGTGCGTGACGCCGTGGGCAACCGGTCGCTTGGCGGGCTTGTATATGGCGTCGTTCTCGACAGGCCGGAAAGCCTGCCCAATGACGTTCTGGGCGCGGCTTCGGTCAAGTGCGCGACGATCCGCATGCATGTTGAATATTCAGCGCCGGCGGCGCTCGCCTGATTTTTCTTTCTTCCATCACCCCATAAACAGGAGTTCATCACATGGCTGGCAGTTCAACGGGAGCTAATGCGCGCCTGCGCATGATGCGCGAGGCGACCTACAACACGGCACCCACGGCGGATTACTGGAACATCCCGTTCCTGCCCGGCTGCGACCCCGGCACGACGCAGGCCAACGTTCCAAACCCGACAATCGGCCATGGCAGCGATCCGCGCGCGTCTCTGCCCGACGTCTTCGATGGCAAGAGCACGCTGGTAGTGCCGATCGATGCCCGTTACTTCGGGCTTCACCTGTCTGCACTCTTCGGCAACCCGACGACGACCGATATCGGGACCCCTTACCAACACGTCTTCGAGTCCAACGGCACCGGCCAGCCCGTGTCGCAGGCGATCGAAGTCGCTCACCTCGGCCTGTCTACACCCAAATACATTATGAATTCTGGCATCCTCTACAACGGGCTCAGCATGTCGTTGAAGCGCTCCGGATTCTCCGAGGCGAAGTTCGACGTGCTGGTGACGAAGGAAGCAGACCCGAACAATGCGTCGGGCGCGGGCACGCCTGCCAACCTGGTCGATTCATCCATCAAATACTTCTCACACCTGACAGGGACGCTGAAGCGCGACACGGTTGCTCTGGCAGACATCCTTTCTGCGGATATCGATTTCAGCTATAACCTCGATCCCCTCGAGGTGATCGCTAACAACGGCTATATCGGCGGAGCAGACCGTGGCGAGGCGTCGCTATCTGTCAAGCTGAAAACCCGTTGGCGCACGATGACGCTCTATGACGACTCGCGCAACAAAGGAGCGATCAGGCTTGACTGGGCCTTGGTTAATTCGGTTAACGAGAGCCTGACTTTCACCATCGCCAAGGGCATTCTGGTGCGTCCTAAAATCGTCCTTCAGGGGCCCGCCGGTGTCGATATCGACTTCGAAATCAACTGCCATGGCGAAGATGCCACGAAAATGCTGACGGCCACGCTGGTCAACGACCACGCCGGCACAGCCTACGCCGCGGCATAAGGGGGATACATGCTTTCTTTCGGTTTAAAAGGGCAGGCTGAACGCACGATGGAGCTGCCGGGCGGCGGCTCCATCACCTACAGGGCGGTCACAAAGACCTCGTTCGACGCTGCCAAGGCATCTGCCAAAAAGCAAAAGGCCGATATCGTGGCTGATCCGGAACGCCTTAAAGCCGCAGGCCTTACGCCTGCAGACGTTGAAAGCCCAGCCGCCATGGAGGCTCTTTATACCGACCTGCTGATCGGGGAGCTGGGCGCGCGCCATGCCACGGCATGGACGGGGGTCGCCGATGTCTGCGGCCTCAAGGAAGCGCCCTGCACGCCTGAAAATGTCCGCCAGCTGCTGAAGCACCAAATGGCGGCGGAGGAGTTTTTCAAGGATGTGCTGTCGTCGATGCTGCCGGACATCCAGTTAAAAAAAGATTTAGGGACCGATGCGCCTGGCACTACGGCGGCGGTCCCAGCTACTGCGGATCTTGCAAAGACAACGGAGAACCTTGCGCCATCAGCGGGCGGGGATTTAACGGTGACCTCTGCCCCTACATAGAACACGGGCTGGAGACGGAAGGCGAGCAACAGGCATGGCATGTGCTGCAGCTTTCGCAGGGCTCGCTGCGGCTTGGCCCTGCCGGCGGCTTTCTCGGCTTCGATATGGGCGTCGTGATCCAGATCGCCAAGGCGCTGGGATATGACGAAAAGACCGTGACGGAGCTGGTCGGAGAGTCGCAGGGCGTCATCGTCGAAAAGATGAACGAAGACCGGTAGGAGGCCACGCATGGGCGCATTACAGGCTGCGACATTCGCATGGCGCCTGACGGTCGAGGGCGCGGAAGCGGTCTCAAAGGCCTTCACCGATATCGGCAAGGCCGCCAACAAGAACATGAAAGACACGGCCACGTCGTCCAATACGGCGACGGCGGCGCTGCTGGGCGTTACCAAACAGTTGTCCGGCATGGAAAAGCAGGCCGTGGCGCTCGACAAGCTGCGCCGGCAGCTCGTCCTGATCGCGGGCGTCGGTGGGCTTGGCCTTATCGTCGACCGCAGTCTTGATGCCGCAGTTAACATCAAGAAAATGTCCGCCGAGGCGGGTTTCGCGGTCGAGCCCTATCAAGAACTGGTTTTCGCGCTCAAGCAGTTCAACGTCGAGCAGGGCGATGCCGCAGCGGCGATGCGTAACTTCAGCCGCGAAACGGCGCAGTTTGTCGCCCATAATTCCGGTCCTGCAAAGGAAGCTTACGAAACACTCTTCGGCGCGAATGCGCAGGACATCGCGCAGCTCGGCCTGCAGAACGTGGACAAGTTCTTCCTCGATGTTTTGAACCGGATCGGCCAGCGCAGTGCCGAGGGCGAAAAGCTCGACCTGCTGAAAGGCTTTTTCGGCAAGGATGCAGGCTCTCACCTGATCGAGGCGGCGAACGAGGGTTCTCGCGCGATCGAGGAGCAAATCAGGCTGGCCCGCGAACTGGGGCTTGTTTACAGCCAAGATATGGTCGACGGCGCGGATGCGGCGCAGGACAAGATCGAGCTGCTTTCCACTATCCTTAAAACCAAGCTCCAGAAGTCGATCGTCGAGAACGCCGACAGCCTTGCGCATTTTGCCGACGTGGCGATTGACGGCCTGCCTGCCGTCCTCCAGATGTTCTCGATGATGGCGACGCTGGTCGAGACGATCGTCAAGGGCATCGCATCGCTCAGCATCAGCATGGCGAATGTCGGCAACTATGCCATGAATTTCGGTGACTGGTACGCGCGCCTGTCTGCGCAGCCGACGCTGGAAAACCTAAAGGCCTTCGGCAAGATCGGCGAGGGTTCTTATGACCCGATGATGCCGTGGCAGGAAGACGCCGCAAATTCGCCGCTTAAGCTGACCGTGCATCCAAAAAGCAAGGGCGGCGGTGGCAGCAGCGGATATATTCCAAAGGGCAGCGACGAGCAGCTGAAGAAAACCAAGGCGCTGAGTGACGCCTATGAAAAGCTGGTTTTCAACCTTCAGGAAGAAATCGACGCGATCGGGATGTCTGCGCGGGAGCAGGCTATCAGTAACGAGGTGCGCAAGCTGGGCGCGGCGGCGACGGAAGAACAGCGGGCGGCGATCGAGCAGCTGGCCGGCCAGCTCTATGACGAAAAAGACGCCTGGGACAGGATTAACGACGCGGCGAAGGACGCTGCCAGCACGATCGGCGACGGCCTGAAGGATGCCCTGATGCATGCCGACAACCTGCAGGATGGCCTGCGGGGGGTCGGGCTGGAGCTTCTGGATATCGCCTATAAGGCCCTGATCGGTGACTCGGCCTCGAGCGGGCTTAGCAGCCTGATCAGCGGAGCCTTCAGCATGTTTGGCGGGGGCGGTTTCGGCGGTGGCAGCGACGCGGCGATCGCGTCGTCCTTCGCGGGCGGGGCCGGCGTCTGGAATACGCCGATGGCGTCATTCGATGTGGGCACCGATTACGTGCCTTACGACATGGTCGCCAAGATCCACAAAGGCGAGCGCATTATCCCTGCAGCGCAGAACAGGGGCGACGGGATCACGGTGGTGGTCGAAGACCATGCCGGGGTGAACGTCTCGGCATCCCGCCGCAGCGACGGCAGTATCGGTATCCGATTGTCGCAGATCGAAGAGGCCGTGGCGGGAATTAACCGTTCTATCGAGCCACGCGCGGTGCAGGCGGTGCAGCAGGCGCGCATGAGGTCGACAAACTTCTAGGCCGGATTTCCGGCGGAACATCTGAACTTGTTTCATGTGAAACTATTTTAAGGGTGGCGCGCAATGGTGTCTTATCCGCTGACGCTGCCGACGCATCTTGTGAAAAGCCTTGTTATCCGCAAGGCCAATGTCGCGGGGATGTCGGTCAGCCCTTATACGGGGTCGCAGGAAGTTATCTCGTTCCCCGGCGAATGGTGGGAGGCCGATGTCGGATTCGCGCCTGCAGCCATGCTGGCGGCGGGTGCGATCGAAGCCTTTATCGGCAAGCTGAAGGGGCCGGTCGGCACCTTCCTGATGGGCGACCCGATGCGGCCTGTACCCTTCGGGCAGGCGGCATCATTCCCCGGCACTCCGGTAGTCGACGGCGCGCACGTTAAGGGCGACACCGTTCTGGATATAAAATCTGGCCCCTTAAGCAAGGCCGGCTGGCTGCTGGCAGGCGATTACGTGCAGCTTGGAACCAGCACCAATACACGGCTCCATCAGGTAATGGATGACGCAAATACCGATGGCGCCGGAAAGACCAGCGTCAATATCTGGCCAGCGCTCCGCTATGACCTTTCGGATAACGACACGGTCGTTATCACGGCCTGCAAGGGCATCTTCCGCATTCCGCAGGCGAAGCTGGCGATTACCAGACGCCCGGGTCCGAAAACAGACTTTTCATTCACCGCGATTGAGGCTCTCTGATGGCACGCGATCTTCATCCTGACGTCAAGACGGCGTCGCTTGGGGCGGTCAAGCATATCGCACTGCTGATGGAGGCCGATTTTGACAGTGCGCCCGTGCGCCTGTTCACCGGCACCGGCACCATCACGATCGACGGCGTCGATTATCTGGGGTCGGGCAAGCTGATCAGCATGAGCCCCGCGCAGGAAACCGCCGAGATACAGGCGACGAATGCCACGATCCAGCTGTCGGGCGTGCAGCAGGCCGATATCGCTGTGGCGCTGACGGAAAAATACAGGGGGCGCGCCTGCCGCCTGAAGCTCGCTTTCTTCACAGATGCCGGCGTGCTGATCGGCGAGCCGGTGCCGATCTTCAGCGGGCGCATGGACGTGATGACGGACAATGGCGACACCGCCAACCCCATCATCACCATGACGGCCGAAAACGACCTTGTGCGGCTATCCGTCGCCAAGCACCGCAACCGGACGCATGAAGACCAGCAGATCGATTACCCCGGCGACCGCGGTCTCGAGTTCGTACCGGCGATGCAGAACAAAACGCTTTATGTGTGAGGCCTTTAATGCGCCGCTTTCAGGACTGGCCGACACGCATGGACGCATGGATGCGCGCGCACGCGCAGGACGCCCATGCCTACGGGTCATGGGACTGCGCTCTGATGGCGGCCTCGCACATCGACAACCTGACGGGATCGCAGCTTTTCGCGCAGCATGCCTATCAATATGAACATGAGGCAGCAGCAGCCCATTACCTGATCACGCTGGGTGCCGGCGGGCTGGAGGGGCTTGCAACGATGGTGCTGGGCCAGCCGCTGCCCAGTCCGAAATTCGCGCAGCGTGGCGATGTCGTCACCTTCGATACGGATATCGGCACGGCGCTGGGCATTGTCGACCTGACGGGGTTACGTATAGCGGCGTTGAACCCGTCGAAGACCGGATTTATCCGCCTGCCGCTGGCGCTGGCGACAGCCGCGTGGAGGGTTTAGCATGCCGCCTGTCGCAATAGTCGGCGCGCTGGCCTCGGCTGCTTTCGCCTCGGTTGGCGGCGCGGCATTCTTCGGGCTGGTCGGCTGGCAGGCGTTTTTCGCCCGCTTCGCCATCAGCTTTATTATCTCGCAGCTGGGATCGGCGCTGCAGCCGAAACCCAAGTCGCCTTCAGCAGGGGCGCTGTCGGACCGCGCGCAGCAAAGAACGCAGCAGATCACCCAGTCGGTGGGCCCTTCGGAGGTGGTGCTAGGGCTGGTGTATAAATCCGGCACGGTGGTCTATGCGGCCAATACCGAAGAAAACAAATATACGCATATCGTCATTGTCCTCGCCGATCATGAAGTGGCGGGCATCGATGAAGTCGGCGTGGGCAACGACATCGTGCCCAGCGATTACCTTGATGCGAACGGGAACGTCGTCTTTGGCAAGTACAAGGACAAGCTGCGGATCAAGAAGCACCTCGGCACCGCCGATCAGGTCGCCGACTCGGACCTCGTGTCGGAGGTCAACGAATGGACCGTTAATCACCGCCTGCGCGGGCGCGCATACATTTACGTCCGTTACGAGCGCGACCAGAAGCTTTTTCCCTCGGCGCCAAACTTTGCCGCGATCGTGCGCGGCGCGAAAATCGCGGACAGCCGCAGCGGCCTGACGGCGTGGACACCCAATATCGACTTGCAGGCCGAATACTGGCTGAAGGATGCCAAGTTCGGCCTTGGCGTGCCGTCGGCGAACGTCGATCAGACGGTGCAGGAAGCTTCCGCCAATGCCTGCGAGGAGATGGTCGAAACGCAGGAAATCGACATCAACGTCACGCACCTTGACCTGACGGCCGAGATTACACAGGTGCTGGCGGGCACCGACGAGATCGTGATCGACGACGAGGACGAGGTTTTTGTCTTCAGCCTTGGCACCGTCGTCCAGCTGACCACCGACGACACGCTGCCGGCGGGCCTTGCAGCGGCCACGAATTATTATACGATCCCCGGCGAGCGGAAGGACGGCAAGTCCAAGATGAAGCTGGCGGCTTCGCTGGCGGATGCCATCGCGGGCACGGTTGTCGACATCACGGGCGCGGGCACGGGCACCCATACGCTGGTCAAGCCGTCGAACGACATCCTGACGCTCGAGGGCAATTACCTGCCATGGCTGCACGGCGACCAGGTGGAACTGGTCACGGCGGGTACGCTGCCGGCAGGGTTATCAGAAGGCGTCGATTATTACGTCATTCCGTACCAGTTCGGGGGCATCCCGCGCATCAAGCTGGCGGCCAGCCTTGCCGATTCACTCGCCAACGATGGCGCGGGCGTGGCCGTAGCCTATACCGATGCCGGCGACGGCCTGATCACGGTGCGCAAGACGCATGAAGCCCGCTATTTCGGCGGCGGTGTTTTATCGTCCGACCGTTCGGGCGGCGACGGGCTGAAGGACATCCTGACCGCAATGTGCGGCAGGCCGACGAATACAGGCGGTTACTGGAAACTGTTTGCGGGCGTCTGGCGCGCGCCTGTCGAGACGCTGGATGAAGACGACCTGCGCGGCGCGATGCAGACCCAGACGGCGAACCCGCTGGGGCAATTCTTTAACACCGTGATCGGGACATATGTCTCGCCCATGAACAACTGGCAGGGGGCAGATTATCCGCAAGTGCGGAATGCAACCTATATCGCCGACGACATGGGCGAGGTGCAACAGACGCAGCTTGACCTGCCGTTTACGCAAAAGAGCAGCACGGCGCAGCGTATCGCCAAAATCAAGCTGGACCTGCACCGGCAGGAAATCGTCTCGACCTGCCCTGCGAAACTGACCGCGCTACAGTACATGCCGATGGATACGCTATATGTCGATAACACCCGCAACGGCTGGGACGGCAAGGTATTCGAGGTGCAGACCTGGGGGCTAGACTTCGGGCAGAGCAAGGAAGGCCCGATGCCGGGCATTACCATGGTGCTGCAGGAAACGGCCTCGGCCTGTTACGACTGGGATTCGGGCAACGAAATCACTACCGATCCCGCGCCAAATACAAACCTGCCTGACCCCTTCACGGTTCCGCAACTGCAGGGGCTCTCGATCAATTCCATCGCCATCGGCACCCGCGACGGCGACACCGTTTATCGTGCCATGGCGACATGGAGCCCGATCAATAACGCCTTCGTAACACGGGGCGGCAAGATCCACTTCCAGTACCGCCTGACGGGAACGACGCAGTGGATCAGGCTGCCGACGATCCCCGGCGATGCATCGGCGGCGGATATTTTCAGCGGCGCTCTAGGCACCGGATACGACCTCGAGGCGTGGCTTGAAAACAGCCTTGGCGCACAGGGCCGCGTGAGCAGCCTTGACGACCTGTCTCTGGGATCGCCCGGCGGCGTGGGCACGACGGATGACTGGGGCCTCGTTTCGGATGCCCCTACGACAAACAATGACTGGGAAGGCGTCGCCGACGCCGTGGGCACAACAAACGACTGGGGCGGAGTAGCATGACGGCAACACAAACCAAACTGCGGCGCGGGACGGCTGCGCAGGTCGCGGCGATGACGCCTGTCGAGGGCGAGATGATCATCAATACGACGGATGACCGCCCGCACATCGGCGACGGTTCGCGACCCGGCGGCTTCGAGATCCCGAACTTCCGCGACGTCCAGTACCAGAACTTCATCGCCGCCGACGGCGGCGGCACGGGCGACGCTGTCGAGGTGACGCTGGTGCCGGAGCCGCTTGCCTGGACGAAATACATGCGGATCGTCTGGGAGCAGCCTGCAGACAACACGGTCACGGCCCCGACGCTCGAGATTGACGGTCTTGGGGCGAAGACGATCAAGAAAAAGGGCATAGCCGGTAAAACGGCGCTCGCGGTCGGCGACCTGCAGGCGGGCGTTATTTACTGCGGCATCTATGACGGGACGGATGTCCAGCTCGAAACCGTCGACCTGACGCCACCCTCCGGCAGCGTGCTACTGAAGAAGGAAATCTTTTCCGGCGTGGCGCAGGTTGATTTCGACGGGTATTTCAGCAGCGCGTACCACAGCTATCACTGGGAGCTGGATATCCTGCCGGCGACCGATAACGTTTCATTACAAATGCTCACCAAGGCTGTGAGCGGTTACGATGTGGCGGCGGCAAGTTACGCCTATGACAGCCAAGGCGATACGCTGGGCACCACGGGCACCGGTGACGCTGACAACTCGAGCAGCGCGACGGCCATGATCCTCGGCACCACCAACATCGGGAACGCCGCGAACGAGGGGATTCAAGCTACGATCAGCATCATCAATCCTCTCGGCACGGCCCGTCAAAAAATATTTGAAGGGAGCGGCAACTCCTTGAACCCATCAAGCGTGAAGAAACGCTGGAAGTTTAACGGCGCGCGCCTTGCGACGGCGGCCCTGTCTGCCGTGCGCTTCAAAGCGAGCAGCGGGAATATTTCCGGCGTCATCCGCATGTTCGGACACCCCTAAGGACTTCCTTCGCCTCCCCGGCGAATTCTGAAACAGCGCGGCCTCCGGCTGCGGTCTGACCTTCTGCCGCGTTCGCGGCTGAAATTTCCCCCAAAACCCCCACACAGGAGAGAACTATGTCGAAAGGCAATACATTCGAGAACGACCTGCTGCTGCTGATCTTCAACAACACAAACTGTTCGCTTGTCGGTGACGCCACCGGCCTGCGCGGCAGTTCCACCGCCGGCAGCCTTTACTTCTCGGCCCATACCGCGGACCCCGGCGAGACCGGCACGCAGACGACGTCGGAGGCGACCTATACCTCCTACGCCCGCGTGGCGGTCGCGCGCAGCGGCGCTGGCTTCACTGTCACTAACAACAGCGTGTCGCCTGCCGCGAACGTGTCCTTCCCCGCTGGCACCGGCGGCTCCGGCACGCTGACGCACTTCGGCGTCGGCACGGACAGCTCCGGCACCGGCAAGCTGCTCTACAAGGGCGCGATCTCGCCGAACATCGTGAGCGGCAACGGCGTGACGCCGGTGCTGACGACTGCCACGGCGATCACCGAAGACTAATCAGCCCCGCCGACTTCAACCCATTTTCAATTCAACCAGGAGACAGACCAATGATCCCCAAGTTCAACAAACTGAAGCAGCACAAATTCTACGTCTACCACGACGGCGCCAAAATCTTCGCGCGCATGGACGACCTCGATCCGGTGCTGGTCGAGGAATGCAAGGGCGGCGGCCTTGACGACGAAGGCCAGCCGAAGTCGCCCGCGCAGGAAGCCCATGACAAGGTGATGACGATCCTCAACCCGAAAGGCCTGAAGCATACGCGCTTCGGTCCTCGCGGCTTCCTCGAGGACAGCTTCCAGAAGGACATCTCGAAGCATTGCGAAGCCACCGTGACGGCTGCATACGCCAAGGGCAAGTAATCCTATCCGATAGCGGGGAGGGCGCGGTGCGTCCTCCCCGATTTCAAGGAGCAGGTGAATGGCAGCGCCGTCGATCAGAGCCGCCGGTACGGTTGCAACCGGCTCCGGCAACGTCACGCCCGGCATCCCTGCTGGTTCGACGACCAACGATATTATGCTGCTGTACGTCCACAGCTCGAACCAGACGATTACAGGCCCGGGCAGCGGGTGGGTCGAGGTTCCGGACTCGCCGCAGGGCACCGGCACGGCTGCGGCTGCGGGTTCAGTCAGGCTCGCTGTTTTCTGGAAGCGGCATACCGGGTCGGAGAGCAACCCGACGATCACCGACACAGGCGACCACACCTTCGCCGTTATTATTTCTGTTCAGGGCTGCGTCACCAGCGGCGATCCTTGGGATGTAACTGCTGGCGGCGTGGACAGCAGCGCAACCAGCCTGCCAGCGCCTGCCGATGATACGACGACTGTTTCTGATACCTTTGTGCTGTTTGCTTGGGCGCATGCGCGTGACAGCAACACCGCGAACCTTTCGGGCTCAACAGGCTCCACCAACCTTGACGGCGGAATTACCGCGACGCATACCGACTCGTCCGTCAACACGGGCACCGGCGGTGGCTTTATTATCCAATCCGGCGTCAAAAATTCGCCCGGATCACTGGCCGGAAGCTATCAAATTCTTCTGGCTGCAAGCTCTAAAACCGGCAAGCATACGATTGCGCTGAAGCCGCCCGTCACCGGCTCGGTCGGCACAGCTGCAGGCGTTGCCACAGCTGCTGCGACGGGCGCGGCCACGGCGACCACCTCCAGCACAGTTAACGGTGTGGCCACGGCGACGGCGGTCGGCAGGGCCACGGCGACTGCCTCCAGCACAGTTAACGGTGTGGCCACGGCGGCTGCAACTGGCATCGGAGAGAATCGTGCCAGCGGTACGGCTGATGGCGTTGCCACAGCTGCAGCGACAGGCCAGAGTACGGCTGCCGCAGCGGGTTCGGCTGCGGGCGTGGGTGCGGCAGCTGCTACGGGGCAGTCGACGGCTACAGCGGCAGGCAGCGCGGCAGGGGTTGGCGCTGCAGCGGCTACTGGACAATCAACGGCTACAGCGGCTGGTACTTCGGACGGCGTCTCTACGGCTGCCGCGACGGGCTTCGGGGCGGCAAACGGGGTTGGCGCTGCTGCGGGCGTTGCCACGGCTGCGGCTGCAGGTTCGGCAACGGGGGCTGGGGCTGGTTCCGCCGCCGGTGCCGCAACGGCTGCAGGCGTTGCGGCAGCCTTCGCCAGCGCGGCAGGCACGGCGGGGGGGGTGGGTACAGCCTCGGCCACTGGCCTTGCCACAGCGCAGGCGGCGGGCACGGCGGCGGGTACTGGCACGGCTTCGGCGGCAGGCATTGCAGAGGCGCAGGCGGTCGGCACGGCGCAAGCGGGCGCTGCACAAGTTCCGTCGCTGATGGAGGGCTTTAACAGCCTATCCGGCAGCGGGCCTTATACCGGCGACCTGGTCTGGACGGGCAACGGCGGCGCGCGCACGATCACGCTGGCAGGTAGCCCTGTAACCGAGGGTGCGGACAGCTGGCGGCTGCAGGCATCAGCGGGCGCGACCGGCATCACGCGCACGGGCCGCAACCTTACGGCCTTTAACCGCCTGAAGCTGGATATCGATATCGATGCCATCGACCCGCTCGGCTATATCTACCTGCAGGTCTTCGATATCCATACCTTCGAGGGGTTGGGGGTTTCATCTGTCACCGGTGCCACGGGCACGGTTTCCCTTGATCTTGACCTGAGTTTTTTCAGCAATCCTTATGACGTATGGGTCACCATCGGTTTTGCGACTGAAGACAGCAACCCTGCTGGCGCGGTCGATGTAAATCTCGACAACCTGCAGGGCATCGGGGGCGGGGACGTCAGGGGCGTCGGCGAGGCACTGGCGGCTGCAGCTGGGGCAGCTGCAGGGGTGGCGACGGCCACTGCCGCCGGTGCCTCGACTGCCGAAGCGGCAGGCACGGCAGCGGGTACGTCCACGGCCAGCGCTGAAGGCCTTACGGGTTCACTGACCACAGGCACGGCGGCAGGCACGGCCACGGCAGCGGCGGTCGGCGCTGGCATCGTCATGGCGGTGGGAACCTGCTCGGCAGGCGCGACCGCTGCGGCTGTGGGCGCAAGTTCTGCCGAAGCGGCTGGCGCGGCATCTGGCGCAGGCAGTGCCAACGGCATCGGACTTTCATTTGCGCAGGCGGCAGGGGCTGCAGCTGGGGCGGGCACGGCAGAAGGCGCCGGACAGGCGCTGGCCTTGGCTGCAGGTGCTGCGGCAGGCATTGCGGATGTGTCGGCCACCGGCCATGCGGTCGCCTATGCCGACGGGCAGGCGGCGGGGGCATCGACGGCGATGGCTATTTCTGGCTCTGGTTCTACCGGTGTCAGTAACGGCAACTCGACCTGCGAGGCAGTCGGCTATTCGATATCGGTCGGGGTTGGATCTGCCGCAGGCGCGGCTACGGCGAGCGCCGAAGGCGAGGAGAACCTGTCAGAGGTTCTGGTCGGGTTGTTCGCGCGCGACATTTCGGTTTCCGGCCGTCGCGCAGGAACCACGGCGCTTGTCGGCAAACGTCTCAAGGAAACAGAATTTTAAAAGGGGTGAGGCATGAAAAAGCCGCTTGATTTCTCGATGGTCGCCAATAACGCGAAGCCTGTGACAATGAAGGCGCTCGATGAGAACGACCAGCCGATCGACATCACCGGCTTTGCCATCAAGTGGCAGTTCTTTGCAAAGGGTGACGACACCGCGAAGGTGACGAAGTCAACCACTGCGGGCTCCATTATCATCACCAACGGGCCTGCAGGTGACTTCGCCTTTACGCTCGAGCCTGAGGACACGGTCGACCTTGACGCAGGCGAGTATATCCACGAGGCGGTGACGGTCGACGGTGACGGCGATCCTGTGACGATCACGAATAACGATCCGCAGCTCTCCGCCGGAAAGCTCACGCTGCGCCGCCAGTACACCGTGCAGGATTAACGGTGGTGGACGGCAGCAGCTGGATTGCGCTGGCCGATGTCACGACCGCATGGCGTCCTGCTGCCAATGATCCGCTGCCAAGGCGGAAGCTTTTAGACGCGCCTGCATCTCCTGCTGCGCCCGCGCCCGGCCTCGGTCATCCCGAGTGCAAAGGCCTTTAGATTTCCAACAACAAAAAAAAGGAGCTTGGCACATGAATGAAAAGTTACATGAATTCTTCGCCTACCTGGTCAGCATCTTCCACGGCGCGAAAGTTTCTCTCGCGACCAGCTTCGGCGTAATCGCCTCCTCCGCGTTTTTTGTCGATTGGAGGGAATGGGTGCTTTTCATTATCGGCCTGCTGATCGGTCTGCTGCGGCTCTATGCCGAATACCTGCGGGTGCGCAGGGAACGGATCGAACTGGCGGCTGTCGAATGAGCGGGGTCGTCGCCATGGGGATGCGCGCCCGCCTTATCGCGCTGGGGCTGTCGGGTCTTGCCCTTGCGGGCAGCGTGGCGGCCGTCGACGGCGTCGCGCCATTCCTGAACGAGGTGGAGGATAGCCGGCTGGTTGTCTATCTCGATAACCTCGGTATCCCGACGGGCTGCGAGGGCGTCACCTCGGGCATGAAACTGGGCATGGTGCTGACGAAAGAGGAGTGCGACGAAAAGAACGCGCAGGCGCGGGCCGAGGCGGCTGCGGTGGTCGCCAAGGCGACGGGTGGCATGGATATGCCGCTGTCGGTGCGCATGGCTTTGATCTCCTTCACCTACAACGTCGGACCCGGGAGGGCAGGCCGCAAGGACGGGTTTGTCCGGCTGAAGAACGGGCGGGAATCGTCGATGCTGCGCAAGGTCAAGGCGCGGGATTTTCGCGGTGCCTGCGGCCAGTTCGACCTCTGGGCGAATGCCGGTGGGAAGTCATGCAAGGACACGAAGGGCAGGCGTGACGGCTGTTACGGCGTCTATATCCGCCGGCAGCAGGAAAAGGCGATCTGCCTGAGGGGGCTTTAAATGAAGGGGATACTGAAGTGGCTGGGCGCGAAGTGGATGGGCTGGCGGGTCTACGTCTTCGCGGGGCTGGCGATTGCGGCCGCCGCCGGCGTGGTCTTTGCCAAGGGCTACACGATGGGCGCGGCATCGGTGAGGGGCAAGCAAGCGGAGGTGACAATCCATGACGTCAAAACAGCAAACGAGGCGCGTGATCGCCTGCGGTCTGATCCTGCTTATGCTCGGAGGGTGCGACTTCGCTTCACGCGGGACGAAGGGCTATTGCCTGAGCTACCAGCCGGTCTACACGAGCCCGCGCGACACTGAAGAGACGCGCCTTCAGGTCGACGGCAATAACGCGGTGTGGCTCGCGCAGGGATGCGGCAAGTGACCGCGACGGTCACAAACATCCTTTCAAAACAAGAGACGATGACGCGGTGGTACTGCTGCCGCGATTGCCACTTTCAATTTCAGGAGACGACCTGCAATACATGGCCGCCGTTTATGGTGCGCTGCGAAGGCGAAGGCTGCGGGAAAACAGGGTTTTGCGCGGCAGAGAAAAGGCAGAGGTGATGCATGCGGTTGACCGACCTAGATCCGCGGTGGATTCATCCGGATATTCTCGCCTTCCGCTGCCCGTGCTGCCGGACAGCCTTCATCCTGTGCAAGCGGGTCAAGATGCGGGTGAGCTCGCAGCAGGCCATTTGTGTCGAGCATTTCGGCTATGCGAACGGCCTCACGATCGTGCCGGCGGTGTGGGACGAAGTATGGACAATAACCGGCACTGATTTCAATGACCTGACGGTTACGCCGTCGGTCGATGCGAGCAGGTCGGGCCATTGGCACGGGCACGTCACGCAGGGCGAGGTGCGGTAATGACCGAGCTTATCAAGCAGCGCAACATGACCGACTGCGGCATCTGCTGCCTCGCCATGTGCTTTTCTGTTACCTATGAGGAAATACTTTCGCGCGCGGAGGATTACGTCTTCCGCCTGTCTTGGGGATGCGACAAGGGGCTGGCGACGATCGAGGAGCGGCAGATTGTCGAGAGCTTCGGCCATGCGGTCCGCAGCCTTATCTGGTGGCATTTTGAGAATAACGGCGGCGACTTCTGGCGCGCGCTCGAGGGCAACCGCGCCCTGCTGTCGGTGCCGAGCCTGAACATCGAGGACGGCCTGCACCTGGTCTATTGGGACGGCACCAAACTGCTCGACCCCTCGAACCTCAAAACCTACACGCGGGAGACGATCCCGAAGCAGTGCCGCGCCTTTATCATCATGCCTGCGGAGGCCGCAGCATGACCGAGGATATTGAAGGATATGTGCCCGGCGAATGGTATAGGGCGCATACCGTCGATCAAATGAGCGCCTTCTACATGGCGCGGCTGCCGGCGATCCGCGCCGCCGCGAAAGAACATGGATATGCGATCGGGCTGCATGGCTCGACGCGCCGCGACTTCGATCTGATGGCGATGCCTTGGCGTGACGGATACTCGGACAAGGACACGCTGGCCAAGGCGATCCAGCACGCCGCCTGCGGTATCACGTCGGAAAGTTACAGGTGGGAACAAAAGCCTGCAGGCCGCGTCGCCACGTCATTCCCGATCTGCTGGACGGAATGGTACGACATGATAAGCGCAGGCCACATCGACCTGTCGATCATGCTCCCGAAATAGAACCCGCCTCGCCGCACCCCGGCGGGGCCACTGCCTCCGCCTTCGGGCGGGGGCACTTTTAATCAGGTTTCCGCGTTTGGTGTTAAAGCCGGACGGGGGCAGGGATGGTTGCACATCCCGAACCGCGCGCTTGTAACGCGCATGACAACAACCGGCCAGCTGCGGCCATCCCGCCACCCCTCGAGGGGCAGGGAAATTGTAGGATATGTCATGCAAGACTCACAAGAGCCCGTGCGACCGGTTGAGCCGGTCGCACCATGGCTGGGTGGCAAAAGCCGCCTTGCCGATACCATTATCTCGTGGATCAATACGATCGACCATGTGACCTACGCCGAGCCCTTTGTGGGCATGGGCGGGGTTTTCCTGCGCCGGAACCGCAGGCCCAAGGCCGAAGTCATCAACGACTACAGCCGAGACGTTTCAAACCTTTTCCGTATCCTCCAACGCCACTACATCCCTTTTGTCGAGATGCTCCGCTGGCGGCTGACGACGCGGGATGACTGGGAGCAGCTGAACAAGACCCCGCCCGAGACGATGACCGACCTCGAGCGTGCTGCGCGGTTCTTGTACATGCTGAAGACCAGCTTCGGCGGCAAGGCCACCGGCCAGAGCTTCGGCGTTGACACCCATTCCTCGGGGCGCTTCGACGTTACGGAGGTGGTGCCTGCTCTGGAGGCGCTGCACGCGCGGCTTCGCGGCGTGACGATCGAGTGCCTGAACTTCCCCGACTTCATTGCGCGGTATGACAGGCCGCATGTGCTGTTTTACCTCGACCCGCCTTACTACGGATGCGAGAATGACTACGGCAAGAACCTGTTTTCCCGCGCCGATTTCGAGGTGCTGGCGCAGCTGCTGGCCGCGATCAAGGGCACGTTTATCCTGTCGCTGAACGACCACCCCGATGTGCGGCGGATATTCGCGGCCTTCAAGCTGCGCGAAGTCGTCACGCAGTATTCCATACGCAAGGAAGGCGCACCGCAGGATGCTGCGGAGCTGCTGATACACAACCTGCCCAAGGAGCCCGACAAGCTACAAGAGGATTTGTTTTGACCGGCACGCCCCCAGCTTCGGCTGGGGGCTTTTTTTGCGTTTAGGCGTTGCGGCTGCGCGTGGATTTCGCCTGCAGCTTTGCCATGCGCTCTGCCACCTGCGCGGCGGCTTTTTGCAGCTTCGCATCCGCCGCCGCCGTTTTCAGGTCGTACCGCTGCTGCAGGCCGCTCCAGAATTCGGGCGTGCTGCCCAGCACCGCTGGAAGCAGGATGCAGATATCGGTCGTCAAGGGCTTGTGCCCCTTGATGATGTTGTTCACATACTGCCGAGAGCAGCCCAGCAGGTCGGCCAGCTGCGACTGGTTGATTTTCAGCGCCTCGATACCGTCGGCGATGTATTCGCCGGGGTGGACGGGGGGAAGGTTGTCTTTCATAGCCATGTTTTTTTCTCCTGAATAAATTATAAACCGTTTGCGTGGTGGAAGGGGAGGGGCTCCCCCCTCCCTAGTGGTAATCCTCTAAGTCCACCTCGACCGCCCCTTCGCCATCCCATGCGAAGGTCAGGCGGTAGTTTGCGTTGACCTTGCATGAATAGCGTTTTTGAAAGTGCAGGTGGTGGAAGTTAAAGCCC
>JBGGMV010000131.1:0-12197 GCA_041287865.1 Alphaproteobacteria bacterium | reverse complement strand
GCACCAGCGGCGGCGGGAATATCGTCTTCACCACCAACAACGGCTTTATCGGCACGATCGATGACGTATCGGTCGTTCCCGTCGTTATCTGCGGCACCAGCGGCACCGTTACTTATGATACGCTCACCTCGACCCATGGCCCCAATAACCGCTGCGCGCAGGAAATGACGTCGCTGACCAACAACGAGTCGACGATCCTTGACGGCATCGAGTCGATGGAGGCGGTGGGCAACACGATCATTCCGCTCGGCCTGCAATGGGGCTGGCGCATGCTCTCGCCCGAATGGCGCGGGGAGTGGGGCGGCACGATGAACGCCAACAACCTGCCGCTCGACTACAACACGCCCACCATGAACAAGGTCATCATCCTGATGACGGACGGTGACAACGACTTCCCGTCTTCTTTATATACGGCCTATGACAGGCTGGGCGACGGCGCGCTGGGCACGACCAGCAAGACGACGGCCGACACCAACCTCAACAGTAAAGTCGCGTCGCTCTGCTCGGCCATCAAGTCGCACAACATCATTATCTATACCATCGCCTTCGGCACGGACCTGACAACGTCCAGCCAGAACATGCTGCGCAACTGCGCGTCGAAGACCATCTATTACTTCAACTCGCCCACCACAGCCTCGCTCCAGGCGACGTTTGGCCAGATCGCGCAGAACCTCAACTCACTGCACATCACGCACTAGAAGGGCTGTAATGACAAAGGCGGGGCAGCAATGCCCCGCTTTTCATTTGTCAAATTACATGGCATTTTACGCGCTTTTTAATTACTCAAATTTTATACAAATAAAAGACGGTTTGACTGTAAAAAAGCGCTCGAATACTGCCCTATTAACTGAAAAAAGTTCCATATTTACTGAAAATTAAACGATTCGCGGTAAGATAAAGATATAGGGTTCAAGATTACACATCATGCAACAACCGGAGGATATCATGTTTAAGAAGTTTATTCGCAGCGAAGAAGGTGCAACCGCAATCGAGTACGGCCTGATCGCCGCAGGCATCGCCGTTGCGATTTCGGCCGTCGTGTTCACGTTCGGTACGGAACTGGCCGGACTCTTCACAGAGATGGCGACCAAAATCTCCGGCAGCGGCGGCACCTGATCCGCACGCAACCAAGACAGAAAGCCCGCCTGCGGAAATCCGCGGCGGGCTTTTCTCTTTTTCAAAATCTCGCAAATGAAAGCACCTTTCGCGCAAGCGAAATCGAATAGATAAATCTATTTTGATTTTTTACGAAATGTTTACTGATCAAATATTTCTGGAATTAACCACTCTGCAAAGGGTTTTTAACTTTACTTTAAGCGGATTGGGCTTAATATGAAATTATGTGGGAGGGGTTATCTCACAAAGAGAATCACAACTAACAACAGCAGGGAGTCTATCATGTTCAAGAAGTTCATTCGTAGCGAAGAAGGCGCAACCGCAATCGAGTACGGTCTGATCGCCGCCGGCATCGCTGTCGCGATTTCAGCCGTCGTGTTCACCTTCGGTACGGAACTGGCCGGCCTCTTCACCGAGATGGCGACCAAAATCTCCGGCAGCGGCGGCACCTGATCCGCAGCGCATAAAGACAGCAAGCCCGCCTGCGGAAATCCGCGGCGGGCTTCTTCTTTTCTACGACGCAGCGGAAGTTTGTTTCAGGAATTAACCAGTTAGTGGCGTTATTTTAACTACCCTCTAATGATTTTTATTGTAATATATAAGTATAGAGCGAGAGGTTTACCTTTTGTTTTATATTGCTTCCGGGGGGCTATCGTAAGGGCAAGGGAGTCGTTGCCATGTTAAGCAAGCATCTTAAAGTCCTGTCACGTCTCGCGCAGTGCGTCAAAGGCGCGACAGCTATCGAGTATGGCCTGATCGTGGCCGCCGTCGCGCTCGCCATCTCCGCCGTTGTCTTTACGATGGGTAGCGAACTTGTAAACCTGCTGCAGGAACTGGGCACGCTGATCGGCGGCGCCTGAGCCGTTATCCACTGCAACGGGATTTTAAATCCCCGCATCGTTCTGGCGCGGGGTCATACAGGGATGTAAATGGTCTGGATTACGCTTTTAGCGACTGCCGCTATTTTTGCGACGACTCTGCTGGCATGCGTCTCCGATGTGCGCTCGCTCAAAATCCCCAACCTCTATTCCATTATCATCCTCGCGGCCTTTGTGCCGGCCGTCCTTGCCACGCCTGACCTCTTCGGCAAGTGGTGGGAGCACCTGGGCGCGATGGGCGTCATCTTCATCATCACCTACCTGATGTTCGCCGCCGGCATGATGGGGGGCGGGGATACGAAGCTGGGCTCGGCGCTGGCGCTCTGGGTTGGACTTCCGGGCGTGCTGCCTTATGTCATTTGGATGGGTTTCTCCGGCGGCATCGTCGCATTGCTGAGCATTTATTTTAAAAAGAAGAAACCTTTTAAATCACCGCGTGCCGGCAGCTGGGTCGCGCAGGTGCAGGAAGGAAGAAACGCCGTGCCCTACGGTCTTGCCATAAGTTTCGGCGCCTGGGCCGCCCTGTGGCATAAAGGCTTCATTACTCACCAATTGGATGAAGTTCTAAAGGCAATTAATTAAGAATCCACACTTTTTTCTGGACGGCGAATCACCTTTGGTGCAGATTAGTAATCGGGGAGACACTTGGACTGCGGCCGGATTGGGCCAAATTGGGGAGATAATCAATGAACAAGAACGTATTGATGATCATGGGCGGCGCGCTGGTAGTCGCGATTATCGTTGCCATGATGGTGCAGGTGAAACTGTCCCCCAAGGGCAGCAGCGCGCAGGCCACCAATGAAATTCTCGTCGCTAACAAAAAGCTCATGGTCGGGGAAAAGATCAAGCCGGAAGACGTGCGCTGGCAGGCCTGGCCCGACAGCGCCATGTTCGTGGGCGTCTATGAAAAAAAGAACGAAGCCGACGAAAAGAAACTCCGCATCTATGACGCGCCGCTCCGCCGCGCGCTGCAGTCGGGCGAACCTATCACCAGCGCCGCCATCATCGAGGACGTGAAGGGCGGCAGCAACTTCCTGGCCGCCAGCATCGCGCCCGGCATGCGCGCTGCCGCCGTCTCGGTCAAGGCCGACACCTCGGCCGGCGGTTTCGTAAACCCCGGCGACTATGTCGACGTCATCCTCGCTTACAACGCCGAACTGCCGGGCCAGCTGCAGGCCCTCGCCGGCGGGATCGTCAACCGCTACGCGGCGCAGACTATATTGTCCAACGTCCGCGTCCTCGCAGTCGACCAGGTTTCGAAAGAGGAACGCGAAGCCAAGCCCGCCAAGACCGTCACGCTCGAAGTCACGCGCGAAGGCGCCGAGACTCTGGCGCTGGCCATTCGCATGGGCGACATCTCGCTCGCGCTGCGCCGCATCGGCGAACAGGATACCGCCACCTCTGTCGTCACGCCGCTCACCACCGACGCGCGCACGACGGAAGTGATGAAGACCGTCAACAAGATGATGTCGGAATCTGGCGGCTCGGCCGGCGTTTCCAACGCCGTAAGGCTTTACAGCGGGACCACGGTGCAGAACGTGCCGGTCAGGGCAGCCCCTACTGAAAATGAAGAGAAGACAGGAGTCACGCCATGAGGAACATCATGAAGTTTAGGATCCCGAAAATCGCGCCGAAAATCGCATTGGGCTTTGCCTGCCTCGTTTTCGCGCTCACCCTGTCGGTCGTCGCCGAAGGCGCCACCAAGACCCGCTGGATCAAGATCGAAGCCGGCAAGGCGGAGACGATCTCGCTGCCGGGCAACGCCGCCGACGTGCTGGTGGCCAACCCCGCCATCGCCGATGTGGGATCTTTGCGCGCCGACAAGCTTTATATCGTCGGCAAGGCCGTGGGTGACACCAACGTGCTGGCCTTCGACGCCGAAGGCAACCAGCTGGCCGACATCTCCGTGAACGTCAGCCGCGACCAGGCTTCGCTGGAAAAAACCCTGCGCGAACTGTTCCCGAAAGAGCAGATCACCGTGCGCACCATCGACCAGAACATCGTGCTGGGCGGCAAGGTTTCCACGCCTTCCGTCGCCAACCAGGTGCGCGACATGGCGACCCGCTTCATTCCCTCCGCCGAAATGGCGCAGGGCCGCAGCATCGTCGACCTGATGACGGTGCAGGGCGAGCAGCAGGTCATGCTGAAAGTCAAAGTGCTGGAAGCCAAGCGCGCCGTCCTGCGCGAATTCGGCTTCGACCTCGATTATAAAGACGTCACCTCCGCCACCAACGCAGGCTATGGCACCATTGGCGGCACGGGTCTTGCCGCGCTGGCACCCTTCGCCGCGGGTCAGCTGTTCTTTGACGACAACAACAAATTCGGCCCGCTCAAGATCGCCCTGCAGGCGCTGGAGCGCGACGGCCTCGTCAACACGCTGGCCGAACCCAGCCTGACGGCAATCTCGGGCGAAACCGCAGGCTTCCTTGCCGGCGGCGAATTCCCCGTGCCCACGGGCCGCGACCAGGACGGCAACATCACGCTCGAATTCAAGCAGTTCGGCGTGTCGCTCAACTTCAGCCCCACCGTACTGTCTAACGACCGCATCTCGCTGCAGCTGGCGACGGAAGTCTCCGCTAAATCGGACGCGGACAGCGTGACGCTGGTGAACACCATCATCCCGGGCCTTGCCGTCCGCCGTGCGCAGACGACCGTGCAGATGGGTTCCGGCGGCACGATCATGATCGCTGGCCTGCTGAAATCCGACACCATCGACAGCCTGAACGGCATGCCGGGCGCCAAAGACCTGCCCATCATCGGCGAGCTGTTCAAGTCCAAGTCGTTCCAGCGCAACGAGTCCGAACTTGTCATTCTCGTGACGCCCTATATCGTCAAGCCCTATGCTGAATCCGCGGCCGAGCGCGTCGCGACGGAAGACCATCCGCAGCCGCGCCCGATCATGGACAACATCACGACGCCGGTTCCGGCCGTGAACGGCATCAATGCGCCCAAGCGCGTCATCCCCCCGGGCGATGAAGGCAAAGGCAACTTCGGCGACGAGCGCACCCATAAACTGGGCCAGCGCGCCGCGGTCGAGCCGCGCCAGTATCCCCGCTTCGGCGAGGAAGACCGCACCTCGGGCGGCAGCCGCATCGCCACCTTCGACAAGCGCAAGCACCGCGGCGCTTCGCCTGAAGCGCTGGCCGCCGTGGCGCCCGCCGCCGGCGATCCGCTTGAAACCGCGCTGAAGGAAATCGACGGCAAAAAGCAAGTTGCGACGGTTGACCTGCCGCGCCCCCTGAGAAAACCGGGGCAGGCGGAACATGCGCTCGCCTTCGCCGCCAAGATAAAGAAGGAAGCCGAGAAGGTTGAAGCCGACCTCGCGCTGAACAATCCTACCTTTGTCGAGCCGGTCATCAGCCAGCCGCTCGGCGCGGGTGAAATCCTGCCCCCGCCGCCGCTGGAGCTGAAGTTCACCCAGAAAGCGGCTGCCGACACCCTGCCGCGCCCGCTGCCCAAGCCCGGCCAGAAGCGCCAGACCGCGGCTGCCGACCTGCCAAAAGCAGCTGTGGATAAAACTGCGGCCGCAAAAGCCACGCCTGAAAAATCCGCCAGCAGCCTGTCCAGCACCTTCATGAAAAATTTGGGCAAGGTTTATGGCAAGAAAGTGCCTTCGGCTATGGGCGAAACACACCGTTACGGCTATATTGTAGATTAAGGGGGATATGATGAGACGGGTTAACATTTCTGCCTGCCTTGCTATTGTGCTGCTGCTTTCCGCTTGCAGCATGGCGCAGCCTTCGCAGGTCAAGACCGGCGGCATCAGGATCGAAGACCGGATGAAGACGGTCAATATCGACCCGTCGACGCTCACCGCTGATCAGGCCGGCATGATCGCCGAGGATTACCACAGGAACGGACGCGGCAAGATGGCCGTCGTCGTCTCCTACGTGCGCGCCAATCCCGCCGCACGCCAGAGGGCCGAGCAGCAGAGCGTTAAAATCGCGCAAGCCTTCGCAGCGCAAGGCGTGCGCAACATGAAAGTCAACATGGTGGCCGTGAACACCAGGAACCACGCCGAACAGGCGGTCGTTTCCTACATGGCCGTGACGGCGCTGCCGCCGCTGAACTGCACGCGCATGCCGGGATACCAGGGCACCGATACGCTCGACGCCGCCGCCGAATACAGCTTCGGCTGCGAAACGCAGATGGCGGTCAGCAAGATGATCGTCACGCCCGAAGACCTGATGGGCCGCGACGGCACGCCGGCCGATGAATCGCGCCGCAACGGCACGATCGTCGAAAGATTCAAGAGCGGCACGCGCAACACGCCGCTGGAAGGCCAGATCAACGCCAGCAGCGTTTCAACGTCGGGCGGGGGGTAACGAAGGTAACGGGATGAGCCAGGATATAACCGCGACACTACTGCCAGCATCGCGCGTAGATTTCTTCGTACTTGATGATGCCACAGCCGAGACAGCCCAGAAGCTCTCGGCTGATTGGCGTTTTGCGCGCGTCGGCATCCAGATCAACAAATCAGGCATCGAGCAGGCGATCGCCACCTATACGCAATACGCCTCGCCCGAGGTCATCATCATCGAGACGAGCGATATTTCCGAGAACTTCGTCGCGCTGCTGGGCCAGCTGGCCGGCGTCTGCGCCGAGGGCACCGACGCCGTCATCGTCGGCCCCACCAACGACGTGCATCTCTATCGCTCGCTGGTCGGCATGGGCGTGCGCGATTACCTCGTACGCCCCGTGGGCACCGACGACATCGTCAAAATCATCGCCAAGGCGCTGATCGACAAGCGCGGCCTTTCCGGCTCGCGCCTCGTCAGCGTTATCGGCTCCAAGGGCGGCGCGGGCGCGACTTCGATCGCGCAACTGCTGGCCTGGAACGTGGCCGAGACGCAGAAACAGAAAACCATGCTGATGGACGCGGCGGGTTCCGCCGGCAGCCTCGGCATCGCTTACGGGTTAGAGCCCGCGACGACCTTCGCCGAAACCGTGCGCGTCGGCGCGAACGGCAGTGACGACGACATGAAGCGCATCATGCAGACGGTGACCGACCAGCTGACCATGCTGGTCTGTGGCGGCGATCCCATTTTGTCCGACAGCCCCGACGTCGACAGCTATGAAACGCTGGTCAACCGCGTCATGCAAAAGCATCCGGTGGTGGTGATCGATTTGTCGGGCGCGGCGGCCCCGATACAGAAACGGATACTCTCGCGCTCCTCGCATGTCGTGCTGGTGACGACGGCGATGCTGCCTTCCTTGCGTAACTGCCGCACGCTGCTGACCGAATTGAAGCACCTGCGCGCCAGCCTGAAGGAAGTGGACCTTGTGCTCAACAAGAAGGGCATGGCGGCGGGCGAGGAACTGAGTGAAAAAGACATTGTCCGCGCGCTCGACGTCGAGCCGTCGCTGACGCTCGCCTACCAGCCGAAGATTTTCGCGGCGGGCGAGGCCACAGGCAAGCCCATCGGCCAGAACAAGGCCGCCGCCGACCTCATGCGCTCGGTCAGCAAGCTGGCCGCCCGCGTCGCTGGCACCGTGCCGGTGGTCGAGGAAGAGGGCGACGGCAAGAAAGACGGCGGCATGAACCTGCTCAAGCTGCTCGGCAAGAAGAAGTAAGGGAAGGCGGAACGGGTCATGTTCGGCAAGCGCACAGACACACCTACGCCCGGCACCACGCCCGCGAAGCCCGCGGCGCCCGCCGGCGCGCCGCCTGCCGCAGCCGCTCCGCCGCCTCCTGCCGCCCCGTCCCCGCCTGCGCCCAGCGCCGCCGCGCCGCCGCCTGCGCCCGCAGCCCCCGCCGCCTCTGCGTCGCAACAGGGAGCCGTTCCGCAGCCTTTGCAACCCAAGGCAGCACCGGTCGCCGCCAAGCCCGCTCCAGGCGGTCATGGCGCGGCTGTCGAAACAGCGCCGCCGCCGCCGCCCAATCCGCGCATGGACCGCGCCCGCAAACGCATCTGGGCCGACTTGCGCGACGGTATCGACCTGAAATCATTGGCCCGCATGGATGCGGAAGCCGCGCGTAACGAAATTACCTCGGCGGTGCAGGAAATCGGCCAGTTCCGCGGCCTCGACGTTACGCCCGCCGAACTCCAGCAAATCGCAAAAGAAGCCGCCGACGACATGCTCGGCTTCGGCCCGCTGGAAGAGCTGCTGGCCATGGACGGCATCGCCGATATCATGATCAACGGCCCGAAGACGATCTATATTGAATTAAAAGGCAAAATCCAGCGCGCGACGATCGAGTTCCGCGATAACCAGCACCTTCTGACCATCTGCCAGCGCATCGTGGGCGTGATCGGCCGCCGTGTCGACGAAAGCTCGCCGATATGCGACGCGCGCCTGCCCGACGGCTCCCGCGTGAACGTCATTATCCCGCCGCTCGCGATCGACGGCTGCTGCATGACCATTCGTAAATTCGCGAAGGAAAAGCTGACGCTCGAAAAACTCCTCGAATTCAAGGCCATGACGCCGGCCTGCATGGAGATGATTAAAATCATCGGCGCCTGCCGCGCCAACGTGCTGGTGTCCGGCGGTACAGGCTCGGGCAAGACGACGATGCTGAACTGCCTGACGCGCTATATCAACCTCGGCGAACGCATCATCACCTGCGAGGACGCGGCCGAATTGCAGCTGCAGCAGCCGCACGTCGTGCGCCTCGAAACCCGCCCGCCGAACCTTGAAGGCGTCGGCGAGGTCAAGATGCGCGACCTCATTAAAAACTGCCTGCGTATGCGCCCCGACCGCATCATCGTCGGCGAGGTGCGCGGGCCTGAAGCGTTTGACCTTTTGCAGGCCATGAACACCGGCCACGACGGCTCGATGGGCACCGTCCACGCCAACAACCCGCGCGAAGCTTTAACGCGTATGGAGAACATGATCGCCATGGGCGGCCTGAACCTGCCCGCCGCCGCGGTGCGCGAACAGATCGCCTCCGCCGTCAACGTCATCATTCAGGTGCAGCGTCTGCGCGACGGATCGCGCAAAGTGACGCACATCACCGAAATCACCGGCATGGAAGGCGAGATCGTCACCATGCAGGATCTCTTCAAGTTCGAGTACGAGGGCGAGGACGAGCATGGCCGCATCGTCGGCAAGCAGAAATCATCCGGCCTGCGTCCTATCGTGTATGAAAGGGCGCGCATGTTCGGGCTCGAGAAAAAACTGCTCGACGTCATGTCGGAGGCCTATACCTGATGAACAAGTGGGTGCTGACCGGGCTGATCGTCGTGCTCATCATGCTGCTGGGCGGCGCCGTGGCGATGCTCGCCGGCCGCAAGGCCGACAGGCGCGAGCGCGTGCTTTCCGTCATTACCCGCGACAAGGCCGGCGTTTCCGAGGAAAGCAAGGACAAGCAGACGCAAAAGGCGCGTGACGCCATCGCCAAGAAGCTGAAAGAAGCGACGCAGGAAGAAGGCAAGAAAAAGAAAGACCGCACGAGCCTGAGAGAATACATGACGCAGGCGGGGCTGGAATATCCCGTGTCGCGCTTCTGGCTGGCCTCGGTGCTTTTCGCCGCCGTTTCCTGGGGGCTGCTGGAGCTGATCAACAACTGGCCGCCGGCGGCTAACGTATTTCTCACCTTCACGGCTTTCCTGGGCGTGCCCAAATGGGTGCTGAAGTTCCTGGCCGGCCGCCGCCAGCGCAAATTCCTGGCCGAATTCGCCGACGCGCTCGACGGCTCGGTGCGCCTGTTGCAGGCCGGCATGCCGATCGCGGAGGCCATCGCCATGGTCAGCCGCGAATACGAAGGCCCGCTGAAGGACGAGATGATCCGCATCTACGACAACCAGAAAATCGGCATTCCGCTGGGCCAGGCCGCGGCGGAAACCGCGCGGCGCGTGCCGCTGGCCGAAGTGCATATGTTCGCAACCGCGCTTCAGATCCAGTCCGAAACGGGCTCGTCCCTGTCCGAAGTTTTGTCGAACCTGTCGACCGTTATCCGCGCGCGTTTCCGCCTGAAGAGGAAAGTCCGCGCGCTGTCGCAGGAAGCAAAATCATCGGCCGCCATCATCGCCGCGCTGCCGGTGCTGGTGTCGCTGGGCCTTTACGCGGTCAACGAGGCCTACATCAGCATCCTGTTCGACACCACCAAGGGCAATATCTGGCTGGGCATCGCCATCACCTGGATGATAATCGGATGCCTGATCATGCGCCAGATGATTAACTTCAAGGTATAGAGGGGAGGGCGGAAAAATGGATTTACCAGGCGACAAGAACGTATACATCGTCCTCGCTTCCGCCATTCTCGCGGCGATCGCCTTCGTGGGCTTCGCCTTCCCCTTCCTGCAACGCCAGGAAAAAGCCGAGCGTTACAAGGAAGTCATCGAGAAAAAACGCAAGGCGCTGTTCGAGCAGGCGCGGGAGCAGGCCAACAAGCCCAAGAACGCGCAGCCCGAGATATCGGCCGCGAAATCCATCGCGATCTTCTACAAGCTGCAGAGCCTCGCCGGCAACATGAGCCTTTCCGCCCGCGCGCTGATGCTGCAGGCCGGCATCCGCGAGCCCATGGCGGCCATGTACTACCTTATTTCGCGCGTCGTGCTGCCGATCCTGTTCATGGGTTTCGCGGCGCTGGTCATCGCCAAAACCAACCGCGAAATCAAGCAGGGCATCATCACCATGATCGTGCTGGGCGCGGGCGTCATCGGTTTCTTCCTGCCGCGCATTTTAATAAAGAACACGGCGGACAAGCGCCAGCATGAAATCTCGCTCGCTTTCCCCGACGCGCTCGACATGATGCTGATCTGCGTGCAGGGCGGTATCGGCATCGAGGCCGCGATCAACCGCATCGCCGACACCATGGCGGAGCAATCCGCGCCGCTGGCCGAGGAACTTGGCATCCTCTGCGCCGAGCTCGGCATGCTCAACGACCGCAAGGCGGCGTTCCAGGGCTTCGGAAGCCGCGTGGGATCGGGCGCCGCCAGATCCTTCTCCACCGCCATGCTGCAGGCCGAGCAATACGGTACATCAGTGTCTAAAGCCATCCGCGTCCTCGCCGATGAATCCCGCGACATGCGCATGGCCGCCGCCGAACAAAAGGCCGCCGCCCTGCCGCCCAAACTCACCGTGCCGATGATCCTGTTCTTCCTGCCCTCGCTCTTCATCGTCATTCTGGGCCCGGCGTTCATACGCGGGCCGAATTAATACTCGCTTTTGTTTTTCGTTTCGTCGAACAGTGCAGGATTATGAGATATTTATTTGCACTATTAATGCTGGGCCTTATTTTCCAGCCTGACCCTGTTTTAGCAGCATTAACTTTCAAGAACGTGAGTGGCAGCCCGGTCGCGCCAACGAGTACAGCGACTTATTATCGTTTCTTTCTCGGGATTGCTCTTTTGGGGGCGACGGTCACTGCAATCTCTTATTATCTCGTCCGGAAATTTAGACCAGACTGGTTAAAGGCCCCGAATGCGATTGTTTGGCTGGCATTTGTATTTCCGGTTCTTTTTTCTGCTTTCGCATTCTTCTACACCGCCGATTCATGGGGGTATCGCGCGCAACCTTTAATGCGGCAGATCCGTGACAATTTAAATATAGCGGCTATTTGTTGGGCTTATTGGCTGCTTGTATTCTCAATCGCATACATCGGATATTTGTTCGTTAAAAGGAAATTTAGGGAAGCAAAAGTTTTTTTCTTCAAGGCGATTTGTATCGCAGCGGCAGTTTCCGGGGCTTTCTTTTTGTATCCGATGCTTGAGTTTAGTTACATCAAGTCAAATGCGCTGGCAGGAAATGTGGATGCTCAGGTCAGACTGGGGTATATCTATTCCTGCTATAGAGGTTGTCAATATAACAAGACGCGCGATATTTCTACCGCTCTCGAATGGTTTCGAAAGGCCACTCAACAGGGCGATGTGGAAGCACTGGAGATGATAGGCCGTCTTTCCTTCCGCGATAATTGGGAGGACGCCGCGAAGAAAGCTGTAAAAAGTGGACACCGGCACATGGCCTGTGGACTGGGCAGCGCATATAAAAGCGGCAAAATGGTTAACGGGAAAATGACGCACGATTTTGAGGAAGCCTATTTCTGGTATCGTATCTGCAAAACACCGGAAGCGATGCAACAGGCAGATAAACTGGCCAAAGACTTTGCGCCCGAAAAACTTGAAGAGCTTGATCGTAAGGTAGAGGAATGGAATTCCCATCCCCCACCTTCAGAATAAAAAGACCCTCTGTGGAACATGGGCGAAACCCCCGCAGTTTTTAAATGATGAGTAAATATAAGGCCACCCCGCACTTGATGCG
>JBGGMV010000130.1:0-40151 GCA_041287865.1 Alphaproteobacteria bacterium | reverse complement strand
GCCTGAGCGAGCTTGGTGAACGACCGGCTGTTTTCGGAAATAATATCATCCCGTAACTCGGCAAGTTCGGCGGTCAGTTGCGCAAGACCTTCCTCGGATGCGCCTTCTGGGCAGAAGACTTTTCTGTTCCCGACAGGAACGCTGATGGATGCCCGCAGGGAGGCGTTGGCGAGCAGAGTAGAGCAATATTGGTGACATATCTCAACAATCGTCAGTTCCGCCTCCTTGGGCAGAGTCAGAAGAGATGCTTCGATATTGTACGCGATGGCAACGATGTCGTAACTCGATATAGAAACTTTATCGGCATCGTATTTCAGCGACTTCATTAGGCGTGATGCCTTTCTCAGGCCACCACGCGTGATCGCGTCACGCTCGCCGATAAGATAGTTGTGCAAGAAAGGCGCGTTGGGGATGCGGTTGCCGGTATCTTTATCAAAAACCATTACCCCCTTGTAAATTTCCAGTTGGGTCTGGGCATAGCGGTTCGTATGATGCCAGCTTGCAGGGACGACGTCGATTTTTCTTGTTAGCGAGCCGCCTTCCATAGCTATCGCTTTGCTGCCAGAGGTATCCACTTTCGCTTGCGGGAAGGAGCTGATAAGAACTGCTTCGCAAGCTGCCCTCAAATCCCTCATGTCTTGTACAGGGTTGCCCTGATACGGATATAAAGGCTGCTGAGGCGCTTCCAAGTCATGAAACTTCTTAATAACAGTTAGCAAGTCCAAGTCGCTTTTTGCTTTGATGTGCGTATCGTTGGTAACAGAGCCTTGGTAAGCAAAAGAGCAAGATGTGCTCAACTTAGCGTCGAGTTGGTTTTTAACCCTGTCCCCTTGCTCGAAAGTGGCCTTTGTATATTGGGGGTCGATGGGCTGCATCGCACCCAACGCGTACTTAACCGATTCGCTCTGGCTGATCTTTTTATAGACCTCATCAAGCGCTGTCACGTTGCCCAGCGTCGGGTCAATCCGGCGCAGGAAAAGTTTATCCAGACGATTACGCGGCATTTTGATACTCCTTACCCCATTCCGTTCATCTTTAGTTCTCGTCCCAACTCAAAATGCGAGAAAGCAAACATGAAATGCCTCTGATTCTTTGCAGCTGATGGGAACAATTATTGAATACGACAACTCGTTAACAAAGTCAAGATCAGGGCATGTAACCCATTGGTGGTAGCTACCTGAACCTGGTATCTTTCGGCGGTTGTTGCATTCCGAAGTTGTAGCGGGGGAGCGTGTGAGCGGAATGTTATACACAACCCATATACAACCGAATTTGGCAGTATATTAGTGAGCAAAATCAACTAGATTAATAAAACCCTCAATCTCGCCGGGGTTACGCTTTGGGTGGCTGTCGCACTTTAAAAGAATAGGGCTTGCTGCTGGTATTTGCAAATGCGGCTGGTTACGGCTTGCGCAGCTGAATCTGCTTCAGCGGCTGGAAGGGTTCCAGCACCGGCATGCCGTTGTTGACCGAGTGTTCGTAGTCGGCTTTTTCTTTTTTAGCGGCGGAGACTTTGTTGAATTTCGCCTGCACTGAATCCGCAAGGTCGGCATCGTCCCAGCCGCGCGCGCAATCGACGGGCGTCTGGCCGTTGTCGTTCGCAATGCCGGCATCCGCGCCGTTGTCGATCAGCAGCTTGATGGTGGATTTACTGCGCAGCGCCACCGCCGTATGCAGCGCGGTATTGCCGCCCGTGCCTTTGTGGTTAACATCAACGCCCCCGTCGATCATCTGTTTCATCAGGGCAATATTGCCCCATGTCACCACCAGCTGCAGCGCGGTATTGCCGTGGCGGTCGGTCTGCGACAGATCAGCCTTGCTCTTGAGGTAATCGCGCAGCGTGTCGAAATCCGGATGCTGGTTTGTCAGCTCCTTCAGCAGGTCCTGTCCAAGCTTGATTTGGTAATCGGACGGCATGATTCACGGGCGTTTGTTGAGAACCCCGAAAAACTAGCACTGAATGATAGTTATGTCAAATCACCCTTGAAAAGACAGGGAAAATTCGACGCGGCCGAGGTCGGGCTGCGCCTGCCAGGCCAGATTGAAGCCGAAGAAGGCCGCAAAACGCCCCGTGATATAGGCATGCACCGAACGCGGGTCGAGGTCTTCGGCCCCCGTCTCGCCGCGCAGCGCGGCTTCGGCACCGTCGCGGAAACCGGGATTCTTGCCGGTGACCAATACTTTAATGCCCTTGTTGCCCTCGATCGCGGAGACAGTGATCTTGCCTTCGCCGTGGTTGCATTCCTCGCCCAAAATCATCAGGTTCAGCAGCACCTTGAAAAAGCCGCGCGGCGGCATGGAGAATTTCACGCCGATATCGGGCTCGAATTCCACCTGCACGCGGCCGGCCTTCAGCAGGTCCGCAAAAACCTCGCGCACATCCTTGAACCCGACGTTTTTATCGGTACCTGCCGCACCGTACGAAAGACGAAACGCTTTCAGGCGGATCGAGGCCTGCTGCGCGCTGTCGGAAATCAGCTTGATCGCTTCCGAACCTGCGTCTTCGCCCAGTTCCTGCATCAGCTCCACGCCGTTATTGACCGCGCCCACCGGGCTGACCAGATCGTGGCAGATGCGGGAAGCGATGAGTTCGAGCACGCGCGGGTGCAAGGTGATATCAGCCATTTAAATTCCCCTTAATGGAACGGCGAGGCAATGCCGCTCTGTTTCAATTGGTCGATCAGCTGGTTTTTCAGGCGCGCAAGGCCTTCGTCGCTGAAGCCTTCGGCGCGGAGGGTCAGCACGTCCTCGGTGTTCGAGGGGCGCATCAGCCACCAGCCGTCGGGCGTCGTGACGCGCACGCCGTCGATATCGTTAATCTCCACGCCCTTGGCGTTTTCGGCCTTCAGGCGGGTTTTGATTTCGGGCGCGATCTTGAATTTGCGATCTGCGGGCACGTGGAAGCGCACCTCCGGCGTGTTGAACATTTTCGGCAGGTGGGCGGTGAGTTCCGCCAGGCCCTTGCCGGAATGGCTAATCAGGTTCAGCAAGCGCACGGCGCAATAGGGCGCATCGTCGAAGCCGTAATATTTATCGGCAAAGCAGATATGCCCCGCCAGTTCACCGGCCAGCGGGCTATTCAATTCCTGCATCTTGGCCTTGATCAGCGAATGGCCAGTGTTCCACATCACAGGCTTGCCGCCCAGACGCGTGATTTCATCGAACAGCACGCGCGAGCATTTCACGTCGGCGATGATATGCGCACCGGGGTGTTCCTTCAAAACTTCCGACGCATAGAGCGCCAGCAGCAAATCGGCCCAGAGGATATTGCCGTGCTGGTCGACAGCGCCGATACGATCCGCGTCGCCATCGAAACCGATGCCCACATCGGCACGGTTGACCTTCACGGCCTTTTGCAGGTCGACAAGGTTTTTGGCGACCGTCGGGTCGGGGTGGTGGTTGGGGAAAGTGCCGTCGATGTTATCGTAGAGCAGCGTATGCTCGCCCGGCAGTTTCTTGACCAGACGGCGCAAAATCTCGCCCGCCGCGCCGTTGCCGTTATCCCAGACGACTTTCAGGTTTTTGGTGCCGGTGTAATCCTTGCGCAGGCGCTCGACATAGGCGTCCTGCACATCGTCTTCGCCCGCCTTGCCGGCGCCGGTTTCAAAATCACCGGATGCCGCCAGCGTGCCGATTTCCTGCACCATCTTGCCGTAGAAGGGGCCGGTTTTATAAGCCATCTTGATGCCGTTGTACGACAGGGGACTGTGCGAACCCGTCACCATCAGCGCGGCATCGAAGCCTTTTGACTTCATCGCGAAATAAACCATGGGCGTCGGGCCAAGGCCGATGTTGACGACATCAAGCCCGCAATCGGTCAGGCCCTTGATCGCGGCTGCAGCAAACCCCGGCGAGCTTTTGCGGCCGTCATAGCCGACAACGACGTTCTTGCCCTTCTGGTGGCGTTTCACCATCGTGCCGAAAGCGCGGCCGATGAAATAGCAATCGACTTCCTTCAGCGTCTCCCCGATCGTGCCGCGGATATCGTATTCGCGCAGGATGCTGGCATTAAAGACGTGGGTGGAGGCGGCAGGTTTAGCGGCTGTATTTTCTGTTTTCATAATCTAAAACCTTAAACTCTAAAAATATGCCTGATAGTTATACCTTTTAAATAGGCCTTCTGCGAGGGGGAGGATTCTTTTCATATTGCCGAAAACGCCTGTTCTGATATGATGTGCCACCCGAAAAGGATGCCCCCGATGCCCATGCGCCGCATGACCGACGCCGAGATCCGCGCCGAATTCAACGCGCAGAAAGAACGCTTCACGAATGAACACGTGAAGACCGGGCTGCTGCAGGTTTTCGAGGATATCAGCAACGCCATAGGCGACCTCAAGGCGCAGGGCCATGACCTCAGCCTCGAATTCTTCGGCAATCCGTCCGAGCAGGCCTTCGCTATGTTCCCGCGCGGCGGCGGGCAGCTGACGACGCCTGTCAGCGGCATCCTGCGCACCGGCACCAACCACCGCCTGCTGGCGATTTCGACGATGGTGGAGGGCAAGCCCGCGCTACAGCTGGCCCTTTCCGAATTCGATATCCGCCACAGCGGCGCGGACGCGACGGTAAAAACCAGCGGCGACGCGGCAAACCAGAGCGGCAATATACAGGGCACCGTGCGCGCCAAGGTCTACGACCTGAAGGGTGACGCCAACGCGCTCGTCAAATTCCAGCAGGATGTCTTGCGCCACTGCGCGCGCAACGACGTCATCAACGAACATGACGTGGCCGGCGCGTTTGATAACGGCGTCTCCATCCGCAAGATGAAAGCGCCTGCGCCGAAACCATGACTTTCACCGCCTACCTCGCGCCCGACGGATTTACCGAGAAGCTTGTGGACGAGCTGGGCGGCGCGCGTGAAATACACGGGCGTCTTGTCATTGCCGAGGGGCCGCCGAAGAAGCCGATCTGGGCCGAAAATATCTGGCTGGAACCGCAGATGATACAAATCGAAAGCATCGGCGACGCGGCGCGCAAATTAAAGGCCATCCAGCGCAACTGGGCCAATTACGCCTTCGATTTCCACCGCCGCAGTGAACTCATCACCGAAAAACTGCCGCATGTGTCGGCCAAGCCGCTGAAATTTCCCAACCTGCCGCCGCAGGCGCCGCTGGGTTCATGGTGCCTGATCCGCGAAGATATGATGATCGCCTCGGCCAAATGTTCCGAGCCCGTGCCGAACGGCGCGTATCTGTTTCAAGAGGACAAAGTCGGCCCGCCCAGCCGCGCCTACCTGAAACTCTGGGAGGCGCTGACCCGTTGCGGCAAAATGCCGAAGCCCGATGAAACCTGCCTTGATCTGGGTGCCGCCCCCGGCGGCTGGACATGGGCGCTCAACAGCCTTGCCGTGAACGTGATCGCGGTGGACAAGGCGCCGCTGGCCCCCAACGTCGCAAAACTGCCGCGCGTCCGTTACGTGGAGCAAAGCGCCTTCGCGCTGACGCCCGCCGATGTGGGGCCGGTTGACTGGCTGTTTTCGGACATTATCTGTTATCCTGAAAGGCTTTTGCGCCTCGTCAACATGTGGCGGGAGACGGGGCAGGTGCGCAACTTCGTTACTACCATTAAATTTCAAGGGGATACGGACCTGTCCGCCGTCAAACCCTTCCTTGACATTGAAGGCTCTTTCGCCTTTCATCTGTACAATAACAAACACGAAATAACCTGGTTCAAGCTGGAGCAAAATCCATGACCTACAAAGGCGACGAACACCTGAAAAACCTGCTCACCGTAGCGGGCGAAAAACGCAGCATCGCCGAGGTAAAGGAAACGCTGAAGGGCATCAACGCCGCCCCCGCCGACCTGGGCGAGCCGCTGCGCTGGGTGAAACTGTTCTCGACCGGCGGCAGCGCCGAAATTATCCAGCAGCTGTCCGCGCTGAAGGAACAACTGGCCGCGAACCAGAACAACGTGAAGCAGAATAAACTGGCCGATCTCCGCGCCGAAATGGCCGCGCGCGATGTGCAGGGCTTCTTCGTGCCCCGCGCCGACGAATTCCAGGGCGAATATGTGCCCTCCCGCGCCGAACGCCTTGCATGGGTTGCCAATTTCACCGGTTCTGCCGGTTTCGCCGTGGTGCTGAAGGAAAAAGCCGCCTTCTTCACTGATGGCCGCTATACGCTGCAGGCCAATACGCAAGTCGACAAGAACAGCTTCGAGATTTGCTCGGTATCCGAAAAGCAGGACCCCATTCCCACCATCTCGCCCACGGAATGGATCGAGAAAAACCTGCCCAAGGGCGCTAAATTCGGCATCGATCCCTGGGTGCATACGCCCAACGACGCGAAGCGCATCAAGGATGCGGTGGAAAAAGCCGGCGGCACGCTGGTGTTTCTGGACAGCAACCCGCTGGACGCCGCATGGAAAGACCAGCCCCCCGCTCCCCTCGCCCCCGTCGTGCCGCAGCCGCTGAAATTCGCCGGAAAATCGTCGGATGACAAGCGCGACGATATCGCCAATGTCCTGACCGCCAAGGGCGTCGATGCGCTGGCCATCACCCTGCCCGAAGAAATCTGCTGGCTGCTGAACATCCGTGGCGGCGACGTGCCCTGCACGCCCTTCGCGCTCTCCTATGCCATCGCTCATAAAGACGGCACAGTCGACTGGTTTATCGACCAGCGCAAGGTGACGGAAGAAACGAAACAATGGGTCGGCAGCGACGTCCGCCTGCACGACATCAACCTCTTCGCCGATACGCTGGGCGACCTCGCCTCTACTGGCAAGAAAATCTGGATTGATCCGGGTTCCGCCCCCGTGAAGGCCGAAGAAATCGTCAAGGCATCGGGCGGCACTGTGCATAGCGAGAAAAGCCCGCTGCAACTGATGAAGGCGAAGAAAAACGACGTCGAAATCGCCGGCACCATCGCGGCGCATATTCGCGACGGCGTGGCCGTGACGCGTTTCCTCTCCGCCATCCTCGACCAAGGCGCGGCGGCAAAGCATACCGAGCTCTCCTCCTCCGACCTGCTGCAGAAAATCCGCGAGGAAGGCGAGAATTTCCGTGGCCTGTCGTTTGACACCATTTCCGGGGCAGGCGGCAACGGCGCGATTGTCCACTACCGCTCCTCCCCCGACACCAACAAGCCGCTGCTGGCAGGGCCGATCTATCTGGTCGATAGCGGCGCGCAGTATTTCGACGGCACCACCGACATCACCCGCACCGTCGCGGTCGATAACGTCACCGCCGAAATGAAGGATCATTTCACCCGCGTGCTGAAGGGCCACATTCAGGTCGCCATGAGCGTCTTCCCCGAAGGCACCGTCGGCAAGGAACTGGATGACAAGGCCCGCGCGGCATTGAAAGAAGTCGGCCTCGACTATGCCCATGGCACAGGCCATGGCGTCGGCAGCTATCTGTCCGTGCACGAAGGTCCCTGCGGCATTTCGCCGCGCTCGACCACCGTGCCTTTCGAACCCGGCATGATCGTCTCGAACGAGCCCGGATACTACAAAGAAGGCGCCTACGGCATCCGCATTGAAAACCTCGTCACCGTGATCGATACGGGCAAGACGGATGACAATGGCAAGAAACTGCTGGGCTTCAAGACGCTGACCATGGCCCCCATCGACCGCAACCTGATCGAGCCCACGCTGCTCACCGACGCCGAGCTGAAATGGCTGAACGATTACCATGCGGAAGTGAAGAAAACCCTGCTGCCGCTGGTGCAGAAGGTCGATGCGAAAGCGGCATCCTTCCTCGAAAAAGCGACCGAGCCGCTGTCGAAAGGCACGCCGCCGCAGCCGAAGAGCTTCAAGAAGTTCTGCCTGTAAGGATTACGGCGAGAACGTGGCGGAAGGTTTCCTGAACGTCATGGGCTTCATCACCCTGATGGCATTGCTGTTGAAATCTTCCGCACCCGCGCCGGGAGCGCCCGGAATCTTGATACCGGCAATCGAAGCCCGCATCCGCTGGGCATTCTGGCGTTTCTCTTCCTCCAGCGCCTCTTTCAGGGCTTCATCGGCGTTTTGTTTCCTGAGTTTTTCTCTTTTCACGCGTTCTTCCTGGAATGGCCGGGCCTCGCGATCTCTTTCCACGTTGAAGTAGTGGTCGCCCGCTTCCATGTAGTTGACCGCGCCGAAGAGCCCGACAACCGTAGTGCCAATCATCCAGATGACGACATAGGCGGGCGCCAGCGTCATCGCGATGCCCCAGCCGATTGCTGCGCCGCCGCCGGCGCCTGTCGCCGTAAAGCGGAGCTGCTGGCGCCAGTTTGATTTTTTCTCGATGGCCGCGATCTTTTCAGACAGCTCGCTGTCCGTCATGTCACGGGGAGGGATTTCTTGCGTTTGAATATTCTGTTTCATGCGTTCGACCCAAAATAATGCCCCATAGCTCTGCCGGGGCAGTTTCAGGCCGTTTCTCGCCTCGTATGGAGCTGCACACGCGGAAACAGCAGAAACCGTGTGCAGTAGTGACGAGCCGTATAAGTGTTTTAAAGGATTCTCTATATTATGTCAAATAAAATGTGGTACAAGCCTACCTATTTTTTGAACTTGAGCGGCTTGCTCACTTTCAGCTCGTCATCCGTGCGCACATCGACCAGCGCGGCCAGCTGTTCGTCGGATTGCGTGCGGCGCATGCCGAACTGCGCATAGCCGGGCGGCCATGCTGTGAAGCCGTCTTCGTCGTCAGGGTTCGGCTGCACGAAGCTGCCGGCTTTCGCGTCAAAGGGGCCTGACTTGAAGTTGAAGGTCACGTCTTCGGCCAAAATCATTCCCTTGAAAGCCGGTTCGTCCTTCATTTTCACCAGCAGGTCTTCATGCGTCTGTTCTTTCTTGCCCGCATAGTTGAACTGCGTGGTCAGTCCATAGTTTGAAATGAAAATGTCGCCGTCTTTCTCGGTCGTGTAGAGAAAACCGTCATGCGCCGCCTCTGTCAGGATCGGCACGCCGACGTTGATCGCGATGCGCTTGCCCTTGCGCACAGGCGTCAGGCGCTTCATGTCGTCGGCGTCGATATCTTCTTTCGGCACGGCGGGGAAGAAAGCGTCGGCGGCTTCGGTCTTCTCCTTGAACTCCGCCGCGGTCATGATCTTTTCTTCGCTTTTCTGCATGCTGTTATAGGCGGAGACGCGGTAGCCGGGTTCGTCCACGCTGCACTGGAAGATGCCGTTCACGTAAGTATCGCCTTCCTTCACGGGGCGGGCGGCATAGACGCGCACATATTCGCGTTCCTTGTGCTTATTGGCGGCATAATATTCGGCGACATCGACAGCCATGATTCCCTCCATTTATTGCCTTGCGGCTTGAAAATTGATTTACATAATATGCCTCAAGGCGGCGAAAGTCAACCGATAAATACATGTTATTTATCAATAAATTGCAATCATATGTACCCCATTCCGGTCGTTATTTGCATTTTTGCCAAAACTTTGCCATATTTAACCCATGCAAAATTCGGGTTTCAGGGCTTTGAAAGGAACGGGTTAACCGGGACGCATGGCCTTTATCAGTACTAAAAAAACCTTCCTCAAGGCCGCCGCCACAGGCGACCTCTCCGAAATGGATACCGGCATCCGCTATTACGGCGTCAACCTGCGCGATGAAAAAGACGTGACGGTGCTCTCGCATGCCGCGCGCAACGGCAAGATCGACGGGATGAAAAAACTGCTGGCCCACGGCCCCGATCTCGAAATCGCGGATACCGTCGGCCTGACCGCGCTGATGGCGGCCTGCCGCCTGAAACAGCCAGGCGCTGCGCTGCTGCTGATCGCTTCCGGCGCCGACGTCAATACCCATGACAAGGATTACTGCTACCCCTTACACGAAGCCGCTTTCAACTCCGACCTCGACGTCATCAAGGCGCTGATCGGCAAAGGCGCCGCGCTTGATACCGTCATCACCAAGAACGGCCGCACCGCGCTGCACTGGGCGATCGACAAGGAATACGGCCCCGTGATCGAGGCGCTGGCGATGGCCGGTGCCCGCGCCGATATCGCCGACACTGTGGGCAAGACCGCCACCGACCTTGCCAAAGACAAAAGCCCGCGCACAGTAAAACTGCTGGAAGAACTGCTGGCCAAGCGCGGCGCAGCCCCTGTCCCCTCTTCTTCCGTGCAGGATGTCACGACCGACAGCGATGTCGAGATCATGCGCCCGCTAACGCTGAAAGCGGCACCGGCGCAAGACAGCAAACAGGCGGAACCCGTACAGGACAACAATCCCCCGCCCGTGAGCGGCGCGGAATGGCAATTGATGGGCGACGGCGTGGTGGCCAAGGTCGGCACCTTCCCCGCCATGAACCGCCGCCTGACGGAAATTTTCAATTTTGAAAACAAGGAACGCGTGATTATCTCCGAAAACCTGAAAACCGGCGCGGAGACCATGGGCCAGCCCGAAAAATTCTCGGCCCTTGCCGATGAAATCGTGCAGCGCGCGGCGGAACAGCTGCAGCGCCTTGGCGGCTCCGCTTCCAAGAAATCGTTCAACCTGTAGGGAGACGTTGATAATGGGCATGTTCGGCCCCGAAAGAACCTTCATCAAGGACGCAGGCCGCGGGGATCTTCCCGCTGTCGCCTCTTTCATTGCCGAAAATATTCCCGATACTTTTTCCATCGACGTCAAAGGCGGCAGCGGCGTGACCGCGCTGATGGCGGCCGCCGCGAACGGGCGGCTGGAGATCATCGCCAAGCTGCTTGAAAAGAAAGCCTCGCTGGAGGTTGCCGATGATTCCGGCCGCACCGCGCTTTATCACGCGGCGCAAAGCGGCAAGACCGAAGCGGTGAAGGCGCTGCTGGCCGCGGGCGCGAACCCGCATACGCATGACAATGACTTCAATACCCCGCTGATCCGCGCGGCGGAAAACGGCGACCTTACGACGGTAAAAATGATGGCGGCGGCGCGTGTCGAAATCGACGCCACAACCAAGGCCTATAACAACACGGCGTTGATCCGTGCGGCGGAAAACAAGCGCGTGCAGGTGATGGAGTTCCTGATCCTGCAGGGCGCCCGCATCGACCTGAAGGACGGCACGGGCAGATCGGCTGCGGATTACGCCAAGGCCTATAACCTGCCGATCGAGGCGATGGTTGAAGCAGCACAAAAAGCCGCCACGCAGCCTACAACGACGCTCGCCAAGGACGGCGAGGAATGGGTGCCCATGGGTGACGCATCCGTCGCCCGCGTCGCCACGCACCCCGCGCTTGGCCGCAAGATCACCGAGATTTTCAACTTCGAAAGCCGCGAGCGCCTGATCATCACCGAAAACCTCAAAACCGGCGCCGAAACCCTGGGCCAGCCCGAAAAATTCGAAAGCTTAAGCGAAGCCGTCATCTCCCGCGCCGAAGCCGCCCGCAGCCAGTTCACTCGCAAGACATTCAAGCTCTAGACGACTGGAACCATTGGGGTTTTTAGGGGATTGACCCCGCCCGTTATACTTGCCATATTTCATAAATTTCCGGATTAATGGCAGAGGCCTATGGCATTCTTTACGACCAAGAACAGCTTTTTGCGCGCCGTGCGCCGTGGCGATCTTGATGCCGCGCGCAAATGCATCGCCGACAAGGAGAAGGATGTCTACCTTGCCGCGACGGACGAGCGCGGCTATTCCGCGCTGCACATCGCGTCGCACGAAGCCAATACAGCGATGATGGAACTGCTGCTGGAGGCGGGCGTCTCCCCCGACGTCAAAACCGCGCACGGCGAAACGCCGCTGCACCATATCGCCGGCAGCTACAGCGACATGAGCGAGGTTATCAAGCTGCTGCTGAAAAAAGGCGCGACGGTCGACTCCACCGACAACGGCGGGCGTACGCCGCTGTACCATGCCGCCGGCAACCATATCGGCACGAAAAATGTGAAGACTTTGCTGGAGGCCGGCGCCGCCGCCGACGCTGCGTCGCTGCTGCAGGCCATCGAGCGCTGCGAGGATAACGCCATCGCCCTGCTGGAAAAAGGCGCAAAGCCCGTCGCCACCGATTATTACGGCCGCAACGCCTTCCATCTGGCCGTCGCGCGCAATTATGCCCGCGCCGTCGACATGATGCTGGACGGCGGCGTGGACATCAACGCGCGCGACACGCACTACGGCTATACCCCGCTCCATTTGGCGATCGGCAATAACCACACCGCAATGGCCGAAAAGCTGCTGGACCGCGGCGCGGACCTGACTGTGCGCGACAGCAGCGCCAAGACGCCACTGCAATACGCGCAGGAACGCGGCTGCGGCGCGATCGTGCATATGATCGAGGTGCGCACCGCGCCCCCGCCCGTCGCACCCGCCCTCAAGGACGACGGCGAGCAATGGCTGAAACTGGGCGAGGACCGCGTCGCCTATATCGGCACCTTCCCCGATATCGGCCGCCGCCTGACCGAAATTTTCAACTTCGCCACGCGGGAACGCATCAGCATCAGCGAAAACCTGAAATCGGGGCAGGAAAGCTCGTCGGCCCCGCAAAGCTTCGATGTCTTGCCGGAAGCGGCCCTGCAGCGCGCGATGGAGGCTTATAAAACGCTGGGCGGCAAGCCCGACGCCGCCCGCGTCTTCGGCAGCAAGACAGGCCTTAAGGCTTAATCACGCTCGCGTCTTCGAACAGCGTAAAGGGCACGTTGCTGCCCTCGAAGGCCGTTTTGTAACGCGCGTCAGCCGCGTCTTCGGTCGTGACTTTCCTGATATAGATATGCTTCACGCGCCCCGGATATTCGCGGGCGATCAGGCCGTAAATTTCAGGGTCTTTCTCGCCGCTGTCGCCGATTAAAATGAATTGCCGCTGCGGATAATCATCCAGCAGTTTCCTGATGCCGGGCGGCTTGGTTTCCAGCGAGGATTTCATCACGTTCAGCACCGTTTCATCCTTCATGCGAAAATCGCGCATGTGGAAGGAGCCCTTCGGATATCCCGCACCGTCCATGAAGGACACCAGCGCGGGGTAAAGCTGCCAAGGAGAGGAGGACAGGTAATGGAATGCAACCTTCTCCGCCGCAAGGCGCTTGTAGGCCTCGGCCATGCCGGGCGCGGCCGCGTATTCCTTCAGGAAGGTGTTTTGCATCAGCTTTTTCTTGTCCAGCACTTCGCTGATCTTGATGGTGTCGTCGATGTCGGAAATGACGGAGACGCCCGCCTGCGGCACCAGCACGGCCTCACCCTTGAAATCCCTGCCCGGCACATCGGCGTTGTAGGAAAAGACACCCCCTTCGAAGCCATCGGTGATGGTGACAGTCATTTCCCTCATCGCGCGGCCGTGCGCGCCCGTCGGCCCCACTTTGTCGGGGCCGATACTGGTCGTGAAGCTCTTGCCGCTTTCGTTGTCGACGAGGAACCAGCGCGCCATGCGGGAGAAGATGGCAGAGGTCGCCGCGTTGTCGCCCAGTTCCAGTTCATAGGCCATGGCCGCGATGGCGGCGCTGCGCATCCCCGAACCTTCTTCGGGTTCGAAGACCCAGGCGTGCACGGGAATGATCCAGGTGCCTGCCTCCGGCCCCTGCCTTGCCGCGGTGCGGAAGAAGATGATTTCCTCGTCGGATTTAATGGATGAAGCGAAGGCCGGAAACGCAAAAACCAGCAGCGCAATCAAAAATACAAAACGCATGAAAAACTCTCCCCCTGAGCTGAGGAAATTATAAAACAAAAGGGCCCGGAAATCTCGCGGGCCCTTTCATATTCAGCTAAAGCGGTGATCGATAACAGTTAGATCACTCGCCGTCGCGTTCCTTGCGCTTGCGCTCAAGTTTGCGATGGCGGCGGACGGCTTCCGAGCGCTCGCGCGCCTTCTTCACAGAAGGCTTCTCATAATGGCGGCGCAATTTCATTTCGCGGAAGAGACCTTCACGCTGCATCTTTTTCTTCAATGCGCGGAGAGCCTGGTCGACGTTGTTATCGCGTACGATGACCTGTACGATGGTAATCACCCCTTTCAAATATCTCTTTAAGGCTAATGGTTCAGCCACAATCGGCTCGTGGTTGTAACACAGGGCGATAGAGAAAGAAAAGGGTATTCTCCCCCCAATGGTGCATCGCAGCACATTTTTGTTACTTAAAGCATTGAAAATAAGTAATAATCTGCGCTAAACATATGAAAATAAGGCGTGAAATAATATTGCTCAGCATGCTATACGACACTATCTTAAGTCTCGGACGGGATTCGGTTTCAAAACGGGGTCAGTGTTGATGCGCAAAGCTGTCACTTTAGATGACAAGTACACCGAGAAATCGGGCCGTATCTACCTGAACGGCCTTCAGGCCCTCGTGCGCATCCCCATGATGCAGCACGAGCTGGATAAAGCCAAAAACCTCAAGACCGCCACCTTCATCTCCGGCTATCGCGGCTCGCCCCTTGGCGGGCTCGACCAAGCCATCAAGCAGGCCAAGAAATTCGCCGCCGACCACGACATCAAATTCGTCCCCGGCGTGAACGAAGACCTTGGCGCCACCGCCGTCTGGGGCAGCCAGCAGGTCAACGTCTCGCCCGCGCAGGGCGGCACGCCTTCCGCGCGCTACGACGGCGTGGTGGGCATGTGGTACGGCAAGGGCCCCGGCGTCGACCGTTCGATCGACGTGCTGAAACACGCCAATGCCTCCGGTTCATCAAAATACGGCGGCGTTCTGGCGCTGGCGGGCGACGACCATGCCTGCAAATCATCCACCTTCCCGCACCAGTCGGAACATGCCTTTATCCATGCGATGATACCGATGCTGCACCCCACGGGGATCGAGGATGCGCTGACGCTGGGCCTGCACGGCATCGCCATGAGCCGCTATTCCGGCGCATGGACGGGCTTTAAAATCATCTCCGACTTCGCCGACAGCTCGGCCAGCGTCTTTACCGATCCCTTCGCCATCGATTTCAAAATACCGACCGACTTCGCCATGCCGAAGGATGGTCTCAATATCCGATGGTACGACCCGCCGGTGCAGCAGGAAGAACGCCTCGTCAACTGGAAGCTGCCGGCAGCGCAGGCCTATGCCCGCGCCAATAACCTCGATTACCTGACGCTGAACCCCGCCCGCAAACGTTTCGCCATTGTCGCCACCGGCAAGGGCTGGATGGATGCGATGCAGGCGTTGGAAGACCTCGGCATCAGCAAGAAACGCGCCGAGGAAATGGGCCTTTGCGTTTACAAAGTGGCCCTTGTCTGGCCGCTCGAAACCAGCGGTATTTTGAAACTCGCCGAAGAGGTCGAGGAGATTTTCGTCGTCGAGGAAAAACGCGGTCTGATCGAAGAACAGATCAAAAAAGCCCTGTTCAATATGCCCGCCCCGAAACGCCCACGCGTGACGGGTAAAATCGACGACAAAGGCGCGCCGCTGCTGCCCGAAACCTATGAATTGTCGCCCGCGCAGATCGCCGACGCGCTGCTGAAGCGCCTGTCGCCGATCATGGACATCTCGCCCTTTGCCGGCCGCATGGACGTGATGCATAAGAATTTCGACATCAAGGGCAAGCCCGCGCCCGTGGTGCGCATGCCTTGGTTCTGCTCGGGCTGCCCACATAACACCTCTACCGTCGTGCCCGAAGGCTCCCGCGCGCTGGCCGGCATCGGCTGCCATTACATGACCATGTGGATGGATAGATCGACCGTCATGTTTACCCAGATGGGCGGCGAAGGCGTGCCGTGGATCGGCCAAGCCCCGTTCACTGATGAAAAACACGTTTTCGTCAACCTTGGCGACGGCACCTATTTCCATTCCGGCCTGCTGGCGATCCGCGCGGCGCAGGCGGCCAACGTCAATATGACCTATAAAATCCTCTATAACGACGCCGTCGCCATGACGGGCGGCCAAGCCGTCGACGGCCAGCTGACCGTGCCGATGGTGGCAGCGCAGGTGCGCGCCGAAGGCATCCAGACGATTTACGTGGTGTCGGACGATCCGTGGAAATACGGCAACGTCACCTTCCCCACCAATACGATTATCGAGCACCGCGACAACCTCGACGCCGTGCAGCGCAAACTGCGCGAGACGCCGGGCGTGACGGTGCTGATCTACGACCAGACCTGCGCCGCCGAAAAGCGCCGCCGCAGGAAACGCGGTTTGATGGAAGACCCCGCGAAACGCATCATTATCAATGAACGCGTCTGCGAAGGCTGCGGCGATTGCGGCAAGAAATCGAACTGCCTGTCCGTCGCGCCCGTCGAAACCGAATTCGGCCGCAAGCGCCAGATCGACCAGAGCACCTGCAACAAGGATTATTCCTGCGTTAAAGGCTTCTGCCCCAGCTTCGTCACCGTCATTGGCGGCGGGCTGAAAAAGCCCGAGGCCGCAAAGGTCGATAACGAGCTCAACGCCTTCTTCGACGCCATGCCCATGCCGCAGATCGGCAACCTTGAAAAACCCGTCGCCATCCTTGTGAATGGCGTGGGCGGCACCGGCATCGTCACCATCGGCGCCATCCTCGCCATGGCCGCGCACCTTGAGGACAAGGGCGCCACCACCATGGACCAGACCGGCCTTGCGCAAAAGGGCGGCGCGGTGACCAGCCACGTGCGCCTTGCGAAAGACCCCGCCAGCATCAATACCGTGCGCATCGGCGTTGCGGGCGCGGACGTCATTATCGGCGCGGATTTGCTGGTGACGGCCGACGGCGACTGCCTGTCGAAAATCCGTCCCGGCGAAACCAGCATAATCCTAAACACCCACAAGGCGCAGACCGGCGAATTCACCCGCAAGCCCGACTGGAACATCCCGTCCAATAAAATCTTCTCCGCTGTCGCGGCGCTGTGCGGAGAGAAAAACCTGCATACGCTGAACGCAACGCAGGTGGCCACGCTCCTGTCAGGCGACTCGATCGCCACCAACATGTTCATGCTGGGCTATGCCTGGCAGCTGGGCTTTATCCCCGTCGGTTATGACGCCATCATGAAGGCGATCGAGCTGAACGGCGTGCAGATACCGATGAACCAGCAGGCCTTCATCTGGGGCCGCCGCGCCGCCTGGAACCTTGATAAAGTGACCGAGATCGCGACGCCGAAAAAATCGGCAGACGGCTCAGACCGCCACCGCCAGCTGTCGACGACGACGGAAGAAACCATCGACCGCCGCATCATGTCGCTGACCGGCTACCAGAACGCGGCCTATGCCGAGAAGTACAAAGAGCTTGTCGACGCCGTGCGCATGGCCGATATCAGGCTCAAGGGCAACCCCGGCAAGCTGACCGAGGCCGTGGCGCGTTACTACTACAAGCTCATGGCCTATAAGGACGAATACGAAGTCGCCCGCCTCTACACCGACGGCCAGTTCCTCTCGCAGCTGAAATCGACCTTTGACGGCGATATCAAGCTGCGTTTCAACCTTGCCCCGCCGCTGTTTGCGAAGCGCGACCCCGTGACGGGCGAGCTGCGCAAGATGGAGCTGGGCGCATGGATCTTCCCCCTCTTCGGCCTGCTGGCCAAGATGAAGGGATTGCGCGGTACGCCGCTCGATATCTTCGGCTATACGCACGAGCGCAAGATGGAACGCCAGTTGATCAAGGACTATAAGGCGACGGTTACGGGCATGCTGGATAAGCTGAATGCCGGCAACTACGACCTTGCCGTTTCAATCGCCATGATACCCGAAGAAATCCGCGGCTACGGCCATGTGAAGGACGATCACCTGAAGAAGGCAAAGGAAAAAGAAGCGTCGCTCCTTGCCCAGTTCGGCGGTCAGCCGGTTGCGAACGGACAGCAAAAAGCCGCGTAAAACTACGCTAATACTCATCGGAAATACCCTGCATTTTAGATAAATGTGGCGGTTAAAATATCACACCACGGCCCTGTATAGTGTCAGTGCGTCCGGCAAGGAGCGATTAACGCTCGGCCATCATGCGCACTTTCCATTTCCAGTCGTCGCCAGTCGCTACGCCTGCTTCGGCTTTTTCGATGCAACGGCCGCAGTTCGCGCTGGCCCTCTGCTCGTCATCGCCGTAGCCCGTAGATACATTCATCGCAGCGAGCGCGACAACCGCACCCATAACGATAAAATGTTTCTTGAATTTTAGGAAAGTTTTCATCGGGAGGCTCCTGTATGATTATACGTGCATCCCCCCGGATACTTCAAGTATATCATTCATTATGTTAATATAGAATTAAATTACGCAGCGTCAATGTTGAGCGCCGCCGCGAGAAGAGTTTTCGTATAGTCCTCTCTCGGCGTCTCAAAAATTTCTTTCGCGGGCCCGCTCTCCACCACTTTGCCGTTTTTCATCACGATAACGTGGTGCGACATCGCGCGCACGACGCGCAGGTCGTGGCTGATGAAAAGGTACGCTAATCCATGCTTACGCTGGAGTTCACGTAACAGTTCCACGATTTGCGCCTGCACCGACATGTCGAGCGCGGAGGTGGGCTCATCAAGGATGACGATTTTGGGGTTCAGCACGATCGCGCGGGCAATGGCGATTCGCTGCCGCTGGCCGCCGGAGAACTCGTGCGGATAGCGGAAACGCGTTTCGGGATCGAGCCCGACTTCCTTGAGCGCCGCCACCACGCGCTCGTCGCGCTCTTTCGCGGTGAGCTTGGGGAAGTGCACCAGCAGGCCTTCGCCGATAATCAAATCGACGGAAAGGCGCGGCGAGAGGGAGCCGTAAGGGTCCTGAAACACCACCTGCATATCGCGGCGCAAGGGGCGCAGGTCGTCCTGCGACATTACGTTGAGGTTCTTGCCGAGGAATGTCACCAACCCCTCGCTCTGCACAAGGCGCAGCAGCGCAAGGCCCAGCGTCGTCTTGCCCGAACCCGACTCCCCCACCACGCCGATGGTCTGGCCGGGGCGGATGGCAAGGTCGATGCCGTCCACCGCGCGCACGTAATCCGTCGTGCGGCGCAGCAGGCCCGTCTTGATGGGGAAGTAAACCTTCACATCCGCGCCCGAGAGCACGGGGGCTGCCGTGGTATCGAAATCCAGCGGATGGCCCTTGGGCTGTGCGGCGAGCAGCATCTGCGTATAGCTGTGCTGCGGGCTGGCGAACAATTTTTCGGTATCCGCCGTCTCGACAATCTCGCCCCTGTACATCACGGCGACGCGGTCGGCCATTTTTTTGACGATGGAGAGGTCATGGGTGATGAGCATGATCGCCATGCCCAGTTTCTGCTGCAATTCGCGCAAGAGTTTCAGCAATTGCGCCTGCACCGTGACGTCGACGGCGGTGGTGGGCTCGTCCGCGATCAGCAAATCGGGCTCGTTGGCCAGCGCCATGGCGATCATGACGCGCTGCCGTTGTCCGCCCGACAGTTCATGCGGATAGGCGCCGAGGCGCTTGGTCAGCTTCTCCAGCCCCACCAGCTCCAGCAGCTCGATCACGCGCTTCTGGGCCGCGTCGGGCTTCATTTTCTTGTGGATAAACAGCGATTCCGCGATCTGGCGCTCGATGGTATGCAGCGGGTTGAGCGAGGTCATCGGCTCCTGGAAGATCATCGCCACCTTGTTGCCGCGCACTTCCTGCAGCACCACGGGCTTGGCGCCCACCAGCTCCTGCCCGTTGAACTTGATGGAGCCCGACGGGTGCCGCGCCATCGGATAGGGCAGCAGCTGCAAAATCGACAGCGCCGTCACCGACTTGCCCGACCCGGATTCCCCCACCACCGCCAGCGTCTCGCCTTTTGCGATGGAGAAGGAAATGTTTTTGACGGCCTGCGTGACCTGCTTGCCGTTGACGAATTCGACCGAAAGATTTTTGATGTCGAGCAGCATGGTCACTCCCTGAAAATCTTGCGCGGGTCAAAGGCGTCGCGCACGCCCTCGCCGATGAATGTCAAAAGGCTCAGCATCACGGCCAGCGAGCAGAAAGCCGTAATGCCCAGCCACGGCGCCTCCAGATGGTTCTTGCCTTGGCTTAACAGGTCTCCAAGGCTGGGCGACCCCGGCGGCATGCCGAAACCGAGGAAGTCGAGGCCGGTCAACGTGGTGATGGAACCGGTCAAAACGAAAGGCATCATCGACAGCGCCGCCACCATGGCGTTCGGCAGCGCGTGCTTGAACATGATAACGGGCGTCGATACACCCAGCGCGCGCGCCGCGCGGATATAATCGAGGTTGCGGGCCTTCAGGAATTCCGCGCGCACCACGTCAACCAGAGACATCCATGAAAACAGCAGCATCAACCCCAGCAGCGTCAGGAAGCCGGGCGCAATCACGCTCGACATGATGATGAGCAGGAAGAGCACCGGCATCCCCGACCATATCTCGATAAAGCGCTGCGTCAGCAGGTCGAACATACCGCCGAGGTATCCCTGCGACGCGCCCACAAAGATGCCGATCGCGCTGCCTAATGTGGCCAGCAGCAAGCCGAAAACGACGGAAATGCGGAAGCCGTAGATCAGCCGTGCCGTCACGTCCCTGCCCTGATCGTCCGTCCCCAGCCAGTTTTCACCCGTGGGGCGCGAGGGCGCCTGTTCGGTCAGGTTATAGTTGACGGTTTGATAGGAGAAACGGATCGGCGGCCAGAGCGCCCAGCCCTTGGCCTCGATCAATCCGGCGACAACGGGGTCGCGGTAATCGGCCTCTGTTTCAAACTCCCCGCCAAAGACGGTTTCGGGATAAGACTTGAAGGCCGGAAAATAAAAGCCGCCGTCATAGCTGACCAGCAAGGGTTTATCGTTAGCGACGATCTCCGCGCCAAGGCTGATAACGAACATCGCCAGGAAGATCCACAGCGACCAGAAGGCGCGGCTGTTGCGACGGAACTGGTTGTAACGGCGCTGGCCGATGGGTGACAGCTTCATGCTACCTCTCCCCCGCCGCGCGGAAGTCGATGCGCGGGTCGACCGCCGTCATGATCAGGTCGCTGATCAGCTTGATGCACAGCCCCAGCAGCGTGAAGATATACAGCGTGCCGAACATCAGCGGATAATCGCGCCCCATCGCGGCCTCGAACCCCAGCAGGCCAAGGCCATCCAGCGAGAAAATCGTCTCGATCAGCAGCGATCCTGTCAGGAAGATATGCATCAGCGCGCCCGGAAAGCCCGCGATCACGATCAGCATGGCGTTCCGGAACACGTGGCCGTAAAGCACGCGGTGTTCCTCCACGCCCTTGGCGCGGGCAGTCAGGACATATTGCTTGTTAATTTCTTCAAGGAAGGAGTTTTTCGTCAGGATGGTCAGCCCCGCAAAGCCCGAAATCACCATGGCGGTCACAGGCAGCGTCATGTGCCAGAAATAATCGAGGATGCGGTGCGGCCAGTCGAGCGTCGCCCAGTTTTCCGACGTCAATCCCCGCAGGGGGAAGATATTGAAATACTTGCCACCCGCGAAAACCACGATCAGGAAGATGGCGAAAAGGAAGCCAGGGATGCTATGCCCCGCCACCACCACGCCCGAGGTCCAGACGTCGAATTTCGACCCATCCTTGACGGCCTTCTTGATGCCCAGAGGAATAGAAATAAAATAGATCAGCAGCGTCGTCCAGAGACCGAGCGATATCGATACCGGCATTTTTTCCAGCACCAGATCCACCACGCGCCGGCTCTGCGCGTAACTTTCCCCGAAATCGAACATGGCGTAGTTTTTCAGCATCAGCAGGTAACGCTCGCCAATCGGCTTGTCGAAACCGAACTGTTTTTCAAGGCTCTTGATGAATTCGGGGTCGAGGCCCTGCGCGCCGCGGTATTTGCTGGAGGAACCGCCGCCCTGCATCTGCTGCTGCATTTGCTGTTGGTTGATGTTGACGTCGGTGCCGCCACCCGAGAAACGCTGTGTGGCCGAGGTGTTCAGCCCCTGCAGCTTGGCGATCATCTGCTCCACCGGCCCGCCCGGCGCCACCTGCACGATGAAAAAGTTCAGCGTGATGATGCCGAGCAGCGTCGGGATGATAAGCAGCAGGCGGCGGAGGATATAGGCGGGCAAAGGCGGTTTCTCGCGGTTATTTTGCGGGCAACTATTTATTTTGCAGGCGGAGCCTTGCTCAGCTTACCAGCCTTTTCCGCGTCATACCACCATGTTTCCGGAACGCCGAGGCCGTATTTGGGCGACACCGGCGGCCGGCTGTATTTATTCCAGTAGGCGACGCGGAAGGCGTCCAGATACCACTGCGGAATCACATAATGGCTGGCCAGCAAAACCCTGTCCAACGCGCGGGTGCGGTAGGTGAGTTCCTCGCGGTCGGGCGCCGCGATAATTTCGTTCACCAGCGCGTCGACGGCCTTGCTGTTGACGCCGATGGTGTTGCGGCTGCCCTTCACGTTCACCTTGTCCGAGCCCCAGAAATCGCGCTGTTCATTGCCCGGCGACATCGACTGGCCGAAACCGCCGGTGATCATGTCGAAATCAAAACTGTCGACGCGGTTGGTGTATTGCGTGGTGTCGACATGGCGGATATTGGCCACGACGCCCAGTTTCTTCAGGTTGCCAATGAAGGGGCCCATCCAGCGTTCCATCGCCTCGCTGTGGGAAAGAATTTCGAACTCAAGCTTCTTCCCGTCCTTCTCCATGATGCCGCCCGCGCCGACTTTCCATCCGGCCTCCTCCAGCAGTTTCTTGCCCTTCATGATATTGGCGCGCACGCCGTTGCCGCTGCCGTCGGTTTTAGGGTTGGCGTATTCCTGCGTGAAAACCTCGTCCGGAATTTGCCCGCGGTATTTTTCGAGGATTTCCAGCTCGCGCCCCTGCGGCAATCCGCTGGAGGCCAGCTCGGAATTCTCAAAGAAGCTTTTGATGCGCTTATACGACCCGAAGGCGAATTGCTTGTTCGACCATTCGAAGTCAAAGGCGTAGTTCAGCGCTTCGCGCACTTTCGGGTCGGCGAAGATGGCGCGGCGGGTGTTGAAGATAAAGCCTTGCAGGCCCGCCGGCAGGCTGTGCCTGATCTCTTCCTTGACGATCGATCCGTCTTTCAGCGGTTTTTGCTGGTCGTACTGCGTGAACCAGTTCTGCGCGATGTTTTCGGAGCGGAAATCGTATTCGCCGGCGAAGAAAGCCTGCAGCAACACGGTTTCGTCGCGGTAGACGTCGAAGCTCAGCGTGTCGAAATTGAACTGGCCCTTGTTGACGGGCAGGTCCGCCGCCCACCAGTCCTTCACGCGCTCGTACACGATACGGCGGCCGGCCTCGACCGACTTGATTTTATAGGCGCCGGAGCCGAGCGGGGGGGTGAGCGTCGTATCGGCGAATTTCTTGCCTTCCCAGTAATGTTTCGGCAGCACGACCAGCTCGCCCATGATAAAGGGCAGCTCGCGGTTGCCCGCCATGCTGAAGGTAAAGGTGACGCGGTTCGCATTCTCCGCCTTCACCTCTTTCACGTTGGCGTAATAAGCGCGGTAGAAAGGCGATCCTTCCTTCACCAGCGTGTTGAACGTCCAGACGACGTCATCCGCCGTGATCGGCTTGCCATCGTGCCACTTGGCTTCTTTGCGCAGGTTGAAGGTGATGGAGGAACGATCCTCCGGCACCTCGACCGACTCTGCGATCAGCCCGTATTCGCTGTAGGGCTCGTCCTTGGTGTGGTCCATCAGCGTCATCTGCGTGAGCGCGAGGCCCGGCGCCGACACGCCCTTGATGATGTATTCGTTCAGGTTGTCGAAGGCACCGTTGACGGCGAGGCGCATTTCGCCGCCCTTGGGCGCGTCGGGGTTCGCGTAATCGACATGCTTGAAATCGGGGGCGTATTTCACGTCACCGTGAATGGCGATGCCATGCACGGGCGTTGTGTCGGCCAGGGCGGGCGCGGCCATCAAAAGGGTGGCGGCGAGCAGCAGGGCAACGCGTTTAGACATAAGAATTCCCCTTTAATTACAACGGATTACGGTTAGGCAGTATACCCCCGCCAAGGGGGGAAGGCCAAGCGGAAATGGTGTGCAAAAAGGCATGAAAATTTCGCACGCTGCAGGGAACAAAATCGAGGGACGCGTAAAACAAAACCGCCGGGTGTTGCCACCCGGCGGGATTGTTTGATTGCAAGCCGGTTTAGGTCGCGGGCTTGACGCCTTTCGGGATCATCGAACCGAGGGTCTTGCTCGCCGATTGGTAGGCGAGCTTGGTGCCACCCTCGACACCCGCGCCGTACATACCGGAGTACTTGGACGCGAAGGCGTTCATTTGTTCCTGCGCAGAACCATCCGAGCCGTAGGGGTCAGAGCCCGAACCAACACCGAGCCACTTGAACATTGCGTTCGGCATCTGGTCCATCAGCTTGAAGCTAGCGTTGCACGTCGAGTAGCAGAGCGTGACATAGACCATCGCATAGGCCTGCGAGAACAGGATCTGCACGATGATGTTGCTTTGCGTCGTCGCCTGCATGCACGCCGTGATGAAGACGTCAGTGAAGTACACCACCCAGGCGTTAAAGATAACGAAGGCGCCGATGAAGCCGAACACGCAGAGGATCGGGCGCAGCAACACGCCGAGCCACATACCCCAACATGCCCTGGCGGGACCGGGGGCCAGACCTTCCCCTTCAGTCGTAAGGTGCGCAAGGCAGGCAATCGGAACCATGACGACCGCCTCGAACACGCAGACCATCCAGGTCAGCACCGCGAAGGAGACGCGGATTGTCGGCAGAACCGGCACATACAGGGACAGCATCATGCCCGTGGTCATCATCGCGTAGGCCAGCGTCCTCGCAAAGTCGAAGATGATGGAACCCGCAAGGCCGAGACCCGGGGGCAGGACACCGACCGCCGTCTGCACGAGCGTCGAGGCCGCCAGGACCACGCCGCCGCGGACAACCATCTTGTTGCCGACGACGACCATGTTCATCAGCGGATAGGTACGGTCGTTGTAACCGCCGACGAGGTTGGTCCAGAGATAGTCACGTTTGTTGTCGAGACCGAAGATGCGTTTCACGACGGCTTCCATCGCTTTCGCGCATTGGCCGGTCATGCACCAGAAGGCCATTTTGGCCATGCCGGGCAGTGCGGGCTTGTCGATCTGTTCGGCCTGTTCACGACGCGTATCCATCGCGCCGCTATAGCCGCCGGGGGTCGGCGGAGCCGTTGTGTAGTCGACAGAGACACCACCCGCGTTCACGACCATGGACCGGTTGGACAGCGTTTCGTACCAGGACTGGTACTGGGCCATCACAAGCGCCGTCGCGCGGTCGATGTCGGACAGTTTGCAGGCCGTGGTGCCGCCCTGATAGCCCTGCTGGCATTCGGCGTTACCCGAGGCCAGCTTGCCGGGGATCACAGTGATCGCAGGCAGGCCGTTGGACTGGTTGGCGATGTTGAGCGAAGCCAGCTCGTTCATGAAGGTACCCATGCCGCCCCATCCGCGAATTCGCATGTTGAGTAGCATGCTATTGGCGGCAGAAGCGCCTGCGCCGATGATATAGTTGTTAAGGATGGTGGCCGCCGCGTTGATGGCGTTGGCAAGGAAGCCGCCGACACCCGACACAAGCAGGTTCATCTGCATATGGCAGGCCAGCGAGGGCTTGGCCGGACCGAGGGCCGGAGGTGCAGGGATGGCGCCGGCCGTGCAAGGCGCAAGCGAGTTCAGGCCGCCGCAAAGACTGCCGGGCGCGCCCATCGTGGCCGCAGCCGGCCTGAAGTCGGTGGGCGCGGTGGCTGAGGCTGCGCCGGGCATGGTATAGCCGGGGCCCCAGGTGTTGACGCCGCCCATCCAGCCGGCGCCCGTCGAGTCACGGGCTATCGAGACCATGGCAAGACCGGCAGCCGGGGTGGCAGCCCCGGCCAGGGCATGAGGCACGTAAATGCAGGCGAAGTTTTTCGCCCAGGGCTCGATGGTCGCAACCATCGGCACCGCAATCGCGTTAATCGCCGCGTTACGCGCGTTGTTGATCACAGAAGCATAGCCCGGGCTACCGACCTGGTTGGCGATCAGCTGGGTCATGGTGCGGCTGACGTCGTCACCGGAAAGACCGGCGATGCCGGCGCCGACCGGAAGAACGATCATGCCGCACATGTTGCCGTCCTGGTTGTTGGTCCAGGCGCGTTGCAGGCCTGCGCGGTCAGCCGAAACCGAGTTCACGGCGTGGATCAGCACGGCCGGATCAGGCACTTGGCCCGCGGTCGCGGAGCCGGTCGACTGCTCGACGTGGGTGTTATAAGCGACGCGGCAGACTTGCGTTGCGACCATGCCGTTGATAAGGCCGGAAACGTTTTCAGGCGCGACCGGGACAAGCATGTCCTGCATGCCGGTGACAGCCGTAGCGTAGGCGTTCCAGCCGTTGGAGCCCAGGTTCGAGCCCCATTCGGCCAGTTTCATCACGCAGTACTGGCCCGAGCTATAGCCGACGGTGCCCAGCGGAATCATCAGGCCGAGCGCGAAGACGATACGAATCGGCGCCCAGACCATGTTGTGGCGGCCGCCGCCGATCGTGCCGGTTTTGGCGGTGTCGACGACGATGGACACGATGATCCAGAAGATCATGATGGCCGCGACGACGGTAACGGCGGTGTTATAGACCTGGAACAGCGCGGTTATACCGTTCTGGAACGAGCCGCCTTTTTGCGGGGTCGCAGCGGAAGAACGCAGGATTTTATCCAGCATGATCAGCGCGTAGTCGTTGTAGATATAGCTACCGTCGCCCGGGTCCGTACCGATACGTTTGTCGAAGGGCGTGCCAGCAGGCAGGGCTGCGGCGCTACCCTCGATGCGGCCGATGGAGCTGTCAATCGGGCCGCCGGGGCCAAGCAGGTTAGGGTTGCTGAAAAGCTGGGCTTGCGCGACCGAGCCGACGCCGAAGGCGACGGAGAAGACGAAGTTACCGATAGCGCCGATAAAAGCGCCCAGCATCAGGATGATGGATGCGAAAATGCCCCACTGGTAAGGGGTTGCGCCGCGGCGGTTGCGCAGGTTGTACCAGGCTTCGCCGAGCAGCTCTCCGATGCCGTATTTCTTGACGCCGGCGATGCCGAAGCGCGTGGCGGGGTGGTTATGCGGCAGGATGCCTGCCTGCGCGAACATCACGGCCACGACGCGCATGAACACCGGATAGAGGTGGCTCATACCCTGGAATGACAAGTGGAATTGAGGCAATAAGAAATATGCCGCAACGTTCTTCTTGTTAAGACTCATGGCTTGGACCCCGACACTATTAAATACACACCACAACCTTCTTCAGGCTTATTCTTTTATGATACGCCCATTTCTGAAAACGGTCAAATTATTGAACATTTATGCAAAATTTTAAGTAATTTTTAACCGTGAGGAAACGCCTGCAAATAAAGGCTTTTCGCCATTTTTACCAGAAAAAGGCAGACAATAAATAAGATGGCTTGTAAGGATACCTCAGTAGAAATTCCCGTAAACGAGTCTCATCCGCAACTTGAAGAACGCCGTCCAAAAGCTCGTCCCTGTGGATTCCCCCTGTGACCAGCGCTGAGTCGAGCCCTGCCCCCGTTGCACCGGCGATATCGGTCATCATCCCGTCGCCCACGGCCAGCACATTTTCGACGCCGAGACCTTTCAGACATTCGGTGTAGACGGAGCGGTAGGGCTTGCCGAACCACTGCACCTCCCCCTCCAGCTTTTCGTACATGTCGGCGAAAGCGCCGGGGCAGACGACCAGCTTGTCCTCCACATGCACAACCCGATCCGGATTGGCGCAGAGCATGGGCAGCTTTGCCGCGATACATTCGGCCAGCACGGGGGCATATTGTTCCGCCGTGTCGTCGAAATCTTTAACGCCGGTATTGAGGACGAAATTGGCCTCCGACGGTTTCTCGACAATTATAATGTCGAGCCCTTCGTAAAGGTTCTTATCTTTCTCGTGCGGGCCAAGGTGGTAACACTTCTTACCCCATTTGGCCAAGTACTTGTCGCGGAGCGCCATATGGCTGGCCTCGCCCGAGGTCATGATGCCGTCGTAGAGTTCCTTGCCCACGCCCATCTCGTTAAGCTTCTGTTCCACCACATGCGCGCGGCGCGGCGCGTTGGAGAGCATCCAGATACGGCGCCTGGCCTTCTTCATCGCTTTCAGGGTGTCGATGGTAAAGGGCAGCGGCTTCACGCCGTCATGCACCACGCCCCAGAGGTCGAGGATAAAGCCCTCGTACTTGTGCGCAACAGAGCCAATGCCCTCGATATAGTCCGGTAATGACATTTAAACTTTGTCCGGCGATGAGAGACGCCCCGGCACCGGCTTGCCGAAAAGATACCCCTGCCCGTAATCGATGCCGAGGTCCAGAAGATCCAGCAGCTGCCTGTCATGCTCGATATGCGTGGCAATCAAATCGATGCCGCTGGAATCGAGGCCCGATTTCATGCGCTTCATCCGCGCCATGCCGCCCTGCTGCTTCATGTCCTGCAGCATCAGCGCGGCGTCGATCTTGATAAAGCGGATATGCCTCGCCTCGAGATAGGCAATATCGAACGACAGCGACTTCACCTGATCCATCGAGAAACGGCAGCCAAGGCGCGTCAGGCCTTCCAGTATCGGCAGCACATCCGCAGACATATTCGCAAGGTCACGCTGGCCCAGTTCAAACACCAGCTTGGGCGCAAGCGCGCGGTTTTGCGCGATAAATTCCACCAGATCACCCATGAATTTCGGGTCGTTCAGCGTGATCGAGGTAATATTGCAGAAGAAGGCCCCGCCCGAGGCATCGTCAACCTCGCGGATCAGCTGCAGCCCGCGCAGCAGCAGCAGGTTATCAATCGCGGGAACCAAGTCCTGCCGCATGGCGACTTCGATATAGCGTTCGGCGGGCAGGTACACATCCGGCTTGATGCGGATGCGGGAGAACATTTCGTAGAAACGGAGTTTCCGCTGCGGCAGCGCCACGATGGGCTGCAGGATCAGGTCAATGCGGTCCTGACGCACGGCGGCGTTGACCACCTGCAAGACCTGCTCGTCCGTAATCATCCGGCCGATATTTTCCTGCGTCGCCTGCATCAGCGGCGAATCTTCCGGTATCGCGCCGGTCTCGTACGCGCTGTCCTGCACCTCCATCTCGGGCACGGCGGCGTCGCCCAGTTTCGACAGCTGGTCGGCAAGGTGGCGGATCATGCGCTGTTCGATATCGGCGGACTGCCCCTTGCCAGCGCGCGCGGCGGTGGCCCCTGCCTCCGACAGCGTCTTTTTCAAGAGCGTCATGTCGTTGCGGTTGCGCGCGGTTTCGCGCACAAGGCGTTCGTAATCGCCGGTCATGCGCTGCATCTGCTGCATGATGCTGGCCTCCCAGCTGCGGCGCGACGACATTTCCATCAGCATCAGGCCGAACAGCCCCAGCAGCGCGGCAAACAGAAACGCGATGCGCGCCGAGACAACGGAGCCAAGGAAAATCAGAAACGTGACGACACCGAGAAAGATAACGATATTTTTCAGCGTCAGGTACCGGCGCAAATCCGCGCGCTGCCCGGGCATGGGGCGGCGAAGCTGGGTGAAATCGATGATATTTTCGTCGGGTTGTTTTTCGGTGGCAGCCATAGTGGCTACCCTACCGCTTTCGCTGGCTTTTTGCCAGTGGCATGGGCCGCGCCCACGGCCCCGGAAACATCGGCGTAGCCGTCGCGTTTCAGCAGCAAGGCCAACCCCTCCAGAATTCTGGGAATGGCCGCGGGGCCTTCATAAATCAGGCCCGTATACATCTGCACCAGCGCCGCACCGGCGCGAATCTTGGCATAGGCATCCTCCGCCGTCGCCACACCGCCCGCGCCCACAATCGGCACCGCGCCCCGCAGACGGGAATAAAAATCATGCAGCACTTCGGTCGACAAATCGCGCACCAGCTGGCCGCTCAGCCCCCCGCCCTGCTCCCGCAAACTTTCTTTCAGCTCCGGCGGGCGCGAGATGGTGGTGTTGGAAACGATCAGCCCGTCGATTTTATACTTCAGCACCAGTTCCGCAATCGCCCCGCGCTGGGCTTCGTCGAGGTCGGGCGCGACCTTCAGCAGCAGCGGCGGCTTTTTGGTTCCCGCGTCGCGCGTCACCACGGCAGCCTCCAGCAGCAAATCCAGCTCGTCGCGCTTTTGCAAATCGCGCAGCCCCGCCGTATTGGGGGATGAAATATTGATGGTGATATAATCGGCAAGCGGCGCAAGGCGCGTGATGCCCTGCCTGTAATCGTCGATGCGCGACACGGTATCCTTGTTCGCGCCGATATTGACGCCGAACACGCCTTTACGCTTCTTTTGCAGGTATTTTTCGGCATTGGCCGCGAAAACATCCAGCCCCTTGCCGGGGAAGCCCATCTTGTTGATGACGGAGCGGTTGCCTTCGTCGCGGAACACGCGCGGGCGCGGATTGCCCTCCTGCGGCTTGGGCGTCACCGTGCCCGCCTCGACAAAGCCGAAGCCCATATTGAACAGCGGCCCGACGACCTCCGCCTCTTTATCAAACCCCGCCGCCAGCCCCAGCGGATTGGGAAAGTCGAGCCCCCAGAGCTTCACCGCCAGCGATGCGTGGCCCACCCTCTGGCGCGGCCCCAGCCCCGCCTTCAGCAGTTTGATCGTCAGCCGGTGCGCGTCCTCGGCATCCATCTTCATCAGGAAAGGGCGGGCGAGCGGGTAGAGGTTCATATCACCACCTCACACACCAAAAATAATCCCCTCTCCCCTTGTGGGAGAGGGTTAGGGTGAGGGGTAGCGCGTCCGCGCGTCTCTTGAATCTTCAACTCACTCTCCTGATTACGATGGTGACTTACTTAAGTTACAACAATTCGAGTATTCTTCTGCCCCCGTAAAGAATAGGAAGTACGCAGCAATAGCCAGAGCAAGGGCTACAATGATTCCTCCCACTACTAAACGTTGCTTCACCGACTTCATCTAGATCCTTGTGGAACTCTGGCTTATATGACGCCCTGTCGGGCTTACCCCTCACCCTAGCCCTCTCCCGCAAGGGGAGAGGGGACTCTCTCTTATTTTTTTACATTCGCCCGCATAAAATCCTTCACCTTCTGCACATCCTTCGGCAAATCGGTGCAGCGTTCCTCGCGCGTATAAAGGTCGGCGAGATGCGCGGGCAGTTCGGGCGTGACGCCGATGGCTTTCTTCACCGCATCGGGGAATTTGGCCGGATGGGCGGTGGCGAGCGACACGATCACGGCGTCGCGGTTATTGGCAAGGTATTCGCGCGCCACGCCCAGCCCGACAGCGGTATGCGGATCGACGATGTAATTATATTTGTTATAGAAGTACTGGATCGTTTCCACCGTCTGCATATCGTCCACGCGGCCGCTGGCGAACAGTTTGTGCAGACCCTCCATCACCTGTTTTTCGATATGGAAGGGCCCGCCCTTCTTGAAATGGTTCATGGTCTGCTCGACGGCTTTCGGCATGCGGCCGAACAGGTCGAACAGCAGCCGTTCGAAATTGCTGCTCTGCTGGATATCCATGCTGGGGCTGAGCGTGGCGGAAACGCCCTCCATCTTCATGCGGCCCGTCTGGATAAAACGGTGCAGGATGTCGTTGCGGTTGGTGGCGACCAGCAGTTTTTCAACCGGCAGGCCCATCGACTGCGCCACATATCCCGCATAGACGTTGCCGAAATTGCCGGTGGGCACGCAGAAGGTCACGTTCTTGCCGGTTTTGTGATAGATGCGGGCGCCCGCATAGACGTAGTAGACCACCTGCGCCAGTATCCGCGCCCAGTTGATCGAATTGATGGCGGATAAATGGGTTTCATTGCGGAACGCGGGGTCGGCGAACAGTTCCTTCACGATATTCTGGCAGTCGTCAAAGGTGCCGTCGATGGCGATATTGTGGACGTTGCTGTCCAGCACCGTCGTCATCTGGCGGCGCTGTACTTCGGATACGCGGCCCTTCGGGTGCAAAATGAAAATATCCGCGCTTGCCTTGCCGCGGAACGCCTCGATAGCCGCCGATCCTGTATCGCCCGATGTCGCGCCGATGATGGTGACGCGCTGTTTTCGTTTCGCCAGCACGTAATCAAACACTTGCCCGAGGAACTGCAGGGCAACGTCTTTAAACGCCAGCGTCGGGCCGTGGTAGAGTTCCTGCACATATAAATTTTCTTCAAGCTGGCGCAGCGGCGCGACGTCGCGGTCGTCGAAATTCTTGTAGGCCCTGCGCAGCAGCTGGATCAGGTCTTCCGACGGAATATCGTCGGCCACAAAGGGCAGCATCACGCGCCATGCGATCTCGAGATACCGCTGGCTGTTCATGTTGCCGATTTCGGGCAGTTCAATTTTCGGGCAGAATTCGGGCACGTAAAGGCCGCCGTCGTCGGCAAGCCCCGCCAGCATGGTATTGGTGAAGCCCAGTTTCGGGGCCTGCCCCCTTGTGCTGATGTAACTGAACACGTATCCCCCGCTTAAGACAGATAACGTTCTGTCAGGTGTTTCTTGAAGTAACTGGTCGACATTTTCTGCCCCGTGGCGCGTTCCACCAGCTCCATCGGCGTGTAGAGGCAGCCCTTCATCTGCACGTTGCCGGTCAGCCAGCTGGTGAGCGTGGAGAATTTGCCGGCGCGCATCTGGTCGTTGTAATCGGGCGTGTCGCGCTTGATCTTGTCCACATACTGCGCGGCAAGGAAGGCGCCCAGCGCGTAGGTGGGGAAATAGCCGAAGGCGCCCATATACCAGTGGATATCCTGCAGGCAGCCCAGACGATCGTTCGGCGGCTCGACGCCGATCAGTTTTTCAAACTCGGCGTTCCAGGCGTCGGGCAGGTCTTTGACCTCCAGCTTGCTTTCGACCATGCGTTTTTCAAGGCGGTAGCGCATGATCACATGGGCGGGATAGGCGACCTCGTCGGCCTCGACGCGGATAAAGCCGCGGCTGACCGTCGTCACATGGCGATAGAGGTTTTCCGCCGACAATTCCGGCGCGCCCTCCTTGCCGAAGGCGCGCTGCACATGCGGCGCCATGAATTCCCAGTATTCGCGGGAACGCGCCAGTTGCTGGTCGAGCGAGAGCGATTGCGATTCATGGATGGCAAGGCCCATATGCAGGCTCGCGCCCACCGGCTGGCTGTGCCATTCGCGCGGTGTATAGCGGTCGTACAATCCGTGGCCAACCTCGTGCGCCACCGCCTGCATGGCGTTGGTGAAATCTTTTTCGTTGAAGCGCGTGGTGATGCGCACATCGTCGCCGATGCCCATGCTGAACGGATGGGCGGAGGCGTCAAGGCGGCTCCACTGCGGCTCCATGCCCAGAAACTGCGCGATCTGCAGGCAGAGCTTTTTCTGCGTCTCGACGGGGAAAGGCCCCTTTAGCGGCAGCGCCGGTTTTTGCTTTGCCATCACGTCGTTCAGGAAGCCCGGGATAAAGGCGCCGATATCGTCGAAAATGATATCTACTTCGGCCGAGGTCATGCCGGGGGAATAGTTGTCGAACAGCGCGTCGTAGAGCGGCTTGTTCAGCTTGGTCGCCTTGGCGCTGGCGAATTCGCGGACGATATCCAGCAGCCTCTCCAGCTCGTCCCGCACCAGTTTGAAATCGCTCTCCACGCGGGCCTTGCGCCAGATCATTTCGGTTTTCGTCTGCTGGTTCATCTTGCGGGCCACCAGTTGCGCGGGCACGGCTGTGGCATGGGCATAGAGCCATTCGATGATGCGTACATTGGCCTGTTCCCAGGCCGTCAGATCGTTGCGGTTGACGGCGGAGAGCCAGTCGCCCACGGCGGGGTCGGTCTGCATTTCGTGGATTTTGACGTTCAGGACTTCCATCTGCCGTGCGCGCTGAAAACCGCCCTTTTCCGGCATCATGACGGATTTATCCCAGTCGATCAGGCTGCTCACCTGTTTCAGCGCCTGTATCTGTCCGAAGCGTTCTTCCAGCTGTTTATAGGCCTGCATGTTTTTTTTCCTTTGTGACGCTGCGCTGCCAGACGATATAGAACCCCAGCAGGATGAATGACATTGTAAACCAGAAATACGCGTATTTCTTGTGGTCGTTGCGGAACTCGGGGCGCGCGGGCACGACTTTGGGCCACGCGCCGTCGTCCTTCGTGGGTTCCGCCACCACGACCAGCGGCGAAACGTTGGATATATCCGCCGCATAGGCCATCGCGCCCGGGTCGATCCAGTACCACTGGCGTTTCTCGATATTATTGTCGGGCGTATAGGTTCCCTGATGCGCCAGCACCATCGTGCCGTCCAGCTTCATCTTTCCTGTAGGCCGCGTGATCGACATCAGGTGCGCGTCATCGACGAAACCGCGGTTGATCATGACTGTGACGTTTTCCGGTTCCACCTCGAAAGGCGTGACAAGGTGATAGCCCGCCGTGCCGTCCAGCGTGCGCGGGCCGACGAGGAATTCCTTCTTGTGCACGAATGACCCGTAGAGCACCACGCGGCGGTACTGCCAGTTGCCGATGTTCTTGAAGGTCACGGGAATGGTGACGGGCGGGCGCGCGAGACGCTCGTCTGACGTTGCGATCATCAGCTCTTTGCGCTCCAGCCTTTTGATCTGCCAGCAACCCAATGCAAACAGGATCGAAAAACCCAGAATCACGGCGAAGAGCGCTTTTTTGTCGGAGGTCATTCCCATGCGCCCGATTATAGCCCGTTCCGGTTAAAGAAACAGCTACAGGCGTTTTACAGAAGCTCAGGTTTTCTGGGTAAGCATGATTTTTTTGGCGGGTTTCACGTCGTGCTTCAGCGCCATCTGGTCGTCGTATTTGTGCAGCGTGTCGACTTCGTTGGGGAATTTATCGCGGAGCGTCTCGAGGTATTTCTTGCGCTCCTCCGGCTTCATTTCCGCCAGCTTTTCCATGGCGTCGACGAAGATGGTGGGCGTGCCGTCGGGGGTTTTGTCGGGGCGGGGCGGGGCGGGCGGCATATAGCTTTGCTGCGGCTGCTGGTAGCTCTGCGCCGCCTGTTTCTGCCATTGGCGGTTGCGGTTCCAGCGTGTCAGTTTCTTGGTGCCCTTGATCGCGCCATAGCCTGCGCCGGGGGCAGCGACAGCGCCCGCAACAGCCGCCGTAATCGCCAGGCCCTTCGTGGCGCCCATGGAAACCGCCAGCGCATAAGCGCCCCAGGCGCCCAGCGCCGCAGCGCCGATGGCCGCCGCACCCGCGACCAGCAGCAACGTAAGAATGACCCTGCCGAAGTTTTTATCGAACATCTTCAATCTCCAAAAAATATGTCTTGGTTATAGGCCTCGGCACAGCTTATGTCAAAGCTGAATAAGCTATGTAAATTCAATGCCATAAAAGGGCTTGCTATGAGCAATCGCCTGTCCCACAAATATAAGTCATCAAAATTCAAAGAGAGGCTCCCATGCCCGCCCGCCCGCTGACTGCCGGTGAAACCGCGCTTGCCAAAACCGTTTTTGGCGACAGCCTCGATTACAAGAGCATCACCATTTCAGATGAAAAGTTCATGGCGCTCTCCATGCTGCCCGAAGGCACGGCGATGGCGCCCAACGGGCACCTGTTTATGCCGGGCTGCTACAAGGATGATTACTCGAAGGAAGACACCTACTGGAAAGCGCTGTTCGTCCATGAAATGACGCATGTCTGGCAGTACCAGAACAAGGTGCTGGCCCCGATGGCGGAAGCGGTTCGCCTGAACCTTTCCCACGGCTTCAACTACGCCGCCGCATACCCTTACAAGCTCGACGAGAAGAAAGACCTCATCGACTACAACATGGAACAGCAGGCGAGCATCGTGCAGGATTACTTCGCCATGAAGCAGGAAGGCTTCAAGTACCAGTTCTGGGGCAACTGCAAGGACGGCCATTGCGACGATGCGGAGAAAAAACGCCTCTTCGAAAAAGTGCTGGAGAAATTCCACGCCGACCCGGCCTATGCGAAACGCGACGCCTTCCCCACAAATCCCAAGCTGAAACCGAAAAAGCCGAAGCCGTAATCGCCTGTAACTTAAGGACGATTCAGCCCCGCCCTCCCCCGTTTTCGCGTTCCGTGATAAAATATCAATATCAGGGAATTGAGGGGTATCGGGATGCCGGATAACGACAAGCCAGAACCGAAACTTGCGGAAGGCCAGAGCCGCCCGCTCACCGCCGGCGAAATCGAGCTCGCCAAATCCGTCTACGGCAGTTCCGTCGATTACAGCCAGGTGCGCGTGCATCGCAAGCCCTGGCTGATCGTCGGCCAGCCCGAAACCACAGCGATGAGCCCCGACGGCCACATGCACTTCCCAAGCGCCATCTACGTGGACGATTTCTCGAAGGGCGACCGCGGCCTGTTTATCCACGAAATGGCGCATGTCTGGCAGAAGCAGAACAAGATCACCGACCCCGTGCTGGAAGGCATCAGCCTTTTCTTCGGTAACTGGGGCAACTACGGCAATTCCTACAATCACACCGTCGACCCGAAGAAAGACCTGCTCGATTACAACATGGAGCAGCAGGGCCGTCTGATCGAGAGCTACTTCGCCTACCTCGAACGCAGGAAGGACGGGCCGCCCATGTTCAAGCCCGCCGATTACGACGCGATCGATAAATCGCCCGAGGCGCAGGCCATGCTCCAGCGCCTGTCCGACATCCACAAGCGAGACCCCGACAACAAGTACCTCCGCAACGTGACGAAACAGCTGGGCGTCCAGTTCAACCAGTACGGCGACGCCTATGTCCTGCGCATATCGGAGGAAGAACAGCGCCGCCGCTGGCACAAGATGCACACCGAACAGGCGGCGCTGGACGAACCGATGCTGGCCGTCATGCGCAACTTCGCCGCCGACCCGCTCTACATGCACAAATGCCCCGCCAGCCCCCTGCCCAGCGAAGACAGCCGCGTTATCGCGACCACGCCCAAAACGACGGGAATGGGCTAAATCAAAAAAGCTTGACTTGCGCTCGCGCGCCATCGTTAATCGAGTAATGAAACGCTGTCTTTCCTGTGAAAAAACCTTTGAAGCAGCGGGCTGGCAATGCCCGCACTGCGGCGCACGCCCCCCGCAAAAGGACGGCATTGAACTTTTTGCCCCCGCGCTTGCGGCGCAAAACGACCTGTACAATCCGGCGGACTACGACGCGCTTTACGCGGTCGAGGCCGGCAATTTCTGGTTCCGCGCGCGCAACGCCCTGATTGTCAAATTCATCCGAAAATACTTCCCCGGCAGCGCGAATTTCATGGAGGTCGGCTGCGGCACGGGTTTTGTGCTGGCCGGGCTCAGCCGTGCGTTCCCCGCTCTGAAACTGACAGGCACCGAAATTTTTTCCGAAGGCCTTTCGTTCGCCGCCGCGCGCATGCCCGCGAATACGGAGCTTTACCAGATGGACGGCCGTAAAATCCCCTTCCGCGCGGAATTCGACCTGATCGGCGCCTTTGACTGCCTCGAGCATATTGACGAGGACGAAGCCGTTCTGGCCGAAATCAATCTGGCCCTCAAACCCGGCGGCGGCGTCATCTTTACCGTGCCGCAGCACCCCTTCATGTGGAGCACGGAAGACGATACGGCCCATCACAAACGGCGCTATACACGGACGGAGCTTCAGGAAAAAATGAAGCGCGCCGGTTTTGACATCGTGGCGACGACATCTTTCGTGACGCTGCTGTTCCCCTTCATGATGGTCGAACGGCTGCTGGCCAAGCGCAGGAAAAAGCAGGAAAATCTTTCCGCCGGCCTGCGCCTGCCGAAGTTTATAAATTCGGCCTTTGCCTGCATCTCGTCGCTGGAAGTGTTTTTGCTTGGTCTTGGCCTGCGCTTTCCCTTTGGCGGGTCGCGTCTTGTTCTGGGGCGCAAAAAGTAATTACTTCTTCACCTTGTATACGGTGAAGAAGCTGCCTTCCGATGCCGGCCGCAATTGCTTCGCATAGAAGCCCTTCTGGCCGGGCGGCTGATAAGCGATCACGTAGTCATAGTCTTTCCACCATTTTTTCCAATAGCTGAAGGCCGGTTCATCCAGCCGCGGGCTTTTGCGGTCGAGCGCCATCTGCAAAAGTCTGGCATCCATCGGATGGGTCGCGGTCGGCGGCGCCAGCCGGCGATAATCGCCCTTTGGGTGGAAAATATGCGCGGCCGTGAACAGGTTGGGGATAAAGGCCTGGTTTTCGATCACGAGCAGCGAAGCCGTGTGGTAATGCTCCACATAGGATAAAGGATAGCGGTTATTGACGACCAGAACCTTGTCCCCCGCCCGGATAAACGCCGTCTTGGCGATAAATTCTTTCGACTGCGCGTCGTATGTTTTCCAGCTGTCGGTAATAAAGGCAACGCGCGTCGCCAGAAGCGCAACAAAACACCCGGCCATGACGGCGTAAAAATTGTCTTTCTTTTCCCGGGGCTCCAGCGACGCGATAAAAAGCGCGACAACGACGAAGGGCAGGCGCAAATGGGTCAGACTGACGCCGAGCAGCTTCGGCGGCGTTGCAACGGCAACGATCAGCAGAACGACCAGCGACAGTATCATGTTGCGGTTAATGCCAAGCGTGTTTCGCACCGCCAGAAACCCGACGACAAACGCGAGAAAGAAAAAATTCAGCAGGGCCGCCTGCGTCTGGGTCGTATCGCCGACCGTCGACATGCCGTCGACAAACGGTGAAATCAGCGTCAGAAACCGGTCAGAGGTAGAAACGGCGATCGTGTCCGTGCCATGCGTCGGCGGAAAGGTGATGTTCAGGTACAGGAAGTGCAGGACTTCAGGAACGAACATCGGCGACAGGGCAAAGCCGCGGCGCAGGAATGACGGCAGCGTCAGTTTCCCCGCAAAATAAAGCCGGCTGATCTCGAAACCGCCGACCAGAATGCCGAAGATGCCGAACGCGATCAAATGCCCGCAATACAGCAGGAAAGCCAGAAGCGCGAAGCCGGCGATGCGGGCGGCGGCGGGCTTGTTTTCTGTCGCCACCCAGCCGGCAAAGGCCAGCACGGCGCAGGCGGCCGACAGAAGATAGGCGGCAAACCCCCAGGTCAGGTTGCCGTTATAGACCACCATGCCCGCCAGCAGCGGCCAGAGGCTCCAGCGGCCCCACAGCGCGCGATGAAGCGCCAGCGGCGCGAGCGTCCAGAGGATGATAATGGCGCCGACCAGCAGCCTGCCGCAGTCGTAAGTCGAGAAAAAACGCTGCAGCGGCGCAACGAAAAGATCGATCGCCAGATCGGGAACAACGATCCACTGGAAGGTATACATTTTGGACAGCACGCCGCCCGCGGCAATTTGCGTCCGCACAAACTGCCGCGCCATATGATTGACGAGGTCGATTGTCTGCGTATGGTCGACCGACAGCACAGGGACAAGCAGGGCGCAGACCAGCGCCAGAAAAGCCCCAAAAACGAACCACTTTTTCCGGGCGAAGGGGAAATGAGCGGGTATCATCAAACGGCCTTGAAGATGATTGTTTTTTGCAGGACGAACGAAATCGCCGCGCAGAGGACGATCATGAAGGCCTGAACCGCCTGGTGCGGAAAGCCCACCTTGTCGACCAGCAAATAGAGCCCGCCGATGTTGACCGCATAGACCAGAAGGCTGAGCACGATAAAGGGCGCCCACTGGCGGCGCGCGGAAGACGCGTTAATGAACGTAATTTTTTTATGGGCCAGAAAATTTACGTAAAGCCCTAGAACATATGTGAGCGTGGCCGCCGTTTTCGGCCCCATGCCAAAATAAGTCAGCGCGAGATAAATGCCATAAAGCGCGGCATTGACAATAACGCCCACCAGCGCAAACCGGAAAAGCTGCGCCGCCGCCGTATTCTGTGTCAGTGACTTGCTTAAATAAGCGCGCATGTTTATCCAGTCGCTCGTCAAATCATCCAGCGATTATAGCCAGAATTTGGGAGTTTTTCCTATAAGATATGCTAGGATTCTGGTTGTCATCTCCCCCTTGAGGGTAAAATGCTGTCTGGCCTTTCCGTCCTTATTCCTGTTTACCGCAGCGCAGCCATTCTGCCCGAACTCCTCGCGCGGCTGGCGAAGGTTTTGCCCGGTCTCGCCAAGGACTATGAAGTGATCATGGTCTGCGACGGCAGCCCGGACGACAGCTGGACGGTGATCAAGACTCTTGCCGGCCAGTATCCCTTTATCAGGGGTCTGAACCTCAATAAAAACTACGGGCAGCATAACGCCCTGCTGGCCGCCATTCGCGCCGCCAGATACGACGTCATCCTGACGATGGACGACGATTTGCAGCACCCGCCGGAGGAAATACACAAGCTGCTGCAGAAGCTTGGCGAGGGGCCGGATGTCGTCTATGGCACGTCGGCGGCCTTGCAGCACTCCTTCGCGCGCAACATCTCTTCCAAGGCGATAAAATACGCGATGCAGCAGCTGATGGGCTACGAGAATGCGCAGAAACTCAGCGCGTTTCGGGCCTTTCGCACGGCATTGCGCAATTCCTTCGCCGAGTACCGCGACCGTTTCGTCAATATCGACATCCTCCTGACCTGGGCGACCAACCGTTTTTCCAGCGTCGAGGTCGCCGTTCATCCGCGTCATAGCGGCGTTTCGGGTTACAACGTGCGCAAGCTGCTGCTGCATGCG
>JBGGMV010000129.1:0-31403 GCA_041287865.1 Alphaproteobacteria bacterium | reverse complement strand
GGGCAAAGCCCAGTTCATGGCCTATGACCAGATCGACAAATCGCCTGAAGAGCGCGAGCGCGGCATCACGATCTCGACCGCACACGTCGAATACGAAACGGACCAGCGCCACTACGCGCACGTTGACTGCCCCGGCCACGCTGACTATGTGAAGAACATGATCACCGGCGCAGCACAGATGGACGGCGCGATTCTCGTCGTTTCCGCAGCTGACGGCCCGATGCCTCAGACCCGCGAACACATCCTGCTCGCCCGTCAGGTCGGCGTTCCCGCTATCGTCGTCTTCCTGAACAAGTGCGACATGGTCGACGACAAGGAACTCCTGGACCTCGTCGAAATGGAAGTCCGCGAACTCCTGACGAAATACAAATTCCCTGGCGACAAGATCCCCTTCGTGAAAGGCTCGGCTCTGTCCGCGCTCGAAGGCAAGTCGGACGGCCTGGGCAAAGAAGCTATCATGGCGCTGATGAAAGCGGTCGACGAAACCATCCCGACCCCGGCTCGTCCGAAAGACAAGCCCTTCCTGATGCCCGTTGAAGACGTCTTCTCGATCTCCGGCCGCGGTACTGTTTGCACCGGCCGCGTCGAACAAGGCATCATCAAGGTCAACGAAGAAGTCGAAATCGTCGGCCTCCGCCCCACGCAAAAAACCGTCGTTACCGGCGTTGAAATGTTCCGCAAGCTGCTCGATCAGGGTGAGGCTGGCGACAACATCGGCGCTCTCCTGCGTGGCACCAAGCGCGAAGAAGTTGAACGTGGCCAAGTGCTCTGCGCACCCGGCTCGATCAAGCCGCACACGAAGTTCAAGGCAGAAGCTTACGTCCTCACGAAGGACGAAGGTGGCCGCCACACGCCGTTCTTCACCGACTACCGTCCCCAGTTCTACTTCCGTACGACTGACGTGACGGGCATCGTGAAGCTGCCGGCTGGTGTCGAGATGGTCATGCCTGGCGACAACATCACCATGGAAATCGAGCTGATCGCTCCGATCGCTATGGATCCGGGCCTGCGTTTCGCAATTCGCGAAGGCGGCCGCACGGTGGGCGCAGGCGTCGTTGCCTCGATCATCGAGTAACTGAAGGATTAAGAGTTCAGGACCCGCCGGATGGCCGGCGGGTCCAGCTCTGAAAGAAAAAGGAAACTAAAAATGGAAGCGCAAAACATCCGGGTCAGGCTCCGTGCATACGACCATCGCATTCTGGACCAGTCGACCAAGGAAATTGTGAACACGGCAAAGCGTACCGGCGCGCAAGTGCGCGGCCCGATTCCGCTGCCGACGAACATCGAGAAGTTCACCGTCCTGCGCTCCCCGCACGTTGACAAGAAGTCGCGCGAGCAGTTCGAACGCCGCACGCACAAGCGTCTTCTCGACATCATTGATCCCACGCCCCAGACGATCGACGCGCTGATGAAGCTCGACCTCGCCGCCGGTGTGGACGTTGAAATCAAGCTGTAAGCAAGGTTTCAAAAGGTTTTAATTAAGAAGGACTAATAAAATGCGTACCGGTTTAATTGCACAGAAACTTGGCATGTCGCGCATCTTCGATGCGAACGGCAAGCACGTTCCCGTCACCCTGCTGAAAGTCGAGGCCTGCCAGGTCATCGCCGTGCAGACGAAAGACAAGAACGGCTACACCGCCGTCCAGCTGGGCGCTGGCTCCAAGAAAGCCAAAAGCTGCACCAAGCCGGAGCGCGGCCACTTCGCAAAAGCGAAAGTCGAGCCGAAAGAGAAAGTCGTCGAATTCCGCGTCTCGGAAGAGAACCTGCTGGAAGTCGGCGCCGAGCTCTCGGTCGAACACTTCGTCCCCGGTCAATACGTGGATGTCTCGGGCGTCACGCTCGGCAAAGGCTTCCAGGGCGTCATGAAACGCTGGAACTTCGCGGGCCTGCGCGCCACGCACGGCGTCTCGGTCTCGCACCGCTCGCCCGGCTCGACCGGTCAGCGCCAGTCCCCCGGCCGCGTCTTCAAGAACAAGAAGATGGCTGGTCACATGGGCAACAAGAACCGCACCATCCCCAACCTGCGCGTCGTGGAAGTTTATCCCGAGCAGGGCCTGATCGCCGTCGAAGGCGCAGTCACCGGCCACAAGGGCAGCTGGGTCACGGTTAAAGACGCCGTGAAAAAGAAACCGCACAAGGACTCGCCGAAACCGGCTGGCCTGAAGCAGAAAGCCGCAGGCTAAGGAGTTGAACATGAAAGTCGCTGTAAAAAGCCTCGATAACAAAAAAGTCGGTGACATCGATCTCTCCGATGACATCTTCGGCCGCAAAGTCCGCGCCGACGTCCTGCACCGCATGGTGAACTGGCAGCTGGCGAAACGCCGCTCCGGCAACCACAAGACCAAGCAGGTCGGCGAAATCTCGGGCACCGGCAAGAAACCCCACGCGCAAAAAGGCACCGGCCAGGCGCGCGCGGGCTCTCACCGCAACCCGCAGCACCGCGGCGGCGCCGTGATCTTCGGACCCATCGTCCGCGATCACGCCCACAGCCTGCCCAAGGCGATGCGCAAACTGGCGCTGAAAACCGCCCTGTCGTCGAAACAGGCCGAAGGCAAGCTCATCGTTCTCGATGCAGCAAGCTCGAAGTCGCACAAGACGAAAGAAATGGCTAAAACGCTTACGACGCTCGGCCTCACCTCGGCGCTCATTATCGATGCAACGCCCGATGTGAACTTCACCCGCGCCGTGCGCAACATCAAGAACATCGACGTCCTGCCGGAAAAAGGCATCAACGTCTATGACATCCTGCGCCGTGACACCCTGGTCCTGACCAAGGAAGCGGTCGCACAACTGGAGGCCCGACTGAAATGACAGCCGCAACAAAGAAGAAAAGCGAAAAGAAAGAAGCCCAGCTGACGGAAGCTCTCTATGAAGCCGTCCGCTCCCCGGTCATCACCGAAAAGGCGACCATGGGCTCGCAGTACAACCAGATCACGTTCCGCGTGCCCCTCACCGCCGACAAGGTGATGATCCGTCGCGCGGTCGAAACGGTCTTCAAAGTGAAAGTGGTGAAGGTGAACACCTCCATCCAGCTTGGCAAAACCAAGATTTTCAAGGGCCGCAAGGCGTTTCGCGGCGACCGTAAAAAAGCGATCGTGACCCTGGCCGAAGGCCAGACGATCGACGTGTCCACAGGCATTTAAGGAAGCTTCCGGGTATTCCCGGATAGAGATGAGGAAATAACATGGCACTCAAATCATACCGCCCGACATCGCCCGGCATGCGCACCATGATCCGCGTCGACCGTTCCGAGCTGCACAAAGGCAAGCCGGAAAAGTCGCTGCTGGACAAAAACCACCACCGCGCAACCGGCCGCAACAACATGGGCGAGATCACGTCCTGGCATCGCGGCGGCGGCCACAAGCGCCGCTATCGCCTGATCGACTTCAAGCGCCAGAAGCTTGACATCGAAGCGACCATCGAGCGCCTGGAATACGACCCCAACCGCACCGCCTGGATCGCGCTGATCAAGTACAAGGACGGCGAACTCGCCTACATCCTTGCGCCCCAGCGCGTCTCGCCCGGCGACAAGATCATCGCTTCGCTCCGCGCGGACATCCTGCCCGGCAACGCGATGCAGATCAAAAACATCCCCGTCGGCACGCTGGTTCACAACGTTGAACTGCACCCCGGCCGTGGCGGCCAGCTGGCGCGTTCCGCCGGCGCCTCCGTCCAGGTCGTCGGCCGCGATGCGGGCTTCACCCAGATCAAGCTGAACTCGGGCGAACTGCGCGTCGTCAACGGCAACTGCATGGCAACCGTCGGCGCGGTGTCGAACACCGACCACGCCAACGTGCAGATCGGCAAAGCCGGCCGCAAACGCTGGATGGGCTGGAAACCGCATAACCGCGGCGTCGTCATGAACCCGATCGATCACCCGCACGGTGGTGGTGAAGGTAAATCCTCGGGCGGCCGTCATCCGGTCTCTCCTTGGGGCAAATGCGCCAAAGGCGGCAAGACCCGCAAGAACAAGCGTACCGATAAATTCATCCTGCGCCGTCGCAAGAACAAGCGCCTCGCAGCAGGTCAATAAAGGAGTAGCGATACATGGCACGTTCCGTAAAAAAAGGCCCCTTCGTCGCAGGTTATCTGCTGAAGAAAGCCGAAAAAGCCCGTGGCACCGGCCGCAACGAGGTCATCAAGACCTGGTCGCGCGCTTCCACGATCCTGCCGCAATTCATCGGCCTGACCTTCGGCGTCTATAACGGCCAGAAGTTCATTCCAGTCCTCGTGACCGACAACATGATCGGCCACAAGTTCGGTGAATTCGCGCCCACCCGCCAGTTCCATCAGCATACCGCTGCCGGCGCTGACAAAACGGCTACCAAGAGCGAGTAACGACAATGTCAAAGCAAGCAAAAGCACCCCGTCGCAAGGAAAACCAGGCCATCGCCAAGGCATGGTACATTAAAGGCGGCGAGCGCAAGCTGAACCTCCTGGCGCAGCTGATCCGCGGCAAATCCGCGCAGCAGGCCCTTAACGAGCTGGAATTCTCGCAGCGCCGCGTTTCGCGCGACGTGCGCAAGGTTCTCGAAGCCGCTATCGCCAACGCCGAAAACAACCACAACCTCGACGTCGACCGTCTCTACGTGTCGGAAGCCACCGTTGGCAAAACGCTGGTCATGAAGCGTTTCCACACGCGCGGTCGCGGCCGTTCGGCGCCCGTCGAAAAGCCGTTCTCGAACATCACCATCGTCGTGCAGGAACGTCCCGCCGGCGAAGAGAAGAAAAAAGCTAAACCCGCCAAAGGCAGCAAGGAAGGCTCGACCAAGAAGAGCAAGCCCGCCGCCAAGGCCGAATCCAAACAAGCCGGAGAGTAAAAACTATGGGTCAGAAAGTTAACCCGATTGGTCTGCGACTGGGCATCAACCGCACCTGGGACAGCCGTTGGTATGCAGGTAAGGATTACCCCGCCAAGCTGCTGCAGGACATCAAGCTGCGTGCGCATGTGTTCAAAGAACTCAAGCAGGCAGGTGTCTCGCGCGTCATTATCGAACGCGCCGCCAGCAAGACCAACGTGACGATCCACTCGGCACGCCCGGGCGTCATCATCGGCAAAAAAGGCTCCGACATCGAGAAGCTCCGCAAGGACCTCTCCAAGTTCACCGGTGGCGAAGTCACCCTGAACATCGTCGAGATCCGCAAGCCCGAACTGGACGCTCAACTCGTCGCTGAAGGCATCGCCCAGCAGCTCGAGCGCCGCGTCTCGTTCCGTCGCGCCCTGAAGCGCGCCGTTCAATCGGCAATGCGCCTTGGCGCAAACGGCATTAAAGTGGCTTGCTCCGGCCGTCTCGCCGGTGCCGAGATCGCCCGCCGCGAAGGCTACCGCGAAGGCCGCGTGCCTCTGCACACGCTCCGCGCAGATGTCGACTACGCAACCGCGCGCGCACTGACCACCTACGGCATCATCGGCGTGAAAGTCTGGATCTTCAAAGGCGAAGTCCTCCAGCATGACCCGATGGCCCGCGACAAGCGCATGCAAGACGCATCGCCGCAACGCGCTTAAGGCAAAAGAAAGATTAAGAAGGAACGACGACCATGATGTCACCGAAGAAAATGAAGTTCAGGAAAGCGCACAAAGGGCGCATCCGCGGTCAAGCGACCTCGGGTAACTACCTGTCCTACGGCAGCTTTGGCCTCAAGGCGACTTCGCCCGAGCGCCTGACGGCACGCCAGATCGAAGCGGCACGCCGCGCGATCACGCGCCACATGAAGCGCCAGGGCCGCCTCTGGATCCGCATCTTCCCCGATGTGCCGGTGTCGAAAAAGCCTCTCGAAGTCCGCATGGGCTCCGGTAAAGGTTCTCCCGAATACTACGTGTGCCGCGTGAAGCCCGGCCGCATCATGTTCGAGCTGGACGGCGTTCCGCGCCAGCTCGCCGAAGAGGCTTTCGAACTCGCTTCCGCGAAGCTGCCGATCAAGACGCGCTTCGTCGCACGCGAAGCATAAGGTGAATGACAATGAAAACCGCTGAACTCAGAGCAAAAACGAAAGACGAACTGGAGCAAGAGCTGATTGGCCTGCGCAAGGAACAATTCAACTTCCGCTTCCAGAAGTCGACCGGCCAGATGGAAAACACCGGCCGCGTCAGCCTCGTGCGCCGCGACATCGCGCGCATCAAGACGGTGCTGAACGAACAGAAACAGGGCAAGCAGTACGCCCCCGCCGCAAAAAAGGCGAAGAAAGCCGCGAAGCCCGAAAAGGCCGAAGGCAAGGAAAAGGCTGCACCCAAGAAGAAAGCCAAGGAGTAATAACACATGCCCCGTCGCGTACTGGAAGGCAAAGTCGTCAGCAACAAGAACGCCAAGACCGTCACGGTCCTGGTCGAGCGCAAGATCCGCGATCCGCTGTACGGCAAAATCATGCGTCGCTCGGCGAAATACGCCGCGCATGACGAAAGCAACCAATGGAACATCGGCGACCTCGTGTCTATCGAGGAATGCCGTCCGATTTCCAAGAGCAAAAAATGGAAAGTCATCGGCGGCAAGGCCATGGGCGAAAGCCAGGCTGAGACGGTCGATGACGCCGGCATCAAGCGCACTTCGGTGAAGCGCGACTTGGCCGCAGGCGAAGCTGCTGCTCCCGCGAAAGCGGCGCCGGCAAAGGCCGAAGCCAAAACCGACACCAAGAAACCTGCTAAGACGAAAAAAGACAAGTAACCAAGCAGGGCTTGAAACCCTCTTAGAAGATAAAGAAAGGTCAAGACCATGATCCAGATGGAAAGCAACCTCGAAGTTGCAGACAACAGCGGCGCACGCAAAGTCATGTGCGTCAAGGTGCTGGGCGGTTCCAAACGCCGCACCGCCGGCATCGGCGACGTGATCGTCGTTTCCGTGAAAGACGCCATTCCGCGCGGCCGCGTCAAGAAAGGCACCGTCCACAAGGCGGTCATCGTGCGCACCCGCACGGCGCTGAAGCGCGACGACGGCTCCGTCATCCGCTTCGACCGCAACGCTGCCGTCCTCATCAATCCGGCCGGCGAACCGATCGGTACCCGTATCTTTGGCCCCGTTACCCGCGAGCTGCGCGCCAAGAACTTCATGAAAATCATCTCGCTCGCGCCGGAGGTCCTCTAATCATGACCAGCACGAAACTCAAAATCAGGAAGGGCGACCAGGTCGTCGTTCTCACCGGCAAGGACAAGGGCCGCACCGGTGAAGTGAAAAAAGTCATCGTCGACGAAATGAAAGTCGTCGTTCAGGGCGTTAACGTGCAGACGAAGCACCGCAAGCCCAGCAACACGTCGCCCGGCGGCCTCGACAAGGTCGAGAAGCCGATCCACGTGTCGAACGTCGCAATCGTCGACCCCAAAGACAAAAAGCCCGGCCGCGTTGGCTACAAGACGGTGGGCGACCGCAAGGTGCGTTTTTCGAGACGCTCCGGCGAAGTGATCGATTAAGAGGCATACAATGGCAAAAGCAAACGCAAAGAACGACGCCCGGCTCAAAAAGCTCTACGTCGAAAAAATCAAGCCCGAGCTGAAAAAGCAATACGGCTACAAGAGCGATTTCGCGATCCCGAAACTCGACAAGATCGTCGTGAACATGGGCGTCGGCGAAAACGCGCAGGACAGCAAGAAGATCCAGGGCGCGGTCAACGACATGGCTCTCATCACCGGCCAGAAGCCGCTGGTGACCAAGTCGCGCAAGGCCATCGCCGCATTCAAGCTGCGCGAAGACCTGCCGATCGGCTGCAAAGTCACGCTCCGCGGCCCGCGCATGTATGAATTCCTGGACCGCCTGATCACCATCGCAATGCCCCGCATCCGCGACTTCCGCGGCGTGTCGGACCGTTCCTTCGACGGCAACGGCAACTACGCGCTGGGCATCAAGGAACAGATCATCTTCCCCGAGATCAACTTCGACAAAGTCGATGCGATCCGCGGCATGGACATCATCATCTGCACGACCGCTAAGACAGATGATGAAGCAAAATCTCTGCTCAAGGGCTTCTCCATGCCCTTCCGCAAATAACGAAAAGGACGCTATAGCAATGGCAAAACTCAGCTCCGTCAACAAGAACAACAAGCGCAAGAAGCTCGTGAAGAAATTCTCGGTCAAGCGCGCGAAACTCAAGGCGATCGCGGACGACATGTCCAAGCCCGCCGACGAGCGTTTCGCAGCACGCCTGAAACTGGCGAAATTGCCGCGTAACTCGCACCCGACCCGCGTTCGCAACCGTTGCGAACTCACCGGTCGCGCGCGCGGCAACTACCGCAAGTTCGGCATGTCGCGCCTGATGTTCCGCGAATTGGCCTCCCTGGGAATGATCCCGGGCGTCACGAAATCCAGCTGGTAAGAAGAGGGAAGGAGTAAACAACATGTCTATGAACGATCCCCTCAGCGATCTGCTCACGCGCATCCGCAACGGCCAGGCCGCTCGCCTGTCCGAAATCAAGAGCCCGGCGTCGAAACTGCGCGCCAACGTGCTCGAAGTGCTGAAACGCGAAGGCTACATCCGCGACTACGCGGTGAAGCAAAACGACAACGGCTCTTCCCAGCTCAACGTCGAGCTGAAGTATTCGGAAGGCCAGCCCGTGATCAAGGAAATCACGCGCGTGTCGAAACCCGGCCGCCGCGTCTACACGCAAATCAAGGATGTGCCGCGCGTCTACAACGGCCTCGGCATCTCGATCCTCTCCACGCCTCGCGGCGTGCTCTCCGACAAGGAAGCACGTGAAGCGAACGTCGGCGGGGAAATCCTGTGCCGCGTCTTCTAAGGTAAAGGTGAAGTAACATGTCTCGTATTGCAAAACACCCGATCAAGCTGCCTGCCGGCATCGAAGCGAAGCTTTCCGGCAACAAGCTGGTCATCAAGGGCAAAAAGGGCGAACTCACCCTGACCGTGTCCAACGACGTGAAGGCAGAAGTGAAAGACGGCGCTGTCGTCCTCGCAAAAGCCACGAATTCCCGCCATGCGGGCGCAATGTGGGGCACGACCGCCTCGCTGGTGCGCGGCATGATCAAGGGCGTGTCGGAAGGCTACATGAAGCGCCTCATCATCGAGGGCGTGGGTTTCCGCGCCGCGCTGCAGGGCAAGGATCTGGTTCTCCAGATCGGCTTCTCGCACGAAGTGAAGTTCAAGGTTCCGCAAGGCATCGAAGTGAAAGTGCCGAAGCAGACCGAAATCGAGATCTACGGCATCGACAAGCAAAAGGTCGGCCAGGTCGCGGCAGAACTCTTCCTGATGAAGCGCCCCGAGCCCTATAAAGGCAAAGGCATCAACTACGAAGGCCGCCGCATCCGCCGCAAAGAAGGCAAGAAGAAGTAATTGAAGGATTAAAGCACCATGGCAACCAAGTCCACATCCAAGCAGCGCCGCACCTGGCGGACGCGCAAGTCGATCAAGAAAGCGTCGGAAAAGAACAACCGTCCGCGCCTCTCGGTCCACCGTTCGGGCCAGCATATCTATGCTCAGGTCATCGACGACGCGAAAGGCATCACGATTGCTTCCGCCTCGACCGTCGACGCCGACCTGAAAAAATCGGTCAAGTCGACCGCGAACAAGGAAGCGGCCACGGCCGTCGGCAAACTCGTCGCCGAGCGCGCCAAGAAAGCGGGCGTTTCGCAGGTCGCGTTCGACCGCGGCTCGCGCTCGTACCACGGTCGCGTCAAGGCCCTCGCGGATGCAGCCCGCGAAGCCGGCTTAAGCTTTTAATCAAAGGAAAAGACAATGGCAAAACCCGAAAAAGCCCCTAACGAAGAAGGCAAACGCGAGCGCAAAGGCCGCGGTGGCGAACGTGGCGGTGAAGGTGGCGGCGAACGCCGTCGCAAGCGCGACGACAAGGAAGGCGGCGAGCGCGAAGGCTCCGAACTCGTCGAACGCCTTGTCGCGATCAACCGCGTCGCAAAAGTCGTGAAGGGCGGTCGCCGTTTCGGCTTCGCAGCTCTCGTTGTGGTCGGTGACGGCCGCGGCAAAATCGGCGCCGGCGCAGGTAAAGCCCGCGAAGTGCCCGAGGCAATCAAAAAGGCAACCGATCAGGCAAAACGCCGCATGATGCGCGTTCCCCTGCGCGATGGCCGCACGATCCACCATGACATCGAAGCCCGCTTCGGCGCCGGCCGCGTGCGTCTGCGCACCGCCGTCCCCGGTACGGGTATCATCGCCGGCGGTCCGCTGCGCGCTGTCTTCGAGGTTCTGGGCATCCAGGACGTCGTCGCCAAGTCGCTCGGCTCGTCGAACCCCTACAACATGGTGAAGGCCGCTCTCGAAGCCTTCAAGAAAATGGAAAGCCCCCGCATGGTGGCTGGCCGCCGTGGCCGCCGCGTGAACGAAGTGCTGGGCCGCAAAGGCGACGCAAAGGAGAAGTCGGATGAGTGAGCAACAGAAACCCGCAGCTAAAAAGGCCGCCGCCCCCAAGGCAGCAGCCCCGAAAGCAGCAGCTCCGGCTAAAAAAGCAGCCGCCCCCAAGGCAGCCGCTTCCGGCAAGAAAATCAAAGTAACGCAAACCGGTTCCATCATCGGCCGCGTGAAAAAACAGGAGCAGACGCTGATCGGCCTCGGCCTGAACAAGCGTCACCGCTCTAAAATCCTCGTCGACAGCCCCGAAGTGCGTGGCATGATTACCGCCGTCAAGCACCTCGTCAAAGTCGAAGACGCGGCATAAGGAAACATAGCCATGAAACTCAACCAGCTGAAAGACAACCCCGGCGCACGCCAGACCCGTATCCTGGTCGGCCGCGGTATCGGCTCCGGCAAAGGCAAGACCGGCGGTCGCGGCGTGAAGGGCCAAAAAGCCCGCACCGGCGTCGCCATCAAAGGCTTCGAGGGTGGCCAGTCCCCCCTGATCCGCCGCATGCCCAAGAGCGGTTTCAACAACTTCCATCACAAAAACTGCTACGCAGTCGTGACCCTGGACATCATCGCTGATGCACTGGGCAGCAAGAAGCTGAAAGGCGACAAGATCGACGCGAAAGCGCTGAAAGAAGCTGGCGTGATCAGCTGCATCGGCGACGGCGTGAAGCTGGTCGGCTCGGGCGAGTTCAAGTCGAAAGCGACTCTGGTCGTGACGAAAGCCACCGCAGGCGCCGTGAAAGCGGTCGAAAAAGCCGGCGGCAAGGTCGAAGTCCTGCCCGCGAAAGTGAACAAGCTGCTGAAAGAAAAGAAAAAAGCAGCGAAGTAACGAACGCTTTGAAGTCATTCAAAAATATCCCCGCCAACCAGCGGGGATATTTTTTTGAGGAGAAAATCTATGTTTTATCGCCTGCTGACTGTTTCCGTCCTCTGCGCCGCGCTGTTGATCCACCCTGTCTTCGCTGCCGAAAAGAAAAAGCCGACACCCGAAGAATTGCTCAACCCGACGCCAACTTCCGCGCCCATCAGGGATTGCAAAGGCTATGACGCTATCCTGAAGGCTGATGCCACTAACCTTGCGGCGCTGAACGGTCGCGGGTTGTGCCTCAACGTTATCAACGCGGGCGAGGGCGATGCTGACCTGAACAAGGCAGCGGAGCTGGCAAGCGCGCTGATCGCCGCCGACCCCAAAAACGCCGATGCCTACTACAGCCGCGCCACCACCTACCGCGTGATGCAGGATTATAAGAAGGCGAAAGACGACTACGCGCGCGCGGTCGAGCTGAACCCCGATAACGCCTTCTGGAAGACAGACCTCGAAACGCTCACCCGCGAAGTCGAACTGCGCGCGCAGCTGGATGAACAGGCGGCTAAAAAAATTGATTCACCAGAAGGGCTCGAGGGCAGGGCGGAAGCCGCGCTGAAACCGTAATTATCGAAACTGGAATCGCGCTCTGCTGCCACCCACGGAGTGGCTGGAATCACAGGGCTTTTTAATGCTGTTTTTATGGATTGCGCCCCCCCTTTGGGTCTTGTAAGGTCTTGGGCGTGACCTACATCATCGCTGCGAAAAACCAATAAAAAAAGGACTACACTACCCATGTCATCCGCCGTCGAGCAGTTTACGTCGAACCTCAATATGGGCTCCTTCCGCAAGGCGGAAGAACTGAAACAACGCCTGTGGTTCACGCTTTTCGCGATCTTCATCTATCGCGTCGGCACATACATTCCGCTGCCCGGCATTGACAAGGCAACATGGACCAAGGTTTTCGGCGGGCAGGAAGGCGGCATGCTGGGCATGCTCAACATGTTCGCGGGCGGCGCGGTGGAACGTATGTCCATCTTCGCGCTGGCGCTGATCCCCTACATTTCCGCCTCCATCATCATGCAGCTGCTGAGCTCGATGATCCCCGCGCTCGAAGCGCTGAAGAAAGAGGGCGGCGAGAGCGGCCGCAAAAGGCTTAACCAGTACACGCGCTACCTCACCATCATCATCGCAGGATTTCAGGCCTTGGGCCTTGCCATCAGCCTTGAAGGCGTGACGGCGGGCGCTGTCATTGAATCCGGCATCTTCTTCCGCATCACCACGATCATCACGATCGTCGGCGGCACGATGTTCCTGATGTGGCTGGGCGAGCAGATCACCTCGCGCGGCGTCGGCAACGGCACGTCCATCATCATCTTCGCCGGCATCGTGGCGGGTATCCCGCAGGCGCTGGCCGCGACCCTCGACATGGGCCGCGAAGGCGCGGTTTCCAACGCCGTGCTGCTGGCGCTGGTGCCCTTTATCCTTTGCGTCATCGCCTTCGTCGTGTTCATGGAACGCGCGCAGCGCCGCGTGCCGGTGCAATACCCGAAACGCATGGTCGGCGGCAACCGCATGACCGGCGGCGAAAACAGCCACATGCCGCTGAAGCTCAACACCACCGGCGTTATCCCGCCGATCTTCGCCTCCTCGCTGCTCATGCTGCCCATGACGATCACGGGCTTTTCGGGAGGCACCACGGGCGACGGGCCCTGGAGCAGCTTCATCGACTTCCTGTCGCGCTACTTCCACCACGGCCACCCGGTCTACATGATTTCCTACGCGCTGCTGATCGTCTTCTTCTCGTTCTTCTACACCGCGCTGATGTTCAACCCCGACGACGTCGCGGAAAACCTGCGCAAGTCGGGCGGCTTCGTGCCGGGCACGCGCCCAGGCAAGGCGACCGGCGATTACCTCGACAAGATCCTGACGCGCCTGACGCTGATCGGCGCTCTCTATCTGGTCGCGGTCTGCCTTCTGCCCGAGCTGCTGCGCTCGCAGTTCGGCCTGTCGGTATTCTTCGGCGGCACCAGCTTGCTGATCTGCGTTTCCGTGCCCATGGACACGGTCGCCCAGATCAACTCGCACCTGCTGGCGCACCAGTATGAAGGCCTTATCAAGAAACAGAAGCTGAGAGGTTCGCGCAGATGAGAATGATCCTGATCGGCCCGCCCGGAGCAGGGAAGGGCACTCAAGCAGAGAAACTGTCGAAGAAATACGGCATCCCGACCATTTCGACCGGCGACCTGTTCCGCGCGCGCGTGAAAGACCCGAACGATCCCCTTGGCAAGCAGATCAAGGAAATCATGGACAAGGGCGGCCTTGTTCCCGATGAAATCACCATCAAGATGCTGTCCGAGCGCATTGATAAAGACGATTGCAAGAACGGATTTATCCTCGACGGCTTCCCGCGCTCCGTCCCGCAGGCGGAAGCGCTCGAAAAACTGCTGAAAGACAAAGCCATCCAGATCGACGCCGTCGTGCAGATCGCCGTCGACGACAAGGAAATCATCAACCGCATCGCGGGCCGCTTCGCCTGCGGCAAATGCAACACCGGCTACCACGATACGGGCAAGCAGCCCAAGGTCGCGGGCTGCTGCGACAATTGCGGCGCCAAGGACAGCTTCACGCGTAGAGCCGACGACAACCCCGAAACCGTCAAGGGCCGCCTGGACGCCTACCACAAGTGGACGGCGCCCATTTTGCCCTTCTATGACAGCCGCGGCATGCTGAAAACCGTGGACGGCATGGCGGGTCTGGACAACGTGACCAAGCTTATCGAGTCGGCCATCGATTCTGCCTCCGGGGGCTCCGGAAAGGCTCCGCCGCACCAAAAACTGGGTTAATGGCCTAAAAAGGCCTCCGGCGGGTAAAAAAAGGGCCATAGCCCCTTAAAAAACCGCCATTTTAACCTACTTTAGGGTAAATCGCCTGTTGACGTTATCAGGCAAATCCATATAATGCGCAAGCTTCGCCCTTTTAAGGGTTGCGAAGCATTTTGTATATATAAGTCAAGTTCACAGGAGTCTACACAGTGGCGCGTATCGAGGGTGTTAACATCCCTACTGAAAAAGTCGTCGGCATAGCGCTGACCTACATCTATGGCATTGGCCGCACCAGCGCCAAAAAAATTCTCACGACGGCAAATGTGTCGTGGCAAAAGCGCGTCAACGCGCTCACTGAAGACGAATTGAACCGCATCCGCGATGCGATCAAGGCAAGCTTCAAGGTCGAGGGCGAGCTGCGCCGCGACGTCGCCATTTCGGTCAAGCGCCTGTCGGATCTCGGCTGCTATCGCGGCCTGCGCCATCGCAAAGGCCTGCCCGTCCGCGGCCAGCGCACGCGCACGAACGCACGCACACGTAAAGGCCCGCGCAAAACGGTCACCGGCAAGAAACTTGCCCCCACCAAAAAATAATTAGTGAAAGCGAAGTAGATCAAAATGGCAAAGCAAGAGTCACAGAAAAAAGCCGAAGCAGCAGTCGAAAAGGCCGCACCGAAGGCGCGCAAAAAAGAGCGCAAGAACATCACCGCCGGCGTCGCTCACGTCAACTCGACCTTCAACAACACCATCGTCACCATCACCGATGCGCAAGGCAACGCGGTTTCGTGGTCCTGCGCAGGCCACCTCGGCTTCAAGGGCTCGCGCAAGTCGACCCCCTACGCCGCACAGATGGCTGCCGAAGACGCGGGCAAAAAGGCGAAAGAACACGGCGTGAAAACGCTGGAAGTTCTCGTCAAGGGCCCCGGTTCGGGTCGCGAGTCGGCGCTGCGCGCGCTGCAGTCGGTGGGTTTCAACATCACCTCTATCGTGGACATCACGCCCGTTCCTCACAACGGCTGCCGTCCGCGCAAGAAGCGCAGGGTTTAATTCAAGGCGGGAAGCCGTTTTCCGTCTTCATGGGGGCGACTTCCTGCTGTCGGGATATTTGACACAGGCATCACACAATAAAAGGGGAACATCTTGATTCAGAAAAACTGGCAAGAGCTGATTAAGCCCAACAAGGTCGACGTCAGCACGAACAAAGATCCGAACCGTTTTGGCACCGTCGTGGTCGAACCGCTGGAACGCGGCTACGGCCTCACGCTCGGCAACGCGCTGCGCCGCGTGCTGCTCTCCTCGCTGCAGGGCGCTGCAGTCACCTCGATCAAGATCGACGGCGTTCTCCATGAATTCTCGTCCATCCCCGGCGTCCGCGAAGACGTCACCGACATCGTCCTGAACATCAAGTCGCTTGCGATCCGCATGCAGGCCGATACCGCCAAGAAACTCCGCCTGGTGGCCGAAGGCCCCTGCGAAGTGAAGGCCGGCATGATCGAAACCACCGGCGACATCGAAATCGTCAACCCCGACCTCGTGATCTGCACGCTGGGCGACAAGGCGAAACTCTCGATGGAACTGACCGTTTCGAACGGCAAGGGCTATCGCCCCGCCGCGCAGAACCGCCCCGAAGACGCTCCCATCGGCATGATCCCGATCGACAGCATCTTCTCCCCGGTCCGCAGAATCTCCTACAAAGTCGAAGACACCCGCGTCGGCCAGATCACCGACTACGACAAGCTGACCCTCGACGTCGAAACCAACGGCACGATCAAGCCGGAAGATGCAGTCGCCTTCGCCGCGCGCATCCTGCAAGACCAGCTGCAAGTCTTCGTCAACTTCCAGGAGCCGACCTCGGTTGCCAAGGAAGAGGCGAAAGACGAACTGCCGTTCTCGCGCCACCTGCTGCGCAAAGTCGAAGAACTGGAACTCTCGGTTCGCTCGGCAAACTGCCTCAAGAACGACAACATCGTGTACATCGGCGACCTCGTCCAGAAGACCGAGGCCGACATGCTGCGCACGCCCAACTTCGGCCGCAAGTCGCTCAACGAGATCAAGGAAGTGCTCACCAACATGGGCCTCCATCTCGGCATGAAAGTCGAAGGCTGGCCGCCCGAAAATATCGAGGACCTTGCCAAGAAACTCGAGGACCCGTTCTGAAGATAAAGACCTCTCCCCTGAAAAGGGGAGAGACTTTAAGGGGATCATCCCCGCAAGCAATATTGCTGGAAGCAGGATATTGCTCATACAACCGGCCCCATGCGTGGGGCCACTTGAAAAGGAGACCGCACCATGCGCCATCGTAAAGCCGGCCGTAAACTCGGCGTCACAACCTCACACCGTCACGCTATGTTCGCGAACATGGCTGCGGCGCTCATCAAGCATGAGCAAATCGAAACCACCCTGCCCAAGGCGAAAGAACTGCGCGCTGTTGTTGATCGCCTGATCACCCTCGGCAAAAAAGGCGGCCTTTCCAACCGCCGCCTCGCCATGTCCCGCCTGCGCGACGAGAAAATGGTCAAGAAACTCTTTGACGTTCTCGGCAAGCGCTACCAGGACCGCAACGGCGGCTATACCCGCGTGCTGAAAGCCGGTTTCCGCTATGGCGACAACGCCGCTGTGGCGATCATCGAGCTGGTCGACCGCGACCGCGCCGCCAAAGGCAAAGATAGCGGCCAGGACAACGGCGAAGAAGCCGCTGCACCCGCCGAAGCTGCTGATGCACCCGCGAAAAAGAAGGCCCCCAAGAAAAAGGCCGCCGCTGGTTAATTCAGCCTGATTGAGCTATATAAAAGGGCGGGTTCCTTGAAGGTTCCCGCCCTTTTCTTTAATGGAGTTTTAGACCCCATGATGACAAGAATTTTAGCAGTTATGGCCCTTGTCGTAGCCTTCTTCCTGCCCGCCGGCGCCAGCGCCCAGCAGGTCCCGCAATCCGTACAGCAGATGCAGCTCTCCTTCGCGCCGCTGGTGAAGAAGACCAGCCCCGCCGTCGTCAACATCTATACCAAGCGCGTCGTGCGCCGGCAGGTGAACCCCTTCTTCAACGATCCCTTCTTCAACCAGTTCTTCGGCGGCGGCCGCATGCAGGGCGGCTATTCGCAGGAACGCGTTGAAAACTCGCTCGGCTCCGGCGTCATCATCAGCGCCGACGGGCGTGTGGCGACCAACCGGCACGTCATCAGCGGCGCCACCGAAATCGCCGTCGTTACCTCCGACGGCCGCGAGTTCAAGGCCGAAAAGGTGCTGGAGGACAGCCGCTCTGACCTCGCCGTGCTCAAGCTCGACCTCAAGGGCGTGAGCCTCCCCTGGCTGCAACTGGCCGACAGCGACGCGGTAGAGGTCGGCGACCTTGTCCTCGCCATCGGCAACCCCTTCGGCGTGGGGCAGACGGTTACCAGCGGCATCGTCTCGGGCGTGGCGCGTACCGTCAACGGGCCTTCCGATTACAACTATTTCATCCAGACCGACGCCGCCATCAACCCCGGTAACTCGGGCGGGGCGTTGGTCGACATGAACGGCAAGCTGGTTGGCATCAACAGCATGATCTTCTCCAAAGACGGGGGCTCGGTCGGCATCGGCTTCGCCATCCCCTCGGCCATGCTGCAGACGGTGGTCGATGCCGCCACCCATGGCGCGCGCGTCGTGCGCCCCTGGACGGGCCTGCAGGGCCAGCCGGTGACGGCCGATATGGTTGACACCCTTGGCCTGCAGCGCGCACAGGGCGCGCTGATCAACCGCGTCAACCCGCGCAGCCCCGCCGCCAAGGCCGACATCAAGGCAGGCGACGTTATCCTGACCGTGAACGGCCGCGACGTGGCCGACCCCGAAGCGCTGAAATACCGCCTTGCCACCGTGCCGCTGGGCACACCGATCAAGCTGCAACTGGTCCGCAACGGCAAGCTGACCGAAGCCACCATGGTCGCCGAAGCCCCGCCGGAAGACCCGCCGCGGCAGGAAACCAAGCTGAAGGGCGTCAACCCCTTCGCCGGTGCTACCGTCGTCAACATCTCGCCCGCCGTGTCGGAAGAACTGGGCGGCACCTCGCGCGAGCAGGGCGTGGTCGTGCTGAAGGCCGACGAAGGCAACGCGGGCCGCCTCGGTCTCGGACGCGGCGACATTTTGCTGGGCGTCAACGGCGAGAAGATCAATTCGGTCAAGGAACTGAAAGACCTGCTGGAAGACATGAACAGCCGCCGCTGGGCCATACAGGTCTTGCGCGGCGAGCAAGTGCTGAACCTGATGATCACGATATAAGGGCGATATGGCGAACCTTTTCGACGTCAGTTACGAGAAAGAGCCGGGACGCGAAGCGCCGCGTCCGCTGGCCGATCTGCTGCGTCCGAAAACGCTCGCCGAAGTTATCGGCCAAGACCACCTGCTGAAAGGCGACGGCCCGCTGGCGCAGATGGTGGAGCAGGGGCGTATCTCCTCCCTTATCCTCTGGGGCCCGCCCGGTTGTGGTAAAACGACTCTTGCGCGGTTGCTGGCCCAGCATACTGATTTGCAATTCGAGGCGATTTCCGCCGTCTTTACCGGCGTTGCCGACCTCCGCAAGGTGTTCGAAAGCGCCCTCCATCGCCGGAAACTGGGCCGAGGCACGCTGCTCTTCGTCGATGAAATCCACCGCTTCAATAAATCGCAGCAGGACGCCTTCCTGCCTTACGTCGAGGACGGCACGATTACGCTGGTCGGCGCCACCACCGAAAACCCCTCGTTTGAACTCAACGCCGCTCTGCTGTCGCGCTCGCAAGTGATGGTGCTCAACCGCCTTGACGAAACCGCGCTCGAAACGCTTATTTCCCGCGCCGAGCAGCAAATGAACCGTCCGCTGCCCGTCACGCCCGAGGCCCGCGCGGCTTTGGTCAGCATGGCCGACGGCGATGGCCGCTATATCCTCAACCTTGCCGAGCAGGTGTTTAACACCCGCCAAAAGGGCATGCTAGATGTCGATGCGCTGACCAAGCTGGTGCAAAAACGCGCTCCTCTCTACGACAAGGCGCAGGAAAGCCATTACAACCTTATCTCCGCGCTGCATAAATCGGTGCGTGGTTCCGACGCCGATGCCGCGCTTTACTGGTTCTGCCGCATGCTCGACGGCGGCGAGGACCCGCGTTATATCGCCCGCCGCATGGTACGCATGGCGACGGAAGATATCGGCCTTGCCGATCCGCAGGCGCTGTCGCTGACCATCAACGCCTGGGAAACCTACGAACGCCTTGGTTCGCCCGAAGGCGAACTGGCCATGGCGCAAGCCTTGATCTACCTTGCCACCGCGCCTAAATCGAATTCAGCCTATGTCGCCTATGGCGAGGCCATGGCGGCGGCGAAGCAGACCGGCTCGCTGATGCCGCCCAAGCATATCCTGAACGCGCCGACGAAATTGATGAAAGATATCGGTTACGGCAAGGATTACGATTACGATCACAATACGCCCGAAGGTTTCTCCGGCCAGAATTATTTCCCCGACGGCATGCCGCGTGGTGAATTCTTTAAACCTGTCGAGCGCGGCTTTGAACGCGAATTAAAAAAACGCATGGAATACTGGCAAAAACTACGCGACGAGAAAGCGGGGAAGGAATGAACATCCTTCTGGCCGTGTTCCTCGGCGGCGGCGCCGGTTCCGTTGCACGACTTTTATCAATGATGGCCACCGCAAAGCTCTTCGGCGATGCCTTTCCTTATGGCACGCTCTTCGTCAACGTGCTCGGGTCCTTCGCCATCGGTGTCATCATGCAAACGGTGATGATAAAAGCGGATATGTCGGCAACCATGCAGGCCTTGCTGGTGACAGGTTTCCTCGGCGGTTTCACCACCTTTTCCGCGTTTTCGTTTGATGTCTACAAGCTTGCCAATACGGGGCAGGCGCTTAACGCTGCGCTTTACGTCGCGGCTTCCGTTTTCCTGTCGCTGCTGGCCGTGTTCGGCGGCGCCGCTTCGGTAAAGGCTTTTTCATGACAGAGGGCGTCACAGTCGGCGATGCAGACGACGGTCAGCGCCTTGACCGCTGGCTGAAGAAGAATTATCCCGATTTCACCTTCGGCCAGCTGCAGAAAATCCTGCGCACCGGCCAGCTGCGCGTCGACGGCAAGCGCGCCAAGGGCGAAACGCGCCTTGCGAAGGGCCAGATTATCCGCATCCCACCGCAGCTGAACAACCCCGCGCCGGCTAGGCCCAGCGGCCCCTCAGAAAAAGACGCCGCCTTTATCAAAAGCCTTGTGATTTACAAGGACAAGCACGTGATCGCCCTGAACAAGCCGACGGGCCTGGCCGTGCAGGGCGGATCGAAAATCGACAAGCATGTCGATGGCATGCTGGATGCGCTGTCGGAGGGCGGCGAGCGTCCGCATCTTGTCCACCGGCTCGACCGCGACACTTCGGGCGTTTTATTGTTGGCCCGCACCACGGCGGCGGCGCGGGAACTGGGGCATATGTTCCAGGGCCGCGATATCCGCAAATATTACTGGGCCATCACCACGCCCGCGCCCGCGATGGAGCAGGGAAAAATCAATTCCCCCATCGGCAAGGTCGATATCGGCGGCGGCGAACGCATCATGGTGACGGACGGGGAGGAGGGCAAATCGGCGCTCACCTTCTACACCGTCATGGAAAGCATCGGGCACGAACTCGCCTGGGTCGCCTTCTGGCCGCGCACGGGCCGCACGCACCAGATCCGCGTCCACGCGCTTGAAATGGGCTGCCCGCTGCTGGGCGATTTCAAGTATGACGAGCGGCAGGAGTTTTTATCCCGCAACCCACAGCTGCCGCAGACGCTGCACCTGCATGCAAGGCGCCTGATCATGCCGCACCCGATGATGAACGGGCTGCTGGACGTCACCGCGCCGCTCTCGCCCGACATGAAGAAAACCTTCAAATACTTCGGCTTCAGCGCCGAAGACAAATCCGACCCCTTCGAGGATCTGGATTGATGACGGAAGACGCGCAAGACCCCTACGCCGGCGTAAAGCGGTTGCGCAAATTCCTGATCGTGCTGCTGGTGCTTATCAGTCTTTCCACGATTGCCTATAGCCTTGTCACCCTCAATTTCCTGCGTCAGCCGATGGAAGAAAAATTCGGCGGCATGCTGAAGATAAACGGCGATATCAAGCTGGGCATGGACGGTTTCCACCCGACGCTCGTCGCCCATGACGTGACGTATAATAAAATCACGCTCAAAAAGGCCGAGGCGCGCATTCCTTTCGCGCAACCCAAGCCCGGAAAGCCTATCGAAACGCATATCATGCTGACTGCGCTGGCGCTGCCAGATCGTCCGCCGATTGACATCGACCTGACGATGCCGAAGGATATGAACTTCCCGCAATTACTGGACACGTTGACCGAAGCCATGAATGTTAACATGGTCTCCGTGGATTTCACTGCGCGCGCGGGCGAGGAACTGCTGGCCGGTTTTGCCCTTTATAATAACGATGGGCTGGACGTCTTCACTAGAGTTATCAAGCTTGATTACGGCCTGCTTTACCCCGGGGCCTCTGGCGGCGGTGTCACGGGGAATCTGATCCTTAAGGCGAAGGGCGACCAGACCACAATATTGCGTAACTTAAACGGCACTCTGAAGCTCAAGGGCGGCAAGGGCAAGGTGCCGGGCCGCGCGCTGGGGCTGTGGAGCGGAAGTGTGCTGGCCGCGCTGTTGCCCAACGACGCAGTGGTCAATTGCGCGGTAGCCGAATTCGATGTCAAAAACGGCGTCGCCACGGCCACGCGCATTGGCGTCGATACCGAAAACCTGAATATCACGGGCACAGGCACGATCGATTTTAACAATCTCTATATGAGCATGGTCTTTACGCCGCAGCCGAAAACCGCTGGCACGGTCAATACCGCCGTGCCGCTGGAAGTTTCCGGCGTTTTCGGCGAGGTGACGGCGACCCCCGTTGGCTCGCCCGTTGCGCCCAATGCTGCCGCGCCTTCGCCCTGTCAGGTGTCGCCATGAAACGTTTCTACAAACAGGCCGAGGCGGGCACAGCCCCCGGCGGTTACGTCATACGGCTGGATGGAAAAGCCATCAAGACCGTGATGCAGCATAACCTGATCCTCTCGCAACCGCTGGCCGAGGCGATTGCCGCCGAATGGCAGGCGCAGGGGGAGCATATCATTCCGGCATCCATGCCGTTGATGCAGCTGGCCAGCACCATGACCGACAAATGCGGCCCCGGCCCCGACCGCGCGGCGATGAACGCGGAGCTGGTGAAATTCGCGGCGTCTGACCTTGTGTGCTATTTCGCGCCCACGCCGCCCGACCTTGTGAAGCGGCAGGAAGAACACTGGCTGCCGCTGCTGAAATGGCTGCGGGAGACGCATGGCGCGACGCTGGAGCCTGTCACGGGCATCAAATACCACAACCAGCCGCCTGAATCGCTGGAAACGCTGAATAAAGCCATTAACGGGCTTTCTCCCGCCGCCTTCACCGTCGCGCAGGCGGCGACATCGGTCTGCGGATCGACCGTCATCGGCCTTGCGCTGCTGGACGGCTATCTTGACGGCGAGGGGGCCTATGCCGCCGCCACCGTCGATGAAAACTGGCAGCTGGAAACCTGGGGCGAGGATGCGCCGGCGCGCAAAAAGCTCGACCATATCAAACGCGAATTGCAGGCCATCGCGTTGTTCCGCGATCTTGTGAACGCGGCTTAAATCCAACGCTCGGGGTCGGGCACTTCATCGCCCTTTATCAGGCGGCGCGCGCCGGAAATACAGCGGTACAGCCACCAGATCGTGAAGGGGAAGAAGAGCGAGAAGTAGACCATGGAAATCACGCTCCTGTTTTCCCTCAGCAGGAGTTCGGTCAGCACGGCGACCGATTCTTCGCCGGCCTCCGCCGCGGCCTTCACCGCCGTCGTATCGAACTCCGATACAATCACGATCGCGGCCATGACGCTCATGACAGGCAGGTAAACCCCGCCGCCGATCCAGAAGGTGCGCACCAGCCACTGGAAATGGCTTTCATACAGCGTGCCCTTCGCCTTGGTGTGGCCGATATGGGCGGCGATGATGGCGAGGGTAAGAACGACTGTTGCGACCAAAATCGCCATGGGCGAAAACTGCATCACGCCACACAGGCCGTAGGTGACGTAAAGCCCCATGCAAAGGCGATAGAGACCGCTTTTCTGGTTGCTCATGTCTTACCTGCGTCCGAAAAGTTTTTCGATGTCGTGCAATTTCAACTCGACATAGGTAGGCCTGCCGTGGTTGCACTGGCCGGAATGCGGCGTGTTTTCCATTTCGCGCAGCAGCGCGTTCATTTCCGATTGCGTCAGGCGGCGGCCCGCGCGCACCGATCCGTGGCAGGCCATGGTGGAGCAGACTTCCTCCAGCCTTTCCTTCAGGCCTGTCGCCTGCCCGAAATTGGCGATATCGTCGGCAAGGTCCATGATCATCTGTTTGATGTTAGTCGAGCCCAGCAGCGCGGGCATTTCCTGCACCACAATCGCGCCCGCGCCGAAACTGTCGATGACAAGGCCCAGCTCCGCGAGTTCGTCTTTACGCTGCAGCAGCCGCTCGGCCGAAGGTGCGTCCATTTCAACGACTTCGGGCAGTAGCAGCGGTTGCCGCGCGATCATGCCGCGCGCCAGTGATTTTTTCATTTCCTCGTAGACAAGGCGTTCATGCGCCGCATGCTGGTCGACCAGCACCAATCCGTCCTTGGTCTGCGCCACGATATAGGTTTCATGCAGCTGCGCGCAGGCCGCGCCCAGCGGGTATTCCGCCGGCACATCAATCGGCACGGGTTCGATATGCGCCCGCGCCGCAGGCGCCGTGCCCAGCGACAGATTGCCGGTAGAGGCAAAAGCCGCGCCGGTATATTGCGCGCCCTCCATGCCCGGCAGCTTCTTGTAAGGCGCTTCGCCCTGTTTGTATTCGCCGTTCCAGCCGGTAGGGGCAGAGGGCTGTTGACCCGCCGCCGTTGGCGGCAATTGAAATGACTGCAATGTCTGCTGCGCGACAGTGGTCGAGGCGCGGTGGCCGGCTTGCGTGATAGCGTGTTTCAGCCCGCCCACCAGCAGCCCGCGCACCAGCGCTGAATCCTGGAAACGCACCTCCGCCTTGGCCGGATGCACGTTGACGTCGACAAAGGCCGGTGGCAAATCGAGGAACAAACACAGCATCGGGTGGCGGTCGGAGGCAAGGAAGTCCATATAGGCGCCGCGCACCGCGCCGATCAGCTGGCGGTCTTTGACAGGCCTTGTATTGACGAAGAAATGCTGGTGCTGGTTGGTGCCGCGGTTCAGCGTCGGCAGACTGGCGTAGCCCGTCAAACGAATGCCATCGCGCTCTGCGTCGAGCCGCAAGGCGTTCTCCGCGAATTCGCGGCCCATGATCTGCTTCAAACGCGCCAAACGGCTTTCGTACAAATCGCCGGGGGCCGATGGCAGATCCAGCAATTCCTTGTCGTCCGACACCAGCCGGAAATGGATATCCGGGCAGGCCATGGCGAGGCGTTCCACCACATCGCGCACGTTCTGCACCTCGGTGCGCGGCGATTTCATGAATTTCAGCCGTGCGGGCGTCGCGTAAAACAAATCCCGCACTTCCACCTTGGTGCCCTGCGTAATCGCGGCGGGCGCGGGTTTGAATTTTTTCCCGCCTTCGACCTTGATCACAAAACCATCTGCCGCGCCGCGTTTGCGGCTGGTAATCGAAAGCCTGCTGACAGCGCCGATGGAGGGCAGGGCCTCGCCACGGAAACCCAGCGACGCGATATTCACCAGATCGTCGTCCGGCAGTTTTGATGTTGCGTGGCGCTCCACCGCTAATTCCAGATCCGCTGCATCCATGCCGATGCCGTCGTCGGTGATGGCGATCAGGCTGGCGCCGCCGTCGCGGATAACGACTTCCACGCGCGATGCGCCTGCGTCGATGGAATTTTCGACCAGTTCCTTCACCGCCGCAGCGGGGCGCTCGATCACCTCGCCGGCGGCGATCTGGTTGATCAGCGTTTCGGGTAAATGCCTGATGGACATAGGCCTTTATAGCCTGATTCACCCGCTTGACAAAGAGGGTCAGATTCCATAATTTAACCATAATTCTTCCATATTTATTATCAGGAGCGCAGCCATGATGCCGCCTAAACCCGTCGATTACGCGATGGTCACCGTGAAGCTGGGCAAGCCGCAGCTTGCCGATCTCAAGCAGGCCTTTGCCGAGATCAGGTCGGCGCTGGCGCTGTCGAAACCCGATATCGACGAAAGCTATGGCGCTATCCCCATGGGTAAAAACGACGAATACGTCGTGCTGATCGAGGAAAACCTCGCCCAGAAAATGAAAGACAGCAAACACCCCAATATCATCGGCGTCTTCGCCAATCCCAAAATGGAGCCTTTCAGCCCGCCCGCCGGCGGCAAAAAAGGCGGTCCGCATTGGTCCGGCCCCTGTTTCTAAAGGTGAAATCATGACAACGCCTCGCCCCCAGCTTTACGGCATCCTTACCGTTCGCCTCGATGATACCGATGCGCCCGCCAATAACGCCGAAGCCTTCAAGCTGCTGAAAGGCAAGCTCGGGCTCGAGAACCCGGTGATCGACGACGCCTATGGCGCGCAGCCGGTCGACGAAGTCCATCCGCACATGGCCCGCGACCTGCCGAAAAACAGCTATCTGGTGCTGATCGAATGCGACACGATCCAGAAGCTGTTGAAATCCGGCCACCCCAACGTCGTCGGCTGGCACCACGCTGCCGCCGTGCCCTCGGGCGCGGGGCCGAAGCCGATGTCGGTCGAGGATATCGAAAAGCTCCGCAAGATGATGCAGGACAAGCCGAAACCCCCGCAGCCGCCGAAAAAGAAGCCCGGCTGGCCGAAGTTTTTCTGACATATTTCACCCCTTTGTCATCCCAGCGAAAGCCGGGATCTCCCAGCCCGAAGGGCTGTTTTATAAATACCGCGCTTGTGCGCGGGAGATGCCAGCTTTCGCTGGCATGACATTTAAGCACTAAAAAAGGCGGGATTTTGATTTCCCGCCTTCGCTGCTCACACAGTAAGAGCATATCTATAGTTTCCCAACTTTCGTTCCCGTGGTCAATGAAACGATGTGAAACGCTTTGAAACGCTCTGAAACGCATAAGCGGGATCGGCGCGGTTTTTCAACGCGATGCGCTATTTGAAAACTGCGGGTTTTTGGCATGTTTTCATGGGGTATTTGATGACATGAAACGCTCTGAAACGCTTTGAAACGCGGGGTGTTTTTGACAGACTCGGGGAAAGGGCAGGGGGAACAGCGGGATAGCTGGAAAAAACCGGTGGGGTATTTTTCTCAAACCGACTCTTCCGCGAACTCTTCCTCTTGAACAGGCTCGGGTTTTTTGCCGTCGTCGAAAACGGCGTCATCCAGTATCGCGTCCTTGAAAATCGCTTCGGTGAGATCGGTGCCGGTGAAGACCGCGCCGCGCAAATCGCAGTTGGTGAAATTCGCGCCGGTCAGGTCGCAATTGTTGAAGCGGGAATGCATCAGCCTTGTGCCGTTGAATACCGCATGGCGCAGCTGCGCGCCTTCCATCCGGCAGGGAATGTTGTAGATGATACCGTCGGGTTTCTTTAAAATCAGCGGGTTCATGTTGGCGCGGCTGAAATCGGTGCGGTGGCAGATGGCGCCGCGGAAACGGCTGCCGCGCAGATCCGAGCTTTGCAGCTTCACCTTGCGGAAGTCTGAATCGTCGAGGGTCGCGCCCTGCAGCTCGATCGAGCGCATGTCCATCTCGGCAAAGGTGCATTTGATGGCGCGGATCGCGGTCAGGCGCATGGCGGCCAGTTTCGGGCCTTTGCGCATGTCGACTTCGGAGAGCGTCATCTGCTTGCCCTGCCGGCCGCCGGTGGCGACCCAGCGCGTATGCTGCAATATAAGTTCATCCAGCGTCAGGGGAATTTCGGTCACGGCCTGCCCGACCGTTTCGCCGGTCAGCACAAGGTTGAAATTGGTGCCGGCCTTTTCGGCGTCTTCCATCATCGCGCCGGTCATCGTGGCGTAGGAAAAATCGGCGTTGCGCATATCAGCGCCGCCGAGGTTGACGCCCGACATATCCGCGCCCTTCATGTTCGCGCCCATCAGCTTCGTGCCCTGCATCGAGGCGTTGAGCATCACGGAGTCGGAGAAGTCGGCGCTCATGGCCATTGCGCCGTTCAAAATCGCGCCGGTAAGATCCGCGCCGGTGAAATGCACGATGCCGGCCTCGGCTTCCTTGGCGTATTCGTCGCCCTTTTTCTTCATCTTGCGCTTGATGATGGTTTTGCCTTCGCGCAAGTCAGCGCCGGTAAGGTCGGCCTTCGACACGTCGGCGCCGTTGATGGACGCGCCGCGCAGGTCTGCGCGGGCGAGGCGCGTATTGGTCAGGCGGGCATTGGTGAAATCGCAGCCGAACAGCGTCGCGCTTTCGAAACTGGCGTTGGTCAGGTCGGCATAGGCCATGATGCAGCCGGTGAAATCCGACTGCGACAGGTTCTGGCCGATGAAGGAGAGGCGGGATAAATCCTTGTCGCGCACAACCGCGCGCGCGCCATTGGCGCGAGCATTCATGAAGTTCTGATGCTTCCTGATGATCTCGTTCAGTTCAGCCTGCGTGATCTTTGGCAGCTGATAGTCATCTTCTTTGACCGGCGCCATTTATCAAATAACCTTCCTGGTTATTCTGCCCTGTCGGACAGATACCCTCAACCCCATGATAAATGAGGAAATTTGATATTTGGTTAATGGCGAACGGTTGTTCAGCCGTGAGCACGACGGCTGTTCAGCCGTGCGCACTATGTCCAGTCTTTTGAGGGACATAGCCGGAGGGCACAACCTTCGACGCAGGCTCGGTATGATAGGTCTGGTCGTCGAAGAAGAGGTCCGCGCCGATAGCGGCCAGCACGTCGACCTTCTGGTACTTGTGTCCTTCCTGCGAGGACCGGCCGATCATATAGGCGCCGTCCACAATCTGGCCCCAGTCGATCAGGGTGTTCATGGGCCGCACCTGCGCCGAACCGCTGCGCATAGTCACCAGCGAGGTTTCAATCGGGCATTCTTCCTTGGAGAAGGTGGCCTTCAGCGCCTGAATAACAAACAATACCTTGGCGAAGGGGCCGAGCGGCATGGGCACTTCGGCGTTTTCGGTTTCGTATTTGAGGAATCCTTGCAACCCTTCCTTCTGGAAGATCGCCTCCGACTGACCGCCGAACAGCACCATGTCGCCATCAAAGGCGAAGTGGACTTTGCCGGGCTTGCAGGCGGGCGCCGCTTCGACCGGCGGGTCATGCAGCACGGAGGCCGCGATATCGCCGTCCACCGCGCGCTGCACGTCGTCGGGGTGCTTGGACAGGAAAAGGTCGATGCCATAGGCCTTCAGCAGGCCAGCTTCCACCGGCTTGCCGCCCGTCAGCGCGATGCGCGGGATATCAAGCTGGTAATGGTCGAGCGAATAACGGGCACGGATGCCGGTTTCGATGTCGTTGCGCGAGATAAGGGCGACTTCGACGCGCGGCTTTTCGCCGGGGACGTTGATGGCCAGTAATTTTTGAATGACGCAGAAGGCCGTGCCGGGCTTCATGATTTCGCGGCGGCGCTCGAATTGCAGCTTGCGGTAGTCGTCGATACCCTTGGACTGATAGACCTCGTGCTCCTCGCGCAGGTCGAACAGCACTGAAGTAGAAATGCCGATAGTCAGGGGTTTATAGAGCGTTCCGGTCATATTATTTACATAATAAAACTTTAAATCGTCCATGATACTTTTACCTCATTTTACGCAAAATGGAAGGCTTATTCCATGTTCTTAAAGTTATCCTGCCTTATTGGTTGATTATCAGGCAGCATAGGATAACTTTATTATCAGAAGGTTAACGGTAATTGTCCTAACGCCTCTCACACCGAAAAGGTTCATTTGATGGATGCCGCCAGTCTGGAAGCGCTGATAAAGCAGGGTCTGCCCGGGGCGGAAGTGACCATCCAGGACCTGCGCGGCGACGGCACGCACTATGCTGCGACCGTGGTCTGCGCCGCCTTTGCGGGCCTGCCGCGCGTGGAACAGCACAGGATGGTGTTTCGTGCGTTGGGTAACCTGATGGAAAGCGAGCTGCACGCGCTGCAGCTGACGACAAGTGCGGATTATAGCCATGGCAGGCAATAGCGAAGTATTCGACCGCATCCGGCAGGATTTGTCCGAGAACGATATCGTGCTCTACATGAAGGGCACGGCGATCTTCCCGCAATGCGGCTATTCGGCGGCAGTGGTGCAGATTTTGCAAAACCTTGGGGTGCCTTACAAAGACATCGATATCCTGTCCGACCCATCATTGCGGCAGGGCATCAAGGATTTCGCCAACTGGCCCACCATCCCGCAACTTTATATCAAGGGCGAATTCGTCGGCGGCTGCGATATCGTGCGCGACATGTTTGCGACGGGGGAGCTGCAGACTCTGCTGCGCGAAAAAGGGCTTATGGAGCTTTAAGCCTGAGCCGCAGCAGCACGAAATAAAGCATCACGAAATAGTACAGGTAAAATTCATGGATCTCGGTCGTGCGGCCGTAGAGCGTGACAAAGCCTTCCTTTTGCAGGAATTTGCTGATGTAGGCGAAGATGGACATGACGGATGTCCAGAACAGCGCATCGTCTGGGTATATCGCCTTGAATTTTTCGGGCAGCAGCTTGGGCTTTTTCCGGCGTAAGAGCGGTATCACAATGCCGCCCGCCAGCACGCCCAGCCAGAGCAGCAGTTTCGGCTTCTCGTTCAGCCATGACGTGGTGTTATGCAGGTTGGTTTCCCACTGGCGGTTGACGGACTTCCATTCTTCGGGCGTCTGCCAGTGGAAGATCTGCTGGCCGTAGGATATTTCCTCGAGGCCGATATAAAGGCTCGCCAGCGTGCCCAGCAGCACCCAGACCAGCAGGAATGTGTTTCCTTTACAGTGTTTCAGGCAGGCGAAGCCGAAACCGGCGGCGATAAAGGCCACCAGCGCCTGCGTCATTTCTATGATGCTGTCTTCTTCATAGAGCGCCGTGCGCGTTGTCTCGGGCAAAAACTGCTCCACCACTGCCAGCACCAGCGCGAGGCAGATGGGCAGCCAGAACCACCAAAAGGGGTGCAGAGGAGAGCTATCTTTTTTAGGCGCAATCATGGCGACAGTCTTATTCCACCGTCACCGATTTGGCAAGGTTGCGGGGCTGGTCGACGTCCGTGCCCTTGATAACCGCCGTGTGGTAGGCCAGCAGCTGCACCGGAATGGTGTAGAGGATGGGCGCCACGAAGGGGTCAACCTCGGGGATCTCGATCGTCCAGGCCGATTTGTCCTTCAGCTTGGCGATGCCGGTTTTGTCGGAAATAAGCAGCACCTTGCCGCCGCGTGCGATAACTTCCTGCGCGTTGCCTGCGGTTTTGTCGAACAGGGCGTCATGCGGCGCGATGGCGATCACGGGCACGTTTTCATCGATCAGGGCGATGGGGCCGTGCTTCATTTCGCCCGACGCATAGCCTTCGGCATGGATATAGGAAATTTCCTTCAGCTTCAACGCGCCTTCGAGCGCGATGGGGTAGGAGGTGCCGCGGCCGAGGTACAGAACGTCGCGTGCTTCGGCAATCTGTTTTGCCATTTCGCGGATCTTGCCGTCATGGCCCAGCAGTTCGGCCACGCGGGAGGGTACTTCGCGCAAGGCTTCGGTCAGCTGCTTTTCGCGCTCGACTGAAATCGAGCCGCGCTTGCGGGCCAGCGCCACAGTCAGGCAGGCGAGAGTCGTCAGCTGCGTGGTGAAGGCTTTGGTCGAGGCAACGCCGACTTCGGGGCCCGCCAGCGTGCGCAGCACGTGATGGGATTCCCGTTCGATGGTGCTTTCGATGGTGTTCAGCACAGACACGCATTTCTGGCCCTGGCGCTTGCAATAGCGGAGCGCCTCCAGCGTATCCAGCGTCTCGCCGGACTGCGAGATGAACAGCGCCGCGCCGCCTTTGGGCAGCGGGGCTTCGCGGTAGCGGAATTCGGAAGCGATATCGACTTCCGTCGGGATGCGCGCAATTTGTTCCAGCCAGTATTTGGCGACGAAACCGGCGTAATAGGCCGTGCCGCAGGCCGCGATGGTGATTTTCGGCGCATCGGCCAAAGCCATGATTTCATCAGGCAGGCTGATCTGGCCGGTGGCCGGATTGATATAGGTATTCAGCGTATCGCCGATCACGGCGGGCTGCTCGTTGATTTCCTTTTCCATGAAGTGGCGGTAATTGCCCTTGCCCATCAGCGCGCCCGATTGCGCGGTGACGCGCACTTCACGCTCGACCTTCTTGCCGGTGATATCGCGGATGGAAACGCCCGCGCGCGACATTTCTACGCGGTCGCCGTCTTCGAGGAAGGAAATTTTATCGGTCAGCGGCGCGAGGGCATAGCTGTCGGACGCCATGAACATCTCGCCCTTGCCGTACCCGATTGCCAAGGGCGTGCCGAAACGCGCGCCGATGATGAGGTCTTTTTCGCCGGAGAAAATCATGGCGATGGCAAACGCGCCGCGCAGGCGGGTCAGCGCC
>JBGGMV010000128.1:0-10689 GCA_041287865.1 Alphaproteobacteria bacterium | reverse complement strand
GAAACTCATGTTTTCTCCGCAGATTCCTCCCCATGCCACCGCAGTTCTGGCACTGGCCGATGGAACCGTTTACTGGGGCAAGGGCATCGGGAAGCCGGGCGCGACGGGCGGCGAGGTCTGGTTCAACACATCGATGACGGGTTATCAGGAAATCATGACCGATCCTTCCTACGCGGGGCAGATCGTCACGTTTACCTTCCCGCATGTCGGCAACGTGGGCGCGAACGCTGCCGACCATGAAACCGAAACCTCCTTTGCCAAGGGGCTGATTTTGCGCGCCGATATCACGTCGCCATCGAACCATCGCTCGGACACGCATTTCAATGAATGGCTGGTGGAACAAGGCCTGACCGGCATCTGCGGGCTCGACACCCGCGCCCTCACCCGCCACCTGCGCGACAAGGGTTCGCAGAACGGCATTATCCATTTCTTCGGCGCGGAAAAAATCAGCCTTGATGACGTGAAGGCACAGGCGAAGGCGCTGCCCGACATGAACGGGCTCGATGTCGCTAAAACCGTTTCCACCAAAAACATCTACGCATGGACGGAAGGCACGTGGAACGCGCCGACGGATAAATTCGTCACGCCCGCCAGCGTCTTCGCGCATGTTGTCGTGGTCGATTACGGCGTGAAGCGGAACATTTTGCGCTGCCTTTGCGCGCAGGGTTTGCGCCTGACGGTTGTGCCCTGCGATACTTCCGCCGAAGATATTCTCGCGCTGCACCCCGACGGCATTTTCCTGTCGAACGGCCCGGGCGATCCGGCGGCCACGGGCGTTTATGCCGTGCCGGTGATCCAGAAACTTTTGAAGTCGGGCCTGCCGCTGTTCGGCATCTGCCTTGGCCACCAGATGCTGGCGATTGCGCTGGGCGGCAAGACGGGCAAGCTGCCCTTCGGCCATCGCGGCGCGAACCATCCGGTGAAAGACCTTGAAACCGGAAAAGTCGAAATCACCAGCCAGAACCACGGTTTCCACGTCATCCCCGAAACGCTGCCCGACAGCGCGGAAGTGACGCATGTGAGCCTCTTTGACGGCACGAACGAAGGCCTGCGCGTGAAGGGCCGCCCCATCTTTTCCGTCCAGTACCATCCCGAAGCCTCGCCCGGCCCGCAGGACAGCCAGTACCTGTTCGCGCGCTTCACCGCCCTGCTGCGCGAGAAGGAAAGAAAAACCGCATGACCGAACAAGTGCTCAACCCGCTGCCCCTTGCGCGGCAAACGCAGACGCTGGCGCTGTTCTGCCTGGCGCTGTTCACCTCCGCCGCCGCGATGTTCATGGTGCAGCCGATGGTTGGCAAGATGCTGCTGCCGCTGGTGGGCGGCACGCCCGCCGGCTGGATCGTCGCCATGGCGTTCTTTCAGGTGATGCTGCTGGCGGGTTATTCGCTGGCCTGGGGACTGGCGCGTTTTTCACCGCGCATTCATGGCGCTGTTTTCGTCGGCGCGCTGCTGCTGGGCGGGACGTTCCTGCCGGTGCAGATGCCCGCCATCCAGGGCGAGGCCATCGGCGCCTTCCTTGTCTTTAAACTTCTGCTGCTGAGCGTCGGCGCACCCTTTGTCGCGCTGTCGGCGGCGTCTTCCACGTTACAGCGCTTGTTTACCGCGACGGGGCATCCTTCGGCCTCCGATCCCTATTTCCTCTACGCCGCCAGCAACCTTGGCAGCTTCGCCGGGCTGTTGATCTACCCCGGCATGATCGAGCCGATGATGACGCTGCCCGAACAAGCGCACCTGTGGTTCTATGGCTATGCGGCGCTGGTGGTTTTCGCTTCCACCTGCCTGTTGCTGCCGGGCCGCACGGCTGATGTGAAGCCCGCCGGCAAGGCCGCGCCGTTGCCGATGAAACGCTACCTGAAATGGGTGGCGCTGGCTTTCTTCCCCTCCAGCCTGATGCTGGGCGTGACGACGCATATCACGACCGACCTTGTGGCTGCGCCCATGATCTGGGTCGTGCCGCTGGGCCTTTACCTGCTGACCTTCGTCGCCGCCTTTGCCAAAAAACCGCTGGTGTCGCAAAAACTGCTGCAGAAAATCCACCCGACCATCGTGGCCGGCGCCGTCGGGCTTTGCCTGCTGGTGCAGGGCATGCCCGCGATGTCGGGCTATGCGATGGTCTGGCATCTGATCACCTTCACGGTTGTCGCCCTGCTCTGCCACATGCTGCTGGCCGAGGCGCGCCCGCTGGAGGACGAACGCCACCTGCCCGGCTATTACCTGTTGATCGCGCTGGGCGGCGCCCTGGGCGGTATTCTGAACGCCTTTGTCGCGCCCATGATCCTCGACCGGCTGGTCGAATATCCGGCGGTGCTGCTGCTTTCCTGCCTTGTCAACCCGCGCATCCACAAGCCCTTCCGCCTGAAGCACGGCATCTTCCTGCTGCTGGGCGCCTGCGCGATGGTGGCGGCCGCCGCCTTCCAGCAGGACGCGTCCAGCCTGCGCGAGATCCGGAACGTGCTGCTGGTGACGATCTTCATCATGGTGACGCTGCATCCGCGCGCGACGCTGGCGGTGGGCGCGCTGCTGCTGGTGTCGTCCTTCTTCAACACCTATTTCTATACCATCAAGGAGGACGTGAAGCTGACGGCGCGCAACTTCTACGGCACGGTCAGGGTTTACGACCATACCTTCCACAAGGATTCGACCGATTTCCACGTGCGTTACCTGCGCCATGGCACGACGACGCACAGCATGCAGATCCTGAACGAGGGCATGCAGGACATGATGGCCTCCTACTACGCCAACTGGGGCCCGATGGGCGACATCTACGAAGTGCAGCAGCCGCGCAAAGTGGCCGTGATGGGCCTTGGCGCGGGCACGCTCGCCTGTTACAAGGCGCCCGACCGTTCCTATACCTTCTTCGAGATCGACCCCTTGATGGCCGACATCGCGAACAAGGAATTCACCTACCTGAAAAAATGCCCGGGCGCGGAGCCGCATAAGATTATCATTGGCGACGCGCGCCTTGAAATGGCCAAGCTGCCGGCGAACGAGAAATTCGACGTCATTGTCATGGACGCCTTCTCCTCCGACATGGTGCCCGTCCACCTGCTGACGCAGGAAGCCATCACCGCCTACTTCGACCATCTTGCGCCGGGCGGCGTGATTGCGGCGAACCTGTCGAACCGCTATATCGTGCTTGAAAAGGCGCTGTCGGCTGTGTCGGACAGCCTTGGCCTGCAGAACCGCTTCCGCTACCACACCACCATGAACTTCCCTTACTCCTATCCCTCCAAATGGATGATCATCGGCCGCAGCGGCGACGATATGTCGCCCTACGACAAGCGCACCTGGGTCGAGCTGGCGAAGCCGCCCGGCCAGATCGCCTGGACCGATGATTATTCGAGCGTCGCCTCCATCCTCAAGTTCTAGGACTCTCACGCGATGACCACCGCTAAAAAAAGCCAGGCGACACTCGTCATCTTCGGCCTTACGCTTTTCCTCTCGGCCGCGCTGATGTTCGCGGTGCAGCCGATGGTGGGCAAGATGCTGCTGCCCATCGTGGGCGGCACGCCGGCGGGCTGGATCGTCGCCATGGCCTTCTTCCAGATCATGCTGCTGGCGGGATACCTTGTGGCGCATTTGTTCTCGACCTTCCCCGCACGCACGCACGGGATTTTATACATACTGGGCCTGCTGGCCGGAACGCTCTTCCTGCCGCCGTCGCTGGCGGGGCACGCCAATTACGCGACGACGCCGGGCGCTTATGAAATTTTCGTGCTGCTGACCTTCTGCATCGCCATTCCCTTCATCGCGCTGTCGGCCACGTCATCGACCATCCAGCGGTTGTTTACGGTGACGGAACACGGCGCGGCCGGCGATCCGTACTTCCTTTATGTCGCCAGCAACCTCGGCAGTTTTTCGGGTCTGTTGCTCTATCCCTTTTTGATCGAACCCGCGATGGCGATCGACCTGCAAGCCAAGGGGCTTTACGGCGGCTATGTGCTGCTGATCTTCTTCGGCCTCTGGTGCCTGCTGCTGGCCCGCGGCGTCGACGCGCGCGCAGCCGTCAAGAAAACCGCGGGCAAGCTGCCGCCCGCGAAGAAAATGGCCGAATGGGCGGCGCTCGCCTTCGTGCCCTCCAGCCTGTTGATGGGCGTCACGACATTCATCACCACCGACGTCATTTCGGCGCCGATGGTCTGGATCATCCCGCTGGCTTTCTACCTTGTCACCTTCGTTATAGCCTTCGCCAGCAAACCCGTGGTATCAGCGGCGCGGATGCACAGCATCCACCCTTACGCGATTTGCGCGGGTATCTTCTTTATCTCGCTGATGCAGGCGCGCTGGCTGGGCGACTGGCTGGGCGTGGGCTTTTACCTTGCCATTTTCTTCTGCGCCACGCTGTCGTGCCACCTGCGTTTGGCGTCCTTGCGCCCGCTGGATGACAGCCGGCACCTGACGGCCTTTTACCTGATGATGTCGGTCGGCGGCGCGCTGGGCGGCGTGCTGAACGCCTTTATCGTGCCCTATGTCTTCAACCGACCGGTCGAATTCCCGCTGATGCTGCTGGCCTCCGCCCTGTTGCTGCCCGATTTCAAGGTCAAATCGCGCGTCGGTATGGCGATCATCGTGCTCTTGGGCATTTCCGTGCTGCTCGTCAATATGCCGGCGCAGCATCTGGGTATCGACAGTATTCAGGCCCGCACGGTGCTGGCCTATGCGCTGCTGATCGGCTTTGCTTTCGGTGTTGCCTTTTACAGGAAGACGATCCTGCGCCTGCAGCCGATGGCCCTGGCCGCGCTGCTGGTATTCATGGTGACGCAGTTCGTCGTGGCGGATGAATCCGAGATTTTGCGCACGCGCAACTTCTACGGCATCGTGCGCCTCTTCGACAACAAGGTGATCGATCCGAAGACGAAAAAGGAATATCACATCCTTGTCATGCGCCACGGATCGACCATCCACGGCAAGCAGGTGGTCGACCCGAAACTGTCGCTGGAACCCACCGCCTATCACGTGCGCAACGGCCCGCTGGGCGATCTTTTCGCGGTCTATAAGCCGAAAAAAGTCGCCGTGCTGGGCCTCGGCATCGGCGTGATGAACTGCTACAACGCCAAAGACCGCGAATTCACCTTTGTCGAGATCGACCCCGCCGTGGTGAAAGTGGCGGAGGAAAACTTTACCTTCCTCTCCGCCTGCAAATCAAAGACCAAGCCGCGCATCATCGTCGGCGACGGGCGGCTGGAGCTCGGCAAGCTCAAGGGCGAAAAATTCGACATGCTGGTGATGGATGCCTTCACGTCGGATTCCATCCCCACGCACCTGATCACCAAGGAGGCCTTCGCGCTCTACCTCGAACACCTGAAACCGGGCGGCGTAGTCGTGGTGAACGTATCGAACCGCTATTTCAACCTGCGCGACACCATCGCCGCGACGGCGAAAACACTGGAGCTGAAATCGTCTTTCGCCCCCGGCATCTTCAAGAATGGCGAAAAGCTGTTCTACGGCAGCGAGAGCCTGTGGATGGTCGTGACGCGCCCTGCTGTCAGCTTCAAGGCCCTGCCCGCGCGCTGGGGCGAAGTGACTCCGCCCGCGAATGTCAGCGCATGGACGGATAATTATACCGACCTCTTACACACTCTCACCCTGACCGGTAATTCGAGGCTGCTGAAATGACAAAACCCGGAACGATATCGCTGGCCGTATTCAGCTTTACGCTCTTCCTCTCGGCCTCGCTGATGTTCGCGGTGCAGCCGATGGTCGGCAAGATGCTGCTGCCCATCGTCGGCGGCACGCCGGCGGGATGGATCGTCGCCATGGCTTTCTTCCAGATCATGCTGCTGGCGGGATACCTGCTGGCGCATGTCTTTTCGACCGTCAGTCCCCGCGTGCACGGCATACTATATATATTAGGCCTTCTTATCGGCGCCTGTTTCCTGCCGCTTAACATCGCGGGTCATAAATTTGAAACGACGCCGGGCGCATGGGAAGTGTTCGTGCTGCTGAGCGTGACTGTGGGCGTGCCCTTTATCGCGCTCTCCGCCACCTCCTCCACCATCCAGCGGCTGTTTACGCTCACACGCCACGGATCGTCATCGGACCCCTACTTCCTCTATGTCGCCAGCAACCTTGGCAGTTTTGCGGGGCTGTTGCTGTACCCCGCCGTGATCGAACCTTTGCTGGCGCTCGACCAGCAGGCCGGCTGGCTGCAATACGGCTATTTCGGGCTGCTGCTGGCGGCGCTGCTCTGCCTGACGCAGGCGGGCGGCAAGGAAAAGAAACAGGCCGAGGCAAAAACGCCCACGCCGCAGCTGAAACGCCAGCTGGAATGGATGGCGCTGGCCTTCGTGCCCTCTAGTCTTTTATTAGGCGTGACAATATATATCACCACCGACGTCATTTCCGCGCCGATGGTCTGGGTGCTGCCGCTGGCGCTTTACCTGCTCACCTTCGTCATCGCCTTTGCCAAGCAGTCACGCGTCAAGCTGCCTTTCATGCAGGGCATACACCCCTATATCGTCTGCATCGCAATCTTCTTCATCTGCCTGATGCAGGCGCGCTGGCTGTGCAGCTGGTCGGGCGTGGTGTTCTACCTCGCCGTCTTCACGGCCATCGCGCTGACCTGCCATATGCGCCTTGCAAGCCTGCGGCCCGCCGGCAGCCACCTGACGTCATTCTACCTGATGATGTCGGTGGGCGGCGCGCTGGGCGGCGTTTTGAACGCCTTTATCGTGCCCGGCGTCTTCAACCGCCTGATCGAATTCCCGCTGGTGCTGCTGGCGTCATGCATGCTGCACCCCGATTTCCGCGCGAGATCGAAAATGGGCATCGCCTTCATGGTGCTGCTGGCGCTCTCCGTGCTGCTGGTCAACGCGCCGACGCTGGATATCGGCGTCGACAGCATCAAGGCGCGCATGGCCTTTTCGTGCCTGCTGCTGATCGTGCTGTCTTTCTGCGTGCCTGTCTATGGCGAGAAACTGCTGAAACTGCAGCCGCTGGCGCTGCTGGCGCTGGGCGTTTTCATGGTGTCACAGTTCGTGATTGCCGACGCGGCCGAATTCTTCCGCGCGCGCAACTTCTACGGCACCATCCGCCTTTACGACATGAAGCGCGAAGTGGACGGCAAGGATATGCTCATCCGCTATATGCGTCACGGCAACACCATCCACGGCAACCAGATGCTGGAAAAAGGCATGGATACGGTTCCCACCGCCTATTACGCCAAGATCGGCCCGCTGGGAGATATCTTCGCCGCCCTGAAGCCGAAGAAAGTCGCCGTGCTGGGCCTTGGCGCGGGCGCCACCAACTGCCATTCGGCCCCCAACCGTAATTTCGTCTTCTTCGAGATCGACCCCGAAGTGGTGACGGTGGCGCAGGAGCAATTCGGTTTCCTGTCAAAATGCGGCAACCCCAAAACGCTGCGCATCAAGGTCGGCGACGGAAGGCTGGAGCTTGAAAAGCTCAAGGGCGAAAAGTTTGACCTGCTGATCATCGACGTATTTACGTCGGATTCGATCCCGTCGCACATCGTGACAAAGGAAGCGCTTGAACTTTATTTCGAGCATATCGCCAAGGGCGGCGTGCTGGCGCTGAACATTTCCAACCGCTACTTCACGCTCTGGGACATGATCGCCGCGACGGCCGCGACGCTCAAGCTTGAAACCACGGCGCGGTTTGATTTGCGCGAAAAACTTCCCGCCTATGTCTCGAACAGCATCTGGGCCGTCGTGACACGCCCCGGCGAGCTGCCCGCAGGACTGAAGAAAAACAAGGAATGGGGAAAAGTCATCCCCGACCCCGCTTTCCGCCCCTGGACGGATAATTACACCAACCTACTCAGCACGCTGTCATTCACCGACGGCGTAAAGGCAGACCGTGGCAAAAAGTAACCCCTCTTCCGGCCTGACAATCGGCGTTTTCAGCATCACCCTCTTCTGGTCCGCGGCGATGATGTTCGCGCTGCAGCCCATGGTCGGGCGCATGCTGCTGCCGCTGGTGGGCGGCACGCCGGCGGGCTGGATCGTGGCCATGGCTTTCTTCCAGGTCATGCTGCTGGTCGGTTACCTTTACGCGCACTTCCTGTCGCAATTCGCGCCGCGCACACATGGTTTATTGTTCATAGCAGCTCTGCTGCTGGGCTGTGTTTTCCTGCCCGTACACCTGACAGGAGACGGCTTGGGCGCGACGCCGGGGGCGGTTGACGCCTTCAAGCTGCTGACGATAGCGCTGGCTGTGCCCTTTATCGCGCTCTCCGCCACATCGTCGACCATCCAGCGGCTGTTTACGGCGACGGGGCATCCTTCGGCGCGCGACCCCTACTTCCTCTATGCCGCCAGCAACCTTGGTAGCTTTGTCGGCCTATTCCTCTACCCGCTGGTTTTCGAGCGCGTCTGGGGCCTGTCGCAGCAATCGGGTTACTGGTACGTCTGCTATGGCGTTCTGATCGCGGCGGCTGTCGCCTGCCTTGGCCTGTCGGGCCGCGTGAAGGAAGAGAAAAAGACAGAAAAATCCGTGCCTGTGACGAACGCGCAAAGACTAAGCTGGATATTGCTGGCCTTCTTCCCCTCCAGTTTGCTGTCGGGCGTTACCACGCATATTTCCACCGATATTTTCTCCGCCCCCATGCTCTGGGTGGTGCCGCTGGCGCTTTACCTGCTGACCTTCGTTTTCGCTTTCGGCAGCAAGCAGGTGTTTTCTTTCGACAAGATCGCCAAGCTGCACCCGATCATGGTCATCATCGCCATGGGTTTCCTGCTGATGTACAACTCGGCCATTCGCGTGTCGTGGATGGTGATGGGGCTGCATCTGCTGGTCTTTGCCGCGACGGCTCTGATGTGCCACACGCGCCTCGCCCTCTCCCGCCCGCCGGGCGAAGGGCGCAACGTGACGGAATTCTACCTGATGATGTCGATCGGCGGCGCATTGGGCGGTGTGCTGAACGCCTTCGTCGTGCCCTCGCTGCTCGACCGCCTGATCGAATATCCGCTGATGCTGATCCTCTCGCTGCTCGTCAACCCTGCCATCACGCAACAAATCCCCAAACGCGCCAAGCCGATTATCTTCGCCGCTATCGCGCTGATTGCCTGCTATGCCGCCTATGGCATGCTGCAGCGGGGCGCGATTTTGGGCAATACCGGCGGCGTCGTCACCAACCAGATGATGCTGATCGACATGATGCTGTTTGCCATCGTGCTGCTGCTCTCCGTCAATATCCGCGCGATTTTCGCGGGATCGCTGGCGCTGCTGCTCCTGGCCGAAGTAGTCATGCCGAACGACGTTGTGATGTCGTCGCGTAACTTCTACGGCGTCATCAAGGTTTTCGACCGCCCTATGGCCTTCGGCAAGGAGGTCAAGATGGCGCGGTACATGTACCACGGCACGACGACGCACGGCATGCAGATCCTCGACAAGAAATTCGAGAAAACGACCACCGCCTATTTCACCAAGGGCGGGCCGGTGGGCGATATCTTCAACCTGTACAACCCGAAGAATATCGCCGTGCTGGGCCTTGGCGTCGGCACGCTCAATTGCTATAGCACGCCGAAATCGGCTTTCACCTTCTACGAAATCGACCCCGGCGTGCTGGAAGCCGCGCAGGATGAAAAACTGTTCACCTTCATGTCCGCCTGCAAGGGCAAGCGCCCGCCGGTTATCATCCTTGGCGACGGCAGGCTTGAGCTGGCCCGCAGCAAGGAGAAATTCGACCTGATCATGCTGGACGCCTTTTCGTCCGACACCATCCCCACCCACCTGCTGACGGTGGAGGCGCTAAAAGGCTATCTTGAAAAACTCTCGCCGCGCGGGCTGATGCTGTTCAACCTGTCCAACCGCTATTTCGACCTTGCCACGGTGCTCACGCGCACAGCGAACGATCTGGGATTGAAATCGCGCTATACGCTCGACCTGCCGGGCGACAATGTGCCCTATGCCGCCGCCAGCCGCTGGATCGTCATGTCGCGCCCCGACGCCAGCCTCGAGCCCCTGAAAGACATGGGCTGGGTGGTGATGCCTGTGGAAAAAGGCAAGCTCTGGACGGATGATTACACCGACCTGCTGAACGCCCTGATCCGCTAGCCGATTTTCCAGTAAAATCAGGCCAAAACCAGCGCTTGACGCAGGCGCTGCCGTGCCGTAATTTCAACAAAATCACCTTCACGCAAGGAAGCGGTCCTCATGCCAAAACGCACGGACATCAAATCCATCGCCATTATCGGCGCTGGGCCCATTATTATTGGCCAAGCCTGCGAATTCGACTACTCCGGCACGCAGGCCTGCAAGGCGCTGAAGGACGAGGGATACAGGGTCATCCTGATCAACTCGAACCCCGCCACCATCATGACCGACCCTAACCTGGCCGATGCGACCTACATCGAGCCCATCACGCCCGAGATCGTCGCCAAGATTTTAGAAAAAGAAAAACCCGACGCCCTGCTGCCCACCATGGGCGGGCAGACGGCGCTGAACACTGCACTCGCGCTTGCCAAGGACGGTACGCTGGAAAAACTGGGCATCGAGCTGATCGGCGCGAAGGAAAAAGCGATCGAGCTGGCCGAAGACCGCGACCTGTTCAAAAAGAAAATGGAAGAACTGGGCCTTGAATGCGCCAAGGGCCGCACGGTCAACAATTACAGCGACGCGATGGATATGCTGGATTATGTCGGCCTGCCCGCCATTATCCGCCCGTCCTTTACTCTCGGCGGCACGGGTGGCGGCATCGCCTATAACCGCAACGAATACGAATTGATCGTG
>JBGGMV010000127.1:0-13532 GCA_041287865.1 Alphaproteobacteria bacterium | reverse complement strand
CGCTGTGCCCGCCGATCACGTCACCGACGCCTACAAGCATATCCAGACGCTGGCCGACGTGCCGGCGGCGGATCGCAAGGCGATCGAGGAATTTTTCAACGACTACAAGAAGCAAGACCTTGTGGCCGGCAAGCATTCCGCCAGCGGTGGCTGGGACGATATCGACGTTGCCCACAAAACCATCCACGAATGCATCGACCGTTGGAATAAAGTCTCCGCGCAACCCGCCAACAAAACTACGCCGCGCAAACCTTCCTGATTAAAACCACAGAAAAGGAAAAAATCATGACAGACCGGAAATGGCTGATCAATCTCGCTACCGTTGCGTTCTTTTCTTTGATCGGTAGTTCCATCACCACCGCTTTCATTCAAGGCGGCACGGCGCAAGCGGGCGGCTTTGCCTCCACCATCCAGAGCTGGACGACGGACGGCCAGCCCGCGCAGGCCTTTTACGGCGAAGACGGCAAGATGCGCATCCAGCTCGGCACATACTCGGCCGCAGGTGAGCGCGGCCTGCCGCTGGTCGGACTTTCCGACAACAAAGGACATTTGCGCATGCTGTTGCGCCTGGCCGGCACGAACGAGTCGCCGGTGCTCATCATGAAGGACAAGTCCGGAAATGACCGCCTTGTCATGGGCCTTTCCCTCTCGGACACAAGCGAGGAACCCTTCCTGAGCGTCACCGGCGCCGACGGCCAGCGCAAAGCTATCTTCGGCAGCTACTAAAGCGCGAGCGCTAACAGGGTTTCCGGCATCTGCGCAAGGCAGCGGTGCATGTTTTCCTGAGCCGTACCTGCGCTCATCATGTGGCTGTTATCACATTCCTCCGCGCCCATGCCAAGGCATGTGACCTCGATGCACATCAATGGCGATAAATGTTTCACACGGCAGGCGTCGCGCCATGCGAGGTAAATGGGATTCGTCGAATGAACCGCCCATACGATCTGAAGCTGCTGCACGGCTTCCTTCTCGGCGGATGATAACGTCGGGCGGCTCTCCCGCTTTTCGCGTACAGCGGGTTTCATTTCCAGCAGCAGCGGCTCGCGCGTGCGGGCGGGCGGTAGTGGATTGCGCCTTGGCTGCCGCGTAAAGCGCGCCAGCATCGCCGGATAACCGGCGTCCCCCGCGTGCATCGAAAAACGATCGCCGTGCATAATCAAGACTTTCAGGAAAGGCCGCAAAGACAGCGCAGCGGAGATAAGCTCGACGCAATTCAACGGCTGTTCGTTGGCATGTCCCATTATAGCACGTCTGGCGGCGGTATGGCGTTTATCGGCGGGCAAACATTAAGATAGTGTTAACAAAGCCCTTCAAAACCGTCTATTCCACGGCTCCACGGAACTCGTACCCTGTTCTCTTCATTGTTGAAGGAAGAGGAGATCGCGCCATGGAAAACTCATCATTTCTTTCAATTATCGCTTTCGGCTTCATCGCCATCTTTTCGTGCGCGGTTTATACCCTGTCACACGGCCCCACCCCGGCGCTCGCCGCCAGCAAAGTCGAGCTGCCGAAACGCTCCTCGATCGAGCTCAGCTACGTGGACGGCCCGCAAGCCGAACCCCCGGCTTGGCCCACTTCCATGCTGCCCTGACCAATTTTGCATGCCGCAAATCCCTGAATTCACTGCGCTTTAAAACCCGCCAATTTAACTAAAATGCCGCATAAAAGCCCATTAAATGCTTCATAAAATAGGCTTTTCATTAAATAGAATCTGTTAAAGTTAAGATAACAAGATTGGTGATAGTTTCTTAACCAACTGCGGTTCGACACCATGAAATCAGCAATTTTTCTCACTTGGTTCTTCACGATCGTCTTCTTCAGCCATGGGCTCAACACGCCAAGCGCAACTGCTTCCTGCGTCGTGCCCGCTGCCGTGAAGCAGATGGCGCAAACCGCAGTCGCCGCGCCACCCGCGATGAACAGGCTGAAGCCGGTGGAACTGCCTGAAGAACCCGCGCAAGCCGAGATGACGCCCGCCGCCTATGCTCCCGCCGAAGTCGAGCCCGCCTCCGGCGAACCTCCGCGCTTCAACCCCCTTGCCCGTAACGCCGAACGTTACGGCGACAATGCCGAAAGCTATTATCAGGGCAAGCAGGACCAGTTGCTGCAGGCGCTGATGGCGCGCTAAGAGAAGCACCCAGCCAAAATTAAGAAATTATTTCCACACCGGGGCGGCGTCAACGATTTGAAAATTAACGTTTTTCCGGCCCTGCCAGGTGTTAATGGTGGCGTGGCCGGCGATATTGAGCGGGGTGGTGCCGGCCTTGAGCAGGGTTTCGCCCAGCGCCGTGTCGAGCGCGCGGAAGGCGATGCCCTTGAGGCTGCTGCCGCCGGCGGTGTCCTGAATGAAGCAGCTGACATGCCGTTCGCCCACCACAGAGGGCTTGATGATTTTCACGCCGGAAATAGCGAAGCGCGGTTCGGCATGGCCGGAGCCATAGGGCGCGAGCGCTTCTAGTTTTTCAACGAGGTCTGTCGTGATGCCGGGCGCAGAGAGTACGCCGTCGAGTTTCAATTCGGGCACATAGTCCGCCCCGTTTAACTGATCCTGCACGTGCTTGTTGAGGAAGATGCGCAGTTCTTCCATCATGTGGCGCGCGACGGTAAAGCCCGCCGCCATTTTGTGCCCGCCGCCCGCGATCAGGAGGCCGCGCTGCTTGGCGGCGACGACGGCGGCGCCGAGGTCGATGCCCGAGACGGAGCGGCATGAAGCCTTGCCGATTTCTTTGGTGTCGAAAGCGATGACGCAGACGGGACGGTTGTATTTTTCCTTGAGGCGCGCTGCGACGATGCCGATGACGCCGGCGTGCCAGTTGTCGCCATCGGCAAGGATGACGAGATCCTGATGGAGGTTGCGATCCTTGACGTTATTCAGCGCGTCATCGAGCACGTTGTCTTCAATATGCTTGCGCTCGATATTATATTGATGGAGCTTGTGCGCGACCATGCGCGCCTCCAGCGTGTCGTCGGTGGAGAGGATGCGCCAACCGAGGTCGGCTTCCCCTACCCTGCCGCCCGCATTCACGCGCGGGCCGATCATGAAACCGGCATGGAAAGCCGTCGGTTGTTCGGACACACCCGCGATATCGGCGAGCGCCGTGATGCCGGGGTTTTTGCGCATCGCCATGACCTTGAGGCCTTGGCTCACGAAGGCGCGATTGACGCCTGTCAGCGGCACGACGTCGGCCACGGTGCCCAGCGCGACGATATCGAGCCAGTGCAGAATACGCGGCTCGGGTTTTTTGTCGCCGTACCAGCCCTTGGCGCGCAAAATGCGGTTGATGGCGACGATGGCGATAAAGGTTACACCCACGGCGGCCAGTTGGCCCAAGCCGCTGGTGCAGTCGAGGCGGTTCGGATTGACCAGCGCATGCGCCACTGGCAGTTTCGCTTCAGCGCGGTGGTGGTCGAGGACAACGGTGTCCATGCCCGCATCCGCCGCGGCCTGCAGCGGTTCATATGAAGTGATACCGCAGTCGACGGTGATGAGGACCTTATGCCCCTCCCCCGCCAGCAGTTTCATCGCCTCGACGTTCGGGCCATAGCCTTCACCGATGCGATCGGGGATGTAGACGCGGATATCGCTGCCGACCGCGCGGAAGAAACGTTTCAGTAATGCGGACGAAGTTGCACCATCGACGTCGTAATCGCCGAAGACGCAGACCTTTTCGCCCTTGATAATGGCGTCAGCGATACGCGTCGCGCCCTTTTCCATGTCCTTAAGCGTGAATGGATCCGGCAGCTGCACTTTCAGCGTCGGGTTCAGGAATGTTTCGACGTCATCGAAACCGATGCCGCGCGCGACCAGAATACGGCTGACGATTTCAGGCAGGCCGAAAGCCTGCGAGATGCCGTCGGCAAGGCGCTGGTCGGCATCAGCAAAGACCCATTTCTTGCCCATCACCGATTTTTCAACCGACAATGCGACTGAAGGCGCGGCTGTAGAAGGCGCGACAACAGGAGTAGTTTGCGATACTTCGCTGAATTTGGTCTTGGCCGTCAAAATCCGTGTACTCGCTTCGGTAGTCTTATAGTGTTTTTATTTATATCCCGCTTTGCGGGTGAAGTTATGCGCGGCCTCGATGCGGCGAATGGTGCCGGTCTTGGAGCGCATGATAATCGAATTGGTATAGGCGCCGCCCGCATAGCGGCGCACGCCTTTCAGCATCGCGCCGTCGGTCACGCCCGTGGCGGCGAACATCACGTCGCCTTTTGCAAGGTCGAGCAGGCCGTATTTGCGGTTGAGATCCGTGATGCCCCAGCGCTTGGCGCGGGCTTTCTCGTCGTCGTTGCGGAACAGCAACCGGCCCTGCATAAAGCCGCCGGTGGAGCGGAAAGCCGCTGCCGCCAGCACGCCTTCGGGCGCGCCGCCGGAGCCGAGATAAATATCCACGCCGCTTTCCGGCTGCGCGGTGGCGATTACGCCGGAAACGTCGCCGTCGGAAATCAGCATGATGCGGGCGCCCGTTTCACGCACTTTCGCAATCAGTTCCTGATGGCGCGGGCGGTCAAGTATACAGGCGACGAGGTCGGAAACTTCCGAACCCTTGGCTTTCGCAAGCTCCTTGAGGTTTTTCTGCGGCGTTTCGTCAAGGTCGACGACGTTATCGGGCAGATCGCGCCAGCCGACGGCCAGTTTGTCCATGTAGACATCAGGCGCGTTCAAAAATCCGCCCTTCTCCGCCATGGCGACAACGGCCAGCGCGTTGGGGCCGCCCTTTGCGGTGATGGTGGTACCTTCAAGGGGGTCGAGGGCGATGTCGAGTTCGGGGCCGTCGCCCGCGCCGACTTTCTCGCCGATGTACAGCATCGGGGCTTCGTCACGCTCGCCTTCGCCGATAACGACAGTCCCATTAATGTGCATGGTATTGAGCGCGTTGCGCATCGCATCGACCGCGGCCTGGTCGGCGGCTTTTTCGTCGCCGCGGCCCATGAGCAGCGAGGCCGAAAGCGCAGCGGCCTCCGTCACCCTCACCAGCTCGAGGGCGAGGTTGCGGTCCATGGACAGTTTTTCGTTGGCGCGGGGTTCCTGTTTCAAAGCGGCGATGCTCATATGGTTACTCCTAAGGGTTAACGACTTAGCCCTAACGCCTGAACTCCTCAATCCGCATCAAATAAAGTGGCTCGACAACCGCTTTTAATTTGCCGATCTGGGCGGCAACCTGCTGGATGCTGGCCTCCGAGGTCTCGTGCGTGGTCAAAATGACCGGCACGCCCTGCCCGGGGGAGCGTCCGTGTTGTAAAACCGACTCCAAGGATACGTTATGATCTCTCAGGATGGCGGAAATATCGGCTATTACGCCGGGCTGGTCAAGCACCATGAGCCTGAGGTAATAAGACCCTAATCTATCAAGGATATTTGCCGGCTTCAGGGGGGTGACTTTGGCCGTATCGATGCCCATCAGGGGCAGGGTCCGGCCCCGGGCCACATCGACGATATCCGAGACGACGGCCGAGGCCGTGGGGTTGCCCCCTGCGCCAAAGCCCATTAGCAGCACCTTGCCGACATAATCGCCATCGATATAGACGGCGTTCAGCGCGCCATCGACCGCCGAAATCGGCGAGTCCTTGGGCACAAGGCAGGGCTCCACAGACTGTTCGATGCCGTGGTCGGTGCGCTTGGCGATGCCCAGCAATTTTATCCGGTATCCCAGTTCGGCGGCGAAAGAAATGTCAAGCGCTGCGATATTGCGGATGCCCTTGATGTCGATGTGCTTCACATCGGGCACGCAGCCGAAGGCCAAGCCGGAAAGAATAGAAAGCTTATGCGCCGCATCCACGCCGTCGATATCGAAGGACGGATCGGCCTCCGCGTAACCCTTGTCCTGCGCTTCCTTCAGCACATCGGCGAAGGCGCGGCCCGTGTGGGTCATTTCCGACAGGATGAAATTGCATGTGCCGTTCAGAATGCCGTAGACCGCATTCACGCGATTGGCGGCGAGGCCTTCGCGCAGGCCCTTGATGACCGGAATGCCGCCGGCGACGGCGGCTTCGAACGACACACTGCCCTTGGAATTCGACAACAGCTTCAAAACTTCCGCGCCGCGGCCGGCCAGCATGGCCTTGTTGGCGGTCACAACGGGCTTGTTCAGCTCCAGCGCGCGCTTGACGAGGTCGAAGGCAGCGCCTTCCGCGCCGCCCATCAGTTCCACCACCACGTCGACATCGGGATCGTTGGCGACATCGACGGGGTTGTCGTGCCATTTGACGTTTGAAATATCAATGCTGCGGTTCTTGCCCTTGCTGCGCGCGCTCACGGCGGTGACGCGCATCTCGCGGCCCGTGCGGTCGAGCAGCAGCGCGCCGTGTTCCTGCAGCAGCTGGAATACGCTGGCGCCCACGTTGCCAAGACCGGCGATACCGACTTTCAAAACTTTTTCGCCCATGAATCTGCCCTCTTTAACGCGCAAGCGGCATGTCGTTAAACATGCCGTCTGTGCAAATTAGTCGTCAGCCCGAAGGCTTTTAACGGCACGGCCGTCAGGCCGTCGTTACCTATTCGTATAAATTTCGACGCGGCGGTCGGCCGCTTCCTGGCTGCGCGAGCCCGGGTTCGGGTTCGCCTCGGAATCGCCCTTGGATACGGCCGTCACCTGCCCGGGATCCACGCCTGCATCCGTCAGCACGCCTGCGACGTTATTGGCGCGTCTCTGCGCGATGTCATAGTTGATCTCGTTGCGGCGGTCGGGGCTGACATTGCCGTCAACGCGCGTGCTGGCATGGCCAACGACGGTGACGTTGGAATTGTTCTGGCGCACGTTGTCGGCGACGCCGCCGATGTAACGGCGCTCGCCCGGCGTCAGGCGGGATGATCCGTGGCTGAAGAAGATCGGGTCATGCACGACATCGGTGCTGTAAACGGTTGTTGTGGCGTTGCCATCAAGCGGATAAACGGTGACGCTCTCGTTGCTCTGATAGGGCACGTAGACATTCGCGCCGGGGCTTTCCATCGCCGAAGCGTGGGCGGATTCATGCCAGTCGTATTTCGATGCGCCGACTTTGCCCATGCCGTCGGGCTTCAGCAGCGCGACGCCTTCGGTGTTGTGGCCGCCGTAGCCGCGCGGAATTTTGCCGTAGGTGTCGTTCAGGCGCGAGGGCTGGTTGTGCGCCCAGCGTTCGTAATCTTTATAATCGTCATGCAGGCCGTGATATGTGTTTGTGCAGGCCGACAGCAGCAAAAGGGCGGAAACGGCGGCGACAAATCTGGGAAGGTGCATGGGATAGCCTTATTTCTTTATGAATCAGCCTGATAGCTCAGTACCTAGTGTGGCTGAAAGACGGGCTTTCAGCAACCACTTTGCGACACCACGCTAGCATAAAACCGATTAACAATGCTTGAAGGCAACACTTGCCATAAGCTGTGTTATTTTTGCAGGTAATGGCGGGCCAGATCGACGTAATGGCCTGCGGTCCATTCGATGTTCTTCTTCTCCTCCGCGCTGACCTCGCGCATGAACCGCGCGGGGCGCCCCGCCCAGAGCTGGCCGGAGAGAACCCTTTTGCCGGGCGTGACCAGCGCGCCCGCCGCCACCATGCCGCCCTTTTCTACATAAGCGTCGTCCATGACGGTCGCGCCCATGCCGATAAATGCTGCATCCTCGACCGTGCAGGCATGCAGCAGCGCCATATGGCCCACCGTCACGTCGCTGCCGATATAAGTCCCCTGCCCGAAGGTCGAGACATGGATGACAGTGCCGTCCTGTATATTCGTGCGCGCGCCGATCTTGATGTTGTTCACGTCGCCGCGCAGCACGCAGTTATACCAGATGTTGCATTCGTCGCCGATTTCCACGTCGCCGATGATATGGGCGCCGGGCGCGATAAAGACGTTCTTGCCGATCTTCGGCATGACGCCCTTGTGGGGCCAGAGTTGCTGCATGGAAACCTCCGGAAAAGAAGAAAGCGCCCCGGTGAAGGGACGCTTTCTTTGTATTGTATAGCTCGTAGAAGGTAAAGCTTAACGCTTGACCCACTGCGTGCCGCGGCGTGCCTTATGGCGGCCGTATTTCTTACGCTCGACCACGCGGCTGTCGCGGGTGAGGAAGCCTGCCTTTTTCAGCGGATCACGCAGGTCGGGCTCGAAAGCGACGAGCGCGCGGCTGATGCCGTGACGGACCGCGCCGGCCTGGCCGGTGAGACCGCCGCCGGAGACGACCACGTTCACATCGAACTGGCCGATGCGGGCGGTGACTTCGAAGGGCTGGTTGATGACGAGGCGCTGCGTGCCGCGTGCAAAGTAGACGGCGATGTCGCGGTCGTTGACCGTGACTTTGCCGTTGCCGCGCGCGACCCAGACGCGTGCGACGGCGTCTTTGCGGCGACCGGTGCCATAGGCACGGCCTTTTGCGTCGAGCTTCTGCGTGTAGACGATGCGATCGCTTTCGCCCGAAGCAGCGGCCTTCTCGGCCACGGCTTCTTTCAGTTCGGAGAGGTTTTTCTTCGTTGCCATGGTTTCAATTACCTTTTGTTTTTCGGGTTCATTGCCGCGACGTCGAGGACTTCGGGCTTTTGAGCGTCATGCGAATGCTGGGGGCCGGCGAAGAGGCGCAGGCAGGTCAGCTGCTGGCGGGCCAGCGGGCTGTCCTTCGGCATCATGCGGCGGACGGCGTTTTCGATCACGCGGCCGGGGAACTTGCTCTCGAGGATCTGGCCCTTCGAGCGCGACTTGATGCCGCCCGGATAGCCGGTGTGCCAGTAGAACATGTCGAACTTGGCTTTTTTGCCCGTCAGGCGGACTTTTTCCACGTTGACGACGATGACGTTGTCGCCGCAATCGATGTGCGGGGTGAACATCGCTTTGTGCTTGCCGCGCAGGCGGAGCGCGATGATGCTGGCCAGACGGCCGAGCGCGATGCCTTCCGCATCGATCAGAAGCCATTTCTTCGTGACTTCCGAGGGTTTCGCTGAATAGGTTTTCATTGTTGTTGTCCTGTTTCTTATTACAAATAGTGCAGGTGTTATATGAGCCCCGCCACAGCAAGGTCAAGAAAAAACTTAAAATCGTTATAAATCAGCTAGTTGATTTGGGGTATATTAATACCAAAATCGCAATGGCTTGATTTTAAGCGCGAATCTCACGGTTTAGTCTCCGCCATGATCCAGTCCAGATAAGGCGCGCTGGCGGCGGTCAGGGGCAGCGCCACAATGCAGGGATTGGAATACTTGTGCATCTCTTTCACGCATGCCTCCAGGGCCTGGAACAGGGTGGCGCGGGTTTTAAACAGCACCACGCATTCCTCCGCCTGCTCGATCTTGCCCTGCCATTGGTAGATAGACTGCATCCCCGGCAGGATATTGGCGCAGGCGGCCAAACGGTCTTCCACGACGGTTTTTGCTATTTCCTTGGCCTCGGCCATGGTGGGCACTGTCACATAGACGAAAACGGCAGACATTTGCCCCCTCCTGAAAATCTAATGCAGCCAATACTATAGACATCATTTTCAGCGGCCGGAAGCGGCGCGATTTTAAACGCGCGTTCTTAAAGGTTTGTTAACCAAATTAACATATAATCTTAATATATCCGTTTTATGGGGTGCGGGAATGCCAGACGAGAAGAATAACGGCGGTGGTAGGATGCAATCGGTCAACCGGGGCATCGTGGCGACAAACATCGGCACACAGCTTGCGCAGGGCAACTTCGGATGGGCGGCGATTTCGGCAGGCATCACAGCCGCCATGAACCCCAAGACATATGAAGTTCTCGCAGAGGCTGCCGTGAAACTGACAAAAGCAGTTGCGCCCGTCGCCAAAGCGGTCGGCAACGTCGGCAAACATATTCCCGTCGTGGGCGCTGTCGTGACAGCGGGCTTCGTCGCTTACGAAGTCGGCACAGCGCTGGCGGAAGGAAATAAAGGCAAGGCAGCAGCAGCACTCGCGGCCGGTGCGACCGAAATGGTCGTGAACGGCGTCGGCGGCGGCGTATTCGGCGCCAGCGATATCGCAAGACAAGCCGTCGTCGAAGGCATCGCGGCTGCGGGCGGCGCACGCGCGCAGGACGCTTATCTGGTTTCCGTCGGCAAACGCGCCGTGACCGTCGGCAGCAAATTCGCAACATCGGCAGTAGCGGCAGTGAGCCACCCCGACCCGAAAGCAATTTACGCGCAGCAGGAAAGACTGATCCAGGGCGACACCACCCTGCCTGATACCGTCAACCTGAACGGCAAGCAGGTGCAGCTCGACGACGCGCTGCGCAACCCCACTTTCGCCAAGAGCTTCCGCGAGAATCTGATCAAGGCCGACCACGCCGGCCAGATCGACAGCAAGCCGCTGATCGCCAAACTCGATCAGTTCGATAAACTGGAACACCAGCGCACCGCCGCCATCGCCGCCGCCAACCACGGCACGACGCAGCACGCCTCGACCGCGCATCCCACCACGCTGCGCCCCGCAACGCAGGGCATGAGCGCATAAAAGAATTCAATCGTGACAGAAAAAACCCCGGGTTTCCGCCCGGGGTTTTTTGTTTTAAAGGCCCGAAATCGCATGATCCTTCGGCCACTTCACCGTCCAGCCTAGCTTGAGGTCCTTGCCCTCCTTCGGCTGCATCGTGAAATCCCATTGCAGCAGGCCTTTGATGTTATCGGTGTCGGATGTGTAGCCCTGCGTCGTGTCAGGCGAGATCTCGATCGTCACTTTCTCGTTCTGCGACGCAGGCGTTGTCTCCTTCACCACCACGTTAACAGGGTCGACATGCAGATTTTTCACTTCGGTCACGAACTGTTTTTCAAGGATAGCGTCTTTCGAAATGATCCCAGCCTCCTTGTTCTGGTCTTTCAGCGTCTTGCGCTTGACGGATACCTGGTCGTCCACGCCGAAGTAGAAGTCGAATTCCTCGCCGGGACGCAGCAGCCCGACGCGTGATTCACCCATATAGGCTTCGTCGCGGAAAAGGCTGACGCGGCCCGGCAGCACGGGTGACTCGCCCTTCAGTTTTGTACGCACAACAAGATAAGCCTCGGTCGACAGCTGCGGCTTGATATGCACCTGCAGCTTGCTCTCGGCGTCAAAAGCGCCGATCATCAGTTTAGTTTCAGTGTTGTCAGTGGGTACATCGGCAGGACCCGGAATTTTGTATTCGTTTGAAAAACCACCCGTATCGATAAAGGCGGCGACAAAGCTGGCCACCTGTGCCGGCGGAAGATCAAGCGCGTTCTTATCACCCGTGCCAACCGGCGTTGGCATGGACGATGTGCCTTCGGAGGCAGCGTTCTGCCGTTTCACCATTTTCTTGTAATCCTCATCGGCACTGTCGGTTCCCGGGATAACCTTGGTCTGGGAGTTGTCGACCATTATCGTTGACCTGTTGTACCTTTCTTCACTACTGCTGAAGAACCCGCGCGTGTTTTCATACACATTCACCCACATCGGGTTCAGTTCATCCAGCGTCGCGCTACGCTGCGGCTGGGCGGTCGAGAGTGTCAGCGCCACGCCCTTCCATTCTTCGCCAGTCTGCTGGCGTACGGCACCGTACTGGATCAGCTGCAGGCTGCCCTTTCCTTTGGTCGCCACGCGGGCGTCGTAAATCGGGACCCATGTTGCATTCGGTATCTGGTAGCTGAGCGAAATCGTCAGCTTCGCCTCCTTGTCGCTTTCCAGCGGCACGAGGACAGCAAAGACGCTCTTGCGCTCGCCGGTGGCGCGCAGTTGATAAAGCTGGGCGCGGAGCTGCTCGGCTTCGCGCGCAATCTCGCGCAGGCGCGCGTCTTTCTGCTGCACGATTTTCCGGGTTTCCAGCGCATTGGCGTAGATGACATCGCCTGCCGCAGCCCACTGGTCGGGCTTGAGGTTCATCTCCGCAACGTTTTCGTCAGAACGCAGGCGCGCCTGCTCTCCGACCTTGCCGATAAAGGCCTTGCGCTCCAGCGCCGCGTCTTTCTCCCCTTGCACGGCCGTCGTCTCGTCCTGCAGCTTTTCCAGCTGCACATAGAGCGGCGCTGCCGCAGAAACCGTATCGCGAGTGACCATGATCTCCTTGGTCAGCACCGAGCCAAACTTGACAGCCGCCCGCGCCGAACCCTCGACGCGCAGGCTGCCGGACAGCAGCGTGGGCGACAGATCCTTGAAGGCAATGATTGCCTTGCCCGCCGGAATATCAACTTCGGCGACGCGCGTTACTTTGGCGCGATCGTTATATACTGTCACGGCTGTGATCTTGCTGTCGGCGACCAGCATATCGGCGAAGGGGTCAGGCTGTTTTGGCAGCGCAACGGGCTGGTCGCCCTTGGCGATAGCCTGTGCGACCTCTTCCTTGATGCGCTTCTCCTGCATGCTCTGGCGCCACTCAGCGAGAGGATCACCGGACTGCTGCGACGGTAACGGCGGCGCAAGCGGATCGATCAGCACCGGAGTACCCTGCGCAAAGGCCGCTGTCGCGGAAATCGTCAATACCACCAGCAGAGAAAGGAAATAGCGCATGGATGCCCCTTACTAAAAAATAAAAAATCCCGCTTCAGTATAGGAAGCGCGGGTTAATTTAGGGTTATGGGGGTTCTGGAAAAACTAGACCGCCGCCACCAGCTCGACCTTGATGCGGTCTGGGTCTTCGAAGAAGACCGCGTAGTTGCTCTTGCCGCCCGCGTAAGGATGGCGGTCGGCGTAGAGGATGGTGACGTTGCGGGATTTCAGTTCTTCGGTCAGGGCGTCGATGTCGGCGCGGTCGGCGGCGTGGAAGGCAAGATGGTTCAGCCCCGTGCGCTTGCGGTGATAGGGCTGCAGCTTGAAGGCATCCTCCACCTGCACGATCACGAAATAGGTCGCGCCCAGTTTCCAGCTGCGCCCCTGTTCCCAGCTCTGGTACGGTACATAGCCGAGCCTGCCCAGCAGCCAGCCCCAGAAGGCGGATGAGACTTCCAGATCCGCGACGTTGATTTCGATATGCGATAGCTGTCCGCGCATGGCGGCGCCTCCCCCGTTATTTCCGGGAGAAGCCTAGCGGTTAGCGCGCCGTATTGTCAATTATTGGCCTATAAAACCGGGGGCCTTACTGCCCCGGGCCCTTTTGCATGCGGATCGGCAGTTTCATGTTCTCGAAATCGGTCACGAAATCGTCGACCGTTTTCAGCTTTGCCGCGATCGCCTGGTCGAGCACGTTGTAAAACTGCTCGGTTTGCAGGGAGTTTTCGATCAGCTCGCGGCTGGTGATGGGGCCGCCGCCTTTTTTGCCCATGCCTTCGATGGGTGCGTCTGCTTCGGCTTCCTGGCGCGCGATGGCGCGGGCGAAGGCGTCACGGATTTTCTGCTTGTCTTCGGGTTTCATGGCTGTGCTTCCTTTTTATTCGGGCGTTTTCAGTTGCAGCGGGCGACCGATTTTCAAGTCCTTGCCGGTAGCGACTGCGGTATTGATGATATCTTCCAGCGGCGGCGGGTAGCCCTTCAGGTCGACCAGCTTCTTGTGCAGCAACGCGACTTCATTGAAGCTGTCGAGCTCGGAGAATTTCCTTACACTCATCTGCGAGGTGAGCGCCGTCGACACCGATACCGAGACATTCGCCGTCGATGAATAGCCCGAGGTTTTTTCCACCTGCATCTCCGAC
>JBGGMV010000126.1:0-45118 GCA_041287865.1 Alphaproteobacteria bacterium | reverse complement strand
TTGAAGAAATTCGCCCCCGCGCCGCAGCCGCAGCCCACGGCGGAGCGGTTTATCGAGCCGTACGAAGACAAGGTCACGGGTTTCGTGTTCAAGATCCAGGCGAATATGGACCCCAAGCACCGCGACCGCATCGCCTTCACGCGCCTGTCTTCCGGGCATTTCAAGCGCGGCATGAAGCTGAACCACGTGCGCTCCGGCAAGCAACTGACCATCCATAACCCGCTGCTGTTCTTCGCGCAGGAGCGCGAGGTGGCGGATGAGGCCTTCGCGGGCGATATCATCGGCATTCCCAACTACGGGAACTTGCGGATTGGCGATACGCTGACCGAGGGCGAGCAGCTGCATGTCATCGGCATCCCCAGCTTCGCGCCGGAACATCTGCAGCGCGTGCGCCTCGACGATCCGCTGCGCTCTAAACATCTTGGCGAAGCGCTGCTGCAGCTGGCGGAGGAGGGCGCTGCCCGCATCTTCAAGCCGCGCATGGATTCAAGCTGGGTGGTGGGCGTCGTCGGCCCCCTGCAGTTCGACATCCTTGCCGACCGCATCCGCACCGAATACAATCTGCCGGTGCGTTTCGAAGTCGCCGCGCTGCATACCGCCCGCTGGCTGGAATCCGAGAAGCGCGAGAAGCTGGAAGACTTCATCCAGCAAAACCTGCCCAATATCGCCGAAGACCACGACGTCCAGCCCGTCTTCCTCGCCCGCAACGCATGGCATCTGGATAACGCCAATGAAAACTGGCCGGATATCAAGTTCCTTGCGACGAAGGAACAGTCGCGGGGCTAAAATGGAATGAGCTTGAACAAATTATTTCCATCTTATCTTGGCGATGAATTTGAAGTTATTCATAGAATGCTGCCTTCTGCGCAGCATGCGCCTAGTTTAGGTGATAATTTTGCTTTTATTGGTACGGAAAAAGTTGCTGTCGATTGCAGACTTTATAATGAATGGCCTGCTGATATTTCTTTCGCGTCTGAAATTCAGCGTAGAATGTTGTACGCTTTATACACAAAGCATCATGATGGCCATCTCCGCGAAAAATGTCTCCGGGTTATTATAGATTTTGATGATGCGTGGATGCCGCCATTTGTTTTTTCATTGCTCGGCGAATACGTGATCGAGATTGTAAGTACAATAAATGAAAACAAAGAATCTCTAGCAGGCAAAAAATCATATTCTGCTTTCATCAGAGGTAATCCAGATTTTATTGAACTTATCGAGAGCCGTTGTACTAGCTATTGGGATTGTTACCATCGGCATGGGATACAAAAATATAAATACAAATCCAAAGATGAATACTTGGGTATTGTTTGCTTAGATTATTTACGCAAGAGCGCAACGGCCTGAGACCCCGGCCTTCGCCGGGGTTACGGCTTGGTGTTATTTAGAGTTTTTGATCGGGCGCTTTCGCCTTGGCTTTCGGCGCGTCGGGGATAATGCCGATCATCCTGCCCAGTGCGCGGAATGCAGAAGTGAGCGAACCTTCCGCCGCCGGTTTTTCCACCTTTGCGGGTTTCTTGCGCGAGGCTTTGCCGAAGTCGTGGCCCATGTCGGCCGGTTCTTCGCCTTCAAGCCCGGCGACCGCGCCGAATTCGGCGGAGACGTTCGACACCTCCGACGACACCTGCGCGGAACGGTGCAGCGTCGCCTGATGGTCGAGCAGTGCCATCAGCAGGTGGTTTAATTCCACCTGCGTGCGCAGGTTTTCATTCACAATCGTGAAATCCAGCACCGCCTTGCGCAGCTGGCGCTCGGCGGCGACGGTCTCGTCGCTGTGCATGGCCGCGCCGATCAGGCCCAGCGGGCGGTTTTCGGGAAGGTTCAGATGGGTTAGCTGACGCTCGGCGGCGTTCACCGTCGCCTTCGCATTCGTCCAGTCGGTCGAATACATGCTGGCGATCATGTCCCAGAGGTGGTTTTCGGGCAGCGGGGCGGGCTTGAGTTTAATGGCGGCAGACAGCCGCGAGATCATGGGCTCGTTGCGCGTGGCCCAATCCTGCAATTCATCGGGAAGCGTGATAACAGGCGTATCGCCTGTCGATTTATCGTGCCCCCCGGCACTATCCTCGACCTTCAGCTCCATGAACCCTGACACTTGGAGTGGTAAAGCTAATTTTTATTATGGAGAATAATTATTAAAAAGGGAATAAATAAACGCAAACAAGGCCTTCCGCGACCTAAAATTGCGCGTTTTCGGTATTAATACACCCCAAACAGCCCCCAAAACGCCATTTTGCTGCTAAATGCCTGTTGCCGCTGATTCTTCTTGAATCGGGCGCAGCAAATACCATATAAAATCAGGACGGAATTGGTACGGTTTAGGAAAGACCATGTTAAGGCTCAGCAAAATGACGGATTACGCCGTCGTCATCCTGACGCAGCTGGGGCGCGAAGGCAGCCCCCGCAGCGCGCCGCAGCTTGCCGAAAAAACCGGCCTGCCCGAACCCACCGTCTGCAAAGTTTTGAAATCTCTCGCGCGCGGCAAGCTGGTTGAATCGGCGCGCGGCGTGTCGGGCGGTTACCGTCTTGCGCGCGATGTGAATGCGCTCTCGGTCTGCGATGTGATCGAGGCGATTGATGGGCCGATCGCGATTGCATCCTGTGTCGAAGGGATGGAAGATCCTTGCGTGGCCGAAGGCCGCTGCCCCTCGCGCGGCAAATGGGATGGCGCCAACCGTGCGATCCGCGCTGCGCTGCAGGATATCAAGGTTGGCGATATGGCCGCGCGTTCATGTGGAGCGCTCTCGTCCGGCCCGCGCCTGTTCAACATTTCCATGCCGCAGCAAGCGGAGGCCGAATAATGGGCGTCCGCAGCGAAACAATCGAAACAGTCAAATCGCTCGATAAATACGAAGCGGGCTTCGTCACCGATATCGAAAGCGATTTCGCGCCGAAGGGTTTGAGCGAAGATATTATCCGCTTTATCTCCAAGAAAAAGAACGAGCCGGAATGGATGCTGGATGCGCGTCTGAAGGCATACCGCCATTGGCTGACGATGCCGGAGCCGCAGTGGGCGAAAGTATCCTTCCCGCCGATCGACTATCAGGATGCTTTTTATTTCGCCGCGCCGAAATCGGCTGCCGCGCCGAAAAGTTTGGATGAACTCGATCCGAAACTGCTGGAGACGTACAAAAAACTCGGCATTCCGCTGCGTGAACAGGAAATGCTGAACGGCATCGCGGTTGATGCGGTGTTTGACAGCGTATCCGTGGTGACAACCTTCCGCGAGAAACTGCATAGCGCGGGCGTGATTTTCTGCTCGATCTCCGAAGCCGTGCAGAAATATCCCGAGATGATCCAGAAATACATGGGATCGGTTGTGCCCTATACCGATAACAAGCACGCCTGCCTGAATGCGGCGGTGTTTACCGATGGCACGTTTGTGTACATTCCCGAAGGCGTGCGCTGCCCGATGGAGCTGTCCACTTACTTCCGCATCAACGAAGCCAAGACCGGCCAGTTTGAGCGCACGCTGATCGTGGCCGAGAAAAAATCATACGTCAGCTACCTTGAAGGCTGCACCGCGCCCAAGCGCGACGAGAACCAGATGCATGCCGCCGTGGTGGAACTGATTGCCATGGACGATGCCGAGATTAAATATTCCACCGTCCAGAACTGGTACCCCGGCGATGAAAACGGCAAGGGTGGCATCTACAACTTCGTCACCAAGCGCGGCATCTGCAAGGGCGCGCGCTCCAAAATTTCATGGACGCAGGTTGAAACCGGCTCCGCCATCACCTGGAAATATCCGTCCTGCGTGCTGCTGGGCGATGACAGCGTCGGCGAATTCTATTCCGTCGCGCTGACCAACAATTACCAGCAGGCCGATACGGGCACCAAGATGATCCACGTCGGCAAGAACACGCGCTCGCGCATTATTTCCAAGGGCATTTCGGCGGGCAAATCAAACAACACCTATCGCGGTTTGGTGCGCATCGCCGCCAAGGCCGAAAACGCGCGCAACTATACGCAGTGCGATAGTCTTTTGATCGGCGATCAATGCGGCGCACATACCGTGCCCTATATCGAAAACCGCAACCCCCATGCGACGCTGGAGCACGAGGCCACGACCTCGAAAATCAGCGATGCGCAATTGTTCTACTGCCGCCAGCGCGGCATCCCGCAGGAAGAAGCCCTGACCCTGATCGTCAACGGTTTCTGCCGCGAAGTGCTGCAACACCTCCCCATGGAATTCGCGGTCGAGGCGCAGAAGCTGGTGGCTATCAGTTTAGAAGGAAGTGTCGGATAATGCTTAAAATCGAAAATCTGCATGTCACCGCCAACGCGCGGCCTGTGTTGAAAGGCTTGAGCCTCTCCATCGGTGCGGGCGAAGTGCATGCCATCATGGGCCCCAACGGTTCGGGCAAATCCACGCTCTCTTACGTGCTGGCCGGCCGCGATGGGTACGAAGTGACCGAAGGTTCCGTGACCTTTATGGGTCAGAACCTGCTGGACATGGTGCCGGAAGACCGCGCCGCGCTGGGCTTCTTCCTTGCCTTCCAGTATCCGGTCGAAATTCCGGGCGTGTCCTCCACCACCTTCCTCAAAACCGCGCTCAATGCGCTCCGCAAGAAACGCGGCGAGAAAGAGCTGGAGCCCGTCAATTTCCTGAAACTGCAAAAAGAAAAAATGGCGCTGCTGGGCATGGATGCCGAGATGATGAAGCGCGGCGTCAACGTCGGATTCTCCGGCGGCGAGAAGAAGCGCAACGAAGTGCTGCAGATGGCGATGCTGGAGCCGAAAATGTGCGTCATGGACGAAACCGACAGCGGCCTCGACATCGATGCGCTGAAGGTTGTTTCCGACGGCGTCAACGCGATGCGCGGCAAAGATCGTTCGTTCCTCGTCATCACGCACTACCAGCGCCTGCTCGACCATATCAAGCCCGATTTCGTGCACGTGCTGGCCAATGGCAAGATCCAGAAGTCCGGCGGGCCCGAGCTCGCTCTTATCCTCGAAGAAAAAGGCTATGCCGAATTCTACGGCGCGGGGGAGGCTGCGTAACATGACCACCGCTGCGGCAAAAGAGATTTTCATGGAAAGCACCCCGCAAAACGCGGCGGCGCTGCCATGGCTTGCCGATGCGGCTGCTTTTGATAAAGAAAAATCCGCAGACTGGGTGCGCGCGCTGCGTGCCACGGGCGCGGAAAGCTTTGCCCGCACAGGCCTGCCCACGCCCGCATGGGAAGGCTGGCAATACCTGAACCTCCGCCCGCTGTCGTCGATGGCCTTCCATTACGCCGCTGGCCCCGTTGTCTTTGATGCCGCGAAAATTCCAGCACCCTTGCTGGGCCAGCACCGTGTCGTGCTGGTGAACGGCCAGTACCAGCCGAAGCTTTCCAGTCTGCCGCCCCATGTGACGGTCATGAGCCTGATGGAAGCGGCGGAGAAGAAAATCCCCGGCCTGCAGGATCATCTGGTGCGCCTTGGCGACCTGGCCGCGACGCCGATGATGGCGCTCAATTCCGCCTACCTGCGTGACGGCATGGTGCTTATTGTCGACAAGAACAAGGATGTAGAGGTGCCCGTCGAAGTGCTCTTCTACAACAGCGGCGACGGCGCTGCGATCTATCCGCGCGTGGCTTATCTGCTGGGCGAGAACAGCGGGCTGACCATCATCGAACGCCACATGGGCGAGGGCGCTTACTTCGCAAATGCCTTTATCGCCGTGGGCCAAGAATCGGCGTCGCGCTTCAGATATTACAGATTTCAGGATGAATCTGGAAAATCTAGCCATTTCAGTTATTTAGACGCGCAGCTCAAAAAAGACACGTCTTTTGAAGGCTTTAGCCTGTCAACCGGTGCGGGTATCTGCCGTCAGGAATGCCGCTTGCAGTTGCTGGATCGCGGTATTTCTAGTAATATCGGCGGCATATACTTAATGAAGGGTCAGCAAGGTCACGATTTTTCAGTTGTGGCTGACCATTTCGAACCGGGCGGAGCATCCGCCCAGCATTTTAGAGGAGTAGTCGATGATAAGGCTCGTGCAGTTTACCAAGGGAAAATACATGTACGTCGTAATGCACAAAAAACAGATGGATACCAGTCTCATCATGCGTTACTGCTATCCGACCAAGCAGAAGCAAGCGTTAAACCAGAACTAGAAATTTACGCAGACGACGTTAAATGCAGCCACGGCGCCACCTCGGGTCATCTTGATCCAGTGGCGCTTTTCTATTTGCGCAGCCGCGGCATTCCCGCGAAGGAAGCCAAGGCGCTGCTGGTGCAATCCTTCCTTGCCGAAGCGCTGAAGCAGATTACCTATCAGCCTATTGAAAACATCTGCGCCGAACGCGTCGCCGCATGGCTGGCGGGGAGGGGAATATGACCGAAGCCGCCGTTAAATCGATTTCCCCGCGCAAGGCCGATTTCCCCGCGCTCTCGCAAGTGGTGAACGGGCGTCTGGTATCGTACCTCGACAGCGCCGCATCGGCGCAGAAGCCGCAGGCCGTGATCGACGCCATGAGCCGCGTGATGGAAGAACATTACGCCAATGTGCATCGCGGCGTTTATTCCTTCGGCTCCAAAACCAGCACGGCCTACGAAGAAGCGCGCGGCAAGATCGTGAAGTTTCTGGGTGCGGCCAAGCCCGCCGAGATTATCTTTACCCGCAATACGACCGAGGCGATCAACCTTGTGGCCGCCACATGGGGCGAAGCTCTCCTGAAAGCGGACGACGAGATTATCCTGACCGAACTGGAACATCACGCCAATATCGTGCCCTGGTACTTCCTGAAAGAGAAAAAAGGCGTCGTGCTGCGCGTCATCCCCGTGCTGAAAAACGGCGCGCTGGATATGGCGGCTTTTGATGCCGCGCTGTCCCCGAAAACGAAGCTGATGGCCGTTACGCAGATGTCGAACGCGCTGGGCACTGTACTGCCCGTGGCCGAGATGGTGAAGAAGGCCAAGGCCGTCGGTGCCAAGACGTTAATCGACGGCAGTCAGGCCGTTGTTCACCTCGACGTCAACGTGCAGGATATCGGATGTGATTTCTATGCCTTTACGGGGCACAAGCTGTACGGGCCTTCGGGCATCGGCGTGCTCTATGGCCGTGAAGAAATCCTGAACACCATGCCTCCGTACCAAGGCGGCGGCGAGATGATCGAGCAGGTCAGTTTCGACAAGATCACGTACAAGGAACCGCCATATCGTTTCGAGGCCGGCACGCCCGCGATTGTCGAGGCCATCGGCCTTGGCGCGGGGGTGGACTATTACGCTGCGCTCGACCGCAAAGCCATCCATGCGCAGGAGGCCGCGCTGCTGGCCGAGGCTGAAAAACGCCTTGCCGCTATTGAAGGTATCAAAATCTGGTCGCAGGCGCCGGAACGCGCCGCGATACTGTCTTTCACCATCGACAAAGTGCATCCGCATGATGTCGCAACGATTTTTGACCAGCTGGGGCTCTGCGTGCGTGCGGGCCACCACTGCACCCAGCCGTTGATGAAGGCGCTGGGCACGCCCGCCACTGTCCGCGCGTCTTTCGCGCTCTATAATACGATGGAGGACGTGGAGCGGCTGGTCGAGGGTATAACCAAGGTAAAGAAGCTGTTCAAATGATGAAACAGGTCGCAAACGAAGAAATGATCCGCAACGCCGTCGGCGACGACGAGACGGAAAAGATGCTTATTCCGCCCTATACCGAGGCGACGAAAGACCATCCGCTCTGGCCGCGCATACAGGCGGCATTGCGCGAAGTGTATGACCCGGAAATTCCGGTGAATATCTATGAACTGGGCCTGATTTACAAGGTCGACATCGCGAAGGATAACAACGACGTATTCGTCGAAATGACACTAACCTCGCCGGGCTGCCCCGTGGCGGGCGAAATGCCGGGGATGATCGAGAATGCGATCAAAACCGTCAACGAAGTCGGCACCGTAAAGGTCGAAATCGTCTGGGATCCGGCATGGGATCCGTCGAAGATGGCCGAAACGGCGAAACTGCAACTGAATATGTTTTAAGGTTAAGATGAATATCGACTTTAAAAAATATGGTATCGGCATGAAACGCGACGGCAGCGTTGAGCTCTCCGCGCCTAATCCGCGCTGGGCCGATTGTTTCGCCGAGCTTGCCGCAAAATTGCAGGCAGCGCTGGGCGACGGCGTGACGCTACACCATGTCGGCAGCACATCTATCCCCAATATCAAGGCCAAGCCGATCATCGATATCCTTGGCGTGGCCGAAGATATCAAGGCCTTCGAGGCCAAGCGCGGCGCGCTGGAAAAACTCGGTTTCCACTGGAAGGGCGAATTCGGCATCGAGGGGCGCGCCTATTGCGTGCTCTACGCTGACGCCGGCCACACGGAAAGTCTTGTGCATTTCCACACCTTCCAGAAGGGCACGCACAAGGTGGAGCGCCATTTCGCCTTCCGCGATTACCTGCGCGCGCATCCCGACAAGGCGAAGGCTTACGAAGACTGCAAGGTCGAGCTGGGCCACCTCCACGGCCACAACCGCAAAGATTATTCCGCCGCGAAAGAAAAGTTTATCGAAGCGCTGATGCTCGACGCATTGGCGTGGAAACGCAATACCACACCGCAACAACCCCAGATGAAGTTATAGAAGGAGAGAAAACATGACGAATTTGGTGACACTGACTGACAGCGCTGCAAACCACATCAAGAACCTGATGGATCAGGCGCCGGAAGGGGAAAAATTCCTCGGCCTGCGCGTGGGCGTCACGGCTTCGGGCTGCTCGGGCATGAGCTACAGCCTCGAATACGCGAAAGAGGCAAGCCCGATGGACGTTCTGGTGGAAGACAAGGGCGTGAAGCTCTTCATCGACCCGAAGGCGCAGATGTATCTCGCGGGGATGGAGATGGACTATTTCGAAGACAAATTCGAAAGCGGCTTCACCTTCAACAACCCGAACGCCACCGGCCACTGCGGCTGCGGTAAGTCGTTCAAGACCAACTAAGAACGGCGATGATTTTAAAAAGGCGGGCTTCGCGGCCCGCCTTTTTTTTATGACGGGTTTTTCAGCTTGAGCGGGCGGCGGATGCCGACGGCGCGCGCTGCGCCTTCAGTCAATTGGCGGATATTGCTTTCCTGCGCGGCGTCTTCTGCGGCCTTCACCTGACGGACGCCTTCAAAAAGGGTAACGCGGCCTTCCTTGTCTGGCCTGACTACCAGTTTGCAGTAGGCGGGAAGCTGTACCGTCTTGCCTGTCGCATAGGCGATTTCATAGGGTGCGGATTCAAGCGTCGCATGCCTGCCGAGCGTTGCCAGATCATCGCACACTTGCTGCACCATGCTGAAGAACTGCTCGCGGTCGGGCGTGGCCGCATCGCGATGCGTGGCGGCGGCAAAGGTGCGTTGCAGCAGGCTCTCCATTCCGCCCAGGATGCCGTTGGCGAAAAAGTCCTTGCTTTGCACGCCCGCGGGTTGCGGCGCGCCATAGGGGCTATAGCGCGTCAGCAGCGTGTCGAGGACAGAATTTGCAACTCCATCATTTTTCATAATCATAGATTATACGGGAGGCGGATTTGGAAGTCAATTATTATTAAGATATTGATTTATCTAACAATATTTACCTGCGCACCAGCCGGAAGCCCATGCCCATTGGAAGTTATGCCCGCCAAGGTGGCCCGTCACGTCGATGACCTCACCGATGAAGTAAAGCCCGGGGGCTTTTTTGGCCTCCATGGTTTTCGACGACAATTCGTCTGTATCGACGCCGCCCAGCGTGACTTCCGCCGTTCGGTAGCCTTCGGTGCCGGTGGGTTTGATGCGCCAGCGGTGGATAAGCTCCGCTACGTTTTTCAGCTTTTCATCCGACAGGTCGGGCAGGGGATTGTCGTGGCCCGACTGCTGCGCGATCAGCTCGGCCAGGCGCTGCGGCAGGAAACGCGCGAGCGCGGTGCGCAAGTGAACCTTGCTTTTATCGGCGCGCATCTGTTTCAGCTCGGCGAAAACATCGCCATCGGGGCAGAGGTTGACGATAATGACGTCGCCCTCCTGCCCGTAGGAAGATATTTGCAGGATGCTGGGGCCCGACAGGCCCTTGTGCGTAAACAGCAGCGCCTCGCGGAAAGCGGTTTTTTCGTATGAAACAGCCGTGGGGTCGACCGACAGGCCCGAGAGCGCCTTGGTCTGCGTCAGCAGTTGCGCATCGAACAGCAGCGGCACCAGCCCCGCGCGCGTGGGCACAAGGCTCAAACCGAATTGCTTGGCGATATCATAGCCGAGCCCCGTCGCGCCCATCTTGGGGATCGAGAGCCCTCCGCTGGCGATGACGAGAGAGGGCGCGGTGAATGTGCCGCGTGTCGTCTCCACCGCATATCCTGACGCAACCGATTTCACCGATGTTTCCAGCATCAGCGTAACGCCTGCCGCCTGCATTTCGTCCAGCAGCATGCGGATGATCTGCTTGGCTGAATCGTCGCAGAATAACTGGCCCAGTGTTTTTTCGTGCCATGCAATGCCGTATTTCTGCACCAGCTTGATGAAATCCTGCTGGGTATAACGCGCCAGCGCCGATTTGCAGAAATGCGGGTTTTGTGACAGGAAATTGGCGGGGGTGCAGTGCAGGTTGGTGAAATTGCAGCGTCCGCCGCCCGAAATGCGGATTTTCTCGCCGGGCGCTTCCGCATGGTCGAGCAGCAGCACGCGCCGTCCGCGCTTGCCCGCTTCCACGGCGCACATCATGCCGGCGGCGCCGGCGCCTATGATAATAACATCGTATGATTGCATCAGCGCCCCGGGCCCAGCCGTTTCTGCGGCCGCTTTGCGCGCAGGGCTTCAAGATCGCTGTCAACGCGTGCTTTGCGGATACTGTCGGCATTGAGGATGTTCTCCGCCATCCCAAGACGGCGGCAGACAATGCCGTATTCGGGCTGTTTCAGGGTTTCGAATTTCTGCCGCGCGATATCGGCCGGCTTGCGGCCCTGCGTATCGGTCAGCGCGGGGTCTGCGCCCGCCAGCAGCAGCGCGTCAACCGCATCGGGCAGGCCCCTGTCGGCGGCCATATGCAGCGGCGTCCAGTTGAAATGATCGCCCGCGTTCACGTTCGCGCCTTCGGTAGCCAGCAGGGCCAGCATATCGGCGTTTGTAGCGTAATGCAGGGGCGTCTGCCTTGTGACGCCGACAGTGGCGTTCGGGTCCGCGCCCGCGTTCAGCAGCATTTGCGCCGCCGCCAGCCCGCCCTTTTGCGCGGCATGGTGCAGCAGGGTTTTGCCGCTGGCGTTGCGCAGATCGGGGTCGGCGCCATCCATGATGTAAAAACGCAGGTTCTCGATCTCGCCGGTGTCAACCGCCTCGAATACGGCCTTTATCATCGTGGGCTCGTCGTACTTGCAGTACATGCTTACCTGCCGGGCTTCAGGCGGAAGTTTTTATAAGGGTGGCTTTTCAGCGTGGCGAGATTATCCGCCGCCAGCTTCTTGCCATCCTGTATGCGCTCGGCTTCGGCCAGCAGCGTGGCGGTGGCCCAGTAATCCTGATTGGCGAATTCGAAACGCTCGTCGGCGGCGGCCTGTGCGACTTCCCAGGGGGTCAGCTTGCGGTTATCCTGCGCCTGCAGGTCGGCCCCTGCATTCACCAGCAGGCGCGCTATTTCCGGTGCGCCGGTAAAGGCGGCAAGGTGCAGCGGCGTTTCGCCGGTGCTGTCGCGCTTGTTGGGATCGGCGCCTTTTGCCAGCAGTATTTCAACCAGCTCTTTTTGCTTCTTATGCACCGCGAAGTGCAGCGCGGTCATTTGTGACGCGCCGCCCTGCGCGTTCACGTCCGCGCCCAGTTCCACCAGCGTGCGGGCGGTAACGATTTTGCCGTTCAGCGTGGCATCCTGCAGTAAACTCAGGCCGGTATGGGTGCATGCATTGATGTTCAGCCCGCCGGCATACAACTGGCGCAGGCCTTCGGCATCCTGCTTGTCGAGGACGAAGGGCAGCTCGCGTGCGATCTGTTCGGGTGTCATCTTTTCAGGCGGAAGCCGCCGATGGGCAGCCTGCTTTTCAGCGCGGCCATGTCCTGCGCCACCGTTGCGCGGCGCAAGGTTTCCAGCTCGGGGTTCAGCCCGTGCGCGATTTCGGTCTGTTGCAGGTACTCTGCGGCTTTCGCGTTTGCGGCTTCTTTGGCCGCTACATCGCGCGGTGTTTCGCCAAGGTTGTTGCGCGCGACGATATCCGCGCCCGCCTGCACCAGCAGCTTCGCCACCTCCACCGCGCCGGCGGCGGCGGCGGCATGGAGCGGCGTCGCGCCGTCGTCGTCCTTGATCTTCACATCGGCGCGGTAGCGCAGCAGCAAATTGGTCATGTCGACATTCGATTTTTTGGCGGCGTTATGCAGCGCCGTCACCTGCGCGGGGCCGCCGGCGAGGTCGGGGTCGGCCCCGAGGTCGAGCAGCGTTTGCGCGGATTCAAGCTTGCCGATATAGACGGCTTTTTGCAGCGCGGTGAAGCCGAGGCCGACCCGCATATTGATGTTCTCGCCGCTTTCGATGAGGGCGCGGATGCTTGCGGTATCCTCTTCGGCGATGGCGCGCAGCATGCTGGTCGTCACCTGACTTTGGGCGGACGCGCTGGCGGAAGCCTGTGTGGGCGTGTTGCTGGTCATAAGGGGGAACCTCCGGAGGATAGACTAGGCAGAAAATAGCATTATGTCAATAGAAAGCCCGCCTTTTTTAAGGGATATTTAGGGGCTGATGGCTATTATAGAGGTGCAGGATGACGGAGCTTTTATTTCCATAAATAGTCCGTCAGGTAACAGAGCCAAGTGACTGAAATGACTGAAACCGCAAATTCCATGAAGGACATTATCGCGCGCGCCGATCAGGGCGACGCGGCGGCCTGTGCGCAGGCTGGGGTCTTCCACTGGGTCGGCGGCGCCGAGGGCACGTTCACGGTCGCCAAGGACGAGGAAAAAGCTATCACCTATTTCACGCGCGGCATGAAGGCGGGAAACAAGGATTGCCAGTATTACCTCGCACAGACGCATCTCTACGGCGCAAAAAAAGACGTCAAAAAAGGCATGGAGATGATGGACGACGTGGCGCGGAAGGGCCACCTCTGGACCTGGCACGAAATGGGGCTGTTTTTCCTGCGCGGCGAATTCGTGAAGCAGAACCATATTCAGGCCTTCCTTTATTTACGTGCATACTCGGAAAAGGCCCTTGAATCCGATCGCGTCGACCTGTTCCGTGACGCAAGGTCGGGCGCGATGCTGTATTACCCCATCATGCAGGCGCTGGGCCTCGGCTGCGAGCGCGATACGGAACTGGCGGGCGTGCAGCTTGAGCGTCTGGCCGAACGCGGGCTGAAACAGGCCAAGGATGCGCTGCGCAGGGGCATCATCGACGATCCCGTCTTCGTGAAAGATATTTTCTACCGCCAGGGCAGCCCGCCGGTGCCGCTGCCCAAGGGCGCGGCCCTGCATCTGTCCATGCTGTTCCCCAAGCGCGTCATCCCGCCGGCCGACGGCGGCAAGGAAGCGCCGCCGGTGCGCCGCAAGCCCCCGCCGCGACCCGACCATGCGCTGAGCGACGCAGACAAGGCGCGCGCGCGCCGCCGCGACAACGCGCAGATCACCGGCATCACGCCCGCCGAGGCGAAAGAACTGGCGATGAAGGGCAATACCGCCGGCATGCTCGCGCTGGGCCTGCACTACATGAACGCGCAGGGCCTGCGCAAGAACGACAAGGAAGCCTTCAAGTGGTTCAAGATGGGCGCGGACCGTGGCCATATCTCATGCCTGTTCTATGCCGCCATGTATTTCATCAACGGCGTCGAGCGCGTTCAGCAGCCCGACCTGAAAACCGGCGCGCAGCTGCTGGGCGTCGTGGCCGAGGCGGGCGACCCGGCCTACGAAATGGGCGCGCGCATGATGGCGGGCAGCGTGCTGATGCTGCTGGGTGATTTTTCCGCTGCCTGCAAGCATTTCAGCATCGCCGCCGACAGCGGCCATGTGACGGGCGAATATTATTACGGACTCAGCCTGCTGCTGGGCATGGGCACCGATAAAGACCCTGCCGAAGGTCTGGTGAGGCTCGAAGCCGCCGCCGCCATGGGCAGCAAGGACGCGCAAAAAGTGCTGGACACGAAAAAGGTCTACGACGGCCGTTTCGTCATCGCCGCTGATATCAAGGATTTCGTCAAGACGCCGCAGGACGCTTTCGCCTATTATGACGTCGCCCAGCTGATCGCTTCCATTCCCGCCGTCGCTGCGACCGCGCAAAAGCAAGAAGAGCAGAAGGCCGAAGCCGTGGCGCAGCAGCCGGCGGTCGCGTCGAAAATGATGTCGTCGAAGATGATGGGCAGCTCCATCGCCGCCGCACCGGCGCCTGCCGCGAAATCCTCCATTGCCGCCGGCACAAAAGGGCCGCCCAAACCGCCGGCGCCGACCTTCGAGACGACGTTGAAGAAACTGGACCGCCTGATCGGCATGGTGGGCGCGAAGCAGGATATTAAAGGCTTCGTGAACCGCCATAAACTCGACCAGCTACGCCGGATGCGCGGCCTGCGCGAATGGGGCGCGCCGCGCCACCTGCTGATGACGGGCAAGCCCGGCACGGGCCGCACCACGGGTGCGCGCATCCTGGGTGAGCTGATGGCCTCCGCCGGACTTCTGCCGCGCGGCCATACGGTGGTGGTGACAGGCGCCGAGCTGCTGGCCCCGGGCAAGGCCGCGCAGAAATATGCCGAAGCCGCGGGCGGCGTGCTCTTTATCGACGAGGCGCAGGGCATCTTCGGCCCGAGCCCGGCCGAGGGCGCAGCCGCAATCGCCCAGCTGGTCGTGGCGATACAGGACAACGAAGGCAAATGCATCACCATCGCCGCCGGCACGCCGGACGACATGAAGAAATTCGCCGTCATCACGCCCGTGCTTGAAACCCGCTACAGGGAGCGCATTTACTTCGAGCCCTTCACGCCCGACGACCTGGCGGATATCTTCATCAAGCTGGCGCAGGATAACAATTACGCCGTCGCCCATGGCTGCCGCAAGACGCTGCTGCAGATCATCGAAAAGAACGCGGACAAGGACGAAAGGAATTTCGGCCACGCGCCGTGGATCAAGCAGATTTTCGACGAAACGCTGGAGCGGATGGCTAACCGCGTCGCCGGCAAGGAAAACATCACGCGCGAAGACGCCGCAACAATCACGCCTGCCGATATAGAACCTGCCGCAGGCGTCGCGGCATAGAAAAGGAAAGACAAACATGGCCATCCTCGACCTCGACACGCTGTTCCTGATCGCCGAAAGCGCGCCTGCGCTGGATGTCGCGGAGGCGGGTTTGCGCGGTGCCGGCAAAACCGGCATCGCAGACCGACTGCTGAAGCTGCAGCAGGATACGGGCCTTGAAATCGACCATGAAATGACCGGCGCTTTCGACAATCCGCCGCCCGGCCCCGATTCCGCCGCGCTGCGCGCCGCTTACGCGCCTGTTACCCTGCAAAGGCTTTCCGTGGTGGCCGAGGCGCAGGCCGCGCTGCCGGCAGGGGCGGACAGGGACGCGCTGGCCGTGCTGGCGGCGAAATTGCCGGCGGCACCCACGGCGACGGCTGCGGGCCCCAAGCCATGATGAAGAAAATCGCGATCGCCTTTGTCGTGCTGCTGGCGCTGGGCGCCGGCGCTTTTTATCTCTACTTCAACGGAGCGGCCAAGCGCGTGATCGAGCAGGCGGGCAGCGAGGCGCTGGGCGTGCCGGTGAAAGTCAGCGGGCTTGGCATTTCGCTCAGCGACTTTCAGGCGAAACTCGGCGGCATTTCGGTGGGCAATCCTGCGGGGTTCGATGCCGATAAACTGCTGAAGGCGGAAGACATCACCGTGACGATTGAAAGCGCGAACCGTGAGCTGGTGGTCATCCGCGAAGTCTTGGTCAATGGCATGACGGTTTCCTACGAAACGGGCACGGCGGGCAGCAACCTCGACCGCCTGCGTGCGAATACTGACAAGGGCAGCGGCAGCACGCCGGGCCCGCAGGTCGTCATCCAGAAGCTCAAGATCGTGAATGCGCGCGTTATCCCGTCGGTCGAGGGGCTGGGCAAGACGCCGCTGCCGATCCCCGATATCACGATCAGGAACCTTGGCAGCAAGGAAAACCCGGCCACGGCCTCGCAGATCGCGACTCAGGTGATGAACCGCATCATCCTTTCGACCACCGCCGCCGTCGTCAAGGCGACGGTCAAGGGCGCGGTCAAAGGCACGATCGAGGGCGTCAGGGACGGTCTGGGCGGCCTGAAAAGCATGATCGGCCAATAGCCGCAGGTTCCATTATTTTCGAAAAAAATTCCTTCGCCCTGTAATTCCTTATGAAATCAGGAAGGGGGAACCATGCACCCCCGCCAGCGGTTGTCAGGGTAGAGGGCACAGAGCATGGCTCCTGCCCGGGAAATGAGGAGAAAACCCATGAAACAATTCACCGTTTCGAAACTGGCCGCCTCGATCATTGTCGCCGCCTCCTGCATGCCCTTTACCGCAGCCCATGCCAAGGAAACCGCCGTCGAATTCGTCGGCAAGGCAGCGGCCGCCACGAAGTTCGAGATCGATACCAGCAAGCTTGCGCTGCAGAGATCAAGCAATCCCGAGGTCAAAAGCTTCGCCCAGACCATGATCGACGAGCACACCGCAGCCGCCGACGAGATGAAGGCCGCCATGGCCCGCGACAAGGTGGACGAAGCCCTGCTGACCGTCGCGCTTGACGCGAAACACGCTAAGATGCTGGAGAAACTGCGCGAAGCCAAGGCCGAGAATTTCGACGAGGCCTATATGGACGTGCAGGAAGCCGCCCATAAGGAAGCCATCGACATCTTCGAGGATTTCGCCGGCAAGGGCGATACCGACGCGCTGAAGATCTTCGCCGCCGAAACCCTGTTCAAGCTGAAAGAACATGCGAAACATGCCGACACGCTGGAAGCCAAAATAGACTGACCGGCGCTACAGCCATAAAAAAAGCCGCCCTTCGCAGGGCGGCTTTTCTCTTTAGCAAGTCGTATCTAATCGTTATTTCACGACCGGTGCAGCAGGCGCCGGCGCTTTCGCGGCGGGAGATTGTTCCAGCTGGGGCAGGGGAACGACAACCGTCGCGCCGCCCTGGCCTGCCATGACTTGCGGGGCTTTGCCGTCCCACAGGTTCTGCGCCTTGGCGTTCAGGTACTTGATGTACAGTTCGGGCGAGCCGAAGGTGGCGATCTCGGTGCGCAGCAGGGAAGCTTGGCCCTGGCCTTGCAGTTCGAGGCGCGTCTTTTCGGCCTGCGCGGTCAGCAGAACCGACTGCGACTGGCCGCGTGCGGCTTCGATCGCGGCGTCGGCCTGGCCCTTGGCGGTGATGACCGCCTGGTCGGCTTTCGCTTTTTCGACGGCAACCTTGTTCTCTTCGGCGACGGCGGCGTTTTTCGCTTTCACGGCGTTTTCGTTCGATTCAACGAAGGCGGGCGAGTAGCCGACCTGCGCGAATTGCAGCGAATGCGGCTCGATGCCGAACAGTTCTTTTACCGAGTTGAAGACTTCTTTGGTCACTTCAGCCTGGATCTCTTCGCGTTTCAGCGAGATGGTGGTCGTGTTCTGCTTGTTGAACACGCGGCCGGCGCGGTCCATCACCACGGGGATGATGGAAGCGTCCATGCTGCCGCCGGTCTTGCCGACTTCATACAGCAGGTGGTTGACCTGATGCGCGGGAACGGTGAAGTTGAAGTTCAGGTCGAGCGTGATCTGCTGGTTGTCGACCGTGTTCACTTTGAACGGCGGGATGTGCAGCGTGGTCAGCGAAACCTGGATTTTGTCGACTTTGTCGACGAAGGGGATTTTCATGTGCGGGCCGGAGCCGACGGGCTGGTCGTACACGGGGTCACCGAAGCGGCGGACGTTCGCCATTTCCGATTTCTCGACTGTGTAGAACGAGCTGAAGCCTGCGGCGACGACGAAAGCGGCAGTCAGGGTGCCGGCGACAAGCTTGGTGATGGTCTTGGGATCGTTCAAAGGCATCTGTATCTCCTCTATGTGACGTGTTCTTTTTTGCCCGGGGCGGGTATGTAATTTTCGTAATACTTGTAGACCAGTTACCGATGTTATGTCAATTGATTTCTAGATCTAATTTATCGTTATAATATAGCCGGTTAGCCATGGGTGGAGAGAAAGCCATAATAACTATCGCCTTTGGCTGTGATATGTTTTACGTAGGATAAAAGAGGAAACATGAGCCGCGAACCGCGCAAAGACATCGGCGACCATCTCTCGGGCATCTTCGCCCGCGCGGCGCAATCGTTCAGAAACCTGTTCGGCGTGAACGACATCGCGGGCGACAACCCCGTACCCGCCGGCAAAGACAAATCAAAGCCCAAGCTCGTCACCGTCAAGCTGAAGAAGCTGAAACCCACGCAGCTTTGCGTCGGCATGAAGCAGGTGGAGCTGAAACAGGACCGGCTGAAGAAACTGGCGAAAGAAAAGAAAGACAAGCTGGAAGATTTCATCACCGAACGCCCGATCCGCGTGGTGATGGGGCCGGATGGAGATGCATATATTATTGACCATCATCACCTTGGCCTCGCGCTGATCCGCGAAGGGCATACGACAGCACCCGTCGAGGTTGTGGCAGATTATTCCGGCCTGACCGTCGCCGCCTTCTGGAAGAAGATGGACGAAATGAACTACGTCTACCCCTATGACGAAAACGGCAAGAAACGCGAGATAGGGGAGATACCGGATTCACTGACCAAGATGAAGGACGATCCCTACCGCGCGCTTGCGGGCTTCGCCCGCAACGAAGGCGCGTTTAAGAAAGACTGGACGCCCTTCGCCGAATTCAAATGGGCCGATTATTTCCGCAAGCTGATCCCGAAAGAGCTGGTGGAAAAAGACTTCGACAAGGCGTTGAAGAAAGCCGTCGACCTCGCCCGCGACCCCGCGGCATCGCACCTGCCCGGTTATATCCCGCCGAAGAAACCCGGCGGGCCGGAGAAGAAATAACCTTATTTTTCAGGCATACAAAGCCCGTCAGGGCCCTTTGGCGCTTTTTAATTGTACAGTGTATAATTAAATGGTAGTATAGAGGTAATAGAGGTTTTCAACAGCTAGAAGTGAGGGAAAAATGCAAAAGGAAACGCTGCAAAAATTCGACGGGCTTTTGATTGTATTGCTGCTGGTCATGGGCGGGGCCTACACCTGGTTCGCCACTACCATTTCGTGGACCGCTCAATTATACAGGGCCGTGCATGCGGGCATGCTTTACATGCTGCCCGCCACCATTGTCGCGGGTGTTGCGGCGGTCTTCGTCCTTTCCATGCTGGCTGTCCTGCTGAAAAACGGCAGGAACACTACCAGCGCCCTGCTCGCATTCGCCGACCGCCGCCGCCTTGGCGTGCTGATCTCGCTTGTGGCAGGATATTGGTATATTGCCCCCGTCTTGTTCTGACGCGAGAGGGGACTGGCCGGGCATACAGGAGAGGGTGGGATTTAGCTTATGAGACTGAAATTCAGGAACGCCAGTACCGCCGCCCGCATGTGCGCAGACATATCTTTGCGCACGGCGATGATGGAAGCCATCATGCTCGGCCTGTAAACCATAGCCAGAATGTTGCCCTCCGCGTCGCGCCAGTACTGTTTTTTGGGCGGGCTTATCCTGTCGCCGTTAGGTGTGAAGAAGGCAAGCTCTCCGTTTTCAAAGGCTACGCGGCCGGCCGGCTTGCCGCCGCGGCGCGTATACGTGGCCACTATATTCCCGTCTTCGCACAGCAACATGTCGTTTTGCGCCGCACCCGCCTGATAATGGACGCTGTAATCGCTGGTGCCGACCCTGATGCGGATATCGGTGGCTGTGACGGCCACAAGCGCGGCTATCTCGGCGCCTTTTTCATCTCCGTAAACAGTTGCGTTGGCAATGCCTTGTGGATTCTTGGTGGGGGCGCAGGAAACGAGTTCGTATGCCGCCCTGTCCGGCAGCTCCATGAAGGCTGGCGTGTTCCAGAAATTCGGGAGCGGGTTCTTTTCAAAGAATCCGATGGTTTTCTTTCGCAGTCCATAAATAACAAAGACGACCACAATAGGAGCAAAGATGTGGATGTCATCAGTGTATGCCGTCAAGGCCGCAGGCCCGAAACTGTTCCAAACTCCCAAAGCAAGCAAGGGAGCGAATATATAAAGGAAGTACTTCGGGAACGACGATGTCATTCCGGATTACCCCGTAATTCCGCACATATCCTTCGCCTTGTGCACGCCGTGCGCGGTGACGTTGGAGAAGAGGGTGAAGCGGCTTTCTTCCGACGTGCCGTTGCCGGCGGCGTTCTGGAAGCTGATTTTATAGGACGATGCGACGCCGTAGTTTTTGGTGCGGACGGTTGCTTTGCCCTGTGCGCCTTCGAAGGAATATTCCTTCGTGCCGAGGCTGGAGAAAGTCTCGCTGAGTTTCTTGAAAGGCGACATATAAAGAGCTCCTGAAAAATGAAAGCGATTGGGGACAGTTCGGGGTTTTAAAGAAGAATGTCCATTATGTCAAAAAGATTTCACACCTATATGTAACTCCGCTGCATCACTCCTGCATAAAGTTCCATGAATATGTTAAAGCATAGGTAAAGGAGTGTTGCTAAGCACATATATATAAGGCAAATTCCGGCCACTCAAAAATTTGCATACAAGAACAAAGGAATAAGCCAATGCCCTCGTTTGATATCCAGACCCTTATTATCGGATCCGGCGTCCTCGCGCTGGTTTACGGTATCCTGACCAGCTTTCAGGTCATGTCGGCCAGCGCCGGCAACGCGCGCATGCGCGAAATCGCCGCCGCCATTCAGGAAGGCGCGCAAGCCTACCTGAGCCGCCAGTACACCACCATCGCTGCGGTGGGCGTGCTCGTCGCCGTGCTGCTGGGCCTTACGCTCAGCGCGCAGGTCGGCATCGGCTTCGCTATCGGCGCCGTGCTCTCGGGCGTCGCCGGCTTCATCGGCATGCACGTCTCGGTTCGCGCGAACGTGCGCACGGCCGACGCCGCGCAAAAGGGTCTGCAACCCGCACTCACCATCGCCTTCAAGGCCGGCGCCATCACCGGCCTGCTGGTCGTTGGCCTGGGCCTGCTGGGCGTTGCGGTTTATTACTATTACCTGCTGGCCAAAGGCAACGACGTCCGCCACACCATCGAGGCGCTTGTCGCTCTCGGCTTCGGCGCGTCGCTGATCTCGATCTTCGCGCGTCTTGGCGGCGGTATCTTCACCAAGGGCGCTGACGTGGGCGCCGACCTCTGCGGCAAGGTTGAAGCCAACCTGCCCGAGGACGACCCGCGCAACCCCGCCGTGATCGCGGACAACGTGGGCGACAACGTCGGCGACTGCGCCGGCATGGCCGCCGACCTCTTCGAGACCTATGCGGTCACGATCGTCGCAACGATGCTGATTGCCTCTTCGGTCTTCGCGGGCGACGCCCTGAAGCCGACGATGGAACTGCCGTTGCTGATCTCGGCGCTCTGCATCCCGGCCTCAATCCTGGGCACCTACTTCGTGCGCCTGGGCGGCTCGGAAAACATCATGGGCGCGCTGTATAAGGGCCTGTTCGTCACCGGTCTCGTCTCGATCGGCGCCGTCTACTGGTCGATCAACACCCTGATCGGCATGAAGACGCACATCATGACCGTCGGCAACCTCGACATCACGGGCATGCAGCTCTTCTACTGCGCGCTCGTCGGTCTCGGCGTTACCGCGCTGCTGGTCTGGATCACCGAGTACTATACCTCGACCGCGTTCCGCCCCGTCCGCTCGATTGCAAAATCGTCCGAAACGGGCCACGGCACCAACGTCATTCAGGGCCTCGCTATCTCCCTTGAATCGACCGCGCTGCCCGTGATCGTGATCGCGATCGGCATCTACCTCGCCTTTGACCAGGCTGGTCTCTATGGCATCTCGATCGCCGCAACCACCATGCTTGCTCTGGCCGGCATGATCGTGGCGCTCGACGCTTACGGCCCTGTCACCGACAACGCCGGCGGCATCGCCGAAATGTCGGAACTGCCGAAAAAAGTCCGCGTCGTCACCGACGCCCTGGACGCTGTCGGCAACACGACGAAGGCTGTCACGAAAGGCTACGCCATCGGCTCCGCCGGTCTGGCTGCTCTCGTGCTGTTTGCGGCCTTCACCGAAGAGCTGAAGCACTACTTCGGCCCCGAGACCGCGCATCCGCTGAACGTCACCTTCCCCCTGAACGAGCCCTTCGTGATTATCGGCCTGTTCCTGGGCGGCATGCTGCCTTACCTGTTCGGCGCCATGTCGATGACGGCTGTGGGCCGCGCTGCGGGTTCGATCGTGGTCGAAGTCCGCCGCCAGCTGCGCGAAATCCCGGGCATCCTGAAAGGCACCTCCAAGCCTGACTACGGCCGCGCCGTGGACATGCTGACGAAAGCCGCGATCAAGGAAATGATCATCCCCTCGCTGCTGCCGGTGCTGTCGCCCATCGTGCTGTTCTATATCGTTCGTGGTGTTTCCGGCTCCGTTGAATCGGCCTTCCAGGCTGTCGGCGCGATGCTGGTCGGCACGATCGTGACGGGCATCTTCGTCGCCATCTCGATGACCTCGGGCGGCGGCGCTTGGGACAACGCCAAGAAATACATCGAAGAAGGCCACTACGGCGGCAAGGGCTCCGACGCCCACAAGGCCGCTGTGACCGGCGACACCGTCGGCGATCCGTACAAGGACACCGCCGGCCCCGCCGTCAACCCGCTCATCAAGATCACCAACATCGTGGCGATCCTGCTGGTGGCGGTTGTCGCCAGCATGATGAAGTAATCATCGCTGCAAGAAACAGCCCCGCGCTCCTGAAAAGGACGCGGGGTTTTTCTTTGCTGATTTTATAAATTTAAACGCGGGGCGGCGGCGGCTTACGCACATCCGTCGCCACATGCTGCAGCGGCAGCACGGGTTTCAGCAGCCGCTCGAACTTGGCGATTTTCTCGGCGCGGTCGGGCGGCGCGTCTTTCGCCGGCAGGGATTTCAGCGCGAAATAATCCTCGACCACATCCGCCTGCTGCTCCAGGTTGAGCATGCGGAATTTCTGCGTGGCGTCGAGGTCATAGGCATAGGCCTTGTTGTATTCGAAACCGCTCTTGACGAACAGCGCCACCGCCTCGCAATTGACGAAGCGGCCCTGCTGGTGCTGCCATACATGGGTCATTTCGTGAATGAAAAGCCTGCGGTCCGACTGCGAGCCCTGCGACAGGTCGGGCTTCTGGCAGTCCTTGCCGACAAGGTAGATATTCCCGCCCGGCGATATCGCGCCCAGGCCATCCTTGTTCAGCTCGATCAGCCCCGCGATTTTCGGCGGGCCGTTGTAGATGGTGACTTTTTTATAGTCGATGCTGTTGCCGAAGACTTCCTGCGCCAGTTTTGTTTCCCCCGGCGTCAGCGGACGGCCCTTCAGCCCCGCAGGGCCCACGCAGCCGCCCGAGGCCGCAAGCACGCCGCCCGCGGCGGCGAGTCCGAATAAAAGTTTGATGCGGCGGAACTTGCCCATGTCATCCGGTTTCATTGTTCTGGAAGAGAAAAGCCTATCACAGCGCAGGGGGCGCGCAAGGGGCGGTACGCGGCATTTTGACATAAGCAACCGGTTTCGCGGCAAGTCTTGCCAGCAAAACGCCGCTATTTTATTTTTGTAGGGTTATTTTTGCAGGGGACACGCATATGCAGCCACAACTCCAGAACGAAGAATCCCGCCTTGCTGCGCTGCAGCTATACCAGATTCTCGACAGCGGCGAGGAGCAGGTTTACGACGACCTCACCAAAATCGCCGCCTATATCGCCGACACGCCGATGGCGCTGATCTCGATCGTCGACCGCGACCGCCAGTGGTTCAAGTCGCGCATCGGCATCGATGTGCCGGAAACGAAGCGCGAATATTCTTTCTGCTCCCATGCCATCCAGTCGCCGCGCCTGCCTTTCCTTGTCCGCGACGCGAAGCGCGACGACCGTTTCGCCAGCAATCCGCTGGTCACGGGCGCGCCCAATATCCGGTTTTACTTCGGCGCGCCGCTGCTGATGAACGATAAAAACGCGCTGGGCTCGCTCTGCGTGCTCGACACCAAGCCGCGCGAGCTGAGCCTGAAGCAGATCGAGGCGCTCACAGCGCTGTCGCGGCAGGTCGTGCTGATGCTGGAGATTCGCAAGAACGTGATGGCGCTGGGCGCGCTTGCCGCCGAGGCGAAGCCGGCCGAGAAAAAGGTGGCTGACATCGACCGCCTTGCCACCGAAATGCAGGCCATTATGAGGAGCCGCCGCGCAGCCGAAAGTAACGATTTTTAAGGGCTGCGGGACAAGGCGGTTGCCATTTTTCCATAAAGATGCTAGGCTTGTCCCCCATGACGCTCAAAAACGAAACAGACAAGGCATTCGCACCGCCGACCAGGGAACCCTCCGTGGCCGATATCCAGCTGTTTTTCGAAGCGGTGCAGTCCGAGGACGCGATCGCCATCAACCCCTACCTGGTGCTGTTTCCTTCGCTGCTCGAACACCGCGACCGTGACCGGGGCGCAACGCCGCTGATTGTCGCGGCGCGTTCGGGAAATCTTGCGGGGGTGGAATTCCTGCATGGCAAAGGCGCCGACCTCAAGGCGACCGACAACGCCGATATGGATGCGCTGATGAACGCCTGCGAAAAGGGCGAAATGCCTGTCGCCAAATACCTTGTCGAAACGGCGGGCATGGATCCCGGCCGCACGACCAGTGGCGGCATGACGCCCGCCACCATCGCCTGTGGCGCGGAGTTTCCCTCAATGCAAAGCCGCATGCTCCGCTATGTCGAGGAGCAGAAGGAAGCTCGCCTGCAGGCGCTGCACGATGAAATCGACGGCATGGAGGAGGGCACGCAGCGCCCGCTCAGCGTCTCGAAACCGCTGCAGCTGCGCCTGAAATTCTGAGCCCTTCCAGATTGCGCGCATTCATGCCATCCTGAAGTCCTGTAACGGGGCTTTCCATGAAAAACCATTTCCTTGTCCTTGCCGCGATAATTGTCGCCTCCACCCTGTTCTTCGGTCCGTCCGATGCGTCGCAGGATAGCGGCGGCGGCGGCTGGCTGAAGGCCAAAATCCGCGAACGTATGCTGAGCAAGCTGAATGACCAGCCCGAGCCGCGGGTGACGGCCAAGGTAACGGATACGCTTTCGAAAACGGGCGATTACACTTTCGCCATCCACTATGCCGGCCTGCGCCGCTATTACATGGTGCACGTGCCCTCGGGCTATAACCCCGATAAACCCGCGCCGCTGCTCTTTTCGCTGCACGGCGGCGGGGGCGATATGGGCTATATGGCGCGCGATGAATTCTACGGCCAGATATCGAAATCGGATGAACTGGGCTATGTCGTCGTCTTCCCCAACGGCTACAGCAATTTCGCCTCGGGCAAGATTGCGACATGGAACGCGGGCAACTGCTGCGGGCAGGCGCGCGACAGGCAGATCGACGATATCGGCTTTTTCCGCATCATGGTGAAAAACATCACCGGCCAGATGAATATCGACAGCACGCGCATCTATGCCACCGGCATGTCTAACGGCGGCATGATGTCGCATCGCCTCGCCTGCGACATGTCGGACGTGTTCAAGGCGATTGCCAGCGTCGCCGGCACCGACGGCACACTCGATTGCAAGCCGAAACATCCCGTTTCCATCCTGCATATCCATGCGAAGGACGACGATCACGTTTTGTACGGCGGCGGCGCGGGGCAGGAAGCTTTCCGGGATATGTCTACGGTCGCCAATTTCGTCTCGGTTCCCAACACCATGTCACGCTGGGTCAAGCGCAATAAATGCAACCCGAATCCAAAGCGCGTGAAAGAGGTCAAGGGCGCGCATTGTGACCTTTATACGGGCTGCACCGATAACGTGCAGGTAAAAGTCTGCGTGACCGACAGCGGCGGCCATTCATGGCCGGGCGGCTCCAAGCCGGGCGGCATCAAGCGAAAATCCCCTACATCAAAGGCGATTTCGGCGAATGATGAAATGTGGGCCTTCTTCAATAATCTTAAATAATCTACCTCCTCCCCAAGTGGGGGAGGAGGGGGGACCCATGCTCTTGCATGGGGGGAGGTGAGGGGCACTATCAACGTTGCTTGCCTCACGGAGTCCCCCTCACCCTCCCATGCTTCGCATGGGCCCCTTCCTCTCCCGAGGGAGAGGAAACTTGGGTAATTCCCCCTTGACGTCACCCGCCGCTTCACTATCATTAACCTATTAAAGAGAGCATCCGAAAGACCAAGCGGTTTCCGTGGTAGCACCATGGAAAGGGGTTATTTCCGCTTTGGCCGCCTCTTATTCCCCGTTCGTCAACAATCGTCTCGCAATGGTCGAAGCTGATGAAGCCTATAAAGAAAATTTTCGCCGGCATGGCGCTCGCATTCTGTGCGACTTTTAACATCGCGGCGCAACCGGCGCAGGCGCAGACGGCCCCTGCCGCAACGACAACGGCGGCGCAACCAGATATGACGCTGCGGTTCCACAACCTGCATACAGGCGAGGATTTGACGCTGACGCGCAACAAGGGCGACGCGCTGCCCGCCGATGCCGTGTGGTTCATGCGCGATCATCGTCAGGGCAAGACCGATCCTATGGACCCGCGCCTGTTTGACCTGCTGGGCCGCCTGGAAACGCAGATCGAAAAAAAACATCCCGGGCTTGATGTCACCTTCGACGTCGTGTCGTCCTATCGCACATCAGCCACCAACGAAAACATGCGCAAGGCGGGAGGCGGCCAGGCGAAAGTGTCGCAGCACACGCATGGCACCGCCATGGATATCCGCGTTTCCGGCGTCACTACGCGCGAGCTGCGCGATATCGCCACCTGCCTGAAAGGTGGCGGTGTCGGATACTATGCGGAAGATCGCTTCGTGCACGTCGACGTGTCGCGCGTGCGCTACTGGCCCTCGCACGATTACCTGGCCGCGTTGCCCTGCAATCAAACGACAAAGACAGCCGTGGCCTCCGTGCCAAAAACGCCGCAAGGACCGATAGGGTAAACAGGGATATTGTTAAGCGCCGGCTTCCGGCTGTTTCTTCAGCTTCAGCGTGCCGCCGGTGGTGACGGTTTTCTGCAGCACGACTGAATCGCCCGCTTCCTGCTTCGCCACGGCATCAAATGCCTCGGCCAGCGTCGTCTGGCGGAGCGTCTTCACCAGCGTTTGCTGGTCTGCCGCGGGCAGGGCCGAAATGGCGTTCAGCAGCTTGTCGGCGTCGACCTGGCCCGTGGCTGCGAATTTATCGTTCATGGCTTTCAGCACAGCGCCCTGCGTGGCGGCCGGCAGCGATTGCACTTTTTCAAAGAGCTCGGCTGCCTTGCGCTGCACGGTTTCGTCTTCCTGCTTCAGCTGCGGCGCGGCTTGCGTCACGGTTGCCTGCGCTGCGCCCAGTTTGCGGTGGCGCGACAGCTTGTAGCAGCCTTCAAGGAAACCCGGCACGGGGCAGAGGGCAAGGCCCACGACAGCGCCAGCAGCCGCGACAATACCCGCCGCGAGGAAGGGGCCAAGCATAACGCCGGTACCGGTCAGCGCGAGACCTGTAATGGCTCCCGCCACATAGCCGCCGCCCAGCGCCGTCGCGCCGAAGAAGCCGCCCGCCGCAGCGCCTGCCCCTCCGGCGATCATGCCGACCCAGAGCATTATCGCGGTATATCCCTCAGTGTAGTGGTTGCCGGAACCGTTCAGTTCCTTGAACAACCGCGCCATTAGCGGCTTGTCCTCGGTGCTGCCCAGCGCTTCGCGCAGACATGCGCCGAAATCGCGCAGCGGCACGGTGGCGAAAAGCCCGATCTTGCGCAGCGGTTCGGTCAGCGGGGCGAGATAGGGGCTATTCCAGAGTTGCTTGAGCTTGTTGGACATGGGTGTGCCTTGTTAAAGAGCCTTGAAAACGGATGGAATGTTTTACCATAATTATTTTATTCAGGCAAGAAAAGTATAAGTCTTTGTTTATCATTGAAAAAATGGCGCGAGCGGCGATTAACATAAGAAATTGACATAAATAAAGAGCCTGCTACTATCGCCCCCGTCATGACATTCACGCAAAAAATCAGTCTCGCTTACAAGGAATTCGCCCGTAAAAGGGAAGACCGCAAACTCGTGCGCGAGATGGAGCGCGCGATGCCCGGCATGATGGCCGAGATGGAGCGCATCATCGACAATATGAGCGCGGCCGACCTTTCAATCGGCGGCGCGATGACGGATGCGAAAAAATATTACGATCCCCGCGCACTTGATCAGCTGCAATCGCCGGTGGTCGTGACAGCCGGTACGCCCTTCGATCCCCGGGACTGCACCGTTTTGCAAAACCCGATGACCGTGACGCGGCAGCCGATCCGCGTCAGGAGCGGCGCATGAAAGCAAGTTTCACCCCCGCCGCCACGCAGCAATCCCCCGCAGCACGCCGCGCGCGCGGCAAGATTGTTACCTACAAGGAAGCGCGGGATGAAGGCGCAACCGAACTGTGGAGCGAGATGGAGAGGCTTATCGACCAGATCGACCGCGCGCCCGACAATTATGACGTTGTCGACGGGTTCTGCCGCGGCACGCTTGCGCGGTTCGAGGACTGGACAAAAGACCTGGAGAAATTTTTCGCCACGCTGCCGCAAAGCGGCTCGATTGCGCGTGAACACATGCACAAGATTGAAAAAATGGGTCTTGCGCGCGTTGACATCACGCGCGACATAACCCTCCATCTGGGCGCGGTGCCTGAAGTCCTGCGCCGCTATAATGAAGAATATATCCCGCAGGCGCAGCAACGTGAGAATGAAACACGCGATCCAGAAGATGCTCTTGCGCTCAACAGTACCTGCTGCCGCAAGGACGACTTCGTGAGCCGCCACACGTTGCTTGAAGCAACACGCCTGATCAGTCTTTCCACCGCCCAGTTCCTGCGGCAGGTGATGGAGGCAAAGGACATGGAATGGGGGCATTCCCATTTCGCGCAGGTGATCCAGCCCGGCCTCGACAACTGGCGGCAGCAGCGGGCGGGGGGCGGTATTTTCTCGCGAGTGCTGGAAACAGCGTCGCAGGCGGAGGGCAGCGGGGGTATCAAAATTCGCAAGCCGCTGCGCTTCAAGCAGCCGGTGTCGGCCTGATTTTTTCAAAAGGTTAATAGGGCGCGCGCGTTTCCTCGACCGGAAGCTTCAGCAGCGCCGAGAGTTGCGCGGCAAGGTCGGTGCCCGCGCCGCGCCTTGTGGCGGCCAGCTGGATTTCGGGCGTGCCGTCATAGCCCTTCAGGTAGATGCGTTCGTGGCGGCCGTGCTTGCCGACGATATGTTCCAGCCGGACAGCCTTGAAATTCCGAAGATCAAAGGTGCCCTCGGGCGCTTCGGCCCTGACGCCCATCATGACGGCGGGGGAGACGGTGATGCTGTCGGCTGTGATCTCGCCGCTGACGCCGCCCAGCTTTTTGAAGATGAAAAGGCCGAAGCCCGCCGTGAAAGCGGCGGTGATCACCATGCCCGCCAGTTTTACCGCGATATCACTGGCTGGCGCGCCTTCGAAAAGCATCCCGGCAACCGAGATCAGGCCGGGAAAGAAAATGATCAAAAGGATGACGATCATGCCCTTGAAGATGATCTTCGAAACGCCGGTCGTGTCGAAACGGTAGGGAAAGGAGAGGCTCATGCCCCCTCATTATAAGGCCTCCAGAAGGCCATTAGAAGGCCTCCGGAAGGCCCTCTCCCCCGCATCTGCGAAATGTGCTATAATAGATTTAATGGGGGAGGATTTTTGCCATGCGTAGCCATCTGTTATCTGTCGCGGCCATTGCGCTGCTGTCGGTTTTTGTAGTCGTTTCAACCCCTTGCCTTGCCGCAAGCGATGAAGCTGGAGGCCAGAGCAGCTCCGGCGTCGATCCCGCCGCCCTCCCGCCCAACAGCGATCCCAGCCAGACTGTCGCGCCGCCGGCGGATGGGGCGGATGCGGAGGCGACGATCGAGGAACCGGTTGCCGACGAAGAGGTTCCGCCGTCGGAGGAGTGATCAGGGATTGGGCTTTTTGCCCGGCTTGTCCTTGTTGAATTTACCCATGTTGCCCACGAACTGCTGGAGCGCCGTGTATTCCTTGCCGGCGGTCTGCGTCTTGCGTTCGACGAGCTCGATGTCCTGGGCGAGTTTCGGATCGATGGAGGCGACTTCGGTCACGGTATCCATGTCATCGAAGGTAACCTTGATTAATTCGCGCTTTTCGACTTCGGGCGCGAAGACGCCCTGCTGGCTGTTCACTTCGCCGATATAGTACCAGGTCTTGGGGTCGAAGGGCGCGACGGCCGTGGGCGGGCCCCAGAGCGTCTGGACGTCGGCGCGGGTAGATGTCATGGCCGTCACCTGTTCGCGCTTGGAAGGCGAGATAAAGCTGCCATGCGAGGTAATGGTCGGCGAGCAGGCGGAGAGCATGAAGATGCCCATCACGACAGCCATCACGAAAAGGGCGGGAGCGAAGTAGACTTTGAACATGTTAAAACCCTTGATATTGCTGCCCAAGTTATAGAATTTCCCGCCCCAAATGACAAGCAGCCTTAAAAAGTGCCTGTTTTCAAAGGGCCTGAACCATGCCCAGATAGGCTTTTTCGAGGTCGCGCGCATATTTCGCGGTATCGAACAACGCGCAAGTATCGCGCCCCGCCGCCAGCTTAGCCTTTAAAGCCGCCAGCGCCGCAGGGTCCCGCGCCAGCTTCAGCGCCAGCGCTTCGTATTCCGCAGTTGTGGCCGTCACCAGCTCCGGCAGCCCCGCAGCATGGAGCAGGCTGGCCGCCACGCGCCCCGCGAAAGTGCCGCCAAGGCAGGTCACCACCGGCAGCCCCGCCCAGAGCGCGTCGGAGGCGGTGGTGTGGGCGTTGTAAAGCTGCGTATCGAGGAAAAGCCCCGCCTGGCGGTGGCGGGCGAGATGATCTTCGACGGCCACGCGCGGCGCGAAGACAAGGCGCTCTGGCGCGACGCCTGCCGCCTGCGCCGAGGCGCGCAAATTGGAGGTGGCGGCGGCGTTAGGCTCTAGCAACCAGAGCACGCTGCCGTCCACCTGTTTCAGCAGCCGCATCCAGACGGCGAAAATTTCGGGCGTTATCTTGTAATGGTTGTTGAAACCACAGAAGACGAAACCCGTTTCCGGCAACCCCAGCGCCGCACGTGAGGGCGTCGCAGGCGCAATAAAACGCTTGCGGTCGTTGGGCTGATAGCTATGCGGCAAACGGATGATTTTCTCGGCATAGAACTTGTCATGCGCGGGCGGAGTCACGACATCATCGCCGATGATATAATCGATATAGGGCGCGCCCATTGTGCCGGGATAGCCAACAAAATTCACCTGCACGGGGGCAGGCCGGCGCGCAAAGATATTAACGCGTGCGTTCTGCGAATATCCCTTGAGATCGACCGCGATATCTGTTTCACGCGACCTGATTAGTTGCGCGACCTCGGCGTCGCCAAGGGCGCCCACGTCGATGAATTCATCGAAGGCGGCCTTCAACCGCGCCACCATCGGACTGCCGTCGTCGGGGCTGAAGGAAATAGCGGTGATGTGGAAACGGGCGCGGTCATGCGCCTCGAACAGCCCCGCCATCAGTTGCGCCGTGGCATGGCCGTGAAAATCGGCGGAGACATAGGCGACGCGGATTTTTTCATGCGCGTATTTTTCGCCTTTCCACAGCGGGGGCAGGGGCGGGAACATGGCCGCGGCATAGGTCTGCGCACACTTCAGTTGCTGCGCCGCAGTCGAGGGCAGGGAGAGCAGGTTGAAGGGTGTTACGGTCTTCTTTCCGGCATCTACGTCGAGAGCAAGTTTCGTCGTTGCGGCGGCGAAATCGCCCCAGTCACAGAGCATCATTTTCGCGTGCAGCCGCGTGCCTGCGATAAAGTCCCTTTCCGGCTCCAGCTTGAGCGCGGTGCCGAAGCTGGCGACGGCCGGGCTGAATTCATTAAGTTGCATAAAAATGTTCCCGGCATTGATATAAGCGGCAGTGCATGCCGGGTCCAGTTTCAGGGCACGTTCAAAGCAATCAAGAGCCTCTGCAAATTTTTTCAATTCCTGCAAGGCCGCCCCCTTGTTCACGAGGGTATCGGCATGGTTCGGCCGCAACGACAACGCTTTTTCGAGGTGTGGCAATGCTTCATGATATCGCTTCAGGTTTATCAATGTGCTGCCGACATTCATGTGCGTATCAGGCAGGTTAGGCAGCAGGACCAGTGCCTTTTCGTAGTGCGCCAGAGCCTGCTCGTAATGCTTCATGAAGGTGAGGATGTTTCCGCTGTTAAACCATGCGTCGCCATAGTCTGGCTTCAGGGCTGTTACGCGGTCATAGCTTTCGAGGGCTTCGGCCATACGGTCCATCTGCGCCAGCACGTTGCCGCGGTTCAGGTGCGCGCCGAAGTAATCGGGTTTCAGCTGGATGGCGCGGTCGAAACATTTCAGGGCTTCGTCGCTGCGGCGCAGGTCGGCAAGGATGTTCCCCTGTGTGACCAGCGCTTCGGCCAGCGGGCGCAGCTCGGCCAGTTTCTCGAAATAGGGCAGCGCTTCGGGCCCGCGCTTCAGGTGCACCAGCAGGTTGGCGAGATTTTGCAGCGAGGGCACGTCGGCTGGTTTCAGCGCCAGCGCCTGCCGGAAGCTTTCAACGGCCTCGTCGTGACGGCCCAGGTCGCGCAGCGCTGTGCCGCGGTTGCTGAGGGCATCGGCATAGGCGGGCTGGATCGACAAGGCTTTGTCGTAGTTGGCCAGCGCCTCCGCCGGGCGTTTCAACGCGCGCAGTACGTTGCCGTAATTGCTGTGTGCGGCGGCGTTCACCGGATTGATGTTGAGCGCGACACGCAACTGCATTTCCGCGCCGGTCGCATCGCCCTGCTGCAGCAGCGCCACGCCCAGCAGGTGATTGGCGTCGAAATTGCGCGGTTGTTCGGCGATGATGTCGCGGTAAATCTCCGCGGCCTCGGCGATTTTTCCCTGCTGGTGCAGGCGCGAGGCGTGGTGGATATCGGGTTCGGCGGCAGGATTGCGCGTCATTATCAGCCGATCTTCCGCGCGACGACTTCCATGCAGACGCGGTAACGCTCGCTGATGCCGTATTTCAGCGGCTCGAAGCCGCATTCCTTCAGCAGCGCATAGAGGCGCGGACGCCCGAAATTGTGGTAATGCTCGATCTCGCCCCAGTAGGGGTTGGCGTTCGACATGTCCATTGCCCGCCATAGCATCGAATCCGAATTGGGCATGGAGAGCAGCAGCACGCCATCCTTGCGCGTCAGCGCATGGGCGGCGGCCAAACCCTCCTTGGGGTAGGGCATATGTTCCAGCACATCGGCCATGCTGATAACGGCGTAACGCGCCGGATGCGTGTGCTTGCGAAGATCAATGTTATGCGCCTCGATGCCGAATTGTTTCAGCGTGTCGACGTTCGACTGCCGCAGATCAATGCCGACGGGCGTAAATCCGTATTCCTGCGCGGTAAACAGCAATGATCCGTTGCCGAAGCCGACGTCGAGCCAGTGGCCGTCCTGTGCATACGGCAGAACTTTCTCGACCATTTTGGCGGAGATGTAACGCTGGCGTTCGATATCGCTGCCGGTGCGCTGGTTTTCATGCGTCTTGCTGAAAATTACCTTGCAGGTGGCGTCGGTGAAATAGCCGTCGGTGAAGACATGCTGGCAGATGGCGCATTGCTTCCACGTCATCACGGGGCCGATGACGGGGTTGTAGAGGTCGTGCTTGGTGCAATCGGCGCTGCGCAGCGTATTGAGCGCTTTCGAGGTGCAGAGCGGGCAGGCCTCGTACATGATGCGCGGGCTGGCTGTGCTGCTGACGGTAATTTTCATGTCGTTCCCCCTGTCTTTATATTGCGCGCCAAGAGGGGGCAAAGGGAAGGGGGTCGACTCGGCAAAGCCGCCGCCCGCAGCGATGAAATTGCCGTTAATAATCTGAAAAGCGGCAGTATTTCAGGCGGTTGACCGGGGGCATTTGTGGGGCTGCGAAAACGTGATATTATACATAATACAAGTCTTGTGCGCCTAGCCTCCCCTGAACGGTTTTTTGGCAGCTCCTTCTCGTCCAGGTCGTCCGCACAAAATACAAAGAAGCCAGACGCCTCAAGCCTGCAAGGGCTCGGGGAATGAAGGAGGAGTTTCAGCACTAGCCCCCCTTCATAACGTCAGGATTTTGATCCTCGGGTTTCTTTGTGAAGGAGTTTGGCATGTCCGATAACGAACACAAGAACAGCAATTCATGGTTCAAGGCCGCGACGATCTGCACCGCTTTCGCCTGCGTTGCCGCCGTGTCCTCCGTCGCCGAAACACAATCGACGCCTGACGTCGCGCGCGCAGCTGCCTTCGGCAAGAACGAACACCGCCGGCTGTTGGAGCGCAAGATCGACCTGAACGTCGCGCTGGCTACGCTGGGCGGTTCCAGCCAGGACGCCCTGACCAAATACCGCACCGAAGCCACCGCGCGGCTCGATGCCGAAAGCACCGGCGATCCCGTCGCCATGCTGAATGTCATTTCCGACAACCGCAAGCTGGAGCAGAACATTCTTCAGATGAACAAGGCGCTGAGCGTGAGCAGGGCTTAAGGGCGTTTGCGGTAGCGCTCTTCTGTAATCCAGTATTCCGCCGTATCGGGAAGTTCGGAGAGGATTTTCACCGTTTCATCGTCCAGCGTCGTGATCTTGATGCTGTCGAAAACGCAGTTGTCAGGCTTGCATTCAGGGCGGTGGATGTTTTTCGCCGCGGGATATTTTTCTTTCAGGAACTCGGCCGTCTTGGCGGGCTTGGGCGTCGACTGGCGGAAGACGTCTTTATCTATGCTGTAACGCACCATGTCGCCGGTGGTCTTTCCTTCTTCGCGCACCATGACGAATTTGTAATCGCCGGCCTGCAGCGTACGCAGCGTCATGGGCTTGTAATCCTTCTTCATCTTTTCGGCGGGGTCGAGCGTTTCCAGCGTGCAGGTGGACTCTGCGCAGGTGATCGCCATGCCGGGGCTGTCCTTGGGCTTCTCACCCGCCGGCAAAATATCATCCCAGGTGCCGACCAGTGCGGTATCGGCCGTGCCCTTGTCCCAGTTCGCGCCGAAGTCCTCCACCGGAATGCAGGCGGCGAGCGACAGGAGTGCGGCGCAGAGCAGGGCGTGGAGGGAATGTTTCATAGCAGGGCCTTTCATTGGTTTTGGCCATTATAGGGGGCCACGGCTTCGGCGTAAAGCAACAAGCAGCTTGCGTAAACCCGTCATTCTTCGGGGTAGGGGGTGGTATAGAGCGTCAGGGATTCTTCCATCGGCGCCATCATGAAGGGTGGCGCTTCCATCATTGGTTCCGGCTCGTTCCCCGGGAAGGGCTGGTAGCCGTAGGGCATCACGGGCGCGCCCGGTTCGCCCGGCATCTTGAATTCCACTTTGCGGCGCTTGCCGTTTGAATCGAAGGTGAGTGCGGCGGCGGCGGCCTCGGCATCCATGCCTGCGTAGCTGTTCACCCAGGGGTTCATGTCTATGCCGCCGGCGCTGCCGCCCGGGCCGACGCTGCGCAGCAGGTCGTAGGCGGCTTTCTGGTTCTTCTCGACGCCGACGCCGTGGAAATAAAGATGCGCCAGCATATAGATATGTTCGTTCGATCCGCCATCGGCGTATTGCTTGACCTTCGCTGCGCCGGCTTTCGCGTCGCCCTCCACGGTCAGTTCCAGATTGCCTAGGCGCATGGGCTTCGCCGTTTTTACCTGCATGCGCCGCAGCCAGGCTTCTGCGGCGGACATCTCGCCGCCGGGGCCGCCGTAGGAGTTGGCGCGATCCATGGCTTGTGTTTTTTCCAGCGCCTGCGCGCGCGCGCCGGTGTAATGCAGCCAGAAGGTCGTGCCGCCGGCTTTCATCGAGGCGACCCAGAGGTTGCTGGAGGGCGTGTTCATGGCGGCCTGCTTCGCGGGGTCGAAGGCAGGGACAAGCTTGCATTCGATCAGCTTGTTGAGGCGCAGCGTCATGGGGGCGTTGAAGTCTGTGCGGTCGTCGTTGGTGCCGTAACCGAAAACCGACAGCATGCTGGCGGTGTTGACGGGTTCTTCCATCAGTGCCTTGCAGGATTTCAGCAGCGGGTCCTGGAGGTTGCTGAAGATAATCTCGATACCGCCGGACACGTTAGAACCACGGCGGTCGTTATCAATGCTCACTTCGCCGCCGCCTTTCAGCGTGGCATAGGCGCGGTTCCATTCGAATTTGTCGATGGAGCGCAGCTCCGCCCCTTGCTCGAGGAAGCGGGCCCAGTCCTGTTCAGGCGTCGTCGGCTCCTTCGGGGGGGCGACGATGGAAGGGAAATTCTCCACGCCGCGGATCACTGGCAGGAAGGACAGGGCTTCGTAAGAATTAGGCGCGAAATCGTAATCTTCCCCGGGCTTGCAGCTGCTGATCTCGCTGATGGTGTAGGCAAAGGTGTTTTCGATGCGGTCGTTCGTATGGCGTGTCATCGTGCCCTTGCCGGTAACGACCATCCCCCGGTTATCCGGCAGCGGCTTTGCCAGCAGCGGCTTGCAGGCCTTGAAGGCCGCCGTGGTCGTGTCGGTGAAATTCAGTATGAGGATTTCAAAGCCGTTCATGCCGCTGCGGCGGCTGATCAGCTTGGCGGTTGTGCCGGTTTCGCTGTATTCAAGGTGGCGCACAAGGCCAATCGTCAAAGAGTCCTTCTCCTCGGCCTGCGCGGGCAGGGCGAAGAGCAACAGGACAAGAATGGCGGCCAGCGTTCTCATGCCCCCAGCATAGCCCTGGCATTGATAATAAGCCCTTAACGAAAATTGCATAACTATCAAAGGCCTAGCGGCGATGTTTGCGGAAAATACTTGTCTCGGGCGGGAAAAGGTGTATAAAACGCCTGTTATTTGAAGGACTAAAGCTATGAAAGCTCCGGCAGAATTTTCACGCCCTATTGCAATAGAGGGCATCACCCCCGACAAGACACGGCAGGAAAAGGTTGAGGCGACGGCGCAGGAATGCGCGGCGCTCTGCAAGCGGTTTGATTTGCGCGGGCTCGAGAACTTCAAGGCCACCATCTATATCCGCCGCGTCGAGGGCGGGGAAGTGGTGCATGTGTCGGGCAAGCTCAAGGCCGACGTGATCCAGACCTGCGTCGTCTCGCTGCAGGACGTCCACGCGCATGTGGAAAACGAGTTCGAAACCTTCTTCTCCGAAAACGCGCCCGAAGATGACGAAATCGTCGACGGCAACGAAGACGCGCCCGAACTGCTGCGCAACGGCATGCTCGATCTGGGCGAAGTCGCCGCGCAGTACCTGTCGCTCGGCCTCGACCCATACCCCCGCGCGCCCGGCGTTTCTTTGGCGGCGCAGCTGCAGGAACTGGGCGGCGAGGTGCGCAACAGCCCCTTCGCCGTGCTGCAGGGATTGAAGAAAGAAGAAAAAAAGCCGGCCGCCAAGAAGAAATCCGAAGGCGTGAAAAAGGCTGTCAAAGCCAAGCCCGCGAAATCAGGCAAGAAGAAAAAGGGCGAGTAGCTTTTTTCCTTAAATGCTGTAACGCTCCCTTAACCTGCGCTTATTATAATGGCGCGGGATGTTATGGGGTTCGCTATGCAAAAACTGGCCGGTTTTTTTCTGATCGTTACGCTGTTATTGCCCTGCACGTCGGTTAAGGCTTTTGCCGCCGAAGATATTGCCGCGCTTGCGAAGAAGGCGGAGGCGGGCGATGCGGCGGCGCAGCTGGAGCTGGGAGAGCGTTACAACTGGGGGCGGGACGGCGCGGCGCAGGACTGGCGCAAGGCCGCGCAGTGGTTTGAAAAAGCCGCGGCGCAGGGCAATCTCGAGGCGCAGTACAAGGCGGGCTACTGCTACAGGCAAAACAACGAGGTTAGCTGGGATGTGAAGGCATATCAGGCCTGGTTCGCCGAAGCCGCGAAAAAAGGCGATCCCGCCGCGCTGCACAGCCAATTAGAGTTTTTCAGCGTCGGTTGCGGCCAGCCTTCGTCGCCCGACCATAGCGTCTACATCGAATGGTACAAGAACGCCGCGATGCATTATCTGGAGCGTGCGAAGAACGGTGAGCCCTTCGCGCAGGAAGCGCTGGGTTTTATGTACCGTTATGGCTTCAGCGTGCCGGCCGACGAAAATGCGTCCAAGGAATGGTACGCCAAGGCGCGCGCCGGCTACCTGAAGGAAGCCGAGGCCGGCGATGCACTGGCGCAACTCCATCTTGGCCTGTTGAGCCGCTACGACACGGTAGGCGGCAAGACGGGCAAGCAGTGGCTCGAGCAGTCGGCGCTGGGCGGAAATGTCACGGCCGCGGCCAACCTGAGCTCGTCGAGCATGAGCGATGGAGAGCGGCGCAGGTGGGCCATGATGGCCGCCGCCAAGGGCAACTGCAGGATGAAAGCCGATTTTGCGCGCGGGATGTCGGGCGTATATACTTCCCAATACGGCATAGACTATGCCATCGCGGCTGAATGGTTTCGCAAGTCGGTCGAACACGGCCCCGGCTGCGCGGGCGCGGCCGAGCTGGGCGTGATGTACGAAAACGGGCTCGGCGTCGGCAAGGACATGTCTGCCGCCATCGAATGGTACAAACGCGCTGCCGCCAACCCCTCGCACCGGTGGGCGGCTATCGATGCACTGTTCAGGCTGGGGCGCTATTACGAAGACGCCAAGGATTACAAACAGGCGCTGGAGTATTACAACCAGATGGGTGCGGAACTGGCGACGTACCAGTCGTCCAGTTACAAGTCGCGCCTCACCGGTTCGCTGGCGCGGTTCTATGCGCAGGGGCTCGGCGTTGCGAAGGATGAAAAGAAAGCGAAAGAAATGGTGAAGGAGTCCGCAGAATGGGGCGGCGCCGACGAACAATATGCCTATGCGAAGCAGCTGGCCGAGGAAGACACCGGCTGGTTTTCCAGCAACAGCGAAGCGGCCTATTACTGGGCGCGCAAGGCCCTCCAGGAAAGCGCCCAACTCGCCGAAAATTGCGAGATGAAAAATTACGAACGCAGGATTCCCAATTACGAACACAGTTTCTTTCACTGCCTTGTGCGGACCGAGACGGTGGAGGGACTGCTTCCGCTGATAAAAAAGCTCGAAGACGACCTCGGCCCCGACAAGATCAAGGATGTACATATGAGGATCGAGCGGGAAAACATAGCCAACAATCCCCTCCAGTTCACCTGAAGGCGTCACCGTTCGGACGAATCAAGCCCCGCCGCGCCCGTGGAAAATTTGTGTGGGTGTGAAGAAAGCCGAGAGCGTTAAAAAAGCCGTGGAGGCAAAGCCCGCCAAATCCGGCAAGAAGAAAAAGGGCGAATAGCCGCTTTCTTTCCGTAACCTCCGTAACGCTCCCTTAACCCGCGCTCCCTATACTGGGGCGGGATATTTTTATTTATATGGGGTGCCCTATGCGTTTCAAGTCAGCCGTCCTTTCCGCCGCGATCCTTCTGTCTGTTTTCGCTTCGCAGAGCGTTGTGGCGGAAGTGGACGAGTTCACAAAATTCCAGCAGCAGGTGCGGAACAAGAGCGGTGTGGGATTGCCGAATGGCGAACAGCAGATGCGCGGGCGTATCAACGCGCCGCAGACGCCCGAGGAATTGCAGATGATGATGGAGGTCGAGGCACAGGAACAGCAGCGGAAGATCGATCAGCAGCGCCTGTCAATGATCCACAAGCAGATGACGGCGATAAAATCATCAGCGCTGGATTTGAAGCGCCAGGAAGAGCCCTTCGCTGACAGCATCGTCGCCGAGAGCACGATCAGCGACGTGACGGTCTTCGACGACCGCGCGAAAGTGACGCGCACGGCTGTGGTGGATGTGCCTGCTGGCGCGCAATCAATCCTGTTCAAAGGCCTGCCCGAAGCCTTGTCGCTGGACAGCCTGCGCGTCGACGGCACAGCTGATGGCGACGTTAAATTCGGCGCTATCGCCAGCAAGAAGATCGCCAAGCCGATAAGCTTCACTGAAGAAGAAAAAGTGCTAATTCCGAAAATGGAGGAACTTGAAGTGCAGATGCAAAATCTGCAGGCAGAAAAAGCCGCGCGGGAAGCGCAGGGAAGATATCTTTCCGCTGTCTCTCCAGACAAGCAGACGGGTAACGGCGGCAAGGCGGACACTGCGCAACTCATCGCCATTGGCAAAAGCCTGCGCGATGGCATGTCGGACGTCTATAAATCATTTGTCCAGCTGGATGCCCGCGAACGCGCGTTAACGACTGACCTTGAAAGCCTTCGTAACGAATTCCTGTCGCGCAACAAGTTTCCAGGCAGCATCTATTATGTGCAAGTACCGGTGGATGCCGGCAAGGGCGCGAAAATTCGCATCAACCTGACCTATCAGGTGAACAATGCGGCGTGGGAGCCCCTGTACGATATCCATCTGGACAGCAAAAGCAACAAGGCTGTCGTAACGCAATACGGTCTTGTCCGTCAGGTGACGGGCGAGGACTGGAAAGGCGTGAAGATGACGCTGTCGACCGCCAAGGCGGTTTCTTACGGCCGACCCGCCGACATTAATCCAAAGTGGATCGATATCCGGCCGCTTGCGCCGGTGGTGGTGGCGAAAGGCGGCTCAGACGATCCGTTGACCGAATGGCGCCAGAAAACCGAGGCAAAACGCTGGGCGATGGAACAGGAAGCCGTGCTGGATGGTGCAAATGAGGCGCCGGAAGTCGTGCCGATGGTACAGCCCATCCACCCGCAGCCCACAGTCAGGTGGGATTACCGCAGGGCGAGTTTCCAGCCCGCCCAGATCGATGCCGGCGGCTTTGTCAGCGAATATAAAATTGCCGTGCCCTCGACGATTTTGTCTGAAGGCGGCGATGTGCGTCTCATGGTGGGTGAATCCGCGATCGAGGGCGAGTTGCAGGTGCTGGTGCGTCCCGAGCGTGATGCGCGCGCCTTTATCGTCTTCCGCAGCAAGCTGCAAGGCCAGAGCCCGCTTTATCCCGGCACGGCCAGCCTGTTCCGCGACGGATCTTACGCAGGGCAGGTGCGCCTGCCGCTGGTGCGTCCCGGGCAGTTGCAGAGCATCTATTTCGGCGTCGACGATCGCGTGTCCGTGCGCCAGAACACCGTGCGCAACGAGCAGCAGGAAAGCGGTTTCGTTTCACCCGACAACGTCGTCGAGCGCGAATTTGTAACCGAGATCGAGAACTTCCACGAAACGCCAATCAAGCTGGTGGTGGAGCAAGCGGTGCCGGCCTCCAAAAACGAAAAACTGGTGCTCGACATCAGCAAGGAGAAAACAACGCAGGGCTACACCGCCGATACCGAGAACAAGAAAGGCCTGCTGCAATGGAATCTTGAAGTGCCGGCGCAGTCGAAGCAGGAACTGAAGCTGTCATGGAAGCTGAGCTGGCCGAAGGATTTTGTGCTGAGCGGTGGGCTCTAGGGCGTAAGTCTCAAGTCCTGACGGGTTTTTCTTGCGTTGCCACCCCATCGGACATTCCTGAAATTTCAATTGCGCCGGCGGTAAACAAGCGTTAACCGCCGCGGCGTTAAAATGGTCTGATAGGCAGGAATTCCGCGACTCAAAGGAGTATTCCGCCGAAAACACAGGCAGATGAAGTTCAGCCGGAAACCCGTCCGGCGAAAACCGCCGCGCCTGTCCGCGGCGTTTTTTTATTTTGGAGGAGGCGACTGCAATGAAAACCATAGAACTGGCCAAAGGCCGGTGTCGCACGGCGGCCGTGGTGCTACTTTTATGCGCCGTCACGCTGCCAGTATTCTTCAACGGCATGGGGCTGGAGAATGACGTGCAGCACTTTGTGCTGCTGTCGGCCTATATAAGGCATGCGGGGGCGGAGCTGCATAGCTGGTGGCTATCCGTCCTGCTTGTGGCGGCGGCTGTCGGCGGCTTTTTGCTCTTCAAGCTGGTGAAGGGCATTCTGGGCCTCGGCGGCGCGAATGCTGCGATTATCTTTGCTACCGCCGGCATCATGGGCGGCGCGATCCTGCTGGACAGGCAGGCGCCGATGCTGGGCATGTCCGTTCCTCAATGCGTTATCATGGGGCCCGGCGGCTTCAATCCTCACGATATTTCCGTCGCGCCGCCGCCCGCCCCCGCCGCCGGCGTGTAGGATCCCGATTCCCTTTCAGCGCCTGTTTTCAGGCCCTTGGAATCCAAGGAAATTATTTAGCCTGTTGACTAACTATCGAAGCTGTGTCCATAATAGCTTATTAGCTATCTGGCTAAATAAAACTGAAAACGCAGGAGGGTGCCATGGGCTTTTTCATCTACATCGTATATCTGGCGACCAGTGCAGCCATGATCTTATGGGTCGGGCGCACGCTGCACACTCACGGGCAGGTCTTCCTGCTGCGCAACTTCAAAGGCAACGAAGTGCTGGCGGGAGCCATCAGCCACCTGATGCTGGCGGGTTTCTACCTGATCACCTTCGGCCTCATCCTTGTGACGCTGACCTGGGGCCATGCGCCGCGTACGCTGGATCAGGGGTTCGAATTCCTGTGCATCAGGCAGGGCAGCGTCATCCTGATGCTGGGCATCGTGCACTTCATCGCACTCCAGATGCTGATTGACTGCCAAGACTTGCAAGTGAGGGCGGATGAAAAATGGGCTGACGGCGTGAAGGCTTGATAGGGACTGGCGACGGAATTCAGGGAGCAGCCTTCGTACGCAGTTTCAATTTCGCCATCGGCTTTGCGGCGCTTTCAGCGGGGCAGCCGTCTTTCATCCACTGGTCCAGATGGTCGCGTTCGGCCTTTACCGTGCGTTCCTGTTCACGCCGCTGTGCGATGGCGTTTTTAATCGTTTCTACAGCGTCGGGGCAGATAAGCTCGGCCCGCCTCAGCGGCGTCATGTCGCCGTTCGGCAGTTCGGGGTCGGCGCCGTGGGCTATCAGGTATTTCGCGGTATTGGGCATTTTGTTCGAGAGGCTGTAACTCAGCGCCGTCCAGCCGTCGAACCTGGGAAGATCTGGCGAAGCGCCGCCTTCGATCAGCGCGATCACGGTGTCGGGGCAGGGCTCGGTTTTATCTTTCTGCCGCGCGTAGTCGATGGCGAGCATCAGCGCGGTGCGGCCATCCGGGCCGGTGGTTCTTGCGTCGGGGTTCGCGCCGGCCTCCAGCAATAGTTTTACCACCTCTGCGCTGCTGCGATAGGCGGCGTAGCAGATTGGACGGCCCAGCGCGCCGTCGTTGCCGCGCGTTTCGCAGGTGTTAGGGTCAGCGCCTTTTTCAAGCAACAGCTTCACCAGCGGCGCATTAGCAGCGCCGGAGGCCTTTAGCAGCGCCGTTGCGCCGCCGTCGTCCCTGAAATGGATATTGGCACCCTTGTCTATTAGTTCGCGCGCGATCTCGCCGTGCTCGGGCCAGGGTTCATAGATGCAGGCGATGGTGATCAGCTTGGCGCCCAGCTGGTCGGGCGTGTCGCCAGGCTTGGGGCGCTGGTTGTTGGTATGCTCTTCCTGCATCCGGCGGGTTTTCTCCGCCACCTCCTCGGCGGAAGGAGTGGGGCGGGCGCTGGCGCTGAAAGGCTCGCTCAATACTTCGTCACCGGTGGCCATGGGCACTCCATTAATAATGCCGGCCACTCTATCACAAAATGCCAAATTATGGCAAATACAAAGGGTTGCCGTTCAAAAAAAGCCCCAAGCCCTTCATTTCCCGCGCGATTAACCATTGTAAATGTGGCCTGAGAGGGCATAGATAAGCAGATTTTCCTTGCCTGTTCATGGGGTTTTGTTTATGTAACTAATCCCTTCAGGCTAAACCGTGAAGGCAAAGAGTTTTAGAAAAGAGTAGAGCCATGGCAGTCCCTAAGAAAAAAACCTCCAAATCCCGCCGCGACATGCGCCGCGCGCACCATGCGCTGTCGGCCCCCACGTTTGTCGAAGACAAGCACACCGGCGAAAACGTCCGTCCGCACCATGTCTGCCGCAAGACCGGCAAGTACAAGGGCGAACAGGTTCTCGATATCGACTGAGTCCTGCCCGTTCTCTTGGGGGGGATAGGTTTTGGGAAATAACCTCGTCATAGCACTCGACGGCATGGGCGGCGACCGTGCCCCGCATATCGTTGTTGAAGGCGCGCATCTGGCGCGGGAGAAATTCCCCGATGCGCGCTTCATCATTTATGGCGACGAAAACGTCATCAAGCCTGAAATGGACAAATACCCGGGTCTGGCTGCCGTCATGACGCTGCGCCATACGCCCGACCGCGTGACCAGCGCCGACAAGCCTGCCGTCGCGCTGCGCTCCGGCCGCAATTCCTCGATGCGCCTTGCCATCGATGCTGTCGCGCATGGCGAAGCGCACTGCGTTATTTCCGCTGGGAATACAGGGGCCTTGATGGCGATGGCGAAGTTTTCGCTTAAAGTATTGCCGGGCATCCACCGCCCCGCGATTGCGACTTATATGCCGACCAAGGTCGCGGGCCACGGCACTGTCTTCCTCGACCTCGGCGCGAATGCGGAATGCACCTCGCAAAACCTTTTGGAATTTGGCGTGCTTGGCGGCGTCTTCTCGCGTGAATTGTTTAAAATTGCCGAGCCGCGTATCGCGCTGCTCAATATCGGCTCCGAAGCCATGAAGGGCGACGAGCTGGTGCAGGCGGCATCGGAAGTCTTCGCCACCGCCAAGCTGCCCGGCAAATACGTCGGCTATGCCGAGGGCGACGACATCATGACCGGCAATTTCGACGTCGTGGTGACGGACGGCTTTACCGGAAATGTGACTTTGAAAACAATGGAGGGCACCGCGCGCCTCATCAAGCACATGATGAAGGAAGCGTTCAAGTCTTCATGGTGGGTCAAGGTCGGCGCTGTTCTGTGCCTTCCCGGCCTTGCCATCTGCTACGGCGCGCTCAAGAATTTCTCCAAGCGCATCGATCCGCGTTATTACAACGGCGCCTCGATGTTGGGCCTGCGCGGGCTGTGCATCAAGAGCCATGGCAGCACCGACGGCATCGGTTTCTCGAATGCAATTGGTGTTGGTTTGGGCCTTGCCGCCGGCAAGTTCACGGAAAAAGTTGAAGTGGAACTTCAGAAGCTCGGCTTCGACGGCAAGAACCACAAGCCTGCGGAAGGGGAAGCATAATGCGCAGATCCCTGATGCTCGGCTGCGGCAGTTATTTGCCGGAAAAAATCCTCACCAACGAGGAACTGGCCAAAACCGTCGATACCACCGCCGAGTGGATCGAGCAGCGCACGGGTATTAAACAACGCCACGTCGCCGCCAAGGGCGAGAAGACGTCCGACATGGCGACGCGTGCGGCGGAGAAAGCTTTGGCCATGGCGGGGCTGAAGGGCTCCGAC
>JBGGMV010000125.1:0-13643 GCA_041287865.1 Alphaproteobacteria bacterium | reverse complement strand
ACGTTTCCCGGGCGCCATCGAAACCTATACTGTCGAAGCCTTTATGCAGGACGGCAAGGCTCTGCAGGCTGCGACGTCGCACAACCTCGGCCAAACATTTGCCCATTCGTCTGACATCAAATACCTCGCCAGCGACGGCGTGCTCAAACATGCATGGACGACCAGCTGGGGCATGTCGACCCGCACCATCGGCGGGCTGATCATGGTGCACGGCGACGACGACGGCATGGTTATGCCGCCCCGCATCGCGCCGCATCAGGTTGTTATTCTGCCCTTCATCAAGGACGATGCCGACAAGGCGAAAATCCTCGAATTCTGCGAGAAGGTGCAGAAAGACCTGCGTGCCAAGGATATTTCGGTGCAGGTCGATAAATCCGATGCCCGTAGCTCCGATAAAATGTGGGCTGCGATCAAGAAGGGCGTTCCTATCCGCCTCGAAATCGGCGCGCGCGAGATCGAAGAAGGGCAGCTGGTCTTCACCCGCCGCGACCTTGGCAAGGACGGCAAGGTTAAAGTTTCCGTGGCCGATTGCGCCGCCAAAATCGCCGAAGCGCTCGAGGCCATGCAAAAAGACCTGCTGGCAAAAGCGCGCGAACGCATGGCTGGCATGGTAAAAGAGGTTAAAACGTTGAAAGAAGTGCGCGACTTCTTCGCGACCGAACAGCAGGGCGGGGTGAAGATCGACTACAGCCTGCTGAAAGACTCGTCCGAATGGGCGGCAATTAAGGGCGAATTCGCGGTTACCACGCGCTGCCTGCCTTTTGCCGATGGCGGCACCAAGGTCATCCTTGCGAAAGCCTATTGATGTCCTTCGCCTTTGAAAAAATGGTGGCGGGCCGCTACCTGCGCTCCAAGCGCAGGGAGGGGTTTATTTCCGTCATCGTTGTTTTCTCCTTCCTTGGCATCATGCTGGGCGTAGCGACGCTGATTATCGTCATGTCCGTCATGGGCGGGTTTCGTGACGAGTTGATCGGAAAAATTCTCGGCCTGAACGGCCATATCAACGTCTATAGCCGCAGCGGCCCGATGTTCCCCTATGATCCGGTGGTGCAACGGTTGCTGAAAATCCCGGGCGTACAAAGCGCTACTGCGACGATCGAGGGACAGGCGTTGATGAGCATCGAGGGCGGCGCATCGGGCGTCGCGGTACGCGGCCTCAGCCCCGCCGATTTCCATTTGAAATTCGACAATTTCAAGCCTGGGGAAGAAAATCCCTCTGCTATCGTCGATCCGCCGACCATCGGCGATTATTTCGGCGAGGAAAAGGTGGCTATCGGCGTTGCCATGGCAACGCGCATGAACCTGCAGCCCGGCGATCATATCACGCTTATTTCTCCGACAGCCAAGCCCACACCCTTCGGCCCCATGCCAAAGAAGAAAACTTTTGCCATCGGCGCTGTCTTCGACGTGGGCATGTACGAATACAACAACAGCTTCGTCTACATACCGCTCGACATCGCACAAGCCTTCTATGACATGGACGAAGGTATTGGCGCGATTGAAGTGCGGGCGAAAGACCTTCAGGAAGTCGATCAGGTCATGGCCTCCGTCGTCAATGAAATGGGCGACGAATTCGCCATCGCCGACTGGCGCGAGAGCAACAAGAGTCTTGCCAGCGCACTCGACGTGGAGCGTACTGTGATGTTCCTGATTTTGACGCTCATGATTATCATCGCGGCTTTCAATATCATTTCCAGCCTGATCATGCTGGTGAAGGACAAATCGCGCGATATCGCGATCCTGCGCACCATGGGCGCAACGCGCAAGAATATCATCCATATCTTCTTTATCACGGGCACGATCATCGGCGTGTCGGGAACTTTGGCTGGCGCAGGCTTGGGCATTGCGTTTGCCGCCAATATCGAGGCGATCCGCCAGTGGCTGCAGGGGTTGACGGGCATCACGCTCTTTGACCCTGTAATCTATTTCCTGTCGCAAATGCCGGCGAAGCTGGATGTGAACCAGATATCGGGCATCGTCATTATGGCGCTTGTGATCGTCTTTCTGTTTACCATTTACCCCGCGTGGCGCGCGGCGAAGCTTGACCCGGTGGAGGCGCTGCGCCGTGAGTAAGGTTCTTGAATTAAAAGACGTCAAGCGGCGTTTCGAACAGGGTGGGCATGTGCTGAACGTGCTGAAGGGCGTCAATATGTTCGTGAAGCGCGGCGAAGTCGTCGCGCTGCTGGGCCCCAGCGGTTCGGGCAAGACGACACTGCTGCAGATCGCGGGGCTGCTGGAAAACCCCGACAGCGGCGAAGTGTTTATCAACGGCAAGAAAGTCGAAAGCTTTGCCGACGACAACCGCACCGCGCTGCGCCGTACTCAGATCGGCTTCGTTTACCAATTCCACAATTTACTGCCCGATTTTACGGCGCTCGAAAACCTGATGCTGCCGCAGTTTATCAACGGCGTTGACAAGGATGAAGCGCAAAAACGCGCCGCCGCACTGCTGGAAAGCGTGGGCCTGACGAAACGCGCGACGCATTTCCCCTCGCAACTGTCGGGCGGAGAGCAGCAGCGCGTCGCCATTGTGCGCGGTCTTGTGAATAACCCCGGCCTGCTGCTGGCCGACGAACCTACCGGCAACCTCGATCCCCGCACGGCCGCAGACGTTTTCCACGTCATGATCGAGACTATTCGCGAGCAGAACAGCGGCGCCCTTATCGTCACGCACAACCACGAGCTGGCGAAGAAGATGGATCGGGTACTGCAATTGAATGACGGCCTGGTCTAGCGCTTCAAGGCTTCTGAATCTTCATCGCCGTCAGCGGTTTGCCGGGCGTGCTGTCCTTAGAGGCAGGCAGGTCCAGTTCCTTCATGCTGCCCAAGGCGGCGCAGGCGGCTGCGGTTTCGAGGATGCAGGACATGAATTTCAGTTCATCGTCGGCATTGTTCAAGTCGTAGCGGTCGAAGCGCGGTTCGTTCTTCAACACCTTCACCGTGCCGCCGCTCGAGCGTTCGGTCTTGTACCAGAAATCATCGGCATCCAGCACCTGCACGGGCAGGGGCTTGGCGAGGTTGTCGCGGTAGCAGTCGATTTTGCTGTCGGGGTATAGGCGGATAAGAAATTTCGCGTCATAGACGGTGAGGATGGAAAACTGCATCGGCTCCGCGCCAGTGCGTTTCAGCAGGTTCAGTTCGCGCAAGCTGTCGAACGTGGCGAATTCGACGCCGATTTCGGGATGCCCGTTGGACTGGAAACGCTCGACAAGTTCTGCAAGGCGCGCCAGCGTGGGGCGCAGCGGCGCAAGGCCTTCGGTATTGCGCGTGACAAGCGCCTTGAAGGTGCGCGAGAGGCTGGCGGCGCTGCTGTCGGCCAGATGCGTCGGATCGCCGCTTGCGGCAGGGGAGTCATCCACTGCAGCGGGGGCGGGAGGACGGTCGTCGATGTCCTTGAGCTTAATGGCCATTTTCGCGATCTGTTTCTATATTGTTGTGCGGTGAGTGTAGCAAACCGCACACTTATGTCAAGGCGTTGATTTTTCAGAAAAAACTATTGAATTTCAACGGCTTTATATGCCATTTTAAGGCGGAAAAGCAGCAACACATGACCGACAACGCCGTCCAGTTCATCCATCTGCGCACCCATTCGGCCTATTCGCTGGCCGAGGGGGCGATCAAGCTGAAAGACCTCGTGCCGCTGGCCAAGCAGCTGGGCATGCCCGCCGTTGCCGTGACGGATACGGGCAATTTGTTCGGCGCGCTCGAATTTTCGGTGACGGCCGCGAAGGACGGGATCCAGCCCATCATCGGCTGCCAGATGTGGGTGGAACGCCCCGACCAATCCGACCAGAAAAACAAAAAATCGGAAATGCCCGATCAACTCGTGCTGCTGGCGAAGGACGAACAGGGCTATAAAAACCTGATGAAGCTGACCAGCAAAAGCTTCCTCGAGCCCATCGAACATGTCGAAAAACCGGCTGTCAGCTGGGCCGACCTCGAAAAATGGAGCGCGGGCATCATCGCGCTGACGGCGGGGACAAAGGGTTGCGTCGGCCGCATGCTGCTCGAAAACCGCGCGGGCGAGGCGGAAAAGACGCTGCTGCGCCTGAAAGAAATGTACGGCGACAGGCTATATGTCGAGCTGGAACGCCACGGCACGGCCGATGAAGTGGCGATCGAAGATCCGCTGCTCGATTTCGCTTACAAGCACAACATCCCCATCGTCGCCACCAACAACTGCTTCTTTGCCGAACCAGAGATGTACGAGGCGCATGATGCGTTGATGTGCATCGCCGAAAGCGCCTTCGTGCAGGATACCAACCGGCGCAAGGCGACGACCGAGCATTACTTCAAATCCGCAGGCCAGATGGCCGAGCTGTTCAAAGATCTGCCGGAAGCGATCGAGAATACCGTCGCCATCGCCAAGCGCTGCGCCTTCATGCTGAAGGAAGTGAAGCCGATGCTGCCGCGCTTTGCGACGGAAGATGGCCGCACGGAAGAAGAAGAGCTGCGCCTGCGCTCTGCCAAAGGTCTCGAATGGCGCCTGAATAACTACGTCTTCAAGGAAGGATGGGACGACGCGAAACGCGCGGAAGTAAAGAAACAGTATTTCGACCGCATGGAATACGAGATCGGCGTGATCGCCAAGATGGGCTTTCCCGGCTACTTCCTGATCGTATCTGACTTTATTATATGGGCGAAGGAACAGAATATTCCGGTGGGCCCCGGACGCGGATCGGGCGCGGGCTCCGTCATCGCCTGGGCGACGAAAATTACCGACCTTGACCCCATCGAATTCAACCTGCTGTTCGAACGTTTCCTGAACCCCGAACGCGTATCCATGCCCGACTTCGATATCGACTTCTGCCAGGAACGCCGCGACGAAGTGATCAACTACGTGCGCGACAAATACGGGCACGATAGCGTTGCGCAGATTATCACTTTCGGTAAACTGCAGGCGCGCGCCGTGGTGCGCGACGTGGGCCGCGTGCTGCAGATGCCCTACGGTCAGGTCGATAAGATCGCCAAGCTGGTGCCGCAGAACCCTGCCAACCCTATCAGTCTGGAAGAAGCGCTCGAGAGCGAGCCTCTGCTTCAGGAAGCACGCGACACCGACGAGCAGGTGAAAAAACTGATCGACATCGCGCTGAAGCTGGAGGGGTTGTACCGCCATGCCTCCACCCATGCGGCGGGCGTGGTGATCGGGGATAAGCGTCTTGATGAAATCGTGCCACTCTACCGCGATCCGGGTTCGGTGATTGCAGCGACGCAGTTCAACATGAAAGACGTCGAGAAGGCGGGGCTGGTCAAGTTCGACTTCCTTGGCCTCAAGACGATGACGGTCATCAACGATTCCGTCCACATCATCAAGGAAACGACGGGTCTCGACCTCGATCCGCTGAAATTCCCGATGGACGACAAAGAGACATTCAAGCTGCTGGCCAAGGGCGATTGTTCCGCTGTCTTCCAGCTTGAAAGCGCGGGCATGCGCGACTTGTGCAAGCAGATGAACGTCAAGAACTTCGAGGAGATTTCCGCTATCGTGGCCCTGTTCCGCCCGGGCCCGATGGAAAACATTCCGAAATACATCGCCAATCTGTCAGGCAAGGAAGAAATCGAATACATGCACCCGCTGCTGGAGCCGGTGCTGAAAGATACCTACGGCGTCATGATCTATCAGGAACAGGTCATGGCAGCCGCGCAGATACTGGCGGGCTATACGCTCGGCGGCGCCGACCTGCTGCGCCGCGCGATGGGTAAAAAGATCAAGGCCGAGATGGACGCGCAACGCGCCATTTTCGTCGATGGCTGCCTGAAGGCGAACAGCATTTCCAACGAAATGGCCTCCAGCATTTTCGACCAGATCGCCAAATTCGCCGACTACGGCTTTAACAAGGCGCACTCCGCCGCTTACGGGTTGATCGCCTATCATACTGCCTACTTGAAAGCGAATTATCCCGTCGAATTCATGGCCGCGACCATGACGCAGGATATGAGCAACACCGACAAGCTTGCCGTGACGCGGCAGGAGCTGAACCGGATGAAGGTGACGCTGCTGCCGCCCGACGTGAACAAGTCGCAGCCGCGTTTCTCGGTCGAAACGCTGCCGGATGGCAAGAAAGCGATCCGTTACGCACTCGCCGCCCTGAAAGGCGTAGGCGAGGAGGCGATGAAACGCGTGGTGGCGGAGCGCGAGGCCAACGGGCCGTTCAAGGACGTCTATGATTTCTGCCGCCGTCTCGACCCCAAGGTCATCAACAAACGCCAGATGGAATCGCTGGCGGCTTCCGGCGCTTTCGACGCCATGCATGCCAGCCGCGCCGATATGCTGGCCAGTTGCGAGATTTTGCTGCGCTATGCCGCCGCCCATGCGGAAGAGAAGGCGAGCGGGCAGGCGAGTTTGTTCGGTGGCGGATCAGACGCGCTACCCGAGCCGGCGATCGTTAAGGCAGAGAAGTGGGAGCCGCTGGAAAAACTGCGACATGAATTTGATGCCGTCGGCTTTTACCTTTCCGCGCACCCGCTCGACAATATGACGACGCAGCTTGAACGCCTCCGCGTGATCCCCTCGACGCATGTGCAGGCGGCGTTGAACTCGAGCCCGACGAACCGTTTGCGCATGGCGGGTATCGTTGTGCGCAAAATGGAGCGCACATCGCAAAAGGGCAACCGTTTCGCCTTCGTCTCTGTTTCCGACCCCTATGGCGTTTTCGAGATGATGGTATTCTCCGACTTGCTGAACGCCGCGCGCGACAATCTCGAGGCCGGCACGCCCATCCTGCTTTCCGTGGACGTCGACAAGAAACCAGATTCCGAAGAACTGCGCTATCTGGCCCAGAGCATCGAGCCGCTGACGGAGGCGGTGCAGAACGTGACGCTGCAACTGCATATCACCGTCGAACAGCCCTCCGCTATGGCGGGCATCAGGAAAGTGCTGGATCAAGGCGGGCAGGGACGCGTGAAAGTGCACCTGATCGTCGACGCCGCGGGCCGTACCGCAACGCTGGAAGTGCCCGGCAGCTATAACGTCAAGGAAGACACACCACGCGCGCTCCGCGCTATCTCTGGGGTCAGCAACGTCAGGGAACTCTAGGCGTTTCGCTCCGGTTGGTTGGGCAACAGCCCCAACTCAAGGAGCATTCTCATGGCAACGAAGAAAAAACCCACCACAAAAGCCGGCAAGGAAAACAAGGTCCACAAAGTGATGGACGAGTACAAGCACGGCACCCTTAAATCCGGCAAGGATGGCAAGGGCGGCAAGGTCAAGTCACGCAAGCAGGCCATCGCCATCGCGCTGTCTGAATCCGGGCAATCGAAGAAAAAGAAGAAAGCCTAAGCGGGGAATAAACCGCCGGGCGGCTTGATTTTCAGCGCATGCTTGACGCGCATCGCTGTATCGAGCGTGATGGCGGCCCTGGTGTTGAATTCAGGCGCGGCGGGTTCGGGCATATTAGCGTGTGCTTCTTGCTCTGCCGCGACTTTTGCCTGGAGTCGCGAAAGTTTCTCGGCCCCGCAGGCGCGGGCGTCCTTGAAGTTGGAGCTGTAAACCTGCAAGCCGCCCCAGATCATGACCGCGCCGATGAGCGAGGGCAGGGTGGGCACGATCGCCGGGAAGATCAGTGAGGCAACAGACATGCCCCGGGCCAGGCTGCCGAAGATCATGGCGGCCAATCCGGTGTAAACCGTGCGGTTCGACCATTTGTAACGCTTTTCAAGCGATTCATCGTCGAGCAGCGCGGGTGCGGGGCGGGAAGAGAACAAACCCATTGTTTTCCTGTAACCTTTTAAAAACCTGTTCGGGCAGTATATCTAATTTTGTATTATTATGTCAAATGGAAAATTGGGACATAAGCCATTAATTTACAATGCTTTAGCGTAAACTTACGGAAATTTATTGACCTGATCTACATGCAGTTCTATGGTGCGCCAGCATTCCCCGCAGGAGATTTCGATGAACAAGCACACCGCCGACGCCAACGCCAAAACCCTTACGCTCGCCTTTGAAAAGGCTTCCACGCGTGAGACGCAGCTTTTCCACCCCTGGCGCTATTTCGTTGCGGGTGGTGAAACCCTGCAGAAAATTCAAGATATCATCGCCGACTATGCGAACGTGAAGCAGGGCTATGAAGACCTCGCGGCCAAGGCCGGCGCGAAGTCATACGACGGCGACAGCTTTTTCTTCGACTTCAAGGAAGAAGAGATGAAGCCCCTGAACGGCACAGAGCGTGTCGACAATAACCTGCAGGGCGGCAAGGGCAGCGAGCCCTGGCAGTGCAAGCGTATTGAACGTCTGCCGAATTTTGTTGTGACTGACAGCCGCGCCTATGGCCAGTTTATCCCCGATGTGGCGACGCCCGAAGGCGCTGCGTTGCGCGACGCCTGCCGCGAGCTGAAGGAAAAGGCGCAACCTTCCGTCCGCTTCGCCCGTTGGCTGGGCTGCGAGGCCGTGCAGGTGCCCGAAAATCCCGATTATCCACATGGCACCAAAAAGCATGTCTCGGCCACCGCCACGAAAGTGGGCGAGCAGTGGATTGTGGCCGTGCCTGTGGTGACCGTGCCAGAAGGCGGCTATCAGTCCAAAACCTATAAAGAAGAATGGACGCTGCCGCCTGATTCAAAGGCGCTGACGGGATCCGAATATTTCGGTTTGCTGGAACAGAACCGCCTGCTGCAGAACACGCCGCCGCAGACGCCGCGCCCTAATTAATTTTTAGGCCCGAAGCTGATTTTCTTCATCGTCTTGACAGGATTTTCAAGGCGCTGGGCTCTCTTGCCGATTTCCTCGACTTCGAGGATGCTGTCGATGAGCGGCGCGGCCTCTACATCCTTGCTCCATTCCTTGCAGGTTTCGCCGGGCGTCCTGCCTTCGGCGTCTTTCGCGGTGAGCGACAGGCCGTTGGCGACGATAACTTTCAGCAGCGAACGGTCGCCCGTGCGGGCGGCGGCATGTGCGATGCTGCGGCCGCGCTCGTCAAGTTTGTTGACATCCGCGCCATGCGCGATCAGTAGCTGGACAAGCTCGGGGCTGGCCTCGTGCTTGATGCTTGGATAGCAGGCAAGGCGCAGTGCGTTCTGGCCTTTCGTGTTCCATTCGATTTCTGTGTCCGCGCCGGCCTCCAGCAGCAGCTTTGCGGTATCGTAGTTGTGGTGCAGGCAGGCGTAATGCAGTGCGGTCTGGCCGTTGTAATTCTTGATGTCGACTGGCACGCCGCTTGCCAGCAGTTCGCGCATCGCCTCGGGCGCGTCGATATTGTCATGCGCCATTTCGTTGACGCGGAATTTCCAGTGGGCGTCCTTCACCATTTTGGCGATCTCGGGCGTGCAGATCATATGCGCCAGCTCTTTGTCGGTGATATAGGCGTGCTTTGTGCCGTCCGGTAACATGCCGACCGACTTGTGGCCGGGGTCGGCGTTGAATTCAAGGAGTATTTCCACGGCCTTCGGGTCATTGCTGTGCAGGGCTGCGCGCAGCGGCGGATGGCCTGTGACATGCTCGCTCAGGTTAACGTCCGCGCCGGCCTCCAGCAGGATGCGCATGCATTCATAGTGGCAGCCATTGATCGCGTAGATCAACGGCGTCATGCAGGCTTCGTCGCCGTAAGGATGGTCGGGAGGGGTGCCTGCGGCAAGACGCGCGCGCAGTTTTTTTGCGTCGCCGTTTCTTGCGGCGCTGAACAGTTCTTCATCTACGGGCGGGACAATCTCGCCGACGTCGACAACCGCGCGATGCTTCAGGAAGGTCATGCTGCCGCTCCCGGCTGCTGCTTGATCTTGATGCGCGGCATCGCCTTCACGGTGTTGCCAAGCGTGACGGCGGCTTCGGGGTTGAAAGTGGGGGAGAGGTTCGAGAAATTCTTGGCGGGAGCCTCGGCACTATTGTCGACCTCAAGCCCGCGCTTCTCGAGTTCCTTGGTGTAATCGCCGAGGCGCATGGTGGCGACAACACTTGCGAGCATGCCGCCTGCGCCCACAAGCATCAGAGGCAGGGAAACAGTGACAAGTGGCAGGGCCAACGCAAGCACGGGGAGCGCCACGAAGAAAATGCCGCGTCTTGTATACTTGTGCAATGCGTCGATGCTGTCGACGATCTCGGCGTCGGAAAGTTGGGTGGTGTCTTGCTTCCTTAACAGGCGTAACGACATGGCTTTCCCTGAAAATAACCTCGCAGGGAATTTACACACTTTTCTATATTATGTCAAACAAAACAACGAGGCCAGTTTGAAAAATACACTAATAATATCAAATAATTAAATCGATATTACTTGTTCTTTTTCTTGTATTTGTACTTGGGGCTCCAGCCGTTCGCGCCCTTTTTCAGCAGGTCGAGCAGGGGCCAGACGCTGCAGTACAAGTCGCCGGGGCCGAAGGCGTCGTTGGCAATGTTATAAATCTTGCCCTTCTCGCGGTAGAAGGTGGAGACGCCGGGGATGGGGCCTTTCTCGGTTTCAAAGCCGAGTGCCTTCTTGAAATCGCTGCCGTAGCTGGAATAGCTGTCGAACTTCCACTTGCGGCTCTTGGCGAATTTTTTCAGGTCCTTGGGCTTGTCGGGCGAGACGAAGGCGAAACCCGCGCGATTGGCCAGATGCTGCGCCACGCCGGAAAAGCCATCGGCCCAGAGCGTGCAATAGGGGCATTTTTCGCCCATGTTCTGGATGACAATCAGCTCGTCGCTATCGCCGAAGAGGTCGGAGAGTTTTACTTTCTTGCCCTTGGGCGTCGTGAGCGTGAAGTCTTTTACTTCGTGCCAGCCATGCGTGCCGTTCATCGGCGGCACGCCCGATTTCGTTTTCACGTTCGAATTCGCCCATTCACGGTTGACCGCCACAAGCTTCTGCCGCACCGAACCCAGCTGCTGGGTGAGGGCGTCATGTTCTTTCTGGTAGTCGCGTTTCTTCGCGGGGGATGATTTGGGCATGTGAAAACTCCTTCATGAAATGAAGCAGTATCATATGACGCAAAAGTTAATAAAACAATGCTACTGGCCGGCCGCTTTTTTCTGCTGCGCCGCTGCAGGCATCCGCACCAGTTTTTCGTATTCGTCGCGGATTTTGCGGGTGACGGGGCCGACGGTGTAGGTGTCGTTGCCGATCTTGCCGATAGCGGTGACTTCGGCGGCGGTGCCGGTGCAGAAGAATTCTTCGCCGCCCTTCAGTTCTTCCGGCTTGATGTGGCGCTCGTGCACTTTGTAGCCAAGGTTGCGGGCAATCTCCATCACGGTCAGGCGCGTGATGCCGTTCAGGATGCAGTCGACGGTGGGCGTATGAATTTCGCCGTTTTTCACCATGAAGAGGTTCGCGCCGGTCAGTTCGGCGACGTAACCGCGATAGTCGTACATGATGGCGTCGGTGTAACCTGCGCGGGCCGCTTCGTGTTTTGAGAGCGTGCAGATCATGTAAAGACCGCAAGCTTTGGCCGTCACAGGCGCCATGTCGGGTGCGGGGCGGCGCCAGCGCGAAATCATAATCGAAATGCCTTTTTCACGCGCTTCGGCGCTGAAGTAGCTGGGCCATTCCCATGCGGCGACGGCGAAGTGGATTTTGGTTTGTTCGGCAGCGACGCCCATCTGTTCGGGCCCGCGCCAGGCGAGGGGGCGGAGGTAGCAGTCGGTCAGCTTGTTCGCCTTCACGACGTCCAGGCAGGCCTGGTTGAGCTGGTCGAGCGTGTACTCGATTTTCATATCCATCTGCTTGCAGCCGTCGAGCAGGCGCAGGCTGTGTTCGTTCAGCTTGAAGATGTTGCCGTTGTAGCAGCGGATGCCCTCGAACACGCCGGAGCCGTAGTGCAGAGCATGCGTCAGGAAGTGCACCTTCGCGTCGCGCCACGGGACGAGCTTGCCGTCGATCCAGATCTGGCCGTCGCGGTCGTCGTAGGGGATGAGGCTGCCTGCTGCCATGGTCGTCTTCCTTATTAAAAGGTGCAATTTTGCTGGCGTCATACTATCCTGAAACATCGTTCAGGCGCAACTAATTAATGATATTATGTCCAATACAAAGCAAGCCGACACAGACCCCGACAAGAAGCCGCACATCCTCGTCATCGACGACGACGAACGCCTGCGCGATTTGCTGGGCCAGTTTTTGTCCGAGAACGGTTTTCTCGTCACCACCGCGACGGAGGCGAACGAGGCGCGGGAGATCCTCAAAAACCTCGCCTATGATCTCATCATCTGCGACGTGATGATGCCGGGCGAGGACGGCATGGCATTGACCAAGGGATTGAAAAATCAGGGCCTGACAACGCCCGTGCTGCTGCTGACGGCGCTGGGCGAAATTGAATCGCGCATCAGCGGGTTCGAGGCCGGAGCCGACGATTACCTGCCCAAACCCTTCGAGCCGCGCGAATTGCTGCTGCGCATCAACGCCATCCTGCGCCGCGTGCATGCCCGCCCGCCGGAAAAAGACGCGCCGATACAGCTGGGCAAATGGACGCTCGACATCGATCGCGGCGAACTGGCGGCGGGGCAGGAGAGGGTGGTGCTGACCTCGGTCGAGCATACCCTGATGAAGGCGCTGGCCTCCAAGAAAGGCGAAGTCATCAGCCGCGAGGAACTGGCCGCGCTTTGCGAAATGAATGCCAACGAACGCACGGTGGACGTGCAGATCACCCGCCTGCGCAAGAAGGTCGAGGAAGACCCGAAACTGCCGCGTCATATCCAGACGGTGCGCGGCAAGGGTTATGTGCTGTGGACTGACTGATGTCTGAGAGCTTTATCAAATCGCTGCGCCACCGCCTTCTGCCCCGAACGCTGTTCGGGCGCTCGCTGATGATCATCTCGCTGCCCGTCCTGCTGCTGCAGGTGGTGGTGGCCTTCATGTTCTTCGATCGTCACTGGGATTCCATGACGGAGAAACTCGTCTCTGCGCTCGCGGGAGAGATTGAAGTGCTGTCGACGCAGATCGCGCAAACGCAGAAGCCCGGCGATGTGATCGAGCAGGCCTCGAAAAACCTTGAAATGGTGATCACCATCGAGCCGCTCGACAAGGCTGCCCTGAAACCCGGCGTGGCCTTCAAGAATCTGAAATATTTCAGCATCGGTGACAAGCTGCAGGCGGGGCTGGAGCGGAAACTGACGCGCCCCTTCATCATCCAGACGCCCAAAAGGCGCTGGTTCGATATCGTCGTGAAGCTTGACCACAAGCGTATGGCGCGGTTTCAGTGTCCCGAGCGGCGTCTTGCCAGTTCGACCACTTACATCTTCATCCTCTGGGTGATCGGCAGCGCGATGGTGCTGCTGGGTATCGCCATGCTGTTCATGCGCAACCAGATACGCCCCATCATGCGCCTTGCCGTCGCGGCGGAGAAATTCGGCAAGGGGCAGGACGTGCCCGACTTCCGCCCCGTGGGTGCGCGTGAAGTGCGGCAAGCATCCACCGCCTTCCTTGAAATGAAGGAGCGCCTGAAACGCCAGATGGAACAGCGCACGGCGATGCTCTCGGGCGTCTCGCATGACCTGCGCACGCCCTTGACCCGCATGAAACTGCAACTGGCCATGCAGAAAACCTCGACCGGCGCCGAGAATTTGCGGCAGGATATCGAGGAAATGGAGAAGATGATCGAGGGCTACCTGACCTTCGCCAAGGGCGAAAGCGACGAAGCCGCCGAGATGACCGACCTGAAAACTGTGCTCGAACGTCTTGCCGGCAAAGCCAAGCGGCAGGGCGCGAACATACAGGAGCAGCTGCCCGAAGGCCGGTTGATGA
>JBGGMV010000124.1:0-3873 GCA_041287865.1 Alphaproteobacteria bacterium | reverse complement strand
CCGCGCGGCGGCGCCAGTGGAGCGCAATTTCTGGGAAAAAATGCCCTGGCCGCACAAGCTGTTCGGACAGGTCTGCCGCAAGCTGATGGAAGCCTTCTGACATGGGTTTCCGCATCCTGTTCAGCAATATCGGCTATGCGCGCGGGATAGACGGCACGCTCTGGCAACATGTCAGCCGCGCCACACGCCATTTGTATTGCAGCGTGCCCCTGCAACAGGCGGTGCTGTTGCAACTGAAAGGCATCGTTACCACTGAATCGCCCGATGTCTGCTGCTTCGTGGAAATCGACGAAGGCTCCATCCATTCGGCCCGCTTCAACCAGCTGAGCTACCTGCTGGACGACGATTACCGCCATTTCGACTGCGCCGACAAATACGGGCCCAACAGCTGGATCGGCCGCATGCCCCTGCATATCGGCAAGAGCAGCGCCTTCATGGCGAAGCATGAGCTGCCCTTCGAGCGCCTGTATTTCAGCAAGGGATCGAAGCGCCTGATCCACAAGGTCGTGCTGCCACAGGATATCGTGCTTTATTTCACGCATTTTTCCCTACAGCGCAAGATACGCCACCAGCAATTCCAGGAAATGCGCAAGCTGATGGCCGCAGACTCACGCCCCGTTATACTCATGGCGGATTTCAACATCATGCACGGTTTTAAGGAGCTGGCACCGCTGCTGGAGGAAACAGACCTGCGCGTGCTCAATAAGGAAACCGATCATACCTTCCAGATTGCCCGCACAACACGCGCGCTTGACCTCTGCCTGTGCTCGGAAAGCCTTGTCGACAGGCTTCAGCTGAAGATTATCCCGCAGCCTTTTTCAGACCATGCGGCGTTACTCGCGGAAATGCACTGATCAGGCCTTGCCGCCCGGCGCCTTTGCCGCAGCCGCCTTGACGGGCTTGGGCTCCGGCGGTTTGACGATGCTGGTGAAAACAGCGCATGTGGAGCGCTGATCGACAAGTAACTGGCCCAGCGTTTCCTTACCCGTGCCGTGACTCATCTCACAGATAGCCGCTATGCCCTTATAAAGTGTATCCAGTCCCGTGCTCGTCCCGTCCGTAAGGCGCTGATCGGCGCGGAAACGGAAGGCATCCCTGACAAAATCATCGATAGCGTCCGCAGTCCATGCGTTGCTCTTCGCACCGTAGGTAACGCCATTCTCCAGCATCTTCGTTTGCAGCGTCGCATCGATGGCATCGTTACCCAGAACATACATTTTCCGGCGCATCTGGTCTTCAATCACAAGAAGATCTTCAGGCTTGTCGTCACTGCCCAAGACCCGCAATGCGACAACACCGATGCCGTATTTAGACTGTCCTTTGATGACATTGAACAATTCCCTGTTTTCCGGCTGGAGGTAATCGTCAGCGATATATTCTTCCAGGTCGACCGGATAAAGCGATTTGCGGTTGCTCTCGCTGATCGTTTCCATCGCCAGCGCAGCCAGAACCTTGTCAGCTTCGATAAGATCTTTCTTCTTCGGATTTTCCAGCACATAGTTCTGCAGCGCCTGCGCCGCGGCGGGCACGGCGGTGTTGAAAGCGTCCTTGACGCTGCCCTTCGGGATCGTGAAAGCGTGGTCGGGTTTTTTCCCGGCCGGTTGACGGCTTTTCCAGCCTTTAGCGACGGCACCTTCCGCCGCCTTGTCCAGCCCCTGGATCAGATAGAGCTTACCTGCGCTAGCGATATCGCGCGCCGTTTTGCCGGCATTGTTTGTCATCGCATGATCAGCGCCTTTTTCCACCAGCAATCTCAGAATTTCATCGTCCGTAACCACGGGAGCTGTCGATCGGCCGTTGTATTTGGACTCCGCAAGCGCCATCAAGGGCGTCATGCCATTCGTGTCCTTGACGTTTGGATCGAGGGCTTCTTCCTGCAACAGCCGCCGCGCTACATTAAACGCGCCGGTACGAAGCGCGATGTGCAATGCGGTTTCACCGGCGGGATTCCTGGCGTTGACATCCACCTTGGGCTTTCCATGCGCCAGCATGACGTTGGCGAAGTAAACGTCTCCTGCCCTTACGGCCGCCATCGCCATGGTTTCGCCTTTATTGTTCAACACGGCACCCGAAAATCCTGCGTGTATCAGGGTATTCAGTACTTGCCAGTCCTTGCGCTCGAGTGCGCTGAAGACTTTTTTCTCGGGTGTGCCTTCCTGCTCGGCCACCATATGCTGCACTGTCAACGTCAGCGTTTCGAGCTGCTTCAGCACATCCTGCAGCGAGGGGGTGGCGGTTGTGGACATAGCAGGCTCCCGTATTTAAATGGATTTCGACTCTGAAATATGGCTGCCCCTATCATAGACATAATCATTTAATATTCCGTAAATTGCCATTTTTAGCCCCAACATGGCCATATTTTAGGCAATCGCCACATCATACCATTTTGAGTTGCTAAAGCCGCCCTGTGCTCTATCTTTGAAGGCACCGTTTTTTATCGTCACCTTATATATAAGGAGTTTCACCATGACCAATCCGCAACCGAAGCCCGCCGCCGGCGCGCCCCAGTTCTCGCTGCCGCCCCTGCCCTGGCCCAAGAACGCGCTCGAGCCTCATTATTCGTCGAAGACGCTCGACTTCCACTACGACAAGCACCACAAGGCTTACGTTGATAAAGCGAACGAGCTGGTCGTCGGCACCGGTCTTGAAGGCAAGTCGCTGGAAGAAGCCGTCCTCGGCGCGAAGCAAAAAGGTCTTGGCCCGCTGTTCAATAACGTGGCGCAGATTTACAACCACAACCTCTTCTGGGAGAGCATGAAGCCCGGCGGCGGTGGCGCACCCACCGGCGACCTGCTCGACAAGATCAATAAGGATTTCGGCAGCGTCGACAAGTTCAAGGAACAGTTCGTGGCGGCTGGCATCGGCCAGTTCGGCTCGGGCTGGGTCTGGCTCGTTGAAGACAAATCCGGCAAGCTGGAAATCGTCAAAACCGGCAACGCCGAAACGCCACTGACCGATGGCAAAAAGCCGCTGCTGGTCTGCGATGTGTGGGAACACGCCTATTACATCGACTACCAGAACAAGCGCGCCGACTTCCTGAAAGTCTTCGTCGACAAGCTGGCCAACTGGGACAGCGCCTCGGCAAAACTGAAGGCACCCGCCCCGAAACCGTAAGGTTTCAGAATTAAAAAAGGCCGCCAGCGATGGCGGCCTTTTTTATTGGCTGTACGGTTCTAAAACTTCACGCGCACCTGCACACCGACCGTTGCCGGTGTGACTTTTGGTATGGGCGGAATGACGTTCAGTTTCACGTTCACCTTGTCGTCGCGGCTGCCGAAGCGCAGGTAAGGAATGGCGGCGACCGGCGCGGGTGTATCATATCCCGTCAGCACGCCCGCCTGGATGCCGGCGCCAAGGAACTTGCTGCCGTTCGTCTCCGCTGCCACGGACGCGTAAACAGAGGTACGATATAAACTGTTTTTGTAAGCGCCCGCTTCGACGTGGAAGGTGCCGTTGAGCCGGTATTCAAGGCCCACGCCCGGGTTGAATTCGTTGAAGGTGCGCATTTGCCCATGATCATTGAACTGCCGCCAGCCAAAGTGATGGGAGGCGACGCTGAACACGGCTGACAGCTGTCCTTTTTCGGGCGCCGGCTTCTTGTCCTTTTCAGGATCGGCCGTTTGCACGACAGGAACGGGATCCTGCTGCGCCTGAGCTGTATTAGGCCCGACGCTGCCAGCGATGGTGGCGGCCGCAGCCGCTGCGAGGAATGCTTCTTTCATGCTTTAAATGTTACCATATAAAGGTAAACGGGAAGTTTAAGGCAGTAAAAACAGGGGCTTGGGTAGCAAGACATTGTTTACAACCAGTGTGGTATAATAACTGATGTCACATGCCCTTAAAAAAAATGTCCTCAAGGTCTTTGCCGTCATA
>JBGGMV010000123.1:0-34446 GCA_041287865.1 Alphaproteobacteria bacterium | reverse complement strand
TGCTGATATAACTCTTCACCTTTAACAAGATTTTTCTTGGTTACCTTAGCGGCGTTATATTGAAGCCGAGCTTTCTCGATGCTATCTAGGCATTCATTGAAACGTAGGCCGCTATTGGTTGACATCGCACTAACGCCAAAGCCGGTCTCTAAAACGACACCTCGCAAGCGACCGTAAAATTTTTCCGCAAGTGCATCTAGGCGGTAGAAAAAGTTATCTCTGACTTTGAGGATATCAGCGAAAGGAGGAAGTGCAGCCTGTAATCGAGCAAAACGGTGTAGGCTGGGTGCGATGCGACTCTCCGCATATTCAGCGTTGATTTGGACGTTCCAGTTCTTTTTGATGTCGAGCCATGCGGCTTCACCGAAATATTTCTTCACACATTCTTGACCAACTGGGCCAATTTGACCGTCTTGAAAGAGACAAACCGCGCCCTCTTTGTGTAGGTGACCATAGACGCATTCGACTTCGTGCTTCAGCCCAGGGTAGTAATGCAGGATGCGAATTGGTTTAACCAATTTGGGATCAAATTTCTTGGGGATTAAAAGCTCGGGCGGTAATTCGGAAATAAGGCGACCAGTACTATAGAGGAATGCATTCCGCTCAGCTTTTGCCATGAAGGCTCCTATGTTGGTGGCTTTCTAAATTAATTATAGCATGCACGGCAAATATGTCTACAAAAGTAGAACAAACTAGGCCTGAAAGACGAAACAACTTCTTGTTTAGTGCGCGAGAACGAAGTTATGTGAATTTAAAACGTCATCAGGTCGCGAACAAATGAGTTGGAGAAAAATTCACACCCGCACATGTTTCAGCGTCCATGCCGCAAAAGCAGTCGCTGCAAATGCGCCGGCCAGTTGCGAGAGGATGAACAGCGGGGCGTCTTCGGGGCGGATGCCGGCGAAGGTGTTGCTCAGGGCGCGGGCGATGGTGACGGCGGGGTTGGCGAAGGATGCGGCGACGACGCAGCATGCCGGCTAACTGAATAAGAGGGTCATCCTCTTATTCAGCTACAGGCGTCATTAGTAGAAAGAAATCTTAGCGGTTATCAACCTTGCCGGGGAGGTCAGGGTTGGTATTAGCGGGAGTTTCATTTCCCGCCGCAGGAGAGATATCGTTCATGTCGCGTCGATCATCGCCTGCATAGAAGACGACGCCCATCACGACTGCCGCCGCCAAAAGTCCACCGATGATCAAGCCGCCATTGGAAGTCGCAGGGGTGCCGTGGTTACGGGAGTGCGTGTGTTGGTTGTCTCTGTTTTCCATGTGTAGCCTCTCTTTCTTTGTGCATAGCCAACCATGCCCACCCGCAGAAGTTCCGGAATTGCTTTGTCCACCAATATTTTAAAATATCTTTGAGAAGCATAAATCGGAACGAATGCCCCCCGTTTCCTTTGGTTGAGTCACTCATGCCATTTACGGTTTGAGCAAAACCTAAAAAAGGAGAACGAGTATGAACAATCAACAAGGAGGCCAGGAAGGCCAAACGGGTTCACCGAACCAAGGCACCCAAGTGAAGCCTCAAAATACAGAGCAAGAAGGCAAGACCAAAAACAAAGACAACGACAAAAAGCAAAGCCAGAATGAAGGCCGCGAAGACCGGAGCGAAGGTTCTGACACCTAGCGCCTGCATCCTAGCCCCATAACGATCCCCTCAAAAAAGCGGCTTCCTTCGGGGAGCTGTTTTTTTTGTAAACTAGACTCCTCCCTTATGGCGGCCTCAGTGTCGATAAGCTCTACCTAAATTTCATACCTACTTTCACGACACATGCGGGTGCACGCGATATATACCTACAGAAGCTACTTCCCGAGGTTACAAAACAATTACGCAATTGTAACATCCCGGTAATGGCTTCTCACTGTGGACGCGTTACCTTCATTCTCATGCTTTCACAGGAGAATGAAATGAACAGGAATGCCCAGCACCTTCCACCAGAAAAAATCCACGCCATCGCGACAGAAGCAATGACAGCCTTTTACATTCTGTATTGCCGCAGGAAAGCCAAAAGTATGCGCCAGTTCTACGGCTTTTTGCCGCAGGATGTCGTAGACCTGCACTTCCACAAGAAAGGCTATGGCGACGGGCTGTGGTTTCGTGTCTGCGATGGAAGGGTGTTCGATCATCGTGGGAAGACATCAGAAAACAGTTTTGAAATGTACAGCCCCACAGGTTTGGGCTCTATACCCCCCAATGACTTGTATTACGACCCGCGCATCAATGCTTGAAGGGGGCAAAGGGGTCGGGGTAAATTGATTTTCACGCCCGCGAATATTTCAGCGTCCATGCCGCAAAAGCCGTCGCCGCAAACGCGCCTGCCAGTTGCGCAAGGATGAAAAGGGGGGCGTCTTCGGGACGGATGCCGGCGAAGGTGTTGCTCATGGCGCGGGCGATGGTGACGGCGGGGTTGGCGAAGGATGTGGAGGCGGTGAACCAGTAGGCCGCCGTGATATAGGCGGCGACGGCGAAGGGCGCGGCGGCGATTTTTTGGCGCGTGCAGAACCAGATAACGGTTAGCAAGCCGAAGGTGGCGACAAATTCGCTCCACCACTGCGCGCCGCCGGTGCGGATTTTGGTAGAGGCGAAGAACAGCGGTTCGTTGAACATCAGGTGCGCGGCGGCGACGCCCGCCACGGCCGCGACCAGCTGGACGCCGATATAGGCCAGCGCGTCGCGCGGCGTGATTTTGTGTTGCAGCGCCATGCAGAGCGTGACGGCGGGGTTGAAATGCGCGCCCGACAGCGGCGCGAAGATCAGGATCAGCACCGCCAGCGCGCAGCCCGTGGCAAGGCTGTTGGCGAGGAGGGCGATGGCGGCGTTACCCGCCGCCAGTCTTTCGCCCATGATGCCAGAGCCGATGACCGTCATTAGCAAAAAGGCGGTTCCCATGCCTTCGGCGGCAAGGCGCGCGGATAACGGGGCGGGCTTGCTCATGTCACGGTTTCCCCGATGGTGCGGAGGTGTTTTGACAGCTCGTCCTTCGCAAGGCCGGGCGGCAGGCGGAGGAAGGCTTTGACGCGCGCCTCCAGCGTTTTATAGGCGGCATCGAAGGCCGACATTATTTCGGCCTCCGTTCCCGTGGCATGGGCGGGGTCGGGCACGCCCCAATGCGCCTTGACGGGCGCGCCGAAGAACACGGGGCAGGCTTCGCCCGCGGCGTTGTCGCATACCGTTATCACGACGTCGATCGGCGTGTTGGCGAATTCATCCCACGACTTGCTGCGAAAGCCCGCGGTTGAAATGCCTTTCGATTGCAGCAATTCAAGACTTTTAGGATGTACGGTGCCCGTGGGCTTGCTGCCCGCGCTGAAGGCCGTCAGGCGTCCCTGGCCCAGATGGTTGAGCAGGGCTTCGCCCATGATCGAGCGGCAGGAATTACCCGTGCAGAGCACGAGGACTTTCAGCGGCGCGGCGGTCATTAGCAGCAGCTGTCGGTTTTCGCGGCGGGGGAGCAGGAGGATGCGGCCTCCGGCTTTTCAACCTTGAAAATTTCCGCGTCTTCCATCGTGCGGTAGGTTTCCCACGGCAGGCCGGCGGGGTCATGCACCCATGATTTATCGGAGCGGGCGTAGCAGCAGACGGTTTCGCCTTCGTTCACGACTGACATATCGGCTTTCTTGAGACGTTCGCGCAGCTCGGCCAGTTCGCTGTCGTCGTCGACCTGAATGCCGAGGTGGTTGACGCCCGTTTCGGCGCGGGTGGAAATGGCAAAATTAACGTGAGGACTTTCCAGCATCCATTTGGCGTAGTCGGGCTTGGTCTTGACGGGTTCCGCGCCGAACAGTGCGCTGTAGAAGCGGATGGACTGGTCGAGGTTGTCGACGCCGACGTGGATATGAAGCCGTTTCATGATTTTTTCTCCTTTTTTGCGGGCGGGCAACAGTTGGCAAGCTCGATCACGCTGCAGCCTTTCTTTTTATCGTTGCGGATGCTGGCGAATTCGACGCTGCAGCAGTCTTCGACCATGAAGCGGATCAGGCCGGAAAAGAATTCGAAATTCGCGGTGTAGATGATGGAGCGTCCTTCGCGCCGCGGGATGACCAGCCCCGCGTTGCTCATGTGCGACAGGTGGAAGGACAGGGTATTGGAAGGCACGCCCAGCGCCTCGCTCAGCGTGCCCGCGGGTGCGCCGCCGGTGCCGTGTTCCACCAGCAGGCGGAATACTTTCAGGCGGGTTTCCTGCGACAGGGCGTCGAAGGCGATGACGGCTTCTTGTATGTCCATATTTCTAGAGTAATGGAAATGAATCGATTCTGTCAAGGATTACGCCAATGCCGTTGAAAATCTGTGTTTCGTTCCTGAAACTTGTATTTTAACCAAGTTGTCTTGATTTATATTTGACATAATCATGACAATCCCTTAAATTCAATCAACCACACGGGGCTATTGGAGGGGGACAAGACATGACAAGCATGAATATTTTCAAGAAAGAACTGGCGGTCGCCTGCGACAGGGAAGACGAAGTTTACGACAAGATGCTCGATAGCGAGAACTGGAAACACAGCGATTTCCAAAGGCGTATTTTCGAGAAAATCTGCGGCGAAGCGGCGCGGATGGGCAAGTAACAGGAGGAGATTTTACATGACGTCAACGACAGCATCCGCGCAGAAACTAGCACAGACAATCGACGCGCAGCGCGAAGAAAAGTCGCAGATCATCCGCAAGAAGGCTATCAGATCCGGCCTGTGGCTGGCCGCGACGGCGGCTTTTGCCCTGTTTGGCGCGCCTGCGCTGGTGCCCCTTTTTACGGGTATCCAGGCGGTAAGCGTCGCGCACGATATCGTGACGGCGCAGGGCGCCCGTCGCGCGCTTGACCAGGCGAAACAGCAGGCCGCAGCGGGCGCGACCGACGACATCCACGCTGCGAAGGCAAAGATCCAGTTGCCCGCCTTCATGAGCTCCGTCGCCCTCGGGGCATCGGCCCTCGCCCTGCTGGTCACGTCCTTTGCGACGACGCCGGCCCTGTTCATCTGCGCTGCCGCTGTCTTTGTGCCGGTGAGCTTCGCCAATTCATACCTGCGCGGCAGGGAAAAGGCGCTCAGCGCCCTCGCGCCCGATCTTCCGCCGTCGCCGCCCGCGCCGGAAATGCAGCAAGCGCCGGGGCGCATCCTCAATCTCCGCTCGCCCGCGAATGATTTTTCTGCCAAGGCCGCGCCTAAAGCAGCCGTGGCGGCACCGGCGCTACCCGCCGCCGCAGGCCCGCAGGCGCCGGCCCCGCGCAAGGGCTGATCATCACATGAACGCCGCCGCGAAAAAGCTGAAGGACGGCTGGGACAGGAACGCAAGGCCCGTCCGGACCCTGTGCGACGGCGGCGTTTACAAATGGCTGGTGAACGGCGAGCCGCACCGCGAAGACGGCCCTGCCGTCGAGTACAAGAACGGCAGCAAGGAATGGCACTTGTACGGGCAGCTGCACCGCGAAGACGGCCCCGCCATCGAATTCATCGACGGTTATCGCGCATGGTTCATCAACGGCCTGATGCACAGGGAGGATGGCCCCGCCATCATGCTCAGTGACGGAATGCGCGGCTGGTATATCAATGGTGTCCCGCACCGCGTGGGCGCGCCCGCCATAGAATTTGCCGACGGCGACGTCGAATACTGGAACAACGGCACGTTCGTGTGCTCGTTCCAGGCGGAGCAAGTCGCCTCCTATGAAGAAGCCCATGCGGAAAACAAGGCCTTCGACAGGCGTGTGACGGAACAGACCGTCGGCGCCATCAAACAGGGCGTTGCCGCGCCGCTGAACATCCGCCGCCCGCTGCGGTTCGCGTGTGCCGCGCCCTGAAGCCGCAGCCTCGATGACTTCCTGTGTGTGCCAAGGGGGTTCTTCGCTTCGCTTACGATGACAGTGAATAAGCGCCTTTTTTGCCTTTGAGCCTGAGCGGCGCGGGGACGGAAATATTTTCCTGCAGCGGCAGGCCCTTGTCCTGCCAGTCGGCCAGCGCGTCGCGCTCGCGCTCTGCTTCCTCGATCGCGCGCTTGCGTTCGGCGCGGATATTTTCGATGAAAAGGGCGGTTTCTTCGTGGTGTTCGGCGCGGGCGGTTTCTTCCAGCGTGCCGCGGCTGCCGGCTTCATCTATGTCGCAGCCCAGTTCCAACAGCGCGGCGACAATCGCCGTATGCCCGTTGAAGGCGGCGAAGAGCAGGGGCGTGTCCTGCTTGTAATCCTTCACCTTGATTTCCGCGCCTGACTCGATCAGCGCGTCGAAAATGCCTTTATGCCCGTTCAGCGCGGCCCAATGCGTGGCGGTGCACTGGCCGGTGTCGCGGTCTTCGGTATTCGCGCCGGTTTCGATCAGCGCGCGGGCAACCCTCTCGAGCCCGCCCTGCGCGGCCAGCATCAGCGGCGTCTGGTCGCTAAGATTGCGCGTATCGGGCTTGGCGCCGGCGCGGACGAATTTTACCGCCAGCGTTTCGTCGACCTGCGCGGGTGCCTGCGTCAGTTCATGCATCAGCAGGCTGCCCAGTTCTTCGGGTGATTTCCGCCTGAGGTCTTCGGTAAAGAAAGTCACGGGTTCTCTTTATCCTGTCAGGTCGCGGGAACGATCTTGGTGGTGCGGACCATGGAGCCCGTGAAGGGGCCGCTGCAGACGATGCCTTCGATCTTGTCGCCCTTTTTGTTCACGGCGTTGAATTTCGTCTTGAAAACGTCGCCACGGCTGCAGCCGCCCAGCCAGGCGCGGCTGTCGGTGATGGTGATCTGCTGCAGCTCGGTGGTTTTTTCCAGCGTTTCCTTCGCGCCCTGCGGATCGCGGTAAGGGAAGTTCGCGGCCCCGGCGAGACCCACTGCCGCCACCAGCGCGAGGCCGAAGAGCTTGACCAGACCGCCGACGCCGTCGATACCGCCCAGCATTTTGTCGAGAATTTTGTACACCATATGACCCTCCTGAAACATTTTACATAATATACAGAAGAGGGCAGCGGCTGTCAATGATAAAAAGCGGTTATTTTAAAGTGGGTTAGACGGCTTTCGGGGGGGGCTTACAGCAAAATGTTCTCGAAGGCATGGGCCGCAGATTTGCGGCTGGGCTCGGAGAGGGTGCGAGCGTGTTGGGCGCGGGCGGTCACGATTTCGTTGAGGCGCTTGATGCCGCGGCTGGCGGTGGTTTCGAAAAGGAAGGGGAGGAGGCCGTGGATGATAAGGGCGGCACCGATACAAAACAGTTCAATCGTCGTCCGCGCGGTAAAGCCAAGGTGCTGCAGGTATGTCTCGCCGCCTTGGTGGGGATGATCGATGAACAGTTTTTTAAACATGAGTGGCTCCTACCAGAAGATTTTCTGTCGTTGTTTTGGTGACATATCAATAAGGTCTTTGAGCGAAAGGCCGTCCAGCACGGTCGAGATGTTGTTGCGCACCTCCAGCATCGCCTGCCGGATGACGCATACTTCCTCGTGCTCGCAGTCGTCGCATTTCTTGTAGTAAAACGTGCTGGCGCAGGGAATGGGGGCCAGCATCCCGTCGATGGCGCGCACCACTTGCCCCGCCATCACCTTCGCGGGCGTCGCGTTCAGCATATGGCCGCCCTGCGCGCCGCGTTCCGTCTTGATCAGGCCTTCCTGTTTCAGCTCGGTCAAAATCGCTTCCAGGAATTTCACCGGCACGCGCGCCTTTTCGGCAATCGCGCGCGAGGAGAGCTTTTTCCCCTCCGCCGCCAGTACCACCATTGCTTTCAGCGCGTATTTGCATTTCATCGTCAGCATTTGTTTATATCCTAGTTGTTTTATAGGGTTTAATTCATATCGAGTCAATAGGGATTATTTCAGCCGTGTTATGTATTTGCGGGCGGGGCTTGCCCTTTCTGTTTCAGGCGGCGGCGGATGAAAACCACCGCGCCGATTGGCAGGCCCAGCAGCAGCGCGTACCAGACAACGATCTGCACGATCTCCTTGCCCGGAAAATTGCTCGTCGTGTCGCAGATCAGCATCACGAACAGTGTGGCAAAAGGCCAGTAGAGGAAAAAGCGGCGGAAGGCGTAATCGGTCTTGATGTCCACCTTGATGATCAGGCCCGCGATGGCCGCAATCACGATGACAATCGCGGAGACAAAGGGCAGCACGGTGCTCATGAAGAAGGTCTGTCCGTATCCCGAACCGAAAAGCCTCAAGCAATACGGCCCGATGACGCTGACCAGCGCCAGCACGATCCAGAGCGCGAGGAACATCTTGCTGGAGCGCTGCCGCCAGTTGTTGCCCAGTATCATGTTGCTGGCCAGCACTGACGTCAGCCATGACGCAATGATGCAGGCGGCGGGCACGGTCATTCCGATCAGCCACAGGGCTTCCCTGCGGCCGTTTTCGCCCCCGGCAAGGCCGATCAGGCTGAGCAGACCGATGGCGCAGGCGGCGCCGCCCGCAATGCCCGCGATGAAGTAGAGGAATCGATACAGGAAATTTCCGGGCAGGCTGCAGGCCGCGCCAAGCGAAATAGCCAGCACCCCGAAAACTCCGTTCACTAGTCCCTCAGGAAGATATAACCCGTGGGCATAGGCGGGGGCGGGAATAGCGCAGAGCGCAAGCGCGAGCAGCAGGGTTTTAGCCATGCTGCATCATAGCGTTCAATGCCTTGTGCCGTCCAGACCCGCAATGGCGGGCATGGGCAGGTAAAGCGCCAGTTTATCGGCCCGTTCCGTCCATGCGGCATAGAGGGCGTCGGCATAGCGGCCCTGTTCCTGCCCCGTCACCTGCGCGCCCAGAAGCTTTAGCGCTTCGTCGAGTGTCAACCCGTGCAGGTTCGCGCCCGCAATCGCGTTATGCGCGAAAAGTTTCTTGTCGGTTTCGGAACAGATGATCATCATTTCCATGCCATGTTCGTCTTTATACCCGAAGCGGCGCAGGTAGCCCATCGTGGCTTCCAGCTCCTTGATCGAATTCGCGCCCCAGTCTTCGGGGTTGCGCGCCTCCATCGGGATAAGCCTTGTGAGCGCAAGCACGCCGTCGCGGATCACGACATGGCGCATGCCGCCCGTTTCATGCAGCCCCGCCAGCACCGCCCAGCGCCCGCGCCCGGAAATTTTCGCGGCAAGCGCGGAGACGAGCCCCGTCGATTCAACCGGCAGCACGCTGCAACCCGCGACCGGCACATGCGATGCGCCCAGCACGCCGCCCAGCATGGTGTGGCGGCCGTTATTGCCAAGGCCGATCAGCAGGTAATCGCGGTTGCCGGGCGTGGCGGCTTCGGCATGGCCCAGCGGCAGCGCGGCACGCACGTTCATCTGTGCAAAGCAGCTGTCCAGCCGCTCGATGCTCTGCGCGGGCGAAAGATTATCTTCGCGGCGATAGGTATGATCCGCGTCGTTGAACAGCAGGATCACCGCGCCGGCATCGGGCTTGCCGCCGAAGGCCTTGGCCACCTGCTGCCCGAAATCGGGTGCGCTCCACAATACGGAGGCCTTGCGCGAAATGCCGTCTTGCTGCGGCGTGTACAAAATAACGCCTTCTTCGCCGACCATTAATACAGGATGATGCGTCGCCATGGTCTTCCTCCCTTTGTCATGAAGCTCAAGTACCCATTCTAGGCCCCTACGGTTAACGTTCGTCTAACTGCGGTGTTAAGGGTTTGGTAAGTCCATAAAGCGAATAAAATCAGGCATATCGTGGCCGCGCAGGGGTTTTCGTTGCATGTCGGTATAACACTGTAAGAACCACAAACATGGAGACGCCCACATGAAAAAGCCCTTTTTGAAATATTCCGTCCTGACGCTGGGTATCGTGGCCGCGCTGACGGTTTTTTCCGCCGATGCCGAAGCGCGCCAGCGCAGCCATAGCGGCACCTACAGCGCCGGTAAATATTCAGGCAACTGGACCAGCAATTATTCGCACAAGAAGGGCGAAGGCTTTACCCGCAACCAGACGGCGACGGGGCAGGGCGGCAAGACATGGAATCGTTCTGTCGCCGGCAGCTATGACCGCGACACCAAAACTTATAACCAGTCGACGACCGGCTGGGGCGGCAAGACTTATACCTCGGCCAGCCAGTACGATTACAAGACGAAGGCTTTCAACAGCACCGTCACGAACGAACAGGGCAAAGCCCTGACGCTGAACGGCACGGCGCAGCAGGGCCAGCGCGCCGGCACATGGACGGGCAGCAACGGCAAGACGGGCACCTATAACCAGAACCTCAGCTACGGGCAGGGCGTTTTCTCGAAAGACAGCACCGTCACCGGCGCCAACGGCAAGAGCTATTCATGGGATACGGATTACAGTTATAATAAGGAGACCAGAACGCTGACCGGCACGTCGACGGGCCCCGCAGGCAAGACGCATACCGGCAGCCTGACCTTTAACGACTAACAGGGACCATGGAACTCTCCCAAGCCACTGATGAAGACTTGATGACGTTAGTGGCAGGGGGAGACCGCCGCGCCTTCGATATATTGGCCAAGCGCCACCTGCACCGGGTTTACGGACAGGCAAGGTGCATGGTGAAGCGTCAGCAGGACGCCGAGGATGTGGCGCAGGACGTTTTCACAAGGCTCTGGGTTTACGGGCCGAAGTGGAAGACGGGGGAAGCGGCCTTCACCACCTGGCTGCACCACGTGGTCGCCAACTGCTGTTACGACTTTTTGAGGAAGCATACGCACGATACTAAGAAAGTAGAGATAGACGAGAATATCGCGGGCACTGAAAAGGATCAGGAGACAGGGCTGATCCAGCGGCAGAAGAAAGAACGCGTCGCCCGCGCCCTGCAGGCACTGCCCGAGCGGCAAAGGATGGCGGTCACGCTCTGTTACTTCCAGGAGCTGACGAACCCCGAGGCGGCGAAGGTGATGGACATTCATATCAAGGCCCTTGAAGGGCTGCTGGTGCGGGCGCGAAAGGCGCTTCGGCCGGTGCTGGAGGAAATGCGATGACCGAAGATGATAAAATAAGAGAAAAATTGAAGCTGTTGAAGGAAGAACCTTCGGCGGAGCTTCTCAACCGCATCCTGACAGTTGTGCCGCATATGGCGCAGGTAGCCCCGCGCGAGGAAATGTCGGGTTTCTCGCTGGTGCGTTTCTTTGGCGAGTTCCGTTACGGGCTCGCGGTCAAATTCGCGGCGATCGGCATGGTCGCCGTCATGGGATTCTGTGTCGGCCACCTGAACGGGCCGGTTTCGCATCAGGACAGTAAAATCATCGCATCAATGTTGACCGGCGATTTCGGTCTGGAGGATCAAAATGCAGAATCAGGGTTCGTGTTTTAAAATTAGCGTCGGCGTCGTGCTGTTCCTGTCGCTGGCCGGCAACGTCTTTATGTTCGGCATGGTCGCGGGCGGCAAGGGCGTTGACCGCATGGCGCGTTTCGAGAAAATTGGCACGGCGATTGCCAGCTATGCCGACCTCAGTGACGGCAGCCAGGAGAAGGTGAAGGTAATCCTCAAGCGCGAGCTGCCCGAGATCAAGAAAGAAGCAAAGGCGATGAAGGAACGCGGCGAGCAGATCAAGGCGCTGTTCCTGAAACCCGACTTCAAGCGCGACGAAGTTGAAAAACTTTTCGCCGAACAGCGCAGCGCGCTGACCGCGATCCAGACGCGCGGGCAGAACCTGGGCCTCGACCTCGCCGACAGCATGACGCCCGAGGAACGCGCGAAAGTGGTGGAAGCGCTGGCGAAGTAATATATGCCTTCAAGAAGGGGAGCCGCCCTGACACAGGGGCGGCTTTCCCTGTTTATGGAATGATAAGGCCTTATTAATACCTCCGCTGTACAATCGCTATGTCCTGAAATGGCCGGAGGTTTACCCATGAAGTCGATCCTGTTTTGCGCGCTTGTATTGGCATTAATTCCAGGTGCGGCAGGGGCGGCCGAGGAAGTTTCCGAGGAAAGCTACAGCTACGCAAAGATTTATTACGACGTGACCGTGGCCGATGACGGCAGTGAAAGCAACAAGACCACCATCGCCATGAAAGTGCTGCGCCCCGACGCCGTGGAGGGCATGAAGGAATATCCGGTCAGCTACAGCACCAGCGCCGAAAAAGTCGACATACTGGAAGCCTATACGCTGAAACCCGACGGCAAGCGCATCGACGCGCAAAAGAACAGTTTCCAGGTCAATGTGTCAGGCGGGCGCGATGGCGCGCCGCCGGCCTTTTCAGACGAAAGCACGGTGACGGTCGTTTTCCCCGATGTCGCGCTGGGCGATACCGTCACCCTTGTCTATAACCGTGCGGTGACAGACCCGCTGTTCCCCAGGCATTTCTCGAAAAGCTATTCCTTCTCGCGCGCGACGCTCTATGACGACGTGCGCATCAGCTATTCCATTCCGCTGGCGCTGAACGCGCAGTACCGGAATTACGGCCTGACCGAAACGGAAAACCGCAAGGACAAGGACCGCCATTACCTCGCGTGGAGCTTCAAGAACACCGAGGTCAAGAGAACCCGGCACACCCCGCCCTCGGTATGGGAGATCGGTGACGAGCCGACGGTGATCCTCTCCACGTTCCCGTCCTACCAGACAGTCGCTGAATCCTACGGCGAACGCGCGAAGCCCAAGGCCGCGGTGACGGAGGAGATACAAAAACTGGCCGACGGCATCACCAAGGGCATCACCGACCCGAAGGAACAGGCGAAGGCGCTGTACAACTGGGAAATTGAAACCCTGACCTATGTCGGCAATTGCATCGGCATCGGTGCTGTGGTGCCGCGCGACCTCGACTTCGTGCTAAAGAACAAGATGGGCGACTGCAAAGACCATGCGACGCTGCTGCAGGCGCTGCTGAAGGCGAAGGGCATCGAGAGCACGCAGGCGCTGATCGGCGTGAATACGATCTACAAGCTGCCGGAAGTGCCGATCGTCAGCGTCATGAACCATGTCATCAACTATATTCCCTCGCTGGATCTTTACCTTGATGCCACCTCGGGCATGCCTTTCGGCACGCTGCCGATGCTGTCGGGCGGCAAGCCCGTCCTGCATGTGGACGGCTACAAGGAAGGCACGCGGACGCCCAAGCGCCCGCCGATGCAGAACACGGTGAAGATCGACGGCGCGATGACGATCGGCGCGGACGGCTCTGCCGACGGCAAGATGACGATCGTCATGGTGGCGCCCGAAGGCGGCAGCCACTACGCGCAGCAGCAGATGAAAGGCCTGACCGCCAAGATGATGGAAGACGCGGGAGAGGCCATGCTCAGGCAGTCGGGCTACCAAGGCTCGGTCAAGCTGGAGAAGGGCGTATGGGACGAAGCGAAGATGTCCTTTACCAATACCATCAGCTACAACCTGAAAAACTATATCCGCGTCGGCACGCCGGGGGCTATCGGCGCGGCGCAACCGTTCTCGCCGCAGCCGATTGCGCGGAGCACGGCGGGCGTCATCGCCCAGATCTCGCAAAAAGACAGGACGAAGCCGCCGCACGGCTTCAACTGCGGCGACGGGCTGATGCAGGAAACGTATAAATTCGTTTTGCCGCCCGAGCTGAAAATACTCGCGACGCCGGATAACGTCTCGGCCAAGACCTCGGTGCAGGATTACGAGTCCAAGTATGTCCTCGACGGCCAGACGCTGACGATCACGCGCAGCCTGCTGGACACCAGCCCCATTCCCGTCTGCCCGGCGGAAGTGAACGACGAGTACGAAGCCATCGCGGAAAAAGTCTGGGCCGACCTGAAAGCGCAGATCGTTTACAAGTAACAGCGCACAGTTTTCATTGTTTTTCAATTAGTTAACGTCGCCCCGTTATCATTTTTCATAAGATATGATAAAATGATATATCGCTAAATCCCAGGGGTGGCATGGCTGACGATATCTCGAAACCGACAGAAGCAGATGCTTACCAACGGTTTCCCGATGCGGAGACGCCGCAAGGTGCCTGCGCCGGCGTAAAACTGGTCGATGGCGCCAAGGCCGAATGGGAGAAGCGCCTCGATACCTTCAACGACCAGGCCGGCAAGGACCGCGTAAAAGTGGAAGTCGCCGCCGCCGCTCTCGCAAACCTTACCGAAGAAGAACGACGTTTCCTGCCCAACAGCGCCAAGGTTTACCTTGCGTCGCGCGTGCCTAATACGCCCGAGGGCTATGAGGCACAGGCGAAAGTGCTTTCCGCCTCCAGCTACGGCAGCATGGGTTTTACGTCGTGGGAGGAAGAGGGGCAGGCGAAATTCTACCGCGCTCTGGCGGCCGACCCGTTTATTTCCGAGGCGCAGCAGCGCTGGAACGATGCTTCCTTCGGCGACGAAGACAGGCTGGAGGCCGCGCGCCGCATCCATCAGCTGCAGATGGACGCTTTCGGCGGCAAGCAGGAACCCATCAGCCTGAAAGACGACCTGAAAAGCCATGGCACCCATTACGGCGCAACGCAGGAAATCAAGCTGAGCCGCAGCCCGGGCATGGGCATCCACCAGCCCGTCTTCGCCGAATTCCTCGACACCATATCGCATGAAACGATGCATTCGATCCAGCAGCAGATTATCGAGCGCGCCGCCCTGCTCAAGGGCATCGAGGCGTCGGTGCTGGAAGACCTCAACGTGAAATCGGTTCATGAACTGGCCGGCGACGGCAAGGGGATTTTCGCGGCTGTGCGCGCGCAAAAAATCGCCGAGGCTTTCCCGGGCGACCCCGGCAGCTGGAACCGCGAACTGCGCGACGATGGCCGCCTGGCCGGCGTCGTGCCGATGTTCCGCTACCAGATGGAAGAAGGCGGCTACATGCCCGTTTCGATCGCGGGCGAGGACAACTATATCCGCAACCCGATCGAAATGCAGGCCTTCTTCTTCGGCAGCAACACAGCAAAATTCATCAAGGCCAACACCGAAGAACGCAGCGCGATCCTGACCACGCTGGATAAAAACGCGGAGATCGATCGGAGCATCCACGCCCGCCGCACGCAGGAGCGCGAAACCATCCTGACGGCGCCCAAGCCCTGCCAATGCACTTAAAATAACCAGTATTTACAGTGATTTGATGTTGCCATATTGCATAAACGCGCTGGCTGGTCTATTCCTGTGCCGTTCATTGAAAGGCGAGAAATCATGTTCGGCTGGCTGAAAAAAATCTTCAAACGCTCCTCGAAAAAAGTCGAGGAGGTGATCGCGCCGCCGCCGCCGCCCGTCGCCGGCGAGCAAACGCTGATCGACCTGAAGGTCGCTTATAAAAAGCTGGAGGACGGCAGGCTCTTTGTGCCCGGCAACCTGAATATCTCGAACAAAGATCTCACCGTGTTGCCCGACCTGTCGAACGTGGTGGTGGAGGGGAATTTCTCCTGCGTCAAAAACCACCTGACTTCGCTGAAGGGCGCGCCGCAGATGTTCCAGGCCTGCGTGTCCGATTTCGGCGTCTTCGTCCACGGCAAGATTCCCGACAATCTGCGCAACCCCGAAGTGAACAAGCAGCGCCACGCGGGGGCATTCAAGCTCTGACGTGACTGCTTTTACCCAGCATAAATCGAAACTGCGCCACGCGGTGCGCGTCACCGCCTCGGCGCTGGCGGCTTTCGGCGTGAACAGCATTGTGCAGCTGCCGCAGGGCTACTGGATTGCCTTCACCGCCATCCTTGTCGTGCAGACATCGGTCGGCGGCTCGGTCAAGGCGGTGTTCGAACGCATGCTGGGCACCTTCGCGGGTGCGGCATGGGGCGCTGTCGTCTGCACCGTCGCTTCGCATTTCGACCATTCGTATTACTGGGTCGCTGTTATCGCGGGTATCGCGCCGGCGTCTTTCCTTGCCGCGCTTTACCCCAGTTTCCGCATCGCGCCGATTACTGTCGCCATCATGCTGTTCGGCGACATGGGCCTGATTCACCTGACGCCGCTGCAATATGCCGAGCACCGCGTGGCCGAAATCGGTCTTGGCTGCATCATCGGCATGGTGGTGTCGTTGACGGTATTGCCGTCGCGCGCGCACCGCATGCTGGCCGGCGCTGCGGCCAAGGCGCTGAATGCTTACGCCGACCTGCTGGAAAAACTGATGGGCAGCCGCCCCGACGAACAAACCCTGTTGGCCCAGCACGCCGAGCTCCGCGCCACGATTACAAAACTGGAAACCGTGGGCGAGGACGCGACGCGTGAGCGCAAAAGCATGCTGACCTCCGGCGTCGACCCCGACGCGCTGCTGCGCATGATGCGTCGCATCAGGTTTGATCTTGTGATGGTCGATCGCACGCTGTCACAACCGCTGCCGCCCGCCGCCGCTGCGGGCATGGCCGCACCGCTGGCCGATATCGCGGCGCAATCGGCGTCGCACCTGCGCGGCGTGGCGCTGCGCCTTACGCGCAAGCCGGCCGACCTGCAGCCCGATATGCTGAATGCCGCCTTCCAGAGCTTCGGCACAGCGCTGTCTGAACTGCACCGCAGCCATCATCTGGCCGTGCTGAACGAAACCGAACTGGGGCGCGTCTTCACGCTGAATTTCACGCTGGAACAGCTCCACAAAAACCTCCACGACCTCTACGCCCGCGCCACCGAATTCGCGGCGGAGGAAGGGAAGTAAGCTCAAGCGCTGGGCGCTGCACGAAATTTGCATCAAAAAGTACGTGTATTTACGTGGTCTCGCCATTTGTCTTGCAAATGCGCGGACTATGATGAGGCATGAAAAAATTACAAAGCATATCTTTTAAATTCGCACGGGCATTGTTCATTGCGATGGCGTTGCCTGTTGCGATAGGCGTGAAGCTGCTGGATTTTGCGACCGCGGGAGATATCCCGCGCAGCGCTTGGCCACCGGGCCTCGTCTTGCCTGCCTTTGCTGTCTATGCAATGGCTTTATGGGCGGTATTACGTAAGCGTATTCACCATCGCGATAAAACCCCGTCACTACTTTTGGTAGCTCTGGGGGTTGTTCTCGCCGCGACGATTTCTGCAATGGCCGCAATGCTCGCTTTAGCCAGTGGACATCTCATTGGCCATCTTCCCCTTAGGCTGATGATGCTACCGGTACCGCTGCCTTTAATAGTGTTCGCAGTTACGTGGTCGGCTCTGGTCTGGTTGCTGTTGAGGTGTAAAATTCTGTCGCTCGGTAAGACAACGGAAGGTTTGTGTTTTGCCTCATGCTTTTTTGTGTGGCTGGCATATTTCTCTGTTTCGGAAAAAATGCCATGTATCATGGCGGGATGCGAAGAAACCCGCGCGGCGGAATGGCATAAATTCATGCCGGATAAATATACACCCGAGGATATTATCAAAAGCTGCGACTTTATTCCTTTGCAGATAGGGGAGGTCAGGAAAATTTCTATTCGCGATGTTCAGGGCGAAAGCTTTTTTGGCGGCAAGGCGACGATTATGATTGGTGTAGAAGGGGAGAGGAAGAACGGAAACTTCTATTTTAGCTGGCAGTGGGGGCTGCACAGTGGGGAAACTTTTTATTGCCCTTGTGGATGGCAAATAGAAGATGGGCCTATTACGGCTGTCGCATTCGATGAATCTGGCCATCACTCTACGCTTGCAGAAAAAAGAATATATAAGCATCAAGTTTATTAACAAAAACCTCCACGACATCTACGCCCGCGTCACCGAATTCGCGGCGGAGGAGGGGAAGTAAGTTATTGCGGGTGGCTTTTCAGCCAGTCGAGGACGCGGAGATCAAGCCCTTCGCGTTCGCCGGGTAACAGTCGGCTTACGACGGCATCGGCCATCAAGCTTTTCCTCTCGGCATCGCTATCGCCGTCCATAGCGGCCTGTTTCGCGGCCAGTGCGAACCAGAAATAGGCTTCTTTCATATCGACTGTCACGCCGATACCCTCGCTATACATTTTCCCCAGTTTTGTCTGTGCGTCGCTATCGCGCTGCTCCGCTGCTTTCATCTGCCATTTGAAAGCGAGCTCGGGATCATAGGGGAGCAGCTTGCCTTTCTGGTATAGGTCGCCAAGCTCGGACTGCGCTTCGGGCATGCCGTCTTCGGCGGCGGCTTCCAGCCATCTGATCGCTTGAGCCGCGTCGACACCGGCGCCGGGGTTGTCGAGCGAGTAAAGGGCGATATAGGCGCGTGCCCTGTCGTTGCCGTTTTCAGCGCCACGCTTGAACCACTTCAACGCTTCGGCTTCGTCCTTTGCTACGCCGTACCCCAGCAGGTAAAGCCGGCCAAGGTTGATCTGCGCCGAAACATGGCCTTTCTCGGCAGCCGCGCGCCAATATTCAGCTGTCTTTGTATAATCGCGCGCAACGCCGTTACCGGCGCGATACATATGCCCCAACTGGCTCAAACCGCAGGTGTTACCTTTGTTGGCCAGTGCAGTGAAGAGGGTGAGCGCGGCTGCCGTATCCTTGCTGCAGCCAAGTCCGTTGAGGTAATGATCGCCAAGCTGGCACTGTGCCTGCTCATGCCCCTGCGCTGCGGCTTTTTTTAGCCACACGACAGCTTCGATGTCGTTCTTGGCGATGCCGGTGCCCGCCGCATAGCTCTGGCCCAGTTTATATTGCGCTTCGGCATAGCCCTGTTTTGCGGATTTTTCGAACCACTTGAATGCTTCGGTATGATCCTTTGTGCGGAAGCCGCCCTCCATGTATTTCAGGCCCAGCGCGTATTGCTGTTCGGCGCTTTCGGTTTCGCCGCCCTGCATCGCGGCCATGGCGGTTTTGTAGTCGTTCTTGCTATAGGCGGCGAAGGCGGCGGCAAGCTTCGTGCCTGTCGGCAGATTGCCGGTGTGATACCACGCGGGCATTTGCTTGGGATCATATTCGCCCCATGCGCCGGCCTTGTACAGGCAGGCGACGGGGGAGGCGGGCGGCTGCACATGATCCCAGACGTTGCTGGCTGTCGTGCGGCGCGGGTGATCCTGTTTCCACGCGTCGATGCGGCGGTGCAGGGCGGTGATGTCATCGGGGCTTAAATATTTTGCGACTTTCTCGGTTGTCTTGGTCGAGCAGTAATCGTTGTGGCAGTTTTTCTCGTCGGTGGTGGCCGAGAGCACCAGCCAGAAATAGGCTTCCCTCAGGTCCGGCGCGCCCGTCAGCCCCTTGATGTAGATAACGCCGAGGTTGAATTGCGAGCCGCTGTGCCCTTGCTCCGCCGCTTTCAGGTACCATTCAAGCGCGGTCTGGTGGCTGAAGGGCAGGCCTTCGCCTTGCTGCGACCGCAAGCCCATCATGAACTGCGCGTCGGGGAAGCCCTGGTCGGCGGCTTTGCGGTACCATTTCACGGCCTGCGTGAAATCTTTCTCGACGCCATTTCCCCATTTATAGAACTGGCCCAGCGTGTATTGCGCTTCGAGGTTCCCGAGGTCTCCCGCCCTCGTGTACCATTCGGCGGCCTTGGCGTAATCCTGATCGGTGTCATATCCTGCTTCGTAGATCCAGCCGAGCTGGCAGGCGGCGACGGCGTCCTTGTCGCCCGCATTCGCTGACAGGCGTTCAATATAATTGCCATCCAGCTTCGGCGCCGGCTTGTGCCGCAGCGCCATCGTGCCCATATACCCCGCAGCGACGGCGCAGAGGACGAGTGTGACGGCAAGGGCGGTTCTGGAATTGGTTTTCATCATAGAAAGATAGCAAACGCGCCGATAATTAAACAGGGGGCGCGAACCCCTCCTTATCCTCGTGCATTGGTATATAAAGCAATAACAACAGGAGGCCGTCATGGGAGAGAATATTGAAATTGCCGAGAAAGTTTTCGAAGCCTGCCAGAAAAAGGATTTCGACGCCCTGAAAGAACTGGTGGACGAAGATTACACGCTGACAGACCCGATGATGGAGCTGCACGGCGTGGACGAGCTGATCGAGATGATAAAAGCCTGCCCCGGCGGCGGCGGTTTCGAGAACATGACGCGCATCGCCGACGGCGAGACGGTGGTCAGTCTCTTCGACGGCACGATGCCGGGCCAGAAGCCCATGCGCATGTGCAGCGTCATGACCATCAAGGACGGCAAGCTGATCGCCGAAGAAATGATCTACGACACCGCGCAGGTGCCGCAGAAAATGAAAGATGCGATTGCCAAAGGCAAACCGTCGGGAGTGGAGGCGGGGGCGCCTAACTAACGCTTACTTCGGCTTCAGCTCAATCGGCTTCATCGCCTTGATGTCTTCGCTGGTGTCGGTGCGGGTGTCGGGGTTGTTGCGGCGGAAGTTGGCGGTGGCGAGGCGGAACTGGGCTTCGGCCATGACCTTGATGATGTCGGTATTGCCTACGTTGCGGGCGATGTCCATCGCGGAATCGCCATTCTTTCTTTCGCGCTGCGTATCCGCGCCGCAAATCACCAGCAGGTCGGCGCAGGCCCAGTGGTCGGCCTCGACGGCCAGCATCAGCGGGCTTTCGCCGTTGTAGTTGCCGCGTTCGATATCCGCGCCGTTTTTAATCAGGAACTCGGCTTCGTCGGCGTTGCCGCGGAAGCAGGTCATGTGCAGCGCCGTCCAGCCCTTGGCGTCGGTAGCGTTTACATCCGCACCGTATTTCAGCAGCAGCTCCATCATCAGGGTCGAGCCGACGGCCAGCAGGAGGGCTGTCATGCCATCGTCCAGCGTGCCGAATTTCTGCCATTTGACTGCTTCGGGATGTTCTTTCAGCAGGTCTTCGACCTCTTTCATCTTGCCGCGCTCGACGCAGTCAAAAAACCGCACGCGCAGCTCTTTCTCGGGGAAAGAGGCGCGGAGGTTGAAATCGGGCGTCGGTTTGCCGGTCGTCATGGGCGCTCTGTCTCAATTTGTGATGTGCGGGAAGGGTAGGACAATCAACGTGTTATGTCAATATCCCTTGCCATGCTGTTCAGCTGTTTAAGAAAAATCTTGACTCCAGAGGGCTGAAATCATTATGTTCTGCCAACTCAAAAAGAACAGCGGAAGCCCCGAGTTATGCGCTCCGCCAGTCCCTAAAGCCATAAAAATCAATAACAAAGGGAGAACTCCTCAATGTCCGATAACAGCCTCAATGGCAAAAAGATCCTGGTCCTCGTCTCGAACGGCGTGGATGAGTCGGTGATGTCCACCGTGCAGCGCGAACTGGTGAAAACCGGCGCCACCGTCAAGACCATCGGCACCGAAAACGGCCTCGTCAACAGCTGGAACAACAATGCCTGGGGCCTCTACTTCCCGGTCGACCAGCATATCGCGCAGACGCTCGGCGCGGATTTCGACTGCATCATCGTGCCCTCGGGCTCGCGCAGCGTCGCCAAGCTGGGCGGCAACGCCCATGCGGAACGCATCCTGGTCTCCTTCATCACCGCCGGCAAGCCGATGGCCTTCATGGGCAACGCGGTTGAACTGCTGGCCAAGCTGAAACTGGCCGACGGCTGGAACGTCGCCGGCCCCGACAGCGTCAAGGAAGCAATGACCGCTGCCGGCGCAAAATGGCAGGGCACCGAAGTCTGCACGCACAACGCGCTCTTCACCGGCGATTGCACCGACCTGCAGGGCTTTATCGGCGGCATGTTCGCGCACTTCACGGGCGGCACGGCTTCTGAAGCAGTTAAAGTGGCAGCTTAAGTTTTTAGGCGCGCGGAGCACGGCATGAAGAACGAAATCCAGACAGCAGTCAGCGACATCAAGTCCTCGCTCGAATTGCTGAGGAGGCATCTTTGACTGGGACCGCGCCGTTCACAGGCTGGCCGAACTAAACTCCCTTGCCGAAGATCCGGCGCTCTGGACGAACCCCGAGCGCGCGCAGAAACTGCTGAAGGAACGCACGCGCCTTGACACCAACATCGGCGCCGTCAAATCCATCGAAAACAACCTGAACGACCAGATCGGCATGATCGAGCTGGCCGAGGCCGAAGGCGACGCCGGCCTTGTAGCCGAAGCCGAAAAATCGCTGATGGCCATCAAGGACGACGTCGCGCGGCGCGAGCTGGAAAGCCTGCTGTCGGGCGAGCTCGACGGCAACGACGCCTATCTGCAAATCACCGCAGGCGCGGGCGGCACGGAGGCGCAGGACTGGGCCGGCATGGTCTACCGCATGTTCCTGCGCTGGGCCGAGCAAAACGGCTACAAAGTCACGACGATGGATCACCAGGACGGGGAGGTCGCGGGCATCAAGGGCGCGACGCTCGAAATCAAGGGCCCGAACGCCTACGGCTGGCTGAAGGCCGAAAGCGGCGTTCACCGCCTTGTGCGTATTTCTCCCTATGACTCGAACGCGCGCCGCCACACAAGTTTCTGCGCCGTCGCCATCACGCCCGTCATCGACGATGAAATCAATATCGTGATCGAGGATAAAGACCTGCGCGTCGACACCTACCGCTCCGGCGGCGCGGGCGGCCAGCACGTCAACAAGACTGAATCCGCCATCCGCCTGACGCACTTGCCCACCGGCATCGTCGTCGCCTGCCAGCAGGAACGCTCGCAGCACAAAAACCGCCACCACGCCATGCAGCTGCTGAAGGCGAAATTATTCGAGCGCGAAATGAACATGCGCGACGCCGAAAAGCAGCAGCGCGAGGACCAGAAAAGCGACATCGCCTTCGGCCACCAGATCAGGTCGTACGTTTTGCATCCCTATCAAATGGTCAAAGACCTGCGCACCGGCTACCAGACGTCGGATACGCAGGGCGTGCTCGACGGCGAGCTGCAACCCTTCATGCAGGCGTCATTGGCCCACAAACTGACCGCCGAAAAGGGCGGGGCGCCCACCACCAAGGTTTCTTACGAAGACCTCGATTAGGGAACCTCTTTTCTCCTCATTGCGTAAGTATTGCAGATGTTTACCCACGAGGAGGTTCACATGAAAGGCGTATTACTCTGGCTGGTCGGTCTTCCGATCCCTGTGATTATCTTGCTGTATTTGTTCAACGTTATCTAATCAGGCGTTGGGCTTCAGCTTAAGCGGACGGCGGGAAACGGTTATCGTTTCCGCCGTTCCTTTTTCCACCAGATTTGCAGCCGCGATCGCGCCGCGCTTCTTTTCCTCGGCGTCGATCAGTGCGGCGATGGCATGATGGCCGCGCCGGATTGCTTCGGTCCTGATCAGGCCACCGCGCGGGTATTCCACGCGCGTGTCGGCGCCGCGTTCCAGAAAAATCCGCGTCGCGTCAGCATGGCCTGCCAGCGCGCTTTCCATCAGCGGCGTCCAACCGCCGGGGCAGGGGCGATTTAGGTCCGCTCCGGCCTCCAGCAGCGCGGTGATAACGGCGGCACGGCCATCCCGCGCCGCGCAGTCGATAGCGCCCCGGCCCGTGTCATCGACCAGTGACACATCCGCGCCGATGGACAGCAGGTGTTTCACAATCTCCACATGCCCCTTCGATGAGGCGCTCATAAGCGCGGTCCAGCCGTTTGTCTTGGGGTCAGGGTCGTGCCAGTTGACGACGGCCTTTTGCACTGCGGGGTGCATGGCGGAGAAAGTCGCCAGCACGCCGTTATGCGCCGCCGTCATCATGATGCGGTGGTGCTTTAGCAATTCCTGTTCCTGCGGCGTTTTTTTCGGCGCGATGCGTGCGGCGCGGCGGGCGGCGGCAATATTGTGTTCGGCGGCGATTTTAAAGCCATCTGGTTCGCGTTCTTCGGTCATGGGCAGGGACTATAATACATAATACCCTCAGGTGGAATATTTTTTCATAAGCCAATGAAAAATCAGGGTTATATATTTAAAAGGACTCGCTAAAACTTCTGGTAAAACGCAGCAGAATCCCTATTATGGGTGAACAAAATTTGAGCACAATAAATAACGTCCAATACGATCAACGAGGTATATCTATGCGCCGTTCACATCTGGCTGCCCTGATGTCAGTCTCCGTAGCCGCTCTTGTTTCCGCCGCGACATCGTCGCAAGCCGTTCAGCCCGCCCCCCTGGTTCTGGGTGTTCTCAAGCCGCTGGATAGCTGGAAAGTAGGCACGGTTGACGCGCAAGGCGCCTCGTTCTGCGCGATGGTGAACAAATACAGCAGCGGCGTCGGCCTCGCCTTCGCCCGCAGCCCCGAAGGCTACGGCTCGGTCGCGCTCGACCTGCGCGACAACGTGTTCAAATATAACCAGAGCTACGAAGTAACGCTGAAATCCGACCAGGCCGGCACGCGCACGCTGCCCGGCAAGGCGACGTCGCAACGCTCGCTGGTCGTGCAGATCGGCGAAGACAAGGCGCTCTATGACGGCCTGAAGCGCAACGGCACGCTGCAGCTGACGCTGGACGGCGTCGATATCAGCTTCGCGCTCTCCAAATTCTCGAGCTCGTATAAAAACCTCGTCAACTGCGCGACGAAACTGAACGGCTCCAGCGGCGCGACCAGCATGCCCGCCGTGAAGGTGAAGCAGGTCGAGCAGCAGGCGCTTGCGCCCATCGACCGCGAACTTGAACAGCTTTCCACGCCCTCGATCGGCGGCGCGACGGCCGAACTGGCCGCGGCTGAAAACGCCAGCAGCCTTGACGAGCAGCTGGAAGCGGCGGCAACCGCCGACGTCACCGAATTCAAGACCAAGGTCGCCAGCCTCGACAAAAAACATGCCGAGCTGAGCCAGCAGGTCGAAACCCGCCGCGACGAAGCCGCTGTGATCGAGGAAAAGAAAGAGAAAGTCGAGCGCAAGCTGCTCGCCTCCGTCAAGGCTGACAAGGCCGTGGCATCCGCCGCTATTGATGAAGCGGGACTGCCCGCCGCAACGGGCCTGACCGCGCGCGAACTGGAACAGCGCGAAATGGCCGCCAGCGCCCAAGCGCAAAAAGCGATCGCGGAAGCCGAAATCGCGCAGCAGGCCGCCGCCAAGGCGCAGGCCGAAGCAGCCGCCAGCGCCGCAGCGAAAAAAGAAATCGCCGAAGCCGAAACCGCGCAGCAGGCCGCCGCCAAGGCGCAGGCCGAAGCCGCCGCCAGCGACGCAGCGAAAAAAGCGATCGCCGAAGCCGAAGCCGCGAAACAGGCTGCCGCAAAAGCGCAGGCCGAAGTCGCCGCGCTCTCTGCGCAGAAAGCCGCGCAGCAGGCCGAACTCGACCGCAAGAAAGCCGAACTGGTTGCGCAGCAAGCAGCGCAGCAGGCCGAACTTGACCGCAAGAAAGCCGAACTGGCCGCGCAGCAGGCGGCGCAGCAGGCAGAACTCGACCGCAAGCAAGCCGCGCTCGCCGCGCTTGAAGCAGAGAAGAACGCCGCCGCCGAGCGCCATGTCGCCGCCTTCACCCGCAAGGAACATGAAGCCGCCGAGAAAGCCGCCCAGCTTGCACGCGAAGCCGAAGCCCTCAAGGCCGAAAAAGCAGCCGCCGCCGAAGACAACAAGGCGCTCAAGGCCAAGCTTGTCTCCAAGGAAGCGCAGCTGGCCGGTGTTGCCGCCGCCCGCGAAGGACAGGTTGTCGAGCTGACGAAGAAACTCGCCGGCACGCAGAACGAATACCAGACGAAAATCACCTCGCTGCAGGGCGAGCGCGACGGTCTGGCCCAGCGCCTTGCTGAATCGGAAGCGAAAGCAAAACGCATCCAGCAGGCATCGACCGAAGCCGCGACCTACGCGAAGTCGCTTGAAAAGCAGCTGGTGTCGTCGGAAGACGCGCGTCTTGCGCTCGAAACCCGCCTTGCCGGGATCGAGAAAACCGCCACCAACCTCATCGAAAAGCAGAAGGGCCTGACGGCCTCCGCCGCCGATGCGAGCGCGACCGCGAAAGAACTGACCGCCGTGAAGGCCGAACTGGAAACGGTGAAAGCCGCCAGCGCGAAATACCAGAAAGAAATCGCCGACAAGACCGCGCTCTACACCGCGCTGCAGGGCGACTATGCCCAGCTGCAATCGCAGGGCAGCAAGATGGCCGATCAGGGCACCAGCCTGAGCCGCCAGCACAAGGAACTGACCCTGCAACTGACGCAGAAGCAGGAACAGGTCACCACGCTGGAGTCGAAGATCGCCACGCTTGAAGCCGAGCGCGCCGCCGCCGTCACCAAGGCGGAAAACGCGATCAAGGATCTCGTCGCCGCGAGCCGCGAAACCAAAAAGATCGAACGCAAGAGCCTTGTTGTCGTCAACGACGACGAACTGCCCAAGCTGGTGGGCGAAGCCGCCGCCAACCGCAAGGCGCTCTCCGCCGCCGAGGCCCAGATCGAGCAGCTGAAATCGGAAAAAACCGAGATCGAGCAGAAACTGGCCGCGAAAGAAAACGCGCCCGCGCCGGGCCTGTCGCCCCAACAGATGGCCGAACTCGACAACGCCCGCGCTGAAGCCGAAACGCTGCGCAAGGCGAATGCCGAACTGTCCGACAAGCTGGCAGCCGCCGCAGCCCAGAACCCCTCCAAGGGTGAAAAGGCCGGCATCATCGCGTCGCAGGCCGAAATCGAAGCCCTGCGCAACGCGAATGCAGACCTGCAGCAGCGCCTTGCCGAACGCTCCGAAGCCGCGCCCGCGCTCACCGACGGCGAACGCGCCGAACTGGCCGCCGCCCGCATGCGCGTGAACGAACTGGAAGCGCAGATCGCCGTCACGAAAACGCCCGCGCCTGTCGTCGCCGATACCGGCGCGATCGAAGCGAGAAACGCGAAACTGGCGAAGGCACAGGACGAAATCAACCGCCTGCGCAGCGAGAAATCCTCGCTCGAGCAGAAGCTGGTCGACCGCGCGCCGCGCACCGCCCGCACCACCGCTCCGGTGCCGGTCGAGCCCGACATGCCCGAATCCTACATCGCTCCCGTGACCAGCGCGCTGGCCGCGACCGAGCCGGGCGCCGGCGATCCGTTCGAAGACATGCCCGCCGTGCCCGCAACGCCGGTCGAGCAGGATCACTTCAGCGACAACCGCGCCGCTGCCTTCCTCGACAGCATCATGGCGCATCACCGCCCCGCAGGCGAGGCGCCGAAAGTTGCCGCCCGCCCCGTGGCAGAAAAGCCTGTCTACGCCGCGGCCGTGAAATCCACGCCGCCGATCAAATCCTATCCGGCCTTTAAAGTCGCCAAATCCGCTCCGGTGAAGGCAGTTCCGGCATACGCGCCCGTCGTCGCGCAAGCGCCGCGCAAGTCGCTGTCGCCTGCCGCTGTGCCTGCCTATATCGACGAAGCGGCTTCGCTCGGCGACCAGGGCGGCAACGGCATGACGCCGATGCCCTCGGACGACGACTTCGCAGCGGCGCCCGCGCCCGTACGCGCGCCTGTGCGCGCATCAGCGCCGTCGCTGATCGTGACGTCCGAACCCGCGCCTGTGCGCCCGGCAACGTCTGCGCCCGTCGCGTCGGGCAAGCCGGTGTCCATCGAAGGCCTGCTGGACCAATCGGGCCTGCATGGCATTGGCTTCAAGTCCGTTGACGCCGGCCCCGGCGAAAGCGTGCGCCAGTGGACCTCGGGCGAGATCAACGGCATGTACGAGCAGACGCCGGCCACCAGCGACTTCGGCTATGCGGTCCAGAGCTACCTCGACCGTTACCGCGACGACTGCCAGGGCAAGCTGCAGGTGAAGCTGGGCAAGCCCCGCACCACCGCCGCAGGCACGATCGCGCAGGCCGATATCGCCTGCCCGATACAGTCGAACACCTACAACTCGTCCTTCGTCTTCGTGCAGGGCGGCGGCACCTTTAACGCCATCCTCCACACCGGCTATCCGCAGGAAGCGGCGCAGGTGAAGCAGATTTCCGACAACATCGCGGCAGCGGTGGGCGCGTCGGGCGGCTTTACCGGCACCAAGACAAAACGCGAAGCCTCGGCCGCCAATCTGCGTCCTGCGCTGGCGGTGACAGTGCCGGCTTCGGCACCTCCTGCCGCAGCGCCGCAGCGCCGTTTCAACATCCAGCCCGAAGCGGCCCCCGCGACGGATGGCGAATTCGAGACGGTAATCGTCCAGTAAGGATCGCAGCGTGACCCGCATGACGCCGTTCAGCCGACTGCTTGCTGCCGCTGTCATCATGGCCTCCTGCGCTATGCCGCTGCCTGTCCTGGCGGCCAAGCAGGGCAAGGTTCCTTCCGTCGCCGTCAATACGCCCAAGGGCGACTGGCTGGTGGGCCCCATCAACGCGCCGTCGTCTTCGGGCGTCGGTTACTGCTCGATGAAGAACGATTTTGTCGACGGCCTGTCGCTGGTCTTCGCGCGCGACGCGGAGGGCAGCAATTCCATCGCGCTCGACTTCCACAAAAAACTGCTGAAAACCGGCGGACAGTATGAAGTGACGCTGAAGACCGGTTCCGCCGTGCGGAAATCCGCCGCCATCGCGGCGACGTCCTCGGTGCTGATCATCCAGATGGGGCTGGAGCGCGATTTCTACAACATCCTGCTGAAAAAAGACGCGCTGGTGATGGAATTCGGCGCGGCGCAGGCCTCATTCGTGCTGGCGGGCGCGCCCAAGGCGATGGAAGTGCTCACCCAATGCGCGCAGGCGCTGGGCAAGGGCCAGAAATTCAAGGAAACGACGGTTGCGGTCTCGGGCGTGGCGGCGGCTTCGGCTGCGAGCGTTGCGGCGATTGAACCCGCCGCGGGCGAAGCGGCCTTTACCGGCTACCTTGGCGGCGATATACCGGCAGGCGTCATGCCGGCCAGCAGGAAGCCCACTGAAAACAGCCTCGCCCTGCAGTCGCTGAACGAAGAATTGAAACAGCAGATCGCCGAGCTGAAACTGCAAAACAGGAAACTGCTGGCCGAAAACCAGAAAATCGCCGAGGGCATGCTCCTGGCCGACGATGTCGGGGCGCAGATAGAAACGGAGATCAAGGCCGAATCCGGTGATCGCGAACGCGCGCTGGCCGGTGAAAACATGCGCCTGCGCGCCGCGCTGAACGAACTGCCCGAACCCGCCCCCGTGCCGGTCGAGCAGGTCGAGCCCGCCGCAGGAGAATCCGTGCCTGCGCCTGTCCTGCTGCCCGCGCTGCTGGCCGCCGCGCAGATCGCCGGGCAGGCAGATTCCCGTAATGCCGCCGGGCTGGTCTGGAATGTGGACAACAATGTTTACGGTAGCGGCGAAGAACGCAGCATCGATGCCAAGGCCGGCCTTGCCGATGCCGTCGCCGGTTACATGAACGAAGTGCGCGGCCGCTGCGGCGGTGATTTCGCCAATACCAGCGGCAAGGTCCACAAGATCAGGGGCCGGCAGGTTATCGAGAGCGAGCTCGCCTGCCTCGACGGCAAGAACGACGCCGCCGCCGCGATCCTCTTCGTGAAAGAGGGCGACACGCTGGCTGTCATCAGCCATGAAACCGCGCCCGCCCGCATGCCTGCGGCGCTGGCGGCAAGAGATGCCGTTATTTCAGCCATTTCAGGCAAATAATTAAATCCGGAGATTAGGAGTTTTTGCGCGTCTTGTAGAAGCGCGAGCAGGCGTCGAGCAGCGCATCGCGCAGCTCGCGGCCGACCTTGCCGCCGTCGCCCTTGATCTGGCTGCCGAGAACGGCGTTGATCGACATCTTGTGCGCGACCACGATGTCGAGCATGTCCTTGTCGACAAAGACAACAGTTTCAAGGAAGTTGACAAGGATATTGGCGATCTCGCTGATCAGCGGATAGTGGAACATGCCGCCCTGTGCCTTCAACTGCATGGCGGGGTAGAGCATGCCCTCGATCGCCTTTTCGCCCACCGTCGCGCCCGATTTGGCGTCGGCGATGGCTTCATGAAGCACATCGACAAGCATCAAGGCTATCGGCTTGAAATCAATGGTGTTGTTTTCCAGCAATTCCTGCGCCTTCACCAGCACGGTTTCGTCGATGCCGCCCGAGCCGATCTTGGCCTTCAGCTGGTTCGGCGGAATCAACAATTCGGCGTTACGGACCTTTTTCTGGTCCATAAAGTTTTGCGCGCCGCCTTTTCCTTGCTGCTCGGCCATTATCCGTCTTCCATCTTGATGTCGTCAGGCGTGCCGCCCTGTTCGTGCTTGCGCTTGATGTCCTTGGCTTTTTGAAGGGCCGTGGACATGCTGACCTGCGTGACGGGGCGGGCGACCGGCTGCTCGGTGGTGCGGCGGTCGGGGCCTTTGTATTCTTCCTCGCGCTTGCGGCGGCGGTCGGGGCCGAAATAGTTTTCCGACTTCACGAAGTGGCGGGGGCGTTCGACCAGTTGTTCAATTTTCTGGTACAAAGCCCTGGCAGTATAGGGTTTTACCAAAAATTCCGTGATGCCTGAATCGCGCGCCTGCAGCACGCGTTTTTTCTGGCTGAAGCCCGTCATCAGGACGACGGGGCAGAAGGGGTTGGTGCTTTTCTCGTCGGTGCGGATGCGCTTGGTCAGCTCGAGCCCGTTATGCGGTTCCTCCAGCCAGTCAATGATCACAAGGTCGGGGTTGAGGCGGCAGAAAGTTTCGAAACCTTCTTCATAGCCATAGGCCGAATAGACCTGGTTCACGCCGAAGGCGATCAATACCTGTTTGGTGATGTCGAACATCGCCTTGTTGCTCTCGACAATCAGCACGGTGATATTGCGGAACTGATAGCTCATTAAATTTCTATAATCCTGCCGTACACACGCAGCTGCAATCGCGCTGCAAGCCTTGATTATCAAGCCATTTCAGCCTTTCCGCAAGCGCGAAAACCATGCTAAAAAGGCTACAAATCCAGTTTAACCTCCTATTCTTAACAGAACGCTAACATGGCCGGCCATTCCCAATTCAAGAATATTATGCACCGCAAGGGTGCGCAGGACAAAAAAAAGGCGAAAGTCTTCAACAAGCTCGCGCGCGAAATCACCGTCGCCGCCAAGGCGGGCCTGCCCGATCCGGCGGCCAATCCGCGGCTTTATAACGCCATACAGGCGGCGCGCAAGTCGAATATGCCAAACACTCGCATCAAGAGCGCCATCGACCTCGGCGATCCTAACAGTGCTGACTCGTCCCAGTATGTCGAGATCAGGTATGAGGGCAGGGGCCCGGGCGGCACGGCCGTCATCGTCGAGGCCCTGACCGACAACCGCAACCGCACCGCCGCCGACGTTCGGGCGGCCTTCGAGAAAAACGGCGGCACGCTGGGCGAGACGAAATCGGTCGCCTTCATGTTCACGCGCCTCGGCCTTATCACCTATCCCGACACAGCGGCCAAATTTGATGCTATATTCGAGGCAGCGGTCGAAGCGGGGGCCGACAACGTGGAAACAATCGACGGCAAGCACGAAGTGAGCACCAAGCCGGAAGACTTCCTGGCCGTGAAGGCCGCGCTGGAAAAAACCTTCGGCGAACCCGAAAGCGCGGGCATCCTCTGGCGGCCCAACACCACCGTCAACCTCGGGCAGGAAGAAGCGCAGGAGCTGATTGATCTCATCGAGGCGCTGGAAGAAAGCGACGACGTGCAAAACGTCTATTCGAACTTTGAAGTGGATGACGCAGTGATGGAAAGGTTGTCGGCGTGAGGGTGTTTTGGCACATCGATAGTACCCTCACCCTAACCCTCTCCCAAGGAGAGAGGGGACTCCTGAGTTTTGCTGACGCAAAACAAATGCATTTCTTTAAGTCTCACATCAACAGTCCCCTCTCCCTCTGGGAGAGGGTTAGGGTGAGGGTACTTACGGGAGCTGACGCGTGAGAATTTTCGGCATCGATCCGGGCTTGCAGAAAACGGGCTGGGGCGTGATCGATGTGATCGGCAACAGGCTGGTGCATGTGGCCCACGGCGTCATCAAGACAGATGCCAAGACCGAAACTTCGGTGCGCCTGAACACGATTTTCATCGAGCTTTCCGGTAAAATCACGCTGTGGAAGCCGACCCATGCGGCGATCGAGGAAACATTTGTGAACAAGAACCCCGCATCGGCGCTGAAGCTGGGCCTTGCGCGCGGCGTCGGCATGATGGCACCCGCCAATGCGGGGCTGGCCGTTGCCGAATATCCCGCGAACCTCGTCAAGAAATCGGTGGTCGGCGCGGGCCATGCGGAAAAGGAACAGGTGCAGATGATGATTAAAATCCTGCTGCAGGGCGTCGAAGCCGCCAGCGACGCGGCAGACGCGCTGGCCGTCGCCATCTGCCACGCGCACCACGGCGCGACCAAAATGAAAATCGGCGGCATTATGTCGGGAGCTTCCAGATGATTGCAAAACTGACAGGCGTTATCGACAGCGTTTCATTGAACAATGCGATTATCGACGTGAACGGCGTTGGATACCTTGTCAGCGCGTCGAACCGCACGCTGGCGCGGATCGGCTCGACCAAGGGTACGCCGGTCAGCCTGCTGGTGGAAACGATCGTGCGCGAAGACGCTTTCCTGCTCTACGGTTTCGCCGATGCGGCGGAAAAGGAATGGTTCCAGATTCTGTGCACCGTGCAGGGCGTAGGGCCCAAGGCCGCGCTGTCGATTTTAAGCGCCGTGTCGCCCGAACAATTGCCCGTGGTGATTGCATCGCAGGATAAATCGGTGCTGCGTCAGGCCGACGGCGTCGGCGAGAAACTGGCCGTGCGCATCGTGACGGAACTGAAAGAAAAAGCCGGCAAGATGGCATTGGGCGCCGCCGCGCAGCAGAAGGTGATGGAGGTACGCTCCAAAACCGGCAAGGCCGGCGCGGAAGTGCCGAAATCGGCCGCGAACGACGCGGTATCCGCCCTTATCAACCTCGGCTATGGCCGCACCGAAGCCTTCGGCGCGGTTTCCACCGTGGTGCGCGACAAGGGCGAGGCGATCGCGCTGGGCGACCTTATCCGTGAAAGCCTGAAGGAGCTGAGCGCATGACGACAGCCGCAAAACCGCAGCGCGAAATCTCGCCCGAAAAACAATCCTTCACCGACGCGGACGAAAGCTCCATCCGCCCGCTGTCGCTGGCCGAATTTATCGGCCAGAAAAAGACGCGCGAAAACCTGAAAGTCTTTATCGAGGCCGCGAAGCAACGGCAGGAACCGCTCGATCACGTGCTGCTATTCGGCCCGCCCGGCCTTGGCAAGACGACGCTGGCGCAGATTGTGGCGAAGGAAATGAATGTCTGTTTCCGCGCGACATCGGGCCCCGTGATTTCAAAGGCGGGGGACCTTGCGGCGATTTTGACGAACCTGCAGCCGAACGATGTGCTGTTTATCGACGAAATCCACCGCCTCAATGCGGCGGTCGAGGAAATCCTCTATCCCGCGATGGAGGACCGCCAGCTTGACCTGATTATCGGGGAGGGGCCGGCGGCGCGCTCCGTGCGCATCGACCTTCCGCCCTTCACGCTGGTCGCGGCCACCACGCGCTCGGGTCTTATCACGCGCCCCTTGCGGGAGCGTTTCGGCATTCCGCTGCGCCTTGAATTCTACCTGCCCGAAGAGCTCGCGCAGATCGTCGCGCGCGGCGCGAAAATCATCGGCATGGATATCACGGCGGAGGGCGCGTTCGAAATCGCCAAACGCTCCCGCGGCACGCCCCGCATCGCAGGGCGCCTCACGCGCCGCGTGCGCGACTTCGCCGCCGTCGACGGCACGAAAAAAGTCGACGCCAAGGCCGCCGATATCGCGCTGCTGAAACTCGAGGTCGACGCGCAGGGCCTCGACAGCATGGACAGAAAATACATGGGCTGCATCGTCGACAATTACGGCGGCGGGCCTGTTGGTATAGAAACCATCGCCGCCGCGCTGTCCGAACAACGCGACGTGCTGGAAGAAGTGGTGGAACCCTACCTCCTCCAATGCGGACTGATCGTCCGCACCCCCCGCGGCCGCATGATTTCGGATGCGGGGTATAAATATTTAGGCCTGCCGCTGCCGAAGAATGCGAAGGATCGGCAGTTGGCCTTGATGATTGATAGTGCTGGGCAGGAAGATATCGTCTAATTGAACCACGAATGAACACGAATATTTTTGTGAAAAAAATCTTTCAAAATAAGTACAGCTTCTTTGCCTTGGGGTTTTTGCTGTCGACTGTTTTGTATGTTTTTCTATTCTTCTATCAAGGCCAACATTCTTTGTCTAATAGTCCGGCTTTCGATACGGGCATTAAAGAGAAATATGTACCGTCGTGCATCACGGGTTTCAGAGGGTGTCCAGAAAATCCAAAAATGAAAAGGGTGTTTGGGGGTGATCCGGTTGCTCCATTTAGTGCCTTTGATAAGCTGATTATAAGGGCTGGCGGTGGATATATTCAATCTACGCCAGGTTACCCATCACTACTCAAAGATGAAAACTTTCGCCCGTTTGTTGAAGAGCAGATTAAAAAGAATTTTTCCAGATGTTTGTCCCGCTTTGGTAAGGACATCCCGGTAGAAATGTATCCGGGAGATATGGATGATCAGGAGAAACGTAATAAAATTGTTGACCGTTTAAACCAAGAAACATTAGAAACCGGGACTTTAACAATTTTGATCAAGCTTAATTATTTTCCTCCTACCAGTCGCCCAGTCGGTGAAGAGGATTACGGAACAATAAGTCATAGAATTTTCAGACCGGGGTTATCTCGTGAAGATGCTATGAATACCCTTTTTCAAGGGCATGAGGCAGCCTTCTTTCCCCAGAATACTGATGATGCTGGGTTAAAAAAATGGTTTGAAGGGTATTTTGAAGGTATGGCCAAGCTGTGCAGGAGAGCTGATCCAGAAGAGCGTTTGAAGGCTAATACATGCTGCGCAACTACGATTGCCCCCTAGTCGGCTATCTGGTTTTTGCACAATAAAGCCTTTTTTCTTTCCGCATGAAATCATCTATCCTGTCATGCAAAGGGATTGCGCATGACCACCCACCATCTCCCCATCCGCGTTTATTACGAAGACACCGACGCCGCCGGCATTGTCTACCATGCCAATTACCTGCGCTTTGCGGAGCGGGGGCGGACGGAGATGTTGCGGGCGGCGGGGTTCGC
>JBGGMV010000122.1:0-17892 GCA_041287865.1 Alphaproteobacteria bacterium | reverse complement strand
AAACTTTAAGCATTTATCTGCGCTTGTCGCGGGAGTAACATTATTTCGCGCTGATTCCCTGTCATGCGGAGTCACACGGAAAGTCTGGTTGAAATGATCGCCTCTTCACTGCTTGAAAATTACTTGCCGATTATCATCTTTCTCGGGATCGCCATCGGCCTGTCTATCGCCTTCGTGGCGATTTCATATCTTGTCGCCAAGCAGAAGCCCGATAGCGAGAAAGTTTCCGCCTATGAATGCGGGTTCGAGGCCTTTGACGATGCGCGCTCGAAATTCGACGTGCGGTTCTATCTTGTCTCCATCCTCTTCATCATCTTCGACCTCGAGATCGCGTTCCTTTTCCCCTGGTCGATCAGCCTTGGTTCCATCGGCCTTTACGGGTTCTGGTCGATGGTTGTGTTCCTGGGCGTGCTGACCATCGGTTTCATCTATGAGTGGCGCAAGGGCGCCCTGGACTGGGAGTAACAGAACATGCAACCCATTCCCCCCGGCAAAGTGCAGGACGCCATCCTGAAGGCCACGACGAAAGAGCTGCAGGACAAGGGCTTTATCGTCTCGAAACTCGACAACCTGCTGGACTGGGCGCGCCGCGGCTCGCTCTGGCCCATGACCTTCGGTCTGGCGTGTTGCGGCGTGGAGATGATCCACAGCTACATGAGCCGCTACGACCTCGACCGTTTCGGCGTCATTCCGCGCCCCAGCCCGCGCCAGTCGGACGTGATGATCGTGGCGGGCACGCTGACTAACAAAATGGCGCCCGCGCTGCGCAAGGTTTACGACCAGATGGCCGAGCCGCGCTGGGTGATCTCGATGGGTTCCTGCGCCAATGGCGGCGGGTATTACCATTATTCCTATTCTGTCGTGCGCGGCTGCGACCGTATCGTGCCCGTCGACATTTACGTGCCGGGCTGCCCGCCGACCGCCGAGGCGTTGATCTACGGCATCCTGCAGCTGCAGAAAAAAATCGGTCGTGAAGACACAAGGCTGGTGCGCTGATGTCCTTTGCAACCACAGAAGAACTTGGCGAATACATCGAGCTGTCGATCCAGGCCGCCATCCTGAAAAAAGAACTGCTGCTGGGTGAGCTGATCGTGACCGTGCGCCGCGAAGGCCTGCGCCGCTTCATGACCTTCCTGCTCAACGACGCCAACTGCGAATTCAAGCAGCTGGTGGACATCTGCGGCGCCGATTACCCGGAGCGCGACGAGCGGTTCGAGGTGATCTACAACCTGCTCAGCCTCAAGCACAACATGCGCATCCGCGTGAAGGTGCGCACGGATGAATCTTCGCCGGTCGATTCAATCGCCTCTATCTTCAGCGCCGCCAACTGGTTCGAGCGCGAGGTATGGGACATGTACGGCGTGTTCTTCAACGATCACCCCGACCTCCGCCGCATTTTGACGGACTACGGTTTCGAAGGTCACCCGTTGCGCAAAGACTTCCCGCTGACCGGCTTCGTCGAGCTGCGTTACGACGAAACGCTGAAACGCGTGGTGTATGAACCCGTGAAGCTGCAGCAGGACTACCGCAACTTCGACTTCAACAGCCCCTGGGAAGGCATGACCACCATGCAGCTGCCCGGCGACGAAAAAGCACGCAAGCCCAAAATCGGCGCCGACCTGCCGCAATTCGGCGAGGAGAAAAAGTCATGAGCGACGACAGAGACCTCGCCAGCCAGACGAAGATCAAGCCGTTCACCATGAACTTCGGCCCGCAGCACCCTGCCGCGCACGGCGTGTTGCGCCTTGTGCTGGAGATGGACGGCGAAGTGGTAGAGCGCGCCGATCCGCATATCGGCCTGCTGCATCGCGGCACCGAAAAGCTGATCGAGCATAAAACATACCTGCAGGCCGTGCCCTATTTCGACCGCCTCGATTACGTCGCGCCGATGAACCAGGAACACGCCTTCGCGCTGGCCGTTGAGAAACTGTTGCGCATCACGCCGCCGCCGCGCGCGCAGCATATACGCGTACTGTTCGCTGAAATGACGCGCATCATCAACCATATCCTGAACCTGACCACCTATGCGCTCGACGTCGGCGCGCTGACGCCCGCGCTCTGGGGCTTCGAGGAACGCGAGATCGGGATGGAGTTCTACGAACGTGTTTGCGGCGCGCGCCTGCACGCGAACTACTTCCGCCCCGGCGGTGTTCATCAAGACATGCCCGCAGGTCTTGGCGAAGATATGTACGCATGGGCCGATACCGTTTTAAAATTCATCGCCGACATGGAAAGCCTGCTGACCGAAAACCGCATCTTCAAGCAGCGCACCGTCGATATCGGCATCGTCTCGAAAAAAGAAGCACTCGACTGGGGCTTCACCGGCCCTATGCTCCGTGCATCGGGCGTGCCGTGGGATCTGCGCAAATCGCAGCCCTATGACACCTATGACCAGATGGAATTCGATATCCCGACCGGCACGACGGGCGACTGCTATGCCCGTTACCTCGTCCGCGTCGAGGAAATGAAGCAGAGCGCGAAGATCATGAAGCAGGCGCTTGAGAAAATGCCCTCCGGCCCCGTGATGGTGGACGACGGCAAGATCAACCCGCCCAGCCGCGCCGAAATGAAAAACTCGATGGAAGCGCTGATCCACCACTTCAAGCTTTACACCGAGGGTTACCACGTGCCCGCGGGCGAAACCTATACCGCCGTTGAAGCGCCCAAGGGCGAATTCGGCGTGTATCTGGTGTCCGACGGCACCAACAAGCCTTACCGCTGCCACATCCGCGCGCCCGGCTTCGCGCACCTGCAGGGCATGGATTTCATGTCGCGCGGGCATATGCTGGCCGACGCCGTGTCTATCATCGGCTCGATGGATATCGTTTTCGGGGAGATTGACCGCTAATGGCCACCGCTGCAAAAGTAAAATTCGAGCAACCGAAGGAGTTCAAGTTCACTCCCGAGAACATGAAGCTCGTCGAAAAACATATCGCCAAATACCCGAAGGGCAGACAGGCCAGCGCCGTCATGCCGCTGCTCGATATCGCGCAGAAACAGCACAACAACTGGATACCCGAGGCCGCGATGATCGAAATCGGCCGCCTGCTGGATATGCCCAGCATCAAGGTCTTCGAGGTGGCGACGTTCTACACCATGTACAACCTGCAGCCGCGCGGTAAGCACCACCTGCAATTCTGCACCACCACGCCTTGCTGGCTGGCGGGTTCTGCTGATGTGGTGAAGGCCTGCGAAAAGCACCTCGGCATCCATCTCGGCGAAACGACGCCGGACAACATGTTTACGATCACCGAAGTCGAATGCCTCGGCGCCTGCGTGAATGCGCCGGTGATCCAGCGTAACGGTGATGATTTCTACGAAGACCTGACGCCCGAAAACGTGATCGGCGTGCTCGACGGCCTCAAGGCCGGCAAGGAAGTGAAAAAAGGCTCGCAGATGGGCCGTCTCACCTCACTCGGTGCGCAGGGCGCCACATGCCTGAAAGACGTTGCCAAAAAGACCGGCAACAAGGTTTCGGGCGAGGGGAAAAAATAATGCTCGAGGACAAGGACAGGATATTCACCAACCTCTACGGCTGGGAAAGCGCGGGCCTCAAGGAGGCGAAGGCGCGCGGCAACTGGAACGGCACGAAAGAGCTGCTCGTCAAGGGCCGCGACTGGATTATCGACGAGGTGAAAAAATCCGAACTGCGCGGCCGCGGCGGCGCAGGCTTCCCCACGGGCATGAAGTGGTCCTTTATGCCGAAAGAGTCAAAAGACGGCCGCCCCAGTTACCTCGTCATCAACGCAGACGAGTCCGAGCCGGGCACCTGCAAAGACCGCGACATTATCCGCCACGAACCGCACACGATTATCGAAGGCGCGCTGATCGCTTCCTTCGCCATGGGCGCGCATGCCTGCTACATATATATAAGGGGCGAGTTCTACCACGAGGCCGTGGCGCTCGAAAAAGCGATCGAGGAAGCCTATGACGCCAAGCTGGTCGGCAAAAACGCCTGCGGCAGCGGCTGGGATTTCGACATCTACGTGCATCGCGGGGCAGGGGCCTATATCTGCGGCGAAGAAACCGCGCTGCTGAACTCGCTCGAAGGCAAAAAAGGCTTCCCGCGCAACAAACCGCCGTTCCCGGCGGGTGCCGGCCTCTATGCCTGCCCCACGACCGTGAACAACATTGAAACCATCGCTGTGGTGCCCGAAATCCTGCGCCGCGGCGCGGGCTGGTTCGCTGGCATTGGCAAAGAGAAAAACCGCGGCACAAAAGTGTTCTGCATCTCCGGCCACGTCAACAACCCCTGCAACGTCGAAGAAGCGATGAGCATCCCGCTGAAGGAACTGATCGAGAAGCACGGCGGTGGTGTGCGCGGCGGGTGGGATAACCTGCTGGCGGTCATCCCCGGCGGTTCCTCGACGCGCCTGCTGCCGCGCGATATCTGCGATACCGTGCTGATGGATTTTGACAGCCTTCGCGCCGTCAACTCCGGCCTTGGCACGGCGGCCGTCATCGTCATGGATAAATCGACCGACATTATATATGCCATCGCGCGCCTTGCGCGTTTCTACTGGCACGAGAGCTGCGGCCAGTGCACGCCCTGCCGCGAAGGCACGGGCTGGATGTACCGCATCATGCAGCGCATGGTGAAAGGCGACGCAGACGTCACCGAAATCGACATGCTGCTCGATATCGGATCGGAAATCGAAGGCCATACCATCTGCGCCCACGGCGACGCATCGGCATGGCCCATCCAAGGTCTTATCAAACATTTCAGGCCCGAGATGGAAAAGCGGATACTTGAATACCGCAAGAAGATAGCGGCGTAAGGGGAACAGCCATGCCAAAACTGACAATCGACGGAATGGAAGTCATGGTCGACCCCGGCACTTCGATCATCCAGGCTGCGGAGCAGCTGGGGATCGAGATCCCGCGTTTCTGCTACCACGACAAGCTGAGCGTTCCGGCAAACTGCCGCATGTGCCTTGTCGAAGTCGAAAAATCGCCGAAGCCCGTCGCCTCTTGCGCCATGCCCTGCGCCGACGACATGAAGGTGCATACCAATTCGCCGCTCGCGCAAAAGGCGCGTAAGGGTGTGATTGAAATGCTGCTCATCAACCACCCGCTCGACTGCCCCATCTGCGACCAGGGCGGCGAGTGCGACCTGCAGGACCAGACCGTTGCTTTCGGTTTTGACCGTTCCCGCTACCGCGAGGAAAAACGCGCGGTGAAGGACAAGGACCTCGGCCCGCTCGTCAAAACCGTCATGACCCGCTGCATCCACTGCACGCGCTGCGTGCGCTTCGGCGAGGAAATCGCCGGCGTGGAGGAAATGGGCGTCATTGGTCGCGGCGAACATCTCGAAATCGGCACCTACGTCGCGCAGATGGTGACGTCTGAACTGTCGGGCAACATCATCGACATTTGCCCCGTGGGCGCGCTGACCAACAAACCCTATGCCTTCACGGCGCGTCCGTGGGAGCTGCGCAAGACGGAGAGCGTCGACGTTTCCGACGCCGTGGGTTCCAACATCCGCATCGACACCCGCGGCGGCGAAGTCTTGCGCGTTCTGCCCCGCCTGCATGAAGACGTGAACGAGGAATGGATTTCCGACAAGGCGCGTTTCGCCATCGACGGACTGAAAAACCAGCGCCTCGACCGCGCCTATGTCCGTATGCACGGCAAGCTGGTGCCGGTTGCGTGGCAGCAGGCGCTCGACGAAATCGCCGATAAACTGGACGCAACCGAGGGCAAGAAGGTCGCGGCCATCGCCGGCGACCTTGCCGATTGTGAATCCATCATCGCGCTGAAAGATTTCATGGAGAAGCTGGGTTCCAAAAACCTCGAATGCCGTCAGGACGGCGCGCAGTTCGACACCTCGCAGCCCTGCGGTTACCGTTTCAACACCACCATCGCCGGCATCGAAAAGGCCGACGTCATTCTGCTGGTCGGCACCAACCCACGCGTCGAGGCCGCGCTGGTTAACGCCCGCATCCGCAAGACATGGCTGGCGAAGCGCATCAAGATCGGCGTGATCGGTCAGCAGGTTGATTTGAACTATCCCTATAAATACCTCGGCGCCGGCCCCGAAACGCTGGACGAGCTGGTGAGGGGCAAGGGCGCCTTCGCCGATGTGCTGTCCAAGGCGCAGAACCCCATGATCATCCTTGGCCCCGGCGCGCTCAGCCGCGACGACGGCATGGAAATCCACGCGCTGGCCCGCAAGGTCGCCGAGAAATTCAACATGGTGAAGGACGGCTGGAACGGCTTCAACGTCCTGCACACGCAGGCGAGCCGCGTCGGCGCGCTTGAGCTTGGCTTTGTCGGCGGCGACCTCGACAAAATGCTCAAGGCCGATGTGCTGTACCTGCTGGGCGCGGACGAAATTCCTGTCGGTTCTATCGGCAAAGACACCTTTGTGATTTATCAGGGCCACCACGGCGACAAGGCGGCGGCGCGTGCCGACGTTATTCTGCCCGGTTGCGCCTATACCGAAAAGAACGCGACCTATGTCAACGTCGAGGGCAGGGCGCAAGTGGCGAAACAGGCAGTATTTCCGCCCGGCGACGCGCGCGAGGACTGGAAAATTATCCGCGCGCTGTCGGAAGTGGCGAACAAGACTTTGCCCTATAACGACCTCGGCGAAATCCGCGCGCGCCTTGCGGCTGCCAACACGCTGTTCAAGACGCCGGATACGGTTACTGCAGCCGAATGGAAGAGCTTTGGCAAGGATGGCAAGTACGATGACTCGCCCTTCGGCGGCTATATCGAGAATTTCTACATGACCGATGCCATCTCCCGCGCGTCGAAAGTCATGGCGGAATGCACCGATGCCTTTGTGAACAACGAAAAAGCAAAGACAGGCACAAATGGATAGTTTCTTACCCGCAGGTTTCGCTGACGCCTACATCTGGCCGGTGCTGCTGATCGCCGGCAAGGTCGGCCTGTTCGTCGGCCCGCTGATTATCGCTATGGCTTACCTGACCTATGCCGAGCGCAAAGTTCTAGCCGCGATGCAGATGCGTCAGGGCCCGATGGTCGTCGGCCCCTTCGGCCTGCTGCAGCCCTTGGCTGACGGACTCAAGCTGCTGGGCAAGGAAACCATCATCCCCTCGGGTGCCAACCGCGCGGTCTTTATCATCGCGCCGATGCTGACCTTCATGCTGTCGTTGATCGCATGGGCGGTGATCCCCGTCAGCTCCGGCTGGGTGCTGGCCAATATTAACGTCGGTGTGCTGTACCTGTTTGCGATTTCGTCGCTGGGCGTTTACGGCATCCTGATGGCGGGCTGGGCGTCGAACTCGCGCTATGCTTTTCTCGGGGGCTTACGTTCCGCCGCGCAGATGGTGTCTTACGAAGTTTCGATGGGCCTTGTGCTTGTCTGCGTGCTGCTGGCGACGGGCACGCTGAACCTGACCGAGATTGTCGAGGCCCCGCGCCCCTGGTGGGTATCGCTGCTGCTCTTCCCCATGATGATCGTTTTCGTCATTTCGACGCTGGCCGAAACCAACCGCGCGCCCTTCGACCTGCCCGAAGGCGAGTCCGAGCTGGTGGGCGGCTATAACGTCGAATATTCGTCCATGACCTTCGCCCTGTTCTTCCTTGGCGAATACATGAACATGATTTTAATGGGCGGTATGACGACCGTGCTGTTCCTTGGCGGCTGGAAGCCACCCTTCGGCATCGAGGCGCTGGCCGTGGTGCCGGGCGTCATCTGGTTCGCGCTCAAGGTGTCTCTGGTGCTGTTCTTCTTCATCTGGACGCGTGCGACGCTGCCGCGCTTCCGCTACGACCAGCTGATGCGGCTGGGCTGGAAAGTCTTTCTGCCCTTTACCCTGCTCTGGGTGGTCGTGGTTGCGGGCGCGCTGCTGTACAAAAACGCGTTGCCGGGCATGTAAGGGAAAACGAATGTCATTCCAAAGAACACTCAATAGTTTCCTGCTGGTCGAGATCGTCAAGGGTTTCGTGCTGACCTTCAGCTATATCTTCAAGCCGAAAGTCACGCTCAACTATCCCTTCGAAAAAGGCCCGCTCAGTCCGCGCTTCCGCGGTGAACACGCGCTGCGTCGCTATCCGAATGGCGAAGAACGCTGCATCGCCTGCAAGCTTTGCGAAGCGATCTGCCCCGCGCAGGCCATCACCATCGAAGCGGAGCCCCGCGACGACGGTAGCCGCCGCACAACGCGCTACGATATCGACATGACGAAATGCATCTACTGCGGTCTCTGCCAGGAAGCCTGCCCCGTGGACGCCATCGTTGAGGGCCCGAATTTCGAATTCGCGACGGAAACGCGCGAGGAGCTTTACTACAACAAGCAAAAACTGCTCGATAACGGCGACCGCTGGGAAGCGCAGCTGGCCGCTAATATCGAAGCCGATGCGCCTTATAGATAGGATATAAAATGGTCGAGGCGATATTCTTTTACCTGTTCTCCGCCGTGCTGCTGGGCAGCGGCGTCGCCGTTATCGCGGCGCGCAACCCCGTGCATTCGGTGCTGTTCCTGATCCTCGCCTTCTTCAACGCGGCGGGATTGTTCGTGATGCTGGGCGCGGAATTCCTCGCGATGATTTTGGTCATCGTCTACGTGGGGGCGGTGGCTGTGCTGTTCCTTTTCGTCGTGATGATGCTGGATATCAACTTCGCCGAGCTGCGTCGCGGCATGCTCCGCCATGTGCCCGTCGGCGGCACGGTGGGCGCGGTGCTGCTGGCCGAGCTCTGCTGGATTTACAACAGCTGGTCGACCTCGGGTGTCGTGGCCAATGCCGCGCAGCCCATTCCCGATGCCGCAACCGTTTCCAACACGAAAGCGCTGGGGCAGGTGCTTTACACGCATTACGTCTATCTCTTCCAGGTGTCGGGCCTGATATTGCTGGTGGCCATGATCGGCGCAATTACGCTCACCTTGCGAGAGCGCAAAGGGACGCGCCGCCAGTCGATTTCCGCGCAGGTCAACCGCAACCCGAAAGATGTGCTGAAGATCGAAAAAATCGAAAAACGCGCGGGGGTGACGTAATGGTTATCGGTATCGAACATTTCCTGCTGGTATCGGGCATCCTGTTCACGCTGGGCGTATTCGGGATCTTCCTAAACCGCCGCAACGTGATCGTTATCTTAATGTCGATCGAGCTGATCCTGCTGTCGGTCAGCATCAATATGGTGGCGTTTTCGGCCAAGCTGGGCGATCTGACAGGGCAGGTGTTCTCAATGTTCATCCTGACCGTGGCGGCGGCGGAGGCGGCCATCGGTCTTGCCATCCTCGTCGTCTTTTTCCGCAACAAGAGCTCGATCGCGGTCGAGGACATTAACGCGCTGAAGGGATGATCTAACAATGGAAGTCATCGCAGTCATAGCCCCGCTGGTCGGCGCCATCATGGCCGGTGTTTTTGGCCGCAGGGGGCTCGGCGACATCGGCGCGCAGGTGCTGACCTGTGTGCTGATGGGCATCGCCACCGTCTGCTCGATCATCCTGTTCAAGGACGTTGCGCTGATGGGGAACGTGCGCACCGTCGAGTTGTTCACCTGGATTTCATCCGGCGACCTGAAGGTTAGCTGGGCGCTGCGTTTCGACCAGCTGTCGGCCCTGATGGTTCTGATCGTCAACGTCGTTTCCTGCGCGGTGCACGTCTATTCCGTGGGCTATATGCATCATGACGACGCGCAATCGCGTTTCATGTCTTACCTCAGCCTTTTCACCTTCGCCATGCTGGCGCTGGTGACGTCAAACAACCTCGTCCAGCTGTTCTTCGGCTGGGAAGGGGTGGGGGTGGCTTCCTACCTGCTGATCGGTTTCTGGAACCATAAGGAAAGCGCGAACGCCGCCGCCGTGAAGGCCTTCGTCATGAACCGCATCGGCGATTTCGGCCTTGCGCTCGGCATCTTCGCCTGCTTCTTCCTCTTCGGCTCGCTCGATTTCGACACGATCTTCGAGCATGTGAAGGATTTCGAGGGCAAGCAGCTTGAATTCCTGGGCTACCAGGTCCATGCGCTCAGCCTGATCGCGGCGCTGTTGTTCATTGGCGCGATGGGCAAGTCGGCCCAGCTGGGCCTGCATACCTGGCTGCCCGACGCCATGGAGGGCCCGACGCCTGTCTCCGCACTCATCCACGCGGCAACGATGGTCACGGCCGGTGTCTTCCTCGTCGCCCGCATGTCGCCGCTCTACGAATATGCTCCTGTGATACGCGAGGTCATCACTGTGGTGGGGGCGCTGACCGCCCTTGTCGCGGCTACCATCGCCATAACGCAGTTCGACATCAAGCGCGTGATCGCCTATTCGACCATGAGCCAGCTGGGCTATATGTTCTTCGCGCTTGGCGTTTCAGCCTATGGCGCGGCCATGTTCCACCTGTTTACGCACGCCTTCTTCAAGGCGCTGCTGTTCCTTGGCGCGGGTTCGGTCATCCATGCGATGTCGGACGAGCAGGACATGCGCAAGATGGGCGGCATCTGGCGGATGATCCCCGTCACCTACGTGATGATGTGGATTGGCAGTCTGGCTCTCGCCGGCGTGCCTTTCTTCGCCGGTTATTTCTCGAAAGACATCATCCTCGAAGCTTCCTTCGCCGCGCATAGCAAGGTAGGCGAATTCGCCTATTGGTGCGGCATCACGGCGGCCTTCCTGACGGCCTTTTATTCGTGGCGCCTGATCTTCATGACCTTCCACGGCCATCCGCGCGCGGATGAAAAAGTCATGGCCCACGTGCATGAATCGCCGCGCATCATGACGATCCCGCTTTATGTGCTGGCCGTCGGCGCGGTTGCGGCGGGCTTCGCGTTTAACAAGCTTTTCGTCGGCGAATTCCGCGAGAAGTTCTGGCGCGAGAGCATCTTCGTGTTGCCTGATAACGACACCGTGCATCATGCGCACAGCGTGGCGCAGTGGGTGAAGCTGCTGCCGACCGGCGTCGCGGCGCTGGGCATCGGCCTCGCGTTCCTGTTCTACATGCGCCAGCGCCATCTGCCCGCCATTATGGCCGGCACCTTCGGGCGCTTGCATACCTTCCTCTATAACAAATGGTATTTCGACGAGCTGTACCGCATCATCGGCGTCATTCCTGCCTTCTTCCTCGGCCGCGCGCTGTGGAAGGGCGGGGATGGCATGATCATCGACGGCCTCGGCCCCGACGGCATTGCCAGCACCGTTGAAAAATCCGCCGCCAAGGCGCGCAAGATGCAGACGGGCTATGTCTACCACTACGCCTTCGCCATGCTGATCGGCGTCGTGGCGCTGGTGACAGGCTATGTCTTCTATAGATACCTGAACGCCCAACCCCCCGCTGTGGTGCCCACGCCATGATGACTTTCCCGATCCTGTCGCTTATTACCTTCCTGCCGCTGGTGGGCGTGCTGTTCATCTTCTTCGTCCGCGGCGACGATGAAACGGTGGCGCGCAACGCCCGCAATACGGCGCTGCTGACCTCCGTATTCACCTTTGCACTGTCATTATATATGTATGCGGGTTTCGACAAAGCCACGGCCGACTTCCAGTTTGTCGAGCTGATCCCCTGGATGCCAGAGGTTGTCAACATCAACTACAAGATGGGTGTCGACGGTATTTCGATCTTCTTCGTGCTGCTGTCTACCTTCCTGACCCCCATCTGCATCCTTGCCAGCTGGGAGTCGATCGAGCATCGCGTGAAGGAATACATGATCGCCTTCCTGCTGCTGGAAACGATGATGGTTGGCATGTTCTGCGCGCTCGATATGATGCTGTTCTACGTCTTCTTCGAAGGCGTGCTGATCCCCATGTTCGTTATCATCGGCGTCTGGGGCGGCAAGCGGCGCGTTTACGCTTCGTTCAAGTTCTTCCTTTATACGCTGCTAGGCTCGGTCCTGCTGCTGCTGGCGATCCTTGCGCTTTACGGCAAGTACGGCACGACGGATATCCCGACGCTGGCCGGCGTCGATGTGCCGTTTGAAATGCAGAAATGGCTCTGGCTGGCCTTTATGGCGTCTTTCGCGGTGAAAGTGCCGATGTGGCCCTTCCACACCTGGCTGCCCGATGCGCACGTCGAAGCGCCCACGGCGGGTTCCGTCATTCTGGCGGGCGTACTGCTGAAAATGGGCGGCTATGGCTTCCTGCGTCTTTCTCTTCCTATCTTGCCCGAGGCTTCGCTGTTCTTCGCGCCGCTGATTTTCTCGCTCAGTGTTGTGGCGGTGATTTACACGTCCCTCGTCGCGCTGGCGCAGGAGGACATGAAAAAGCTGATTGCCTATTCATCCGTCGCGCACATGGGCTTCGTCACCATCGGCATTTTTACGCTTACTCAGCAAGGGCTGGATGGCGCGATGTTCCAGATGCTGTCACACGGCATCGTTTCCGCCGCGCTGTTCCTTTGCGTCGGCGTGGTTTATGACCGGTTGCATACCCGCGACATCGACCGTTACGGCGGTTTGGTGAAAAACATGCCGAATTATGCGGCGGCCTTTATGGTCTTCGCGCTGGCCTCTGTCGGCCTGCCGGGCACCTCCGGCTTTATCGGCGAGTTCCTTGTGCTCGCGGGCTCTTATCAGGTGAGCACCACCGTGACGGCCTTGGCCGCGACGGGCGTGGTGCTGGGTGCGGCATATACGCTGCTGCTTTACAAGCGCGTCGTCTTCGGCGAGCTGGTGAAGCCCGACGTACGCGCCATGAAAGACCTGAGCTTCCGCGAAGTGATGATTTTCGCGCCCATGGTCATACTGGTGCTGTGGATGGGTATTTATCCTTCCAGCTTTACCAAACCCATGGCGCCCTCGCTTGAAAAAGTGATTACCGATTTCAAAGCCGATATCGCCCAGCCGGAGGCCAAGCCATGATGCCCTTTAACTCACCCGATCTTGGGCCGGCCTTTCCCGAAATATCGCTGGCCATTCTGGCCATCCTGCTGCTGATGTTCGGCGTGGCGAGGAACAAGGAAGATTACCACAGCGTGGCGAACCTCGGCATTTTCGCGCTGATCGCGGTTTTCGCCATGGTCTGCAAGTTCTGCGACGAATCCTCGGCCACCTTCGGCAATATGTTCGTCGCCGACGCTTTCGGCAGCTTCATGAAGCTGCTGGTGGTGTCCGGCTCGGCCGTGTCCATCATGCTGGCGTCGAAATACGTCGAGCGCGAGCGCGTGATGCGCTTCGAATACCCCGTGCTGATTTTGTTCGCCACGCTCGGCATGATGCTGATGATTTCGGCCAACGACCTTATCGCGCTTTATATGGGGTTGGAACTGCAGAGCTTGTGTCTTTACGTGCTGGCCTCCATCCAGCGTGACACTATACGCTCGACTGAAGCGGGCCTGAAATACTTCGTCCTCGGCGCGCTGTCGTCCGGCATGCTGCTCTATGGCGCTTCGCTGGTCTACGGCTTCACCGGTGCGACCAATTTCGAGGCCATCGCCACGTCGCTGGCGGCACAGGGCGCAGGCGTCGGCATCGTGACGGGCATGGTTCTGTTGCTGGCGGGCCTTGCCTTCAAGATTTCCGCCGTGCCGTTCCATATGTGGACGCCGGACGTTTACGAAGGCGCTCCCACTTCCGTCACCGCATTCTTCGCCATCGCCCCCAAGATTGCGGCTCTGGCCTTGATCACGCGCGTGGCCATGGGCCCCTTCGGCCCGCTGGTCGAGGAATGGCGGCAGGTGATCGCGGCGCTGTCTATGGCCTCCATGGCGCTCGGCGCCGTCGCGGCCATCGGCCAGACCAATATCAAGCGCCTGTTGGCCTATAGTTCCATCGGCCATATGGGTTATGCTCTCGTGGGTCTTGCTGCGGCCAATGCGGCTGGCATCCGGGCCATCATGGTCTATGCGACGCTCTACATGGTCATGAGCATCGGCACCTTTGCGATTGTCTTAATGATGAAGCAGAAAGACCGCATGGTCGAGCAAATCTCCGACCTCGCGGGCCTCGGACAGCGGCAGCCGATGCTGGCGCTGGCCATGACGATCATGATGTTCTCTATGGCGGGCATTCCGCCGCTTGCTGGTTTCTTTGGCAAGCTGTTTATCTTCCAGGCGGCTGTGAACGCGCAGCTTTACGTGTTGGCGGTTGTGGGCGTGCTCACATCCGTCATCGCGGCTTACTATTACATTCGCATCATCAAGGTGATGTATTTCGACCCCGCCGGCGACGAAGCAATCGACGCCGCCAAGGACGGCAGGCTGAATTTCCTGCTGGCCGTGTCGACGGCCGTTGCGTTGCTGTTTATCGCATTCCCGGGGCCATTGCTGACCTCTGCGGAGGCGGCGGCGCAGGCGCTGCTTAAATAACATGCCGTACCGGCCTCAGCTCAAAAACCTCGTCGAGCTGGATGCCGTTGGCAGCACGAACGACCATGCCAAGGAACTCGCCCGCAATGGCGTCGCCGAAGGCACCGTTGTTTGGGCACAGGAACAGACAGCGGGCAGGGGTCGGCAGGGCAACAGCTGGGTTTCCAACCGCGGCAATCTTTTCATGAGCATGGTACTTCGCCCCGGCAAGCAACCGCTGGAGGCCGGGCAACTATCGTTCGTCGCCGCCGTGGCACTGGCCGAAACGCTGAAAGAACTGCTGCCCGCCAGCGTCTCTGTCGCGCTGAAATGGCCAAACGACTTGCTGTTGCAGGGCAAGAAATCGGCGGGCATTCTGATTGAATCCGAAGAAGGCTTAGTCATCGTCGGCATCGGCGTCAATATCGCCCATGCGCCGGAGGGGGCGGGGAGTCTGCAATCCTTCGGTGTTGCGGCTGAGGCGGGGCTGGTGCTGGAAAAACTTGCCCAGCGCCTTATATCACTTTACGGCCTGTGGCAGAAACAGGGCTTCGGTCCCGTGCGCGACAGCTGGCTGGGTTTCGCCCACAACATCGGCAATACAATCAACGTGCGCCTTCCGCGCGAAACTTTCGCGGGAAAATTCATCGGCATCGACGCGACGGGCGCGCTGCAGGTGGAAATGCAGGACGGCACGCAGCGTCATATTTCATCCGGAGAGGTCTACAACATCTGATGGCAAAGCTTGATTTTAAAATGGAGCCTGATGCCATCTACTGCGTGCCGCTGGGCGGCTGTGGTGTGTTCGGCGCGAACATGACACTTTACGGCCATCAGGGAAAATGGATCATGCTCGACTGTGGCATGGGCTTCGCCGACGACACCATGCCCGGCATCGATATCCTGCTGCCCGACCCGACGTTTGCCGAAAGCCTTGGCAGCAGCCTGCTGGGTATTTTGCTGACGCATGGTCACGAAGACCATATCGGCGCGATTGAAAACCTCTGGCCGCGCCTGAACAAGGCGCCTCTTTACGCTACCGCCTTTACCGCCGAACGTATCCGGCAGGATTTAAACGAGCGCAACTGGGGCAACCAGGTGACGCTGAACCAGCTGCCTGCAAAGGCGCAGTTCGAGATTGGGCCCTTTAGCATTGAATACGTCGAAATGGCGCATTCGATACCTGAGGCGAATGCCGTCGCCATCACCGTCAAGGGCGTGGGCACTATCGTACATACCGGTGACTGGAAAATAGACAAAGACCCGGTGGTCGGCAACAAGACCGACGAGGCCGCGCTGACGCGCCTTGGCAATGCGGGCGTGCTGGCGCTGGTCGGAGATTCAACAAACGCCATGGTGCCCGGCCATTCGGGGTCAGAACGCGATGTCGAGAAGAACCTGATCGAGCTTTTTGCCGAGTTCAAGGGCCAGATCGCCATCACCTGTTTTTCCACCAACGTGGCGCGCCTGCGCACGATATATACTGCCGCCAAGGCGAACAACCGGCAGGTCTGCCTCCTGGGCCGCTCGCTCTGGAGCATTGATGATGTTGCGCGGAAGACGGGCTACCTGAAAGACGTTCCGCCCTTCCTCGACGACGAGGAAGCAGGGGGGATGGAGGCCGAGCAGGTCGTTTACGTCTGCACCGGATCGCAGGGTGAGCCGCGCGCCGCCATGGCCAAGATTTCTAACGACGATCATCCTGCCATCCGGCTCGATGAAGGGGACGTGGTGATTTTCTCCTCCCGCGCTATTCCCGGCAACGAACGCGCCATCGACCGCATCCGCAACCGCCTGTTGCAGATGGGTGTTGCCGTGGTGACGGACCGCGACGCGCGCATCCACGTGTCGGGGCATCCTTACCGCGACGAGCTGAAGGCGCTCTACAGCTGGGTAAAACCCAAAGTCGCCATTCCCGTTCACGGTGAGCATATGCAGCAGGAAAAACACGCGCAGCTGGCCAAAGACTGCGGCGTGCCCGAAGTATTCCTGCCCGAAAACGGCATGGTGATCGAGCTGACGGCGGAGGGCGCGCGGCTGATGGGCCGCGTGAAATCCGGCATCCTCGCCATCGAAGGCAGTCGTATTGTCGCTATCGACCACGAAGCAATTTTGACGCGCAAGCGCATGATGTTCAACGGCAGCGCGGTGGTAACCGTCGTCATCGACCGTGACGGGCAGTTGCTGGCGCCTCCGAAAGTAACGGCGATGGGCCTGCTGGATGAAACCAGCGAGACGGACAGCGACCATCTTGACGATGTGTCGGAGGCGATTTCTAAGGTCATCAAGAACATGCCGAAAAACCAGCGCGGCGATGACGCCGTGCTATCGGAGCTGGTACGCGTCACGGCGCGACGCTATTTCAACGACACCTTTGACCGCAAGCCGCAAACGCGCGTCCATCTGGTGAGGGTGTGACATGGGCTTCGTCAACACCATATTCATCTACCTTCTGGTCTGGTGGGTTGTGCTGTTCACCGTACTGCCGCTCGGTGTTGAGCGGCATACGGACACCGGCAAGGGCCATGATGCCGGCGCACCCAAAAACGCCAATCTGCCCCGTAAAATAAAACTGACCAGCCTGATCTCCGCCATTATCGTCGGCGGGATGTGGCTGCTGGTGTACTTCAATATCATCACTTGGGGCGAATGGTTCAGGGTGAAGACATGAGAAAACTGATTTTTGCTGCAATACTATCCGCGTTTATTTCTGTGCCTGCCTTGGCGGCCGAAGAAAAACCAGTGCCCGAGATTGATCCCGCGCTCTGCAGCCGTATCGTCGAATATCAGAAACCGGCTGGCGTCGATTACAAACCGGGCGTGGATGCGAATGGCAAGCCTGTGGTAGAGGCGGACCTCAACCCTTCGCCCGTCAAGATGTCCGAAAACATCAGCTTCAATATCACGATCGATGTGGCGCAATACCTTGGCCTTTCGACGCCGGGGCTGGAGGGCATTGTGAACGTGGGCACGATCAGCGTGCAAAACGGCAAGATGACCTTCAACGGCGAACCGATGGAAGGCCATGCGGCCAAGGCCCTGCGCGAGCTTTGCGCAAAAAAGCCTGAAATCACCCCCGAGAAGCCCGTTGAAATTGCTCCGGAACCTGCTCCGGATATCCATATTCAATGATTGATTATTTGCGCCCGCTTGGCTACGGTGGGGCAGTTACATTTTTATAGGCGGCACCCATGGCTGAACCGGCAAAAGACCTGAAAAAGAATTCCAAGACGGCGATCACCCCCACGCGCGAGGAAAACTTCCCCGAGTGGTACCAGAACGTGATCAAGGCCGCCGACATGGCCGAGAACGCGCCCGTGCGCGGCTGCATGATCATCAAGCCCTATGGCTATGCCGTCTGGGAAAACATCCAGAAGCATTTCGACAAGATGATCAAGGCGGAGGAGGTGCAGAACGCCTACTTCCCGTTGCTGATCCCCATGAGCTATATAGCCAAGGAAGCTGACCATATCGACGGCTTTGCGAAAGAATGCGCGGTTGTCACGCACCATCGCCTCGCCAAGAACGACAAGGGTGAAATGGGCCCCGATCCGGCATCGGTGCTGACCGAACCTATGATCATCCGCCCCACGTCCGAAACCATCATCGGCGAGTCGATGAAAAACTGGGTGCAATCGTATCGCGACCTGCCGCTGAAATTGAACCAGTGGTGCAACGTGATGCGCTGGGAAATGCGTCCGCGCATCTTCCTGCGCACGA
>JBGGMV010000121.1:0-5710 GCA_041287865.1 Alphaproteobacteria bacterium | reverse complement strand
CGTTGAACAAGATCAAAAATTTCGCCCAGACCCGTGACGCAGAACGCTTTGCGACTGCGATTGAAGCCCGGCTTGAAGGTGCCCAGCACCTGATGCCGAAGGCTCCTCAAGTCTTCGCTGCACCTGCAGCCAAGGCCCTTTCCGTAGCCTAACCCAACCATTGTTTTCCTCCTGATGTGAGGGGTCCGGCCTTCGTACAGCCGGGCCCCCGCCAGGCAAATCCGAAAACAATATCCGCAAAAAAACACCCCGCTAAACCATATGGTTAGCAGGGGAATTTCCAGAATATTTGACAAGGGGGCTAACATGCCAGACAATAGAATGATTAGGGATTCCTTCACCATCTCCAACCAGCGCAGGGGCGGCAAAATGGCACTCGAAACAATCACAGGATATACAGGCACACAGGACGCAAAAGATTTCGCCGCCGCCATCCAGCAGAGGGTTAACGATGGCGCAAAACTGGCCGAAGAACATGCTCCCGCCCAGCCGCAAGCGGTGACTCCGGGACGCTAACCCATTTCTCCTTGATATCATCTAAAGACGCCCGGGTTTCTCCCCCGGGCGTTTTTTTATGGAGTTTGAACCCCAGATTAATTAGGGTAAGCCGGTTATCAGGAAAGACACATATATATGCAGCCCAGCCCCCAGACCTCCGAACAGCCTCATTGCAAAGCCTGCGACGCGAGCCTTAGCCGCGCCAAAAGCCTCGGCAACAAAAACGGGTATGAACTGCTACCCTGCCCCGCCTGCGGCACCGTGACCGTCGACCCATTCCCCACCGTGGCGGAGCTGATCAAGTTTTATCAAGCCTATGAAGGCACCACCGATTACCGCGCCAAGCAGGACAGCAAGATCGCGCGCGCCAGCAAGCGCATCCGCAGCCGTATGAACGCCGCCCCCGGCAAGCGCTTCCTCGACGTCGGTTGCAACTACGGCTTTACCGTGAAGGCCGCATTGGATCTGGGACTGGACGCGCATGGCATCGATATCGACGCCGTCGCCGTCACGGCCGCGCAGGAAACTTTTGGCGCGCAGCATTATTCGTCGCTCTCGGTGCAGAACTACGCGGCCTCGGGCAAGAAGGCCGATTTTGTCTATACCGCCGAAGTGATCGAACACGTGCCCGATCCCGACAGCTTCGTCGCCGCAATTTCAACCATTCTGGCGAAGGACGGCATCCTGTTCCTGACCACGCCCGAAGGCGGCCATTGGAGCCTGCCGCGCGACTTCACTAAATGGTCAGCCTGCATGCCGCCCGAGCATATCACCTACTTCACCCGCAAGGGCATCAAGACCCTGCTGGAAAAGCACGGCATCATGGTCGAGAAATTCTATTTCTCGTGGAAGCCCGGCATGAAGCTGATCGCGCGCAAAGCCTGAACGCGTAACTAGCCGCGTGCGCCGATCGTCTTGGGCTTCAGCTTGGTGTAGTCGGCGGGCGGCTTGGCGCTGAATTCGATATGATCGTTCTTGATCTGGATTTTCTTGGGCGTCAGGCCGGGGAAATCATTCGCCGCTTCGTTGAACAGCTTGCCAAGATCGCGCACCGTCAGCGGGCCGCCGTCGTCGCAGCGCAGGATGCAGACCGTGCCGGTTTCAACCGGTTTCGCGTTCTCCGCACCGGGGCCGCGCATATCGATCTGGTTTGAATAGTATTCCTTGATAATAGCCATGGCTTGCTCCTTACATGTGAGTTGCAGGAGCCTTGATAGCCATAATGTAGGAGTGCGTCAATACCCGGGTTTTGCCGGAGCCGGTGCAGCCGCCTGCTTGCCCAGCACGACAAGGATATCGTTGAGCACGCCCGATGCGCCGAAGCGGAATTTATCGGTCGTGATCCAGTCCTTGCCCATCATGCTTTCGGTCAGCGCGATGTATTGCGCGGCGTCGGCGACGGTTTTCACGCCGCCCGAGAATTTCACGCCTGCATTGCTGTTGGTGTCCTTGATGGCTTCCAGCATGATCGCGGCCGCTTCGAGCGACGCGCCGCCCGTGGTGTGCTTGCCGGTCGAGGTCTTGAGGAAGTCGGCGCCGTATTCCAGCGCAAGGAGGGAGGCTTTGTAGAGATCGTCACTGTTCGTGAAGACCGAGCTCTCGAGGATGACTTTCAGCTTCGCACCGCCGTCAAGCGCGGCAACACGCGCCGAAAAGAGAAGGTCGGCGGCTTTCTGCACATCGCCTTTCAGGAAGCTTTCATAGTCGAGGACGATATCGACTTCGTTCGCGCCGGCCTTGATGGCTGCAGCAACATCGTCGTAGGTCTTGTCAGGATCGCCTTTGCCCGAGGGGAAGTTGATGACGGTCGCGCGGTTGATGCCTTTCGCTGCGGTCTCGTTGAAGGTCTGGGTCAGGAATTTCGGATAGACGCAGGTGGCGGCCACATGGCCCAGCTCGCCCTGGTCGGCTTTCTTGGTCAGCGCCGCGATTTTTTCGGGCGTGTCATCGTCGTTCAGCGACGTGAGGTCGAGGCTTTTCAGCGCCAGCGTCGCGGCGGCCTTGGAGGGAGCGGCCTTGCGCGCTTCTGCGACGAGACCTTCGAGGGCTTTGGGGAGGTTATCCATCTGTTTTTTCTTCCTTATATGCTTCTGTGCTTCGTAGCTCCGATACTAAAGGATAAAATTATTATGTCAAGATAGAGCAATTTTATCCAATAAATACAGTTAATTAATCATGCCGCCTGAGGCACTGTCAGCTTCACCGGCGACATAACGGCGATTTTCTCCGTCGCAGGCGCAGGCGTTTCCGGCGCCGCTACAGGCGCGGGCGTGCCGGCAAGAACGGTGGCGTCATGGCGGGTGTCTTTGTAGCCGTTGTAAGTGTTACCGCTGAAAACCAGCTGGCTGCCCTCGAAACCGATGCCAGGATTAACCGCGATGTAGAGCTGCGCTTCGTAGTTGACCGTGGATGTGTTCGAACCTTCATCGGGTGTCGTGCGGCTTTCGACTTTGATGAATAAATCAACGTCGTTATCCGGCGACTTGCAGAAATCCACCAGCGCACGGAAACCGTTCAGCGCGTCGAAATCGGCCTTGTTGAATTCATGCGGGCCGAGGTGCTTGCATTTGATGATTGCCAGCGCTTCGCCCGGCTCCCCACCCGCGGCGCGCGCGGCGATCAGGCGATCGAGCTTTGCAGGCAGCTTGGCAACGAAGGCCTGCAGCTTTTTGTCGATGTTCGCCAGATCGGCCGCCTTGTTCACGGCGTGTCCGTCTTTTGCTGCTTGTTCGAATTTTTTACGAAGGCTCATGTCTCACCCGCTTGTTAATCGGAGCAAGATAGACAAGTTTATGTGTTATGTCAAATAATAGACCGAAAAATACAGAATTATCTTTCAAAACCAATGGATTATTTGGCCCGCCGCCGAACTATTTCAAGATTGCGCTGTTGGTCGGAAGCGTCTACCAGAAAACGGTTCAAGAAAGAATTTCGCCATGATCCAGCCCGCCCAATCACCGGCACCGCAAGACATCGAACTGCCCGAAGAATTCAAGGCCATGGCGCTGATCGACGGCGATCGCCGCAACATGCGCGCCGGTGTAGATACCTCGCAGGAAGAGCGCTCGCCTTTCGTTCCCGCAATTCGCAATTAGGCTTCCGGCGCGCCTTCGCCTTGAATGAGGCGCGGCGGTGGCATACTGTAAATGCCATGAAATTTCCCCGCACCCTTACCGTTTTTCTCTGTGCCACCGGCGGCATCTTCACTGTCGCGCTCTGCAAGGCGCTGTTCATCAGGGGCCTCGACAAGCTGCCGCCCTGGAAAACCATGGTATTCGCCTCTTTGATGTGCGGCGTGCTCGCGGCGCTGGTCGACTGGTTTCTGCTGCGCGGCATCCTCCCCGTGAAAAGAGAAGAGCCGCAACCGGCACCTCGAGCCGCGCCACCTGCACAAGCGCCACAGCCGCAAGCGGCCTTGCCGCCCTCTCCCGCGATTGCACAGGCGCGGCGCAACCCGATCGTATTCCGTGTCATCTGCCCGCCGCCGGCCGCTGCCGGTCTTTCATTTTACGGCGGCCTGCCTGTCGGCCCAGCGGGCATGGCATGGCCGCGCATGCGAAAGGAAAAAGGCGGTGCGCCGCTCAGCTTTATCATGCAGTGGGATTGCGCCGCGCTGTCGGCGCAGGATTCCACGGGGCTGCTGCCGAAAACCGGCGCGCTGTACCTGTTTGCCGACCTCAACTGGGGCGATCCCTTCGATTTCAGTTTCTGCCACGCGCCGGGGCCTGCGGATGGCTGGCAACCTCTAAAGCAGCCAGCGGGCCTGCCGCCTGTCTATGGCGATAACGGCGCCTACAGCGTTCCCTACTGCACCGAGCTTGTCGACAAGCAAAAGCAGGATGTGCCGCGCGTCATGCCGAAATGGCCCTTCACGCCGCTGGCGCTTGCCGCCGGTGAAAGCGATTTCTGGGACGAACAGCAAACGGGCGAGGCCCTTCTGCGCCTGCAGCACCATCCCGCGCCCGCGCCGGCGGCGGTGCGCCTCGATGAGAAGCCCCCTGCTTTTGCGCGTCCCTTCCCGCAATTCCCGCATGACTATGCCGCTGTGCGCATCATGGCCAAGCGCGTGCTGAAGCAGCTGCGGCATCCGTCGAACTATCTTCTGCGCGACATGGACGCCGCCGCGCGCGAAGCCCTGTTGCAACGCTGGCGCGATGAAGCGCTCGGCCATTACGAACAGGCCGCCACGCATCCCGCAGCCGCGACGCTTGAACAATCGTCATCCGACAGCCTGTGGCAGTGGATGGAAGGGCTGGAACCTGTGCTGAAGCCCGGTTTCCAGCGGATCGTGGAGGACAGCGCGAATGCGAGTCTCGGTCTTGGCAATGCGGCCCTGTTGCCCGCAAGCCTTGTTGCCGCCTGCGCGGCGCGGCACCAGCTGGCGCGGGCCTATCTGCATGACGAACATCCCAAGTGGGGCAACCCCGCCGAAAAAGCGGCATGGGACGCGCGCAAGGCGGAGGGCAAGCTGAAAGAAGTCCGCTCGCTTCACGCCAACAGCCCGAACCGCATCTTCGGCGGACCCAGTTACGTGCAGGGCTATGCCGAAGAATATATCGGCAAATGGCTGCTGTTGCTGGAACTGTCGTCGTGCGAGCCCATCGGCCATGAATTCGGCGAGGGCGTGCTGCAATTCATGATACGCCCCGCCGACCTGCAAGGCGGGCGTTTCGATCAGGTCAAGCTGGTGGCAAGCGCTTACTGACCGTCACCGACAACGGGCCCTTGGGCCGCGTGGTGAAGTAATATTCATCGCCGGTGGGCAGCGCGTCGGGTTTCAGATCCACGCGGTTGAAGATCTGCGAGAGCATGATCGCGCCTTCGTACATCGCCATATTGATCCCCAGACAAACGCGCGGACCCGTGCCGAAAGGCATGAAGGCCTGCGGGAACTTGTTCTTCTCGAAGCGCGACGGTTTGAATTCGCCGGGGTTTTCGAAATTCGCAGGATCGCTGTGCAGCTTGCGCAGGTCCATGCGGATGATGTCATGCGGCTCCATCTGGATGCCGCCGACCTCGACGGTGTTTTTCACCTCGCGCGTGCTCATGAAGACGGTGGGATGCATCCGGAGCGCTTCCTTGAAGGCGGCCTGCGATTGCGGCAGGCGGTTGTAATCCTTGCCGGTCAGGTCGCGGCCCTGCGCCACCTTGTTGAATTCATCGCGGAGCGGCTGCTGCGCTGTCGGGTTCTTAAGCAATTCCAGCAGCGCGA
>JBGGMV010000120.1:0-4853 GCA_041287865.1 Alphaproteobacteria bacterium | reverse complement strand
ATTTTACGGCAGGGCGGCCCTCAATGGCTATGCCCCTGCAGGTAAAATCATGTTTGAAGCATTTTTAAATGGTGAAAAGCCGCTCCGAAAAAGCAAGGAATGGGCCTGGTACTTCTTAACAGTAAGCGGCGCTGCCGCTGAAAACGAAGAACTGAAAAAGCGCTCGCTTGCGATTGCGGCCACGATCAAGCCGGAAGACATGGAAAAAATGCTGGAGAACATTGAGCACTGGCGTGGGGTTCAACAGAGGATGCATGAGCACACCGAAAAAAAGAAACGCCAATACGCACGCCCGTAACTCACGTTAACCAAAATCAGATGAAAAAGTTGGTGGGCCCGGAGGGACTTGAACCCCCGACCAGACCGTTATGAGCGGCCCGCTCTAACCAACTGAGCTACAGGCCCAACCGCTGGGGACTATATCATAAAGTCCGCAACAGGCAAAAGCCGGAATTAGGCCTTCGAATCAGGGGATTTGGCAGCGGGGAAGGCTTTGCCGAGGCCCCACCAGATCAGGCTGACCGCCACGATCGACACATAACCGTCGAGCGCATAGTGGTATCCGAAATAGACCGCGCCCCAGAGGATCAGGACACAGAAGGCCAGCGCCGCAGCGAAAATCGCCTTGCCGATCGTGCGGGCGTAGAGCGCGGCCATCCATGCCACGGCCACATGCATGCTGGGCATGGCCGAGATAGCGTTGATGTTGATGACGCGGTCGCCCTTCGTCCATGCCAGCAGCATCTCGCGCCCGCGCGCGGTACTCAGGTTCTGGCCATTGGCCGCAAGATCATCGAAATGCGCGACGAGGTCTTTGTAGGGGTCGGCCATGTCGGGATAGAAATTGCCGAAGAACAGCGGGCCCGTCGACGACAGCCCCGTCGCCAGCAGCGTGCCCAGCAATATCCACGATAGCGCAAACGTCCAGAGGAAGCGCAAGCGCCGGTTGATGTCGCTGTCGATAAACACGTTATAGGCCAGCGCCGCATACATGACCGCGAACCAGACGAGGTAGGCCGTATCGAGAGCGAAGCTGAAATGCAGGCTGTCGGTGAAGGGGATCACCCATTCATGCGGGTAATGGCCGAGGTGCAGCGTTTTTTCCAGCTCCGCAATCGCGGGGTCTGATTTGTAGGGGTTGAGGCGCGGGATCAGCGATTTGGCGGTGAAGAAAAAGCCGATGCCGGTCAGTACCAGCGTGGCAAAAACGGCACGCGGGAAAGCGGGGCCGTCGAGATAGGCATGCGACAATGTCGCGTACCGCGCCTTGCCTTCTTTCAATCCATGTCTTGCGACATTGCAGGCCCAGACAACGCCGGCCATGATGACGAAGAAAATCATGCATTTCATCGCGATCATCAACGAGACGTAGAGCGTCATTTCAAATTCTTCAAACGGCGCGTGGCAAATGCCCAGCGCCAGCGCGGAAACTGTGGCAGCATAAAGCGACGCCACCAGCAGCAGCCAGCGGTATTCACGGAACGCCTCGCGCAAGCCCCCTGCCCTCATTCCAGCACCCGCTTTTTATTCACGCCGCTGCGCTTCAGCCATTTGCCACAGCCCCACCACAACGCCGTCACGACGGGGATGGAAAGATAGCTGTCGACCGCGTAATGGAAGCCGAAATAAACCGTGCCGATGACAACGGCAAAGCAGAAGACGGCAGAGACATAAAACAGTGTCCGGTTATAGGCCCGCGCGTAAAGCGTCATCAGCCATGCCACGGCAACGTGCATAGACGGCATGGCGGAGAGCGCATTGGGCTGGAAGACCTGCTCGCTCATTGTCCATTTCAGCAGCAGCTCGCGCGTCTTGGCGGCGAAGAAGAAATCGTTCTTGATGATGTCGTTGAAATTCTGCGCAAGGCCTGCGTAGATATCCGTATGTTCGGGCACGAAATACTGCACGAACAGAGGCCCGACAGACGACATATAGGTTGCGCCGATACTGCCCAGAAAAATCCACGCCAGCAGGTAGGCCCACAAAAACCGCAGGCGGCGGTAGACCGACGTATCGCCGAAAATGTTCCACGCCGTCACCACGTACATCACCACCAGCCAGCCGGCGTATAAAATATCCAGCGGGCGGGCAAGGTGCAGCGCATTCACCGCAGGAATGATGAATTCATGCGGGTAATGGCCGAAGTGCAGGAATTTATCCATCTTCGCACAGGCCAGATCCCATCCCGACATTTCATACGGCTTGACGACGCGGATCAGCGATTTGCAGATGAAGAAGAAATTCCCCATCGAGGCCGCGAGCAGCCCCATGACGGCATAGGGCATGCGTTCGCCGTCGAGGTAATTGGCGGCCCAGGCATCCATCTTCTTCACCGCCGCCAGCCGGCGCGCGGAAAAGCTTTTGGCTTTCGACGCCGCGAAGGCGGCGAAAAAGACGCTGACGTACATCAGGGAAAGAAACACGACGCCGAAAACCGTCGACATCATGAAGAAACTGCCCACGCTCAGCAGATCGCGGAAGGGTATCCCCCACCACAAGGCCCAGCCGCAGACGGCAACGGAATAAACAACCGCCACCAGCAACAGCAGGCGATGGTCCTCATAGGCGCGGCGCCAGTGACCGGGTGGTTTGGCGCGCTTTGCCATGGCGGATTAAGTGTCCAGGAAGCTGCGGAGCTGCCGTGATCTGCTCGGGTGCTTCAGCTTGCGCAGCGCCTTCGCCTCGATCTGGCGAATACGTTCGCGCGTGACGGAGAACTGCTGGCCGACTTCCTCAAGCGTATGGTCGGTGTTCATGCCGATACCGAAGCGCATGCGGAGCACGCGTTCCTCGCGCGGAGTCAGCGTCGCCAGCACGCGCGTGGTCGTTTCGCGCAGGTTGGCGTGGATGGCTGCTTCCACCGGCAGGATCACGTTCTTGTCTTCGATAAAGTCGCCGAGCTGGCTGTCTTCCTCGTCACCCACGGGGGTTTCGAGCGAGACGGGTTCCTTGGAAATTTTCATCACCTTGCGGACTTTGTCCAAAGGCATGCCAAGGCGTTCGGCAAGTTCCTCGGGCGTCGGTTCGCGGCCGATTTCGTGCATCATCTGGCGGCTGGTGCGCACCAGTTTGTTGATCGTTTCGATCATGTGCACGGGAATACGGATGGTGCGGGCCTGGTCGGCGATCGAGCGCGTGATCGCCTGACGGATCCACCATGTGGCGTAGGTCGAGAACTTATAACCGCGGCGGTATTCGAATTTATCAACCGCCTTCATCAGGCCGATGTTGCCCTCTTGGATGAGGTCGAGGAATTGCAGGCCGCGGTTGGTGTATTTCTTGGCGATGGAAATCACAAGGCGCAGGTTGGCCTCGACCATTTCCTTCTTCGCCTTGCCGGCTTCGCGTTCGCCCTTTTGAATGGTGTGCACGATGCGCTTGAATTCGAGCAGCGGCAGGCCGGACGATTGCGCGATTTTTTCGATGTCGTCGCGGATCAGCTTCACGTCGTCCTTGTGCTTCTCGCCGAACTTCTTCCAGCCCTTGCCGGGAAGCTTGGCGACGCCGAGGAACCAGCGCGGGTTGCTTTCGTTGCCCGCCCATTTGTCGAGGAAGTCTTCGCGGGTAACGCCGCAGGCGACGGCATGGCGCATGACCTGGCCTTCGAGGCCCAGCGTCTTGCGGTTCATGTTGTAAAGCTGTTCGATCAGCTGTTCGGAGCGATACACGTTCAGGCGCACCGACTGCATCAGGTCGACAAGCTCCACGCGGCATTTGCGGTAGTTGTCGTTGAGGCGCTTTGGAATCTCTTTCGTTTTCGCCAGCGCTTCGCGGCGGTCTTCCTGCACCTTGGCGAGCTTCTTGTGCGCCTTGGTGATCATCTTGAAGGTTTCGATGACCTGCGGCTTCAATTCTTCTTCCATCGCGGCCAGCGACAGCGAGCTTTCGTCTTCCGCTTCGTCGAAGACCGGTTTCGGTTCTTCGTCGTCGATGATGATATCGTCTTCACCGGCGGCGGCGGCCTTTTTGGCCTTCAGTTTCTTGCGCGCTTCTTCTTCTTTCGCGCGCTCTTTTTCTTTTTTCTCGAGCTTGTCGGCGACGGCGGCCTGAATGGCTTTCGCCTTGGCGCTCATGCCGGTCGAGGACGTGTCTTCGCCCGCTTCGTTGGGTTCGCCCTCGCCATAGGTCGCTTCGAGGTCGATGATGTCACGCAGCAGCATTTCGCCGTTTTCCAGCGCCTTGTGCCAGTTCATGATAGCTTGAATCGTCAGCGGGCTTTCGCAGATGTTGCCGATCATCATTTCGCGGCCGGCTTCGATGCGTTTTGCGATGGCGATCTCGCCCTCGCGCGACAGCAGCTCCACAGAGCCCATCTCGCGCAGGTACATGCGCACGGGGTCGTCGGTGCGGCCAAGGTCGGCCTCGGCTAGGTTGCCGGCGCCTTCGCTTTCTTCTTCTTCGCCTTCTTTGGCTTCGGGTTTTTTCTCGGTCTCGTCGTCGCTGTCGGGTTCGTCCTCGACAAGGTTGATGCCGATGTCGGAGAGCATCGCCATCGTCTCGTCGATTTGATCAGAAGTATATTCGCCGGGGGGCAGCAGCTTGTTGATTTCGTCATAGGTGACGTAACCGCGCTCCTTGCCCTTGGCGATGATTTTCTTGACAGTTTTGGCAAGACCGGCCGTTACGGGAGCATCGTCTGCTTCCTCGGCGGTTTCGGTTTCCTGCTCTTCGTTCATTTTCGCAACCATGCGCGCGAATGCTCCCTGCGTATCTCGTTAGTAGTTCCCCGAGGCTTCTTTCACGCGCCCGTTATCGCGTATCCTCGAATAAGTATCCAGCCATCCTTCGCGCACTTTTTCGAGCGGCTGCCCGGGTTTGGCGAAGATGGCGCGTTCATACAGAGACTTGTCCTC
>JBGGMV010000119.1:0-75274 GCA_041287865.1 Alphaproteobacteria bacterium | reverse complement strand
ACTTCCACGAGCCCTTCGCCTTAAGCGGCGGCTGAGGATAAATCATCCAGCCTTTGACAAGGTCGGGCCGTTTAAGTTTGGCATCTACGCAATCAGACCAATACCACCCCTCGCCTTCCGGGTAGGCTATTTTAAAAATCTTGAGCTTGTTTTTTGATCTTGGCTTCTTGGCGTAATGGAAATTCGCCGTCTGGTCAGGAAAGCCTTTCGTGCTGGAAACCCAGAAAATGCATTCTGTGCCGTCTTTCGGGGCCTTTTTAAAATCGCGGTTGAATTTCATTATTCCCTCCCAAACGTCGTCTGCACCGTCGTCTGCAGGCCCTTGTACAGGTCCTGCATCATGCCTTCGTTCATGCGGAAAAAGGCCATTTCGCGTTCTGCCGGCGAGGCGTCCTCCATCAGCGTAATCACGCGGTCGGCGACCACTTCGGCATGGCCGAGCACGAAGTCTGACGACGCGTTGCGCAGCAGCTCGAACCGCAGCGCGACGCGGCCCTTGTAACGCTCCGTCTGTTCATAGGTGAAGAGGCCCATGAAGCTGTCGTCGGACTTTAAATCCTCTTTAATGACCGAGGCATCCTCGATCACCACGCGGAGCAGCCTGTCGGGGCCGCGGGGGCTCAGCTGTTTTCCCACCAGCTCGCGTGCGGCGGCGGCGGGGGTTTGCTTGAACAGGTGCTCCACATACGGCTCCTTCATCGCCGATGTGTATTTATCCTGCACCACGACCTGCGCCACATTAATCGATATGGGTTGCATCTGGGAGAAGGTGAGCACGGGCGTCTGCGTTTCGGGCGGGCCTTCGGTGCAGCCGGCCAGGAGCAGGGCCATGCCCACCATCATCGCTTTTACGGTGTTTTTCATTTTTTTTCTTCCTCGTAAACTTCGTTCAGCTGTTCGGGCTGGATGATATATTCTTCGGAGCAGAATTCGCATTTTATCGACACCCTGCCCTCCTCCTCGCACACTTCCTCCAGCTCGCGCCTTGGGATAGTGCGCAGGATATTGATGACTTTCTCGCGCGTGCAGCGGCAGCGGAAACGGATATGCTGCGGCGTATAGATGCGCACGCCGTCTTCGTTGAACAGGCGATAAAGCACATCGGCGGAGGCCAGCGATGGCGAGAGCATTTCGCCGTCGGTGCAGGTATCGAGGAACATGGCGGCGCGCGTCCAGTCGTCGATGGTGGTTTCGTGCGTGCGCTCGCCGCCCTTGTCTCCGTCCTTGCCGCCTTCATCGGGCATTTGCTGCAGCATGATGCCGCCCGCGCGCCAGTGGCCGTCCTGCGGATGCACGGCGATCTTGAACGCCGTCTTGATCTGTTCGGACTGGGTGAAATAATGCTGCACGGCGTCGACGATGGAATTGCCCTTCAGCTCGACGATGCCCTGATAGCGCTCCGCGACCGAGCCGCGATCGACGGTAAAGGCCATGTAGCCCTTCTTGCCGAGCAGGTGGTAATAATGATGATTGACGTCTTTCTTGCGCTTGGCGGCTTTTTTCACCGCTGCTTCGTCGAAGCCCGCATAGGCGCGCACGTCGCCGGTGCTGGTGACGTCGGCCACCAGCATCTTGATCGGGCCGCTGCCCTTGATCTGCAGCGTGAAGACGCCTTCATATTTCAGCATGCCCGAGAGCAGCAGGCCGAGCGTCACGACCTCCGACAGCAGCGCCGAGACCGGCGGCGGGTAATTGTGCTGCACCATCATCTGGCCCAACACGCTGCCCAGCTTGACCATCCGTCCGCGCAGGTTCGATTTTTCGATGCGGAAGGGCTGGACGACGTTGTCGTCCACCAATCCCGATTGTTCAGTGCCGTCTTTTTTGATACGAATAGCCATAGCGTCCTCTGGACGCCATTAGTGACGTCCCTCTCGCGTTTTAGTGTAGCATAAAATAGGTCATGACTGCCAAAAAGCAAAAACAGCCACGGGATAAGAGCCCGCGCAAGATAAGCCGCCAGTATTTGGAAAATGCGGCGCTTTATTATTTGCAGCGCTATGCCACCTCGGCCGCGAATTTCAGGCGCGTGATGAAGCGGAAAATCGACCGCTCCTGCACTTTCCACAAGGTTTCAGCGGAGGAATTTTACCCGGTGCTGGACGAGATGATCGCGCGGTACGAACGCGCGGGGCTGCTGAACGACGGCGGCTTTGCGGTGGCAAGGGTGTCTTCGTTGAGACGCCAGGGACGCTCGAAACAGGCCATCACCGCGAAGCTGCAGGCCAAGGGCCTGGGGCGCGAGGTGATCGCGGCAGCGCTCTCGGGCGTTGACGGCGAGGATGCGGAGCTGACGGCTGCGCGCGAATTTGCGCGGCGTAAAAAACTGGGGCCGTGGCGCAAAAAGCCGCTCGCCGATCCCAAAGACGCGCAAAAGGAAATGGCCGCCATGGGCCGCGCGGGATATAGCTTCGAGCTGGCGCGGCAGGTCTTGGGCGCGGCAATCGACGACGGGGATTAGGGCTTTACGGCGCGCGTCTCGCGTAGGGTTCATCCGCCACAGGGCCGCGTTTTCCGGCCGTGGCAAGGCTGCGGAGCCCCTGCTCCAGCTCCTGCCTGAAGGCCTGCTGGTCGATCGGGCCGATTGCCTGCTCGATAAACGCTTTTTTCGCGGCGCGCTCGGCGAGCTCGACGTCCTTCGGCCGCGCCGTCGCGTGGCCATAATCCATCTCGACATGGAGCAATGCCTGGCTCTGCGGGGATTTGTCCTGCAGGGTCGCCACGAATTTGCAGGCGTCGGGCAGCAACCCCTTGTCGTGGATGCCCGTCCGCACAAGGCAGGGAGGATAGCTCACGCCGTCGCGGATGTTGAGCCGCGGGCAATAGCCCTTCATGTTGTCGAAATCCGCCTTGCTGGCGTAAGCATCGCCGTATTCCTTCACCCACTGCGGGTTTTCGCGGATCATGTCCGCGACGGGGGAACCCGCGATGACGGCGCCGAAGGCATCGGGCGCCTTGACCATGCTGGCCAGCACCAGCAGGCCGCCGCTGCTGTGGCCGGTGGCGATGATGCGCGAGGACGAGGTATATTGCCCTGCCGCCAGGTGCTTCGCGCAGGCGATGTAATCGTCGAAAGAATTGTTCTTGTTGAGGCCGCTGCCGGCTTCGTGCCAGGCTTCGCCGAATTCGCCGCCGCCGCGCACCGCGGCCTGCACGTAAATGCCGCCCGCGCGCACGAAATCGGCGATTTCGCCGTCGAAATGGGGGCGCGTCACCGCCCCATGCGCGCCGTAGGCGTCGAGCCGCAGCGCCGCCGTGCCGTCCAGCGCCGTATCCTTGCTGCGGATGACGGTCATGGGCACTTTGGTGCCGTCCCGGGAGGTCGCAAAAATCCGCTCGACGATGCAGTCCTCCAGCCCCTGCTTCTCCGGCAGGGGATCGACGGGCTCAAAGGTTTTCGCGCCAATGTCGTATTTATAAATGGTGTCGGGACGCTGGTAACCGCTGACGCTCAGCATCAGGTCATTGCTGTCGCCGCGGCTGCCCATGGAAACGCCGCCGAAGTTCGAGTGGGCTAGAATGACGCTGCTTTGCGGCGGCAGCGGGATTTTCCCTTCCGCCGCGCCTGTCGTGTCGAAAATCCTCACCTCGTCGGCGCAGTCGCGGGTGTAAACGCCGAATACTTTCCCGTTCTGGAAGAAAGCATGCTGCAGGCAATCGTTCCTGTCTTCGGGAATGACGGTTTTCCAGTTTTCCCGCGCCGGATTTTCCGGGTCGACCAGCACCAGTTTGCCATTGGGCGCGCCGCCGGTCGTATAAAACAAAATGCCGTCTTCCGTCCGCGCGACAGGCACGTGGTAGGCGTCGCCCTCGACCAGCTTTCCGTACTCGCCGGTGACCTTGTCCTTGAGGAATACATCCGCCTTCATGTCGTGCGACCCGACGAAAAAGAATTCGTCGTCGCCTGCGTATTTGTAATGCCCGCGATAGCTGCCGTGCGCAAAACCGCCGGCGCGCCCCGGATTCTGCGGATCGTCATACATGACAGTGTCTTTTGACATGTCCTCGAACAGGGTGTGGTGCTTGATGATGACGCGCACCGGTTTATCCTCCGACAGGAGATTGTAATGGAACCCCTTGCCGTCCTTGTCCCACCATACCGTTGCCGCCTTGGGAATCACGTCGGGGATGTCTTCCCCTCGTTCGACATCCCTGATTTTAACGGGGCTTTCCCAGATGCCGTTGGTGCCGACGCGATAAGCGACATATCGCCCGTCAGCGGTCGGATGGACGCTCTGGATTTCCTGCCCCGGCCGATCGCCATCGCGCGCGGGATCGATCAGGACGCTCCCCTCGCCTCCGGGCGTATCCGACAGCATCAGCCTGGCGGTCTTGTCGGCGGCACCCTTGTAATAGAATAGATACTGGTTGCCCAGGGGCGTCGGTATCCCTTTTGCCGGCGCGGCGTCATCGGGCGCGGGAGTTTCAAGCGGAATCTTGCCGATTGCCGCCTTGTATTTTTCTTCCTGTTGCCGGATATAGGCCAGCGTTTGCGAAGACTGAGGATCGGAAAAGCCATGGAAGGGGTCGGGAACCGACTGGCCATGCACGACAAGCGTGAAATCGCCCTTTATGGGCTGGCCTTCCTGAATTTCGGGAGTGCCCAGGAATTTCGACATTCGATCACTCTTAAGCCGGCGTTCAGTTCAAGAAATCGGTATCACTTCACAACTTTCAGGTGAGGCTGTTCCGCGGCGAGGTCGGCGGCGGGCGTTTCCGCTGCGGGCGCCGGCGGTTTTTCGGCATGCAGCACGCGGTTAGGCGGCATGGTGACGCGGGCCGTCGTGCCGTTGCCCTTCTGGCTGATCAGCTTGAAGCTGCCGCCGTGCAGGCGCACAAGGCTGTCGACGATGGTCAGGCCGAGACCCGTGCCTTCCTTCATGCCGCTGAAGGTCGTATCGACCTTGCCGAAGGGCTGCATGGCTTTCTTGATTTCCTGCTCGTCCATGCCGATGCCGGTGTCGATGATATCAATTGTCATCTCGCCGTTTTCTTCGGTGCGCGCGGTCACCTTCACATGGCCGCCCTTGGGCGTGAATTTCACGGCGTTGCCGATCAGGTTCAGCATGATCTGCTTGAAGCCCAGTTCCTCGGCCAGCAGCTCGGGCAGGTCTTCGGGAATGTCGAATTTCAGGTCGACGCCGGCCTGTTCCACGCGCGTCGTCATGATCACCATGCAGGACTTCAGCGCCTTGGGCAGCTTGAAGTTCGACACGTTCAGCTCGCGGTTGCCGGTTTCGATCTTCGAGACTTCCAAAATCTCGGAAATGATTTTCAGCAGATAGTTACCGCTGTCATAGATATCCTGCGCATATTCCTTGTAGACGGGAATTTGCAGCGGACCCATCACCTCGTCTTTGATGATCTCGGAGAAGCCGATGACGGCGTTGAGCGGCGTGCGCAATTCGTGCGACATGTTGGCGAGGAATTCCATGCGCGTGCGGCTGGAAATTTCGGCCTGTATGCGCGCCTGACGCATCGTTTCCTCGGCCTTGCGGCGCTCGGTCACGTCATAGATGGAGCCTTCGTAATATTCCACGCCGCCCTTGTCGTTGCGCACCACGCGGGCGTTCTGCAGCACCCAGATGCGGTTGCCGTCCTTGCGGAAGACTTCGGTCTCGGCGTTCGACACGCGGCCTTCGAACAGCAGCCGTTTCACGAAGTCCTGATAGTCGAAGGCCCGCACATAGACCTGTTCCTCGATATGGCGGATGGAGGAAATGAATTCCTCGGGGCTGTCATAGCCCAGCATCTCCGAAAGCGCGGAGTTGACGTTGATAAAGCGGCCCTCGGCGGAACTTTGATAGATACCCGAAATCGAGTTTTCGAAGATCGCGCGGAATTTCTGCTCCGCGTCGCGCACGGCCATTTCAGCGCGGCGGCGCTTTTCGATGTCGGTGATGGTGCCGACCACGCGGACGCTCTTGTCCTCGGTCATGCGCAGCATCGAGAAGGCGACCTCGACCGGCTTGAACGTGTTCTGGCCCAGATTGAGGCGCGTTTCGATGCGGTAGGCCTGCCGGTCGCCGTGCACCAGTTCCTCGAACATATCGCGCTGCTTCTGCTGCTCGCCCTGCTCCAGCATGCCGAAGAGAGAGCTGCCGATGGTCTCGTTCACCTCGCGGTGGGTCATGCGCTTCCATGTTTCGTTGAGGAACATCAGGCGGCCGGTCTCGTCGGTTTCGAAAATCACGTCGGAGACGGAGTTGATGACCGCGCGGTTTTCGCGCTCGGATTTGCGCAGCGCGTGGAACAGCTTGTCCCGCTCGGCGATCTTGCCCTGCAACTCGCTTTGCGCGCCTTCGAGGTTCTTGGACATTTCGGCGATTTTAAGGTCCTGCTTGTGCTTGCGCTGGGCGGAGGCGGCAATCAGCAGTGCCACGCCCAGAATCAGCAGGAAGGCCGCATAGGGCGACGCGCTGAGCAGGCGCGAGACCATCGTCGGGCGCACGCCGAATTTCACGTCCCAGGTCTGCTTGCCGGGCTGCAGCACCTGCGTCACGGTTTCGATGTGCGACATATCCATGCCGGCCGCGCCCTTGAAATCCGCCTTCACCAGCACAAAGCCCGTATCGCTGTCGGTGATCGTGACGCTGGCGAAATCGTCGCGCTGCCCGGACCAGATATCGCCGAACATATTGTCAGGCGTGGTGACGGCGAAAAGGATGCCGGTCGTGCCGTCGGGGAGCTGCGCCTTGACGGCGAGGCCCACGTGCGCCTTCATCGGGTCCGATTGCGTCGGGAAAGCGGCCCAGGGCAAATCTTGCATATATTCAACCTGGCCGACGTCGGTGCGCTCCAGTTCCTTCGCCAGCTGCTGGTAGGTGGGCCAGCCGCTTTGCGGATCGTAAACCGTGCGGCTGGTCAGGCGCGCCATGTCTTCCTGCCGCCAGTCGCCGCGGTCGGTCGCCCAGAGCAGGCCCTTCAGCTTGGCGTTGCCCGCCATGATCTGTTGCAGGCGCATCGCGGCGGCCTGCTGGTTGGTGTCATTAATATTAACGGTGGCGTAAAAATCCTTGAGCGACAGGATGGTTTTTTCGGTATCCACCATCGCCTGCTCGGTCACGCGCAGAATGTCGCGCGTGGAATTCTTGGTCTCCAGGCTTTTCAGGTCGCCCATCGTGAAGTGCAGCAGCACAAACACGACGGCCGCGACGACAAGGCCGTTCAGCAAAACGAACGACGCCGCCGTTCCGCTCTTGAAATAGCTTTTCTGGATGTCTTTCAGGTTCTTGCTGATGTTAGTCAAGAAGCAACCCCTCTATTCCCTTTTCACAGGCTTATCACCTGCTTATGGCCGTAAGCTACGCCATTCCTTATATAATTATGTATTTTGCTTAAACTTTTATTAAATTTAGCCTCAAATTCTCAAAAACTTCGCGGAAATAAAAATACGCAAGAACGTTACCTTTTTATGTTAATAAATTGCGCTTTCCATGCTGACTTGGTGACGGATTATCAATACACTCGTTCCAAATAAAATTAAAAAACGGAAAAAGGGTGTGCCTTAAGGTTTTGTTTCAAGGCTCGGCGATCGAGTCTAAACAGAGGTAAAGGCGCATGGAAAAGAAGAACAAACGGGTCTTCACGGTCCTTTCGATCGACGGCGGCGGTATCCGCGGCGTCGTGCCTGCCCGTATTTTGCAGGAAATCGAGGAACGCACCGGCAAGCCCATCGCCGAGCTGTTCGACATGGTCGGCGGCACCTCGACCGGCGCCATCCTGGCCGCCGGCCTTGCCGTGCCCGACGAAAAAGACCCCACCAAGCCCCGCCATTCGGCGCAGGAGCTGAAGAATTTCTACTTTACCGACGGGCCCAAGATTTTCCCCGAGCTGCGTTTCAAAAGCCTCAAGCGCCTCTCCTCCTCCGCGCTCTACGACCCGAAACCGCTGGAAGACGCGCTGCAGGATAAGCTTGGCGACACGAAACTGCGCGACAGCCTGATCAACATCATGATCCCCGCGACGGATATCAAGAATTTCCGCCCCGTCTGGATGATGCATTTGAAGGGCCAGAAGGATAAATCGCCCGAAGGCTGGTCGAGCATGCTGATGCGCGACGCCGTGCGCGCCTCCACCACCGCGCCCACCTACTTCCCGGCCAAGTATTACCAGACGCAGCCGCACGACGACATGCCCAACGTCACGCACCGCCATGCGCTGATCGACGGCGGCTTCTTCGCCGGCAACTGCATGCGCCGCATGATGACGCAGGCGAAAAAACTGGCCCCGCCCGATGCGGAAATCGTTGTCGTGCATATCGGCACGGGCAACATCGAAAACACCATCAGCCCCGCCGAGTTCAACAAGCTCGGCCCCATCGGCATGATTTCCAAATCAAACGGCAACCTGCTGCTCTCCCTCGTCATCAACATGTCCCTGATGGACGTGGCGAACGACATGAAGGAAGAGATCGGCGACCGCTTTATCAGCTTCGACGGCATCATCAACGAAGAAGAAGACCCCAGCGGCCCCAGCGCCAGCATGGATGACGCGTCGAAAGACAACCTGAAGCGCCTTGAAAAATTCGGCGAGAAGATCATCAAGGAAAACAATACCGAGATGGATCGCCTCTGCGATATCCTGAAAAACCGCATGATGGCCGAAGACCGCCATAATGAGAGCAAGCAGGCGCTCACCTTCCTCACCGGCAAGCTGGAGGAATGCAAGACCGTCAAGTCGCTGGGCCTGCTGTACCGCAAAGTCCTCAGCTACGCGAGCGAGATCTACGAAGACACGCCGGAGCCGGGCGACGCCGAGCTGAAACGCCAGAGCCGCGAGCTGACCGAGGCGCATAAGGCCGACCTCGACCGCCTTTACAACGCGCTCCACAGCAAGCTGGAAAACCAGAGCAAGATCATCAGCACCATCAAGGAAGCGGGCGAAGACATCACGAAATTCGTGAAAAAACTCGACCCCTTCAAGAACGACCCGCCGCAAAATCCGCCGCCGGGCAACGACAACGACAAACCCGCCCCGCCCGCCCCCGCCACGGAATACATTCCGCCGCGCAGATGGCCCTTTGGCGGCAAGCCGAAGTGGTGAGAGCGCTGCGTCCTTAAACACTGCACGCACCCCTAAGTGCCAGCCCGCCGAAGGGTGGGTGGCACTTGCGGAATAATCCGGCTTTTAACTCTTTCTTAACCCCCCGCTGCTAGCTTCTTTGAATTCGTTTTAAGGCGGGATTATTTCAGCAGGAATAAGCGGTTTATTTTACCGGTGGCATACCCCTTGCATTACGGATATTAGAGGCCGGAGTCATCCGGCAGGTTGCAGTCTGCGTAGAAGATACGAAGGCCGCTGCAAGACGGCTTAACATGGGAGGGTACTATGCAAGATGGACATTCTTTGAAGGAACTTATTTTCACCAGCCCCGGCTGGACGATTGCGAGCATGCTGGTGGCTTTTGCCGGCATTACGCTGATCGCGCGGCCGCTGATGGCGGTGATTTTGACTGTTTACACGCTGATCATCGGGATTTTTTACCCCAGCGTCGATATCGAGCCGATGAACCGGCTGATCGGACACCTTTCGCACTAAAAACAAAACCCCCGGCACTAACACCACCCCGGCGCCTGACACCGCCGGGGTGGCGCCGTTTTGTGCGTTTTTTTTTAATCCGGTGCGCCGCCCGTTGCGTAACAAGTATGAAGGCCGCTTGAGTACCTGCTTGACCGGCTCGGCGTCAACGTAACGAAAGCGAGGTATATCAATGGCTATACATGGATTTGTCGAGGCGGTCTCCATGCTGTGGATGGGTATGAAAATTCTTGTCCCGTTATTGGTGATGCCCTGACAATGGGGCGCGCTTAGCCTTTTTTTGATTTAAAATTTAAAGGCTTTTTGCGCGTCTTTATGCTTCGCTGCAGTATTGCAGCACACGGAGCGCCGGCGGCTACCTGCTGCCGGCGCTTCTTTTACGGCGACGGCGGTTTTTTGAATTTCAGGGGCTTGTCGCGCACGGTGATGTCGTTTTGCAGGACGGGAGCGGTTATGACGACCTTGGTCATCTCCAGCATTTTCTGCGCGTCGGCCAGCGCCTGCGCTTTTTCCATCAGGTCGGTCGGCTGCTTGCCGACTTTGAGCGTATATTCGCGCAGGAGCAATAATATATGGACGTGCCCGCCCTCGGCCGCCGCGGTTTCGGCGGTGCGTCCGGTGATTTCCGCGTCGGCCGGCACGCCGAGGTCGAGCATGTAGCGCGCCGTTTCCGTCTGTCCCGCCCCGCAGGCGGCGACCAGCGCGAAATGCCCGCTCAGCGACTGCGCGAAGTAATCCGAAGGGCAATCGTGGAAATAGGCCGTCAAAGCCTTGACGTCGCCCCTCTCGGCCGCCAGGCCGAGATCGTCGAGCGCATCGAACCCTTTATTGGTCGGCGCTGGCGGCTTCGGCTTGGCTGTTTTTCGTTTGAACCATGACATGGGGGGCAGTATACGCCTTTTTCATAATATGTCAAGGCGGCGGCAGGGGGCTGATTTTTAAAGGGAAAAACCCCCGTGGAACCGCCTGCCCTGCCCGCCCGTTTGCAGCTTTCAGAGGGAATTTCATGGCCGAAAAACCATCCTGCAAAAGACGCGGGCCGAAAGGCGCTTTCACCTGTTTCACGGCGGCGGCCGCGGAATGGACGGGCAGCCCCTTCGCCTTTTTGCTGGCGGCGCTGCTGATCATCGGCTGGGCTTCGTCGGGCTGGTTCTTCCAGTTCTCGGAAACCTGGCAGCTGGTAATCAATACCACGACGACGATCGTAACGTTCCTGATGGTATTCCTGATCCAGTCGACGCAGAACCGTGATACGCACGCACTGCAATTGAAGCTGGATGAATTAATCCGCGCGACGCATGGCGCGCATAACGCGCTGCTGGATATCGAGGAGCTGTCGGAAGGCGAGCTGCTGGCGTTGCGCGACAAATACGAGGAACTGGCCGAAAGCGCGCGCGAGACGCTCACCAAGGGCGGCAGCGATTCAGACAGTCCCGAAATCGATTTGAGCCAGCCGAAGTCTTAAGGCTTCAGGCCGCCGACTTTTTTCGCCGGCGTGTCCACGGCGCCCAGTTCCTTGCAGGCGTTCTGGATGCGCTCGCAGGCTTTGGTCAGCGTTTCGGTCGAGAGCGCGTAAGAGACGCGGAAGTACGGCGAGAGGCCGAATTCAACGCCCGGCACCACAACCACGTTGTGCTTTTCCAGCAGGTAGTTGCAGAAATCGGTGTCGTTCTCGATCACTTTGCCGTCGGGCGTTTTCTTGCCGATCGCGCCTTCACAGGAGCAGTAAACATAGAACGCGCCTTCAGGCGTGATAGAGCTGAGACCGTCAGCCTTGTTCAGCATGCCGACGACGAGGTCGCGGCGTTCCTGGAATTTCTCGCGCCAGTCGTCGAGGAATTTCTGGTCGCCGTTCAGCGCGGCGACGGCAGCAGCCTGCGAAATCGAGCTGGGGTTGGAAGTGCTCTGCCCCTGAACCTTGCTCATTTCCTTGATCAGCGGCAGCGGGCCCGCAGCGTAGCCGATGCGCCAGCCGGTCATGGAATAGGCTTTCGAGACGCCGTTAACGGTCAGCGTGCGCTCGAACAATTCCGGCACGACTTCGGCAATCGTGGAGAATTTGAATTTATCGTAGACCAGATGTTCATAGATATCATCGGTCAGCACCCAGACATGCGGGTGTTTCTTCAGCACTTCGCCAAGGGCTTTCAGCTCGGCGGTCGTATAGGCCGCGCCCGTCGGGTTGCTGGGGGAGTTGATGATGACCCATTTGGTCGCAGGCGTGATGGCCTTGTCCAGCGCTTCGGGCGACATTTTAAAGCCGCTTTCAGCCGTCGTCGGCACGATCACGGGCTTGCCTTCGCAGAGCTGCACCATTTCGGGGTACGAGAGCCAGTAAGGGGCCGAGACGATCACCTCGTCGCCCGGGTTCAGCGTCGCCATGAAGGCGTTATAAAGCACCTGCTTGCCGCCGGTGCCGACGATGACCTGGTCGGCGGTGTAGTCGAGGTTGTTCTCGCGCTTGAATTTCGCGGCGACGGCTTTGCGGAGTTCAGGCGTGCCGGGGACGGGCGTATATTTCGTCTTGCCTTCGTCCATCGCCTTCTTGGCGGCGTCGCGGATATGCACGGGCGTTTCGAAATCGGGTTCGCCCACCGCAAGGCCGATAACGTCCTTGCCTTGTGCTTTCAGCTCAGCCGCTTTGGCGGCGAGCGCGAGTGTGGCGGAGGGCTTGATTTTCTCAAGCCGCTTGGCGATCAGGTCTTTTCTCATTGTTCCCTCTTATTTTTTTATGTGCAGCGGGGCTGCGATATCAAAGTTGTTGGCCTCGAACCATGCCTTGAGCGGCGCGAGTTCGGGCTGGCTGACGGCCTTCATGAACAGCTTGTGCACATGCGGAATCCACTGCAGATAGCGTTCCTTGCCATCACGCACGAACAGGCGCACGAAGACGCCCAGCACGCGGGCATGGCGCTGCGCGGCCAGCACGCGGTAGGAATAATCAAAGGCCTTGCGGTCGATATTGCCCATGGCTGTCAGGTAACGGTCGATCATCTGGTTCTGCAATTCCTGCGGCACGTCGCGGCGCGCGTCTTCGAGCAGCGACATCAGGTCGTAAGAGTACTGCCCCATCGCGGCGTCCTGGAAGTCGAGCAGGCCGCAGGTGCCGTCCTTGCAGAGCATCAGGTTGTCGACGTGATAGTCGCGTAAGACCAGCGTCTGCTGGTCAGCCGGCAGTTGCGCAAACAGATCGCTGAACACGTCGCGGAACGACTGGCGCATCGCGCCGGGCTGGTTACCGGTAAGCGCGGGGTAGTACCAGTCCACCAGCAGCATCGCGCCGTCGCAAAGCATTTCGGTGTCGTAGACAGGCAGGTCGATGGCGCCCGGCTTGTGTTTCTTGTGCAGCGTCGACAAAACATCAATCGCGAGTTCATACAGCGGCTTCGCATCCATGCCGCGGTTGAGCAGGCGGGTATAGGTGTCGTCGCCGAAATCCTCGATCACCAGCAACCCGTTGGCGATATCGCGCGCGTAAATTTCCGGCGCATGCAGGCCGAGGCTGCGGAGGTGATCGGCAATCTTTACAAACGGCTCGACCATCACGAAGGGCGGCACCGGCGGGCGGTCGGGCGGGTCCTGCATCAGCAGCATGGGCTTCGCCGCACCTTTCAGGCGGTAATAGCGGCGGAACGAGGCATCGGCCGGCAGTTCCTCCAGCGTGACGCCCTTCCACCCGAGCGAAGCGATGAAACCTTCGCGGAGCTGGCGGCGTTGTTCTGAAATTTCGGGCATGGAGACTTGCTTCTGGGCTTGCATGATGAACCTTCACTCTTTTCACGCGCACCGTAACATCTTTATGGCACCGAATATAGGGGTAATGGCCTGTAATCATGCCCTTAGCAGGCCGATTTGACCGTCCCTGTCTTTTGCCATAAAATAGAAGTATGGGGGAGCTCCGGTTTATTGCTGCGCAGCAGCAGCCGGGCCATAAGAAATGTCAAAAGATCTCAATAATTTGGATCTTCCCATGCAAAAGGTGCTCAGCCTTGGCGAGATAGACCGCTGGCTGCGCGGCCTCGTCCACCTTGTCCCGAAGCACGAGAAAAACCAGCCCCAGCAGCAAATGCAGACCGAAGGCATGGAGGTCGAATTCCTCGACGTCAACACGCATATCATGCCCTACGACACGCCGCTGATCGAGAACGAGGACATCGAGCGCATGCACGGCTTCCGCCAGCTGGTCGCCGCCTGCTCGCAGGCCAATGTGAAGGTCGATATGGCCCTGCCCGGCCACAGCGCGGTGCAGGTGGTGTTCGAACCCGCCGAAGCCTTCTCGCGCAGCATGATTTTCGGCACCACCTATGCCAATGTGCTGCCCGTCATGTTCGGCGCGAAAAACCGCCCCGGGCGGAAGAAATAGGCGCGCGCCCCGCGCCAAAAACAACACTGTAATCGTTGGATATTAAATTTATATCTTGTCGCTCATGTATCGCGGGTATACCATTAAAGTATTCGAATACGACAAGTTTTGACTTGTTCTGAAGCCCGCAGAAAAGGCTTTTCACCAGGACATCGCTGCTTCGAAGGCCGGACGCATCCTTATGCAGCCGGCACGTGCCTATTTTTTCACGGCAACAGCAGGCGATAAAATGAACAAGGGTAAATTCTCCTCCGCAGGCGGCAAGGACGACGGCAGCGACAAGCCGCCGGAGCAGCCCGCCAAAACCACCACAGGCGGCCAGGGACAAGGCCAGACACAGGCCCGCGCCATGGCGCCCCGCGCCCCCGTGCCCACAGGCCCAGCCCCGCCCGCGCCCAAAATGCCCGGGATGATGCCGCTGATGATGCAGGCCCCGAAGGGCTATCCGCAACAACCGCCCGTTACACAGCAACAACAGCCCCCGGTCAAGAAACCGGAAGAAAAGGAATAAGCCATGGGAGAGATCGCCGTACTGCAGGATTTCCAGCTTGTCGCTTTTTATATCGAGGAAAAGCCGGCGTATTTCGATTCCTCGCAGCCCGGCAGCGCCGCGAAGCAGCTGGCCACCGATCTTTTTGACATCAAGCAAACCGACCTGAACCCCGCGCATCCCGGCAAATACTACGGCAAGGGCAATTACGGCTTCGTCTTCGAAGTGCAGGTCAAGACCAGCATCGCGCTGGTGCTGGCGACCAGAAACCTGTCCAATGTGCTGCAGGTTTACCAGTAAAATCCAGAGAATCCAGCGCGCTAGGGCCGGTTTAAGGCTTCCCTAAGGCTCTTCCTGTAAAATGTTCATAGGACAAAAAAGGAGCCGCGCATGGGTGATCCCGGAAACAATGGCGATTTTCCTTCAAGCTTACAGCAGATGGCTTATAAGCTCACCACAGGTCAGGCCAGCGACGTGGCCAAAGAGGTGGGTACAAAACTCTACAGGGATTTCACCGCAGCCGCGCAGCGCGCGGGCGACGCCATTCACCGCACACTGAACCAGCCCGTGGCGCCTGAATTGCCGAGCATGCTGCAAGCCACCTACAAGGTTGTGACCGGACAGGCCAGCGACGTGGCGGGAGATTTCTTCGAGCGTGCCGTGTGGGAAACAGGACAGTTCGTTACCAACACCACCGATGCGTTGAAGAGCACGCTGAACGCGCCCGTGGCGCCTGCAGTGCCCAATACTGCGCAAGCCTCCTTCAAGATCATGACCGGACAGGCCGGCGAAGTGGCAGGAGATTTCTTCGAGCGCGGCGTGTGGGAAACAGGACATTTCGTCACGACGGCCACCGGCGCCCTGATGAGCACGCTGAACGCGCCCGTGCCCCCTGCCGTGCCGACCACGCTGCAAGCCACCTACAAGATAGCGACAGGACAGGCCGGCGACTTGGCCGGAGACCTCGTCGAGCGCGGCGTGTGGGAAACAGGGCAATTCATCTCGAACACCACCGAAGCGGTGAAGCGCACAGTGACAGGGCCCCAGCCTCCCGCGATAGGCACGGCGGAAGCCGCCAGGATGTTCATGACAGGCCGCGCCAGCGAAGTGGCCTCGAACATCGCCGGCCGCGCCCTGTGGCAAACCGGCCAGTTCGTCCAGCACACCGCCGAAAGTCTCGGCGGCACAGGCGCGCCAGCCGAGACAGCGCCCGCCACCACGGCGCCTGCAGAAAGCACTGCCAAGGCGAAAACACCGCCGCCGGGGGCGAAGCTCTGATCTTTAAATAAGCACTGCGTCTCAACTTTCTCTCCGTCGGGAGAGGTGTAGTTCACAGCTGCCTTGAAATCCTGCCCCGCAACCTATATTCCTGATCGCATGACAAACGCGCCCCAACATCGCCTGCCCGCCTATTTCATCCCGCATGGCGGCGGGCCCTGCTTCTTCATGGAATGGAATCCGCCCCATACATGGGACAAGATGGGCGCGTGGCTGTCGTCGGTTTCGGGGGATGTGGGGGCTGTGCCCAAGGCCATCCTGCTGGTCTCCGCCCATTGGGAGGAAGAGGATTTCACCGTCACCGCCGGCGCCGCGCCGGCGCTGATTTACGACTACCACGGCTTTCCCGCGCATACCTATGAGCTTGAATACCCCGCACCGGGCGCGCCCGCCCTTGCGGCGCGGGTGGTGCGGTTGCTGGCCGACGCCGGCCTGACGGCAAAACAGGACGCCGCGCGCGGTTTCGATCACGGCATGTTTATTCCGCTGAAACTGATGTACCCCGATGCCGCCATTCCGGTGGTGCAGCTGTCGCTGAAAACCGGCCTCGACCCCGCGACGCATATCGCCGCCGGACGCGCGCTGGCCGCCTTGCGCGACGAAGGGGTGCTGATCGTGGGCAGCGGCATGAGCTATCACAACCTGCCGAAATTTTTCCGTGGCGGCGACAACCCGGACTCCCGCGCCTTCGACGGCTGGCTGACACAGGCTGCGACCGCGCCGCAAGCGCAGCGGGAGGCGTTGCTGGCCAACTGGGCGCAGGCTCCCGCCGCGCGCCTGTGCCACCCGCGCGAAGAACACCTGCTGCCCCTGATGGTCGCCGCCGGCGCCGCCGGCGCGGATGCGGGCAGGCAATCGTTGCGGGATACCGTGATGGGCATTGCGATTTCGGGCTACCGCTTCGGGTGATTTGACACCGCGTTGCTTTTCAACAATGATAACCCCAGGGCATCAAACTGGGGTATTCCGCATGACAACCGACAACCGCACGCCTGAAGACAAAGCGCGACAGAACGCCATCGCCGCCAATTGCGTCAAGGGCGTGGGCGCGGTGTTCATCCTGGCCGCCCCGCTGGTCGCCTTCAATGTCTTCGGGCTGGCCGATGTAATGGGCCTGCGCGACGGTTTCTTTGAATACCTGATGGGCGGCATACTGCTGGTCGCCGGTCTCGCTGACTTCTTCGTCATCGCGCCCATCCTGCAGCGCGGCGGCGCGCCGAAAGACGGCGGCGACAAGGCGATTTAATATCCCCCCTTCATATCCCGCATAATTAATGAGTTGTTAAGACCTGTCATTTACAATATGTAAATGCTAGAATCGTATCAATTTCAGGGGTATCCACCATGGCTGACGACAAGGAAGTAAAACCGGATTCACCGTCGCTCTCCCAGCTGGAAACCCTGGCAAACACCGGACAGGGATCGCAGATCTTCCTGGCGATAAGCGAGAAATTCGCGCTCGACTTCCTGAACGCCGCGCGCCGCAAGCTCAACCACCAGCCCATGAGCATGCTGCAGATGACGCAGGAAATGAACACGGGCGGCGGTGGCCGCGTGTTCGGCAACGTCGCCGGGCACCTGACGGATAACTTCCTGGCCGCAGCCCAGCGCGGCGCGGCGCGGATCTATACAGGGCCCGTGGCAACCGCCGAAGCGGAAGCCCCCGCGCAAACCGGCGCAACCACCGTGGCTCCCAAGGCCCCCGGCGGGACGACGCGGTAAGGCTCTCGTTACTTCTTCTTTTTATCGGTTGATTTCGTCGCACCCGCGATTTTGTTGATCGCGTCGATGTGCTTTTGCGAGGCGGCGCCCGGCTTGCTCACGCCGCCGCGCGACGGGGCTTCGCCGAAGCCCACCCCTTCCGCGCGTCCGCCCTTGAGCGAAGACAGCACAGCCGCGCCGAATTCGCCGGCGTCCTTGGCCGAAACGGTTTTCTGCGCGGGCGCTTTCGCCGTAGGAGCGTGTTTCTGCACCGTGACGGGCAGCGCCGCATGGTTGATGGCATAGGTGATGATGCTCTGCAGGTGCGGGCCGACGAGGCCGGCCAGCAGGCTGTGGTCTTTCTCCACCCATTGCAAAAGAAGCCGCTGCGCCTTCAGGTGGTTGCCTTCCGACTTTTCCAGCGCATCCTTGACGCGCGACATCGCATATTCACGGCTCATGACCATCTCCCTTTTCCCAGCTTTCAGGATGGCATAGCAGCAGGTTTAGGGCAATAATATCAATTCCTTAACAATTAACCTTTACATTATGGTAAATAAAGCGTATAAATAGAACCCAAGCTGGCGCTGATACCGGCAAGGCGGTTTTGGTTTTCTATGTTTCCCGCCTCCTGCACCTCCCCGCGCCGCAAAACAAGTCACATAGTTGTTTTGTTTTTTACGGAGGATTCCATGAGCGTCAATAAATTCATCCCCTATAAACTGCGCAGCGTTTTCGCGGCGGTCGCCAATATCCCGGCCGCGGTCGGCGCGCTGCCTTTCCTTCCTTTCGCCTCGAAAAGCGGCAACGATACGCCGCTGGAGGTCGCAACACTGATCGGCACGACTGCGGCGCTGGCCTTCGGCATTGCGGCCGCGCCCATACTGACCACCTGCATCGCCCTGCCGCTCTATTGCTTCGGGCGCATCGGGCAGGCGGTCATGCATGAATACCAGCCGCTGCCCTACCGCCTGCTCGACGTGGATTTCCGCGGAGACCGCCACGTGAGAGACGCGCTCAGGCGTTAAGGCTTTTTATCGACAAAGGAATAGCAGACGCGGCGCTTGGCCATGTCAGGCCGGTAATAACCGTGGAACCAGATCTTCTGCCCGTTCATGTGATACCATTCCTTGGTATTCGCGTTGCGGGCGTAATGATCTTCCCAGTCGTAGTTGTCGTTCAGGCCGTGATAGAGGCAGGCCGCCGCCGTTTTATAATCCAGCGGCGCAGCGCTGTCGCGGATTGCCTTGCCCAGCAGCAGCGCGTTATCGCTTTCCGCCGCCGGCAGTTTCGGCAGCAGGCGGAGCGCGTTGCACCAGTAAGCCGCTTTCTTTTCCGGTGCCGGTAAGGCGGCGGCGCCCGCTGTCAGCGTTTTAAGCGCAGCCGCGCTGATCGCGCCCCTTTGATCCAGCAGTTTGCCGCCGGGCGTCTGGCTCAGCAGTTCCGCATAATAATGATCGAGCGCCATGGCGAAGACATCCTTCACCGCCGTGGCCGCGATGGGCAGCGGGTTGGAGAAATAGTTCATCTGCACAAAGGGCTCGTCCGTCAGGCGCTCGACGAAGGCGAGCTCGCGCCCGTCGATGAAATGCCCGCGCCCCATGCGATCGGCCTTGTTGACGCCGAGCCAGACGAAGATCACACCCTTGACGGTATCCAGTGTGTCATTGTCGGGCGATACCAGTTCTTCCAGCGTTTTGCCCTGCAGCTCGCGCACCGCGCGCGCCAGAGCCTCGTTCTTTTCCATCGCCACGCGCAGGTTGGGCACATCACGGAAGCCTGAAAGATCGGGCAGGCTTTTCACGTCGAGCGGCAAGCCGTCGGGGCTGGCCTGCGTGCTGTGGAGCGCCAGCAGCAATTGCCCGTGCCAGCTTTTGGGCATGCCGAAATCGTCGAGCTGGATGTCAGCCCTGCGCTCCATCGTGGCGATGGGCAGTTCGTCGTAGCAGGTGTCGAAACTTTTCATGGGCGGCGCAGTGCCCGGCGCGCCCAGCCCGCCCAGCGCCATCGATAGCATCACCGTCAGGTTTGTGAAAAAATCGCTCATGCCGCCAGCGCCGCCAGCTCTTTCATGATTTTGTGGACGCCGCGCACGCGCACCGGCAAATCATCCCAGGCGCGCATGAAGACGAGTTTCTGGTCTTCGGGGCGGATTTTCGCGGTGCCGGTCTGTTTCTGGATGTAGGCGACCAGTTTCTGGATGTCGATGGTTGTGGATTGATGGAAGGTCAGCACCGCGCCCTTCGGCCCTGCATCGACGCGCCCGACACCGGCGGCGCGGCAAAGCTGCTTGATCTCGACGAGGTCGAGCAAATTCTCCACATCTTTCGGCAGCGCGCCGAAACGGTCGATAAGCTCCGCCGCGAAAGCCTCGATCTCGGCGCGGTCGGGCAGTTCGGCGATACGGCGGTAAATCGACAGGCGCAGGTTGAGGTCGGCGATATAGGTATCGGGAATAACGACGGGCATGCCGAGGTTGATGGTGGGCGCCCAATGGTCGGTGGACTTGATTTCGGTGAGGCCTTCGCGCGCGGCGGCGACGGCTTCTTCAAGCATCTGCTGGTAAAGCTCGACGCCGATCTCGCGGATATGGCCCGACTGTTCCTCGCCCAGCAAATTCCCCGCGCCACGGATATCGAGGTCGTGTGAGGCCAATTGGAAACCAGCGCCAAGCGAGTCGAGCTGTTCGATTGCATGCAGGCGCTGCTCAGCCGCCTTGGTGAGTTTCTTGTCCTGCGCAAAGGTCAGGTAAGCGTATGCACGCTGTTTCGCACGACCGATACGCCCGCGCAATTGATACAACTGCGCAAGGCCGAACATTTCGGCGCGGTGAATCACCATCGTATTCGCGTTCGGAATATCGAGACCGGACTCCACAATGTTGGTGGAGAGCAGGATGTCGTAAGCGCCTTCATAGAAGGCCGACATTTTCTCCTCCAGCTCCTCCGCGCCCATCTGGCCGTGGGCGACGACGAGTTTCAGTTCGGGCACCAGCGTTTTCAGCCCCTGCTCCAGTTCTTCAAGGTCGGCGATGCGCGGGCAGACGTAGAAGCTTTGCCCGCCGCGATAGTGTTCACGCATCAGCGCATCGCGCAGCACAACCGGATCGTACGGCAGCACAAAGGTTTTCACGGCAAGGCGGTCGACGGGAGCCGTCGTGATCAGGCTCAATTCCCGCACGCCCGAGAGCGCCATTTGCAGCGTGCGCGGGATGGGCGTGGCGGTCAGCGTCAGCACGTGGACGTTATCCTTGACAGCCTTGATCTTTTCTTTCTGCTTCACGCCGAATTTCTGTTCTTCGTCCACCACCAGCAGGGCTAGGTTGTTGAACTTGATTTTATCGGCCAGCAACGAATGGGTGCCGACGATAATATTGATATCGCCCTTTTCCACCCCCGCCTTCACAGTGTCGGCTTCCTTGCCGGTGACGAAGCGCGACAGCAGGCCGATGCGGATGGGGAAACCGGTAAAGCGTTTCGAGAAAGTCTGGTGATGCTGGCGCGCCAGCAGTGTCGTGGGCGCAATCACCGCCACCTGAAAACCGGCCAACGCAGTTACGGCAGCCGCGCGCAAGGCGACTTCCGTCTTGCCGAAACCGACGTCACCGCAGATAAGACGATCCATCGCCTGATCGCGGTCGAGGTCTTCCAGCACGTCGGAAATGGCTTTTTGCTGGTCTTCGGTTTCGGGATAGGGGAAGCCGGCGGAAAACTTTTCATACGTGCCGTCATGCACATGGATCGGTTCGGTGCGGCGCAGGACGCGCAGCGCGGCGATTTTCAGCAGTTCGTTCGCCAGCGCCAGCAGGTCGCGCTTGACGCGGGCCTTGCGCGCCTGCCAGGCGGAGCCGCCCAGTTTATCGAGCACCGCCCCCTGCTCCGCCGCGCCATAGCGCGAGAGCACGTCGAGGTTTTCGACGGGCACGAACAATTTATCGCCGCCCGCGTAAATCAGTTTCAGGCAGTCGTGCGGAATATTGTCGACAACGACGGTTTCAAGCTTCTCGAATTGCCCGATACCATGGTCTTCGTGGACAACGTAGTCGCCTTCGTGCAGCTGGCTGATTTCGAAGACGAAGGCATCGCTTTTCTTCTTGCGCTTGGTCGTGCGGCTCAGCCGGTCGCCCAGCATGTCCTGTTCGGTCAATACGGCAAGGTTATCGGTTTCAAAGCCGTGTTCGAGGCCCAAAATCGAAATTGCAACCTTGCCCTCGCCCACCTCGACTGTCAGGCCGTGTTCCTTGAAAATCGCCTGCAGGCGGTCGGAGGAACCCTGTGAATAGGCAAGCAGCAAAACTTTTTTACCGGCGGCGACAAGCTTGTCGATATGTTCCTTCACCGCATTGTAGATATCCACGTTGGGCAGCGCGCGGATATCGCCGAAATCGCGGCCCTTGCGCCCGCCGCCGTCTTTTTGTCCCGGCGAAGGAGAAAACGGCGAAAGATCGAAGGTATCGTGTTCGCGGAGCCGCACTTCCCATTCCGCCTGCGGCAGATAGAGCGTTTCCATCGCCACAGGGCGATAGACAGCGGACATATGGTCGTGTTTTTTCTTGGCCTGATCGGCCTCCAGCATCACGCGGCGGGCCTGATACAAATCATCGACGGCCTTGGCGCGTTCGATATGCGCGTTTTCAACCTGATAATCGAGCGTGATGGTCGCACCCGGCACGTAATCGAACAGCGTTTCCAGCCCGCCGTAGTACAGCGGCAGCCAGTGTTCCATGCCCGCGTATTTGCGGCCTTCGCTGACGGCTTCATACAGCGGATCATCATCGCGCACCGCGCCGAAGGTTTCGCGGTAAGCCGCGCGGAAACGGGCGATGTTTTCCTGTGTCAGCAAAACTTCGGATACGGGATAAAGGTCGAGCGCATCGCGTTCCTCCGTCGTGCGCTGCGAGAGCGCGTCGAAGGCGCGGATGCTTTCGATTTCATCGCCGAAGGTGTCGATACGCAAGGGGTCAACCGAGCCCGAGGGGAAAATATCGATCAACCCGCCGCGAATGGCGTATTCCCCCGCCTCCCGCACGGTTTCGGTGCGGTGGTAGCCGTTGGCGACCAAAAATTCCAGCATCCGCTTCATGTCGAGCGGGCCGTTGACGCGCGCGCTGAACACCGCATTACGCAGCGTAGCCTGCGGCGGTACGCGCTGCGAGACGGCGGCCACCGTCGTCAAAATGATCAGCGGGCCTTTATCGGTACGGTGCAGCAGGCGCGAGAGGGTTTTGAGCCGTTCCCCCACCACCTCCGCCGTCGGCGAAATACGGTCATAGGGCAGGCAATCCCATGCGGGGAAGCGCAGCACCTCGACATCGGGCGCAAAGAACTTCAGGCCTTCGGAAATTTCCTCGAACCGCAGGTCATCGGACGAGACATGCAAAATCGCCCGGCCAGCCTGCTCGCGCACCAGTTTGGCCAGAAAAACAGAATCGTACCCCTCCGGTACGCCAAAAAGGGGGTACCGTTGGGGTTTTTCTTTCCGCATGGGGCTTGGTTGCGTCATCGTGCCCTCTGTTTATTCGAGGATTTATGTAGCACTGGGAACAGTGAAAAGCGAGTCTTTGCCTTATTTTCCTCTCCTTTGGGAGAGGAAGGGACCCGTCATATTATATGCGCTGCGCAGCAGCGTATGACGGGAAGGTGAGGGTACTTCGTGAGGCAGGCAGCGTAGATAGTACCCTCACCTCCCCCCACGCAAGAGCGTGGGTCCCCCCTCCTCTCCCAAAGGAGAGGAGGTTTATTTCGAATAAAACCTGACCAACAACCCCACCACCGCATTATCCTCGGCCGGCGGCACGGGTTCCTGCCCCGTTATCCAATTATATATGTCTGGATCGCTGTTATTGAGGAAGCGGTCGTAAAGCGCCAGCCCCTCCGCCTCCATCGTCGGCAGATGCGTATCGGCGAACTTGCCCAGCAGCAGGTCGATCTCCCGCGTGCCGCGATGCCAGCTGCGGAAGATAAGACGTTTCCGAGTTATGGATATATTGTCCTCAGGCGCGGTTTCGGGCATAGTCGGGCGGTCTCACTTTCAAGGGTTTACAATATGTCTGACAAGAATTTCTTCAAGGACAATTTCGTGCTGATCGTCGGATTGGCGCTGCCGGTGCTGCTGATGATCGGCTTCATGGTGGCCAGCAGCCTGCCGCAATCGGGCGAGCCGCCGAAGTATGACCTTGTTTTCTATACCAACGATTACCGCAACAACAATGCCTCGCCCGTATCGGTCAACCTGACGGTGAAGAACGGCCAGCTGGTCGCGCAATATAACAAGTTGAAGGGCGAGAACAATTACGGCACTTACTGGCCCACCATTTATATGTTCGACGCCAAGACGCAGCGCGTGCGCAAACTTGATTTCGGCCTGCCCAAGGATGCCGACAAAATCACCGGCATGCAGGAAAACGCGGTGGAATCCACCAAGAGCCTGAAATTGTCGACCGAGGTACGCTCTCCCGACGGCTACGAACTGGGCAACGGCTATTACCGCCATCGCGGGCTGTTCAACGAGGTGTTCTTCGGCTGGGGCGGCAGTTCCAGCGACACTTCCATCAGCAACGGTTCGCGCAATATCAAGCTGTCGCCCGACAACAACAATAATTATTTCTACGGCGGGCAGGCGGTGTTCCTCGGCTGGGTGACACCGTAATGGCGAACCGGAACGACGCGCTACAGGACATTACCCAGCTGATGCGCAACCACGGCATCACGCTGGATGACGTCGCCGCCGCGCTGAAGGGCGGGCCGGAGATAAAGGCGAAACAGGGCGGCAGCATTCTGGCACGCCTGTTCGGTTATGTTGGCGGGCTGTTTATCATCGCCGGTATGGCATTTTTCATCGCCATGCAATGGGACGATATGAACACGGCGTCGCGCATCCTTGTCACGCTGGGTTCGGGTTTCTGCGTCTTTATCATGGCGCTGACCTGCACCACGCGCGAGAACCTTGAAAAAGCGGCCACGCCGATGTTCCTGCTGGCCGCGATACTGGAGCCGACGGGCATTCTGGTGATGCTGAAGGAATTCTCGCGCGGCGGCAACCCCGCGCACGGCATGATGTTCATGTGCTGCGTGATGGCGATACAGCAGGGCTTTACGTTCTGGGCCAAGGACCGCACGGTGCTGGCGCTGACGACGATATTCTTCGCCTGCTCGTTCTTCTCCATCGCTTTCGACCTGATGCGCATCGACAGCAATATCATCGGCTTCGTCATGGGCGCGTCGCTGTGCTGCATTGCCTATAGCCTTGGGAAATCGAAGCATAAATCGCTGGCGCCGATATGCTATTTCTTCGGCTCTGTTTTCTTTCTTTGCGCGGCGGGCGATGTGTTGCATGACAAGCCTTACGAAATACTGTTCCTCGGCCTTTCCTGCGCCATTATCTTCCTCTCGACCGTGGTGCGTTCCGGCACGCTGCTGGCGGTGGGCACGCTGGCGACGCTGGGTTATGTCGGTTATTTCATGGGCGAGCATTTCCCCAACAGCCTTGCGGGCCCTATCGGCCTGATGCTGCTGGGCGCGATGCTGATCGGCGCGGGCGTGCTGGCCGTGAAGATCAACAACAAGTACATCAAGCAAAAGGGGTAACCCTTGAGCGCAAGGCCCTTCGTCCTCGACCCGCTGTTCCAGTCGACCAAGGCCGTGCCGGGCGTGGGCCCGCGCCTGACCAAGCTGCTGGAAAAAGTCGCGGGGCCGCGCGTGTCGGATCTGTTCTGGCACCTGCCTGCGGGCGTCGTGGACCGGCGTTACGAGCCCAAGCTGCGCGATGCGCGGCCCGATACGGTGGCGACTGTCACGGTGAGGGTGGAGGCGCATTTCCCGCCGAAGCGCCAAGGCCTGCCCTATCGCATCAAATGTACCGATGGCACGGGCTGGATTGATCTTACGTTCTTCCATGCGCAGGGCGATTACCTTGAAGTGCAGTTCCCCGTGGGCGAAGAGCGCGTGGTGAGCGGCAATATCGAATTTTATAACAGCGCGCTGCAGATGCCGCATCCCGACTATATCGCCACGCCGGAAACGCGCGAGCAGATACCGGCGATAGAACCGGTTTATCCGCTGACGGCGGGACTGACGCAAAAAGTGTCGCTGAAAATCATGCGCGCGGCGCTGTCGAAAATTCCGGTGCTGGATGAATGGCTGGACCCCGCGCATCAGGCGCGCGAACAATGGCCGCGCTGGCACGAAGCCCTGCAACAGGCACATAGCCCGCAGGACGCAGCGGGGGTATCGCCCGACCACCCTGCCCGCCAGCGGCTCGCCTATGACGAACTGCTGGCCAACCAGCTGACCATGGCGCTGGTGCGGCAAAATCATAAACGCCAGAAGGGCCGCGCACTTGAGGGCAACGAGGAATTATACCAGAAAGCGCTTGCCGCTTTTCCGTTTGAACTAACGGGATCGCAAACCGCGGCGCTAAAGGATATCCGCGAAGACCTGCGCCAGCCACTCCGCATGCATCGCCTGTTGCAGGGTGATGTTGGCAGCGGCAAGACGGCGGTGGCTTTCCTGTCGATGATCCATGCGATCGGCTCGGGCGCGCAAGGTGCGCTGATGGCGCCCACTGAAATCCTCGCCCGTCAGCACGAGAAGACGCTGACGCCGCTCTGCGAAAAACTGGGCTTGCGCGTCGTGACGCTGACAGGCCGCGACAAGGGCAAGAACCGGAAAGAGCTGCTGGAGGCGATTGCGACAGGCACGGCCAATATCGTAATCGGCACGCATGCGCTGTTTCAGGAAGATGTTGCCTTCAAAGACCTCGCGCTTGTTATTATCGACGAGCAGCACCGCTTCGGCGTGCACCAGCGCATGATGCTGAGCGAAAAAGGCCAGACCGCCGATATGCTGGTCATGACGGCCACGCCCATACCGCGCACGCTGACGCTGACGGTCTATGGTGATATGGAGGTCAGCCTGCTGACCGAAAAGCCCAAGGGGCGTTTACCGATAGACACGCGCCTGATATCGGACGAACGGCTTGACGAAGTGATGGCAGGGCTGGAGCGCAAGATTGCGACGGGCGACCGCATCTACTGGGTCTGCCCGCTGGTGGAGGAATCGGAGAAGCTCGACCTCGCCGCTGCGGAGGAACGCTACATTTTCATCCAGAGCCGCTTCCAGCGCGTCGGATTGCTGCACGGGCGCATGAAGCCCGCGGAAAAAGACGAGGTCATGGCGAAATTCGCGGGCGGGCAGCTCGATATTCTGGTTTCCACCACCGTTATCGAAGTGGGCGTCGACGTGCCGGAAGCCACCGTGATGGTGATCGAGCATGCGGAGCGCTTCGGCCTGTCGCAGCTGCATCAGTTGCGCGGGCGCATCGGGCGCGGGTCGGGCAAATCGACCTGTCTTTTACTGTTTAACCCCAACGCCAACGAGATCGCCAAAAAGCGACTCAACACGATCCGCGATTCAGAAGACGGCTTTTTCATTTCCGAGCAGGATTTGAAACTGCGCGGCGCGGGCGAAGTGCTGGGCACGCGCCAGAGCGGGTTGCCTGCCTTCCGTCTCGCCAGCCCGGAATTCCACGCGCATTTAATCCCGACGGCCTTCGACGATGCGCGGCTGATTTTATCGCGGGATGAAAACCTGCTGTCCGAACGCGGGCTTGCGCTGCGCACGCTGCTGTATTTGTTCGAACGGGATACGGCGATTAAATACCTGAGATCGGGCTAGCGGCGGCCCGACTGCTGGACGACCTGCAGCATGACATCGTGCACCTTTTCGGCACCCATGACTTTTTCGGTTGTGCTGGTCAGGCGTGTTTTGATTTCCGTGGGGTCGAGCGCGCCCTGCGGCGTCATAAGCCCGCCGCCGATGCCCAGCTGCCCGTAGAGCTCGCCGATATAGGCGTCGGTCAGCTTGGGCAGAAGGTATTCGACATGCGCCTTGTCGTCGTAGGGAATTTCGAGGGAGATCACGAGGCTCACCTGCTGCGTCAACCCGCGCGGCGTGATGACGGGCAGCACAAGGGGGCGCATCTCGATATAGGCAAACTCGGGCTTCGCGAGCAGCAGCGCGGCGGCGCCCTCGGGTTCCGGCTCCTGCGCGACAGCAATGCCCGGCCCCGTTACGGCCAGCACCGCCATAAGTACATATATGTACAGATTCCCACGCAAACCCTGACACTCCCCGTATCCCTACCATTGTGGGCCCTGGGGGGTTAACAGGTGGTAAAATCAAGCATTTACAGCCGGAAAGCGTCCTTTTACTTGGCCTTTTTCGGGTGCAGGTTGCTGTTGCGCATCGAATACTCGAAGTAGATCACGAGCCCGATCACCAGCCAGACGAGGAACCGCATCATGGTCGCCACCTCCAGGAACAGCATCAGCGCGCCGCAGAACAGCACGCCCAGCACCGGAACGGTGATGCCGCCCCAGGTCTGGAAGGGCCGCTTGGCCTTCGGGTTCTTGAGCCGCATCATGATCACGCCGCCGCAAACCATGACGAAGGCCGCGAGCGTGCCGATGTTGACCAGCGACGCCAAGGTGCCCAGCGGCACAAGACCGGCCGAGAAAGCCATGATGACGCCGCAGATAACGGTGGTGCGCACCGGCGTGCGGGTCTTGTCGCTGACAGTGCCCAGCATTTTCGGCATCAGACCGTCGCGCGACATGGCGAGGATGATGCGCGTCAGGCCGTAGTAGAGCACCAGCATGACCGTGGTCAGGCCCATGATGACGCCAGTGGAGACCAGCGCCGCGCCGCCGTTAATGCCGATCTGCGTGAGCGCATAGGCGACAGGCGAGCCTTCCTTAACGTTCAGCGTGTCATAGGGCACGATAAGAGTCAGGAGGCCCGAGACGATAATATAGATGATTGTGCAGAAGACCAGCGAGGCGAGAATGCCAATCGGCACGTCGCGTTTCGGGTTCTTCGCTTCCTCGACGGCCGTCGATACAGCATCGAAGCCGACATAGGCGAAGAAGACCATCGAGGCGCCGGCAAGGATGCCGACCTTGCTGCCGTCGGGGTTCACCGTGTACCAACCGAAGGGCATGAAGTCTTTCCACAGCTCGAAATTCACATGGCCAACGGCGAAGACGATGAACAGCACAATCGTCGCCAGCTTGATCGCCACCATGGCGGCGTTGAGCTTCGCGCTCTGCTTCACGCCTGCAATCAGCATCAGCATGAGGATCAGGATGATGCAGGTCGCCGGCAGGTTGATAAGACCCGGGTCGGCCACTTGCGTCGCCACTTCTTTCTTGGTGACGGCATCCATCACCATTTGGGTTTTCATGGCCAGCGGGCCCTTGGTGAGGGCGGCGGGCAGCGTGAGGTCGACATTCAAACCCCAGTTGGTTTGCAGCGATTTGGTCAGCGCCGCAAGGCCGGTGTTGAAATAGCCCGACCAGCCGTTGGCGACAGCGGCGACGGAAACGCCGTATTCCAAAATCAGATCCCAGCCGATGATCCAGGCGAAGAATTCGCCGAAGGCGGCATAGGAATAGCCATAGGCCGAACCGCAACCGCCGACGCTGGCGGCAAGTTCGGCATAGGCGAGCGCCGCGAAGGCGCAGGCGATACCGGAGACGACGAAGGAGAGGATGACGGCGGGGCCTGCCTGCGTGGCGGCGGCAATGCCGGTCAGAACGAAAATACCTGTGCCGATAATGGCGCCGACGCCCAGCAGCGTGAGATCCCAGGCGGTGAGAACGGGAGAAAGCTTCGGCCCGCCCACTTCATCTGCATCGGGCATCTTGCAGCGGCCTGTGCCAGCCAGATCGAACTTGGTCGACCAGAAACGGTAACACCAATATATGAAGCCCACGATCATGAAGATCACGAAGGCATGGGTCGAAACAGTGACAATATTCATATTAGAGAATTCTTTGATAATCTCGTGCATTGGTGAGTCTCCGGTTCAATGATAGGCCATTATAAGTAAACAAAAAGTCTCTGGGAAGTCATCATCTTGTGGTGTAACCTGTCTTTTGTAAATTGAGGGTGAAAACCGATGCTGAAGGGCAAAGTTAAAGACCGGACACAGTTATACCAGCTTATCGGCGGCCTTTCGGCCGTTGTGCTGATCCTGCTGGGATGCCTTGTCATCCTGATGCCCTTTTTCCCGGCCATGTTATTGTCGACCATCTTCACGCTCGCCACCTGGCCGGCCTTCGAATGGCTGAACGCCAAGCTGAAGCACCGCACGGCGCTGACCGCCACGTTAATGACTCTGGCACTGGCCGCCTGCTTCATCGCGCCGCTGGTGATCATCGGCACCTCGGTCGCCGACAACTACACCAAGATATATGACGGTGTGCTCAACTTCCTGAGCGGCGACACCAGCAAGAACGCCGCGCAGCTGGGTTCGGTCAGCGTCATCGGCCCCTATCTTGAAAAAGGCTGGCTGATGGCGATGTCGGACAAGGCGCGCCTGATGGAAACGCTGAAGGAATACGCGAAGCCGACATCGGCCCTGCTGCTGCGCCTTGCCTCCACCATCGGCGCGGGTACGCTCGATATCACGCTGGGCGTCATCATCTCGTTCTTCTTCTTCCGCCATGGTACGCATGTCGCGGTGCGCATACGCGCGCTGATCGACAAGTTCGGCGGCGAACAGGGGCAGAAGCTGCTGAAGGTGTCCAAGAACACGCTGATCGGCGTCGTTTACGGTATTCTGGGCACCGCGCTGTTGCAGGGCGTTGTGGCCGCCATCGGTTTCATGATTACCGGCGTTCCCGGTGCGACATTCCTCGGCCTCATGACGTTCTTCCTCTCGCTGGTGCCCATGGGCCCGCCGCTGATCTGGGGCCCCGCCGCGCTCTGGCTCTTCTCGGAAAGCATGACGTGGCAGGCGGTATTCCTCTTTATCTGGGGCGCGGCCGTCGTCGGTTCCATCGACAACTTCATGAAGCCCTGGTTCATCAGCCGCGGATCGGACATGCCGCTGCTGCTCGTCCTGCTGGGGATCATGGGCGGCGCGCTGGCCTTCGGCTTCATCGGCTTCTTCATCGGCCCGACACTGCTGGCGCTGGCCTATTCGCTCATTCTGGAATGGTCATCCTCCACGCGCATGAAGCCTTCGGAAGATCCGCCGGCGGTGATCAAGCCCGGGCACAAGCCAAGCCCCGTCACCAAGAAATAAGAACAAAAAAAACCCTCCGGAACCGGAGGGTTTTTTTTATCGGGAAGCTTCCCTAGTCTCAGCGCAGGCTGGAGACTTTCGTGCAGGAAGGCTTCGAGGTCGTGGTTGACGACCAGCTGTGCTGGGCCCAGCGGCGGAGCTTGCCGTTGTCCATGGCCAGCGCACGGTCGATGCGGCCGCCGTAGTACTTGCAGAAGCTGGTGGTCGACATCGTGATGGCGTGCTGGGAAATCTCGTTCGCCAGTTCGGTGCGCAGCGTGTGCAGCTTGCCTTCGGGGTTGGGCATGCCGGTGCGGCGGTAGTAGCTGATGAGGTCGTTTTCGTAGCCGGAGATCAGGCTGGAATTCTTTTTCGTGAAGGTCTGGTACTTGCTGTAGAGCTGCGGGCCGCCGGAGGGCATGCGCAGGCAGGTCAGGCCGATCACCATCAGCTCGCTGTGGATGCGCAGGCCTTGCTCGGCTTCCATCTCGTCGGCCGAATAGCAGGACGGGCCTGCAGCAGTGGCAACGGTGGATATGCAAAGAAGGAGAGCGAGGGCGCAGAGAATCTTTTTCATTATTATTGTCCTGACTTCGATTGATATGGTGACAAGGTTTACCGGAGCCGGAGAGTCGAAGCAAGGAAAAACCTAGACCGGCGTCAAAACCTCAGCCTTTTCAAAGTATAAGCGCATGTTATCCACCACCAGCTGCGCCATGGCGCCGCGCGTTTCAAACGTCGCGCTGCCCACGTGCGGCTGCAGGACGACGTTGTCGAGGCGGCAGAGGGCGCTTGGCACATCGGGTTCGTTCTCGAATACATCCAGCCCCGCGCCGGCGATCGTGCCGTTCTGCAGCGCGTCGATCAGCGCCTGTTCATCCACTATTTTACCACGGGCGATGTTAACGAGAACGCCCTCTTTGCCTAAACTTTTAAGCACTTTGGCGTTGATCAGGTGATGCGTTTCGGGACGGTAAGGGCATGTAACCATGAGGATATCCGACTCCGCCGCCATGGCTTCCAGACTGGCGGCATAGGCCTGCGGCACGTCTTTCTTGCGCGGACCGTGGTAAATGACCTTCATGCCGAAGGCTTCGGCGCGTTTTGCCACCGCCTGCCCGATGCGGCCCATGCCGGCGATGCCCATGGTCTTGCCGCGCAATGACCGGCCCAGTGGCAGCGCGCCTTTCTTGGCCCACTGGCCGCTGCGCACATATATGTCGCCTTCGACAAGGCGGCGGAAAACGGCCAGCGTCAGCGCAAGGCCCACATCGGCGGTATCGTCCGTCAGCACATCGGGCGTATTGGTGACGACAACCCCCCGCTCCTTCGCTGCCTGCACATCGACATTATCGTAGCCCACGCCGAAGTGGCTGATGATCTCGAGGTTAGGCAACGCGCGGATCAGCTTTGCCGAGACGCCGAACCAGGCGGTGCTGACGACGCCGGTAATATTATTCTTCACCTCCGCCAGTTTTGCTTCGGGATCTTCGGCCTGCCAGAGACGGTGGACGGTAAAAGCATCCTCCAGCATCTTGGCCTGCGCGGCGGGGATCGGGCCCATCATCAAAACCTGCTGAGACATCTTCGCTTCCTGCCTTTGATCCCCTGCCCTTTATTGCGAGCAGTTTTGTAATCTTTTTTCCGGATTATGTAAATCGATTATGTAATATTTGTAGACACTTGCCCAAATATATGGTTATTAGTCGCGGTACCAAACACTACACGGCTTAAGTGTAAATTGCAGCCATAGGAATGCAATGTCCAAAAAGGTCTACATAAAGACCTGGGGATGCCAGATGAACGTGTACGACAGCCAGAAAATGGCAGACGTACTGGCATCGCTCGGTTACCGCTCCGTCGAGGAAGCCGACGGCGCCGACCTTATGATCCTGAACACCTGCCATATCCGTGAAAAAGCGACCGAAAAGGTTTTCTCAGACCTCGGCCGCCTGCGCGACATCAAGGAAGAAAAAGAAGCACGTGGCGAGAAGGCAATGATCGCCGTCGCGGGCTGCGTGGCGCAGGCCGAAGGCGACGTGATTACGCAACGCGCCCCTTACGTCGATATGGTCTTCGGACCGCAGGTCTATCACCTGCTGCCGGAAATGATCGTGAAGGCCTCGGGCGGCAAGCGCGTGATCAACACCGACTTCCCCGTTGAATCGAAATTCGACCACCTGCCGCAAGGCGAGAGCACCGGCCCCTCGGCCATGCTGTCGGTGCAGGAAGGCTGCGACAAGTTCTGCACCTTCTGCGTCGTGCCCTATACGCGCGGTTCAGAATATTCCCGCCCTGCCAAGGCCGTGATGGACGAGGCGATGCGACTGGCTGACCAGGGCGCGAAAGAAATCACCCTGCTCGGCCAGAACGTGAATGCCTACCACGGCGAGGCTGACGGCGGTACGTGGAGCCTTGCGAAGCTGATCGAAAAGATTGCCGGCATTAGCGGCATCGAGCGTATCCGCTACACGACCTCCCATCCCAAGGACATGGACGAAGATTTGATCGCGGCGCATGGCGACGTTGCCAAGCTCATGCCCTTCCTGCACCTGCCTGTGCAAAGCGGTTCGGACCGCGTGCTGGAGCTGATGAACCGTAAGCATACAGCGCAGCAGTACATGGACATCATCGCGCGCGTGCGCAAATCGCGCCCCGATATCGCGCTGTCGTCCGATTTCATCGCGGGCTTCCCCGGTGAAACAGACGAAGACCATGCAGAGACGATGGCAATGGTGCGCGAGATTAAATTCTCCTCCTGTTACACCTTCAAATACAGCCCCCGCCCCGGCACGCCAGGCGCGGCAATGGGCGGCATTGTTCCTGAAAAAATCAAGGATGCGCGTCTGCATGAATTGCAGGCGTTATTGTTTGAACAACAACTCGACTACAACAAGCAGAGCGTGGGCAAGGTGATGCCCGTGCTGTTCGACCGCCAAGGCGACAAGCAAGGCCAGCTACTCGGCAAGACGCCGTGGATGCAGTCAGTCTATGTGACCGCACCGCAGCGCCTCTACGGGGAAATTGCCGAAGTCACCATCGACAAAGCCTTCCAGAACGGGATGGCTGGCACTATCGCTACAACCGAAACACACACCAAAACACACACAACCTCAACAGAAACCTCAAGGAGCGCCGCAGCATGACCGCACAACCCGCACAAAATGATTCCGCAGTTTATACCGTCGAATTTGTGACCGAGAAGGACAGGGAGATGGCACGCGTCATGTTCCAGAGCCGCCCGGGCCTGTCGAAGCAGTTCGAGAAATCATTCGACATCAAGTTCTACGAGCACCATGAAGGCAGCGTCACCTATTCCGGCGCCGCCGAACAGGTCGCCAAAGTACAGGACGCCTTCAAGCGCCTCGGCGGCATGTTCGCGCAGGGCACCTTCCTGTCGAAGAACATCATCAAGGACCTCGGCGTGCAGCTGAACGCGCGCAAGGCATCGCCCATGGCCGAATTCAACGCAGCGAACCAGAACACCAAATCGCCGGGCGGCCCCGGTTCTTCCTCCAGCCACTTCGTCCCCAAGACGCAGGCGCAGGCGGATTTCTCCACCCTGATCGACAACAACGACCTGTCGTTCGGCACCGGCCCCGCCGGTACCGGCAAGACGCACGTCGCCGTCGTGAAAGGCATCGGCCTGCTGAAATCGGGCGCGGTGAAAAAACTGCTGCTGGCCCGCCCCGCGCAGGAATCGGGCGAGAAACTGGGCTTCCTGCCCGGTTCCGCGAACGACAAACTGGCGCCCTACATGCGCCCGATCTACGACGAGCTGGATAAAGCCTACGGCCCCGGCAAATGGCAGAAGCTGATGTCCGACAGCGTGATCGAGATCGCGCCCATCGGTTTCATGCGCGGTCGTACCTTCACCGACGCCTTCATCATCGTCGACGAAGCGCAGAACTGCTCGATCGAGCAGCTGAAGATGGCGCTGACCCGTATCGGCGAGAACTCGAAGATGGTTGTCACCGGCGACGAGTCCCAGATCGACCTCGACGACAAGAGCCGCTCGGGCCTGATGTGGGCCGTGGGCAAGCTGGAAGGCAAGCCCGGCATCGGCGTGCAGGAGTTCAAGGCCGTCGACGTCGTCCGCTCGAAGATCGTGCAGACCATCGTTGATGCGCTGGCCGAAGAACCGGCTGCCGCAAAACCGGCTCCGAAAAGCCAGCAAAATCAAGCACCTCGCAACGACCGCTACTAATTATCGGGCGTTAACAAATATTTATCTTTTACTGTTAAAGTAGGGTTAGGTACAACTAACCCTACTTTTCTTTTGTGGGAGAACAGTTTGACTAAACAAGCCGTCCGGCGCATCGGGCTCCAATTCGACGACAATGCCCTCGTCCCCCTCCTTTTCGGCGAGCACGACAGACACCTCGCCCTTCTTGAAGAAGAACTGGATGTCGAGATCAACTCGCGCGGCAACGAAGTCGTGATCATCGGCGCGAAGCCCAAGCTGGCCGCCGCGCAAGCCGTCTTTGACGTTTTGTGGGAGCGCCTGCTGAAAGGCCTGCCCGTCACGACGGAAGACGTCATCGGCGCTGTCAGCGTCGTGAAAAGCCCGATGAACGAAAAATCGCGCGAGATCGCCATTCAGGCGCTGAAAGAACCGCAGCTTAAGATCAAGGCCAAGAACAAGCAGATCACGCCCCGCACGCCCAAGCAGGCGGAATACCTTGAAGCCATCAAGAACAATTCGCTGATCTTCGGCCTTGGCCCCGCCGGTACGGGCAAGACCTTCCTTGCCGTGGCGCAGGCCGTGACGATGATGCAGAACGGCGAAGTCGACCGCCTGATCCTGACCCGCCCCGCGGTGGAGGCCGGCGAAAGCCTCGGCTTCCTGCCCGGCACGATGCAGGAAAAGATCGACCCGTATCTCCGCCCCATCTACGACGCGCTGCATGAAATGATGCCGCCGGAGCAGCTGGCACGGCGTCTGGCGGACGGCACCATTGAAATCGCGCCGCTGGCCTTTATGCGCGGCCGCACGCTGGGCAGCTGCGTCGTCATCCTTGACGAAGCGCAGAACACCACGCCCACGCAGATGAAGATGGCGCTGACCCGTATCGGCGAAAACAGCCGCATGATTGTCACTGGCGACTTGTCACAGACCGACTTGCCCTCCGGCACCAAATCGGGTTTGCGCGACGCTGTCGAAGTCTTGAAGGGCGGCAAGGATATCGCCTTTATCCACTTCGGCGATGCGGACGTGGTTCGTTCTCGTCTGGTGCGCGATATCGTCGCGGCCTACGAAAAGCGCGACTCCGCCCATCCCAACAAGTACGGCAAGGACGTGCCATGATCAGCCTGACCATCCACATCGACACGCCCGAAAAGCAGTGGAAAGGCTCGTTCAAGAAAATGAGCGAGAAGATCGAGCGCGCCGCAGGTGCTGCCTTCGTCGTCGCGCGCCGCCCTGCTGCCTTCAGCAGCCGCAACTTCTCGCTCAACATCGTGCTCACCGACGATAAATCGATCAAGACGCTGAACCACGACTATCGCGGGCAGAACAAGGCGACGAACGTGCTCTCGTTCCCGCAGTTCGACATCCGCAAATTCGACGTCGGATCCCTCGCCTATCATCCCAGCCCCACGCCCGTTCCGCTGGGCGATGTTGTGCTGGCCTGGGAGACGGTGAAGAAGGAATGCAAGGCGCAGAAGAAAGATCTGGAAAACCATACCATCCATCTGGTCGTCCACGGCACACTGCACCTGCTCGGTTATGATCATATGAAGAATAAAGAAGCCAAATCTATGGAAAGTCTTGAGTGTGACATTCTGAAGAGTTTAGGCTATCCTGACCCCTACAAATGAAAACCACGCTCAAAACATCCGGCGCGCCCGAACAAGACGACGTCCCGAAAAAGGACGCGCCCGAAGCCGTCTCACCCCCGCCGGAGGGCTGGCTGCGCACATGGTTCAAGAGCATCATTCCCGCCCGCGAAGACACCCATGACGACGATAGCTTGCGCGACGCGATCGAGGAACTGATCGACGACAAGGAAACCGCGCCGCAATCGGCCGTCGCCGCACACGAACGCCTGCTGATCTCGAACATCCTGCAGCTGCGCGACCTGCCCGTGGTGGATGCCATGGTGCCGCGCGCCGATATCGTCGCCATCAGCGTCGATACGACCAAGGAAGATCTTTACAACCTGTTGTCCGAAAAACCGCATAGCCGCATTCCGGTTTACAAGGACGACCTCGACAATATCCTCGGCGTCATCAACGTGAAGGATATCGTCGCAAATCTTAAAAACGACGGCGCGTTCGAAGTGCGCGACATCATGCGCGACGTGCTGGTGGTATCGCCCGCCATGCGTGTGATGGACTTGCTGCTGCAGATGCGCCAGAGCCGCGTGCATATCGCCTTCGTCGTCGACGAATTCGGCGGCATCGACGGGCTGATCACCATCAACGACCTGATCGAGGCCATCGTCGGCGAGATTGACGACGAATACGATTTCGACATCGAACCCCAATTGATCGAGCGCCCCGACGGCACCGCCATCGCCGACGGACGCTATCCAATCGTCGATTTCGAGAAGAAATACGGCGAGACATTTGCCGAGAACGAGGAACACGAGGAAGTCGACACCATGGGCGGACTTGTCACCTTCATCGCCGGCCACGTGCCGACGCGCGGCGAGGTGATCAAGCACGCGGCATCCGGCGTCGAATTCGAAGTGATCGACGCCGATCCGCGCCGCGTGATGCGCGTGCGCATCCGCAATATCCCCAAACGCCCCACGATGGAAGACAACCCGGACTAAGCGATGAAATTCACGGGTATCTTCAAACGCATGGAAACCCTGACGGGGTTCAAAAAATACGCCACGGCCTTTTTGCTGGGCGCGGCAATGGTGCTGGCCATGCCGCCCATCGGCGCTTTCCCCATCATGCTGATATCGGTGCCCGGCTTTATCACGCTGGCGCGTTTTTGCGAAAAGAAGCGCCAGTCTTTCCTGACCGGCTGGGCCTTCGGCGCGGGCTATTTTATCTTCGGCCTTTACTGGGTCAGCTGGTCGCTGATGGTGGATATCGCGCAGTTCGGCTGGGCGCTGCCCTTCTCGTTCGTTATCGGCCCTACGGTGCTGGGCCTGTTCTTCGGCTTTATTCCGCTGCTGGCCCGCCGCTGGAGCAGCGTCGAGGCCGCGCATGCGCTGGCCTTTATCGGCGCGTGGGGCGCCATCGAATGGGTGCGCGGGCATATCCTGACGGGATTTCCGTGGAACCTGCCGGGCTATGCCTTCGATCAGGTATTGCCGCTGATGCAGGGCGCGGCCTATGTGGGCATTTACGGCCTGTCGCTGCTGGCGCTGTTCTGGATGGCCGTGCCGGAATTCACCTCGCGCCGGAATGTTTTCATCGTCGCGCTGTTCAGCTTTATCCTCGCCGCCGGTTTTGGCAACGCGCGGCTGGAATACAACAAGACGGAAGACAGCGGTTACACCGTGCGCCTTGTGCAGGCGAATATCCCACAAAAAATGAAATGGGATAACGACGAAGACTGGCGCAATCTTGAAAAGCACATGGCGCTGGGCACGCAGGATATCGTGGCGGGCAAGGAGCCGACATTTGTCGTCTGGCCGGAAACGGCGGTCAATGCCGATCTATCGCAGTTCCCCGAGATTGCCAGCATCATCGCCAAGAGCCTGCCGCAGGGCGCGACGGGGCTGCTGGGCAGTTTGCGCGTCGATGCGGCCAAGGCCAGCCACCCGAAAGTTTATAACAGCATGACGGTGATGGACAGCAATTCGAATGTGCTGGGCCACTACGACAAGCATCATCTTGTCCCCTTCGGCGAATACAATCCGTTTAGCGGATTAAACATACCTGCGATGGCGGCCGCGATGGCGGGCGTGGGCGGCTTCACGGCGGGCACAGGCCCGCAAACGATGCGTGCCGGCAAGCTGCCGTCCTTCAGCCCGCTGGTCTGCTATGAAGTGATCTTCCCCCGCGAAGTCGTCGACCAGAAAGACCGGCCCGACTGGATCGTGAACGTCACCAACGACGGCTGGTACGGCATGACGGCGGGCCCCTACCAGCATTTCGCCAGCGCAAGGATGCGAGCGGTGGAGGAAGGCCTGCCGCTGGCGCGCGCGGCCAATACCGGCATCTCGGGCATGATCGACCCGCTGGGCCGCGTGGTGGACAGCGTGCCGCTCGGCACACCGGGGTATGTGCAGACTCTGCTGCCGAAACCGCTGCCGCGCACGCCTTATGCGCAGTTCGGCGATGCGTTCTTCTTCGCCCTTCTGCTGCTGGCGGCGATATCCGCCGAAGCGGTTTTACGCCGTAAAGCCTGATATTCCAGCCCCTTGCCACAATACAGGGTTGCATACGTGCGTGTGTTGACTATGCAAAGTTGCATATGATAAAAATAGCTTACTGCAAGTAAGATATCTGTAAGGAATTCTATGCCACGCAAAAATACCACCGAGGAAGGCCCCCATCCCGTCGACGCCCATGTGGGCCAGAAAGTCCGGGCGCGCCGTCAGGTGCTCGACATGAGCCAGGACGACCTCGCGCAGGCCTGCGGCATTACTTTCCAGCAGGTGCAGAAATACGAACGCGGCACCAACCGCATCTCCGTGAGCCGCCTTGTCGAGATTGCAAAAGCGCTGAAAACGCCGCTCGACTATTTCCTCGACGGCGTTTTCCAGTTGCTGCCCGGCCAGAAATACGCGGTGAAGGGCTTTGCCGAAGGCAAGCAGGCCGCGCTCGAACCCGACCCCATGGCCAGCCGCGACGTGCGCGACCTGGTGCGCGCCTATCAATCCATCAAAGATTCGAAGCTGCAGAAACAGCTGGTGGAAATGGCTAAAACCATGGCGGCCTCCGGCGAAAAATAAGCCATAAAGCCTGCAAAAAGGCTGTTGCCGGGCTTTTTCCGGTCAAGTATATATAGTCGGTATTCAACAAGAGGGCATTCAAATGGCTGACCAGAAGTACATTTTCACGAGCGAATCCGTCGGCGAAGGCCATCCGGACAAGCTCTGCGACCGCGTGTCGGACGCCATCGTCGATGCGTACCTGAACGCCGACCCCTATTCCCGCGTCGCCGCCGAATGCCTTGCCACCACCGGCTTCCTCTGCATCGCGGGCGAAACCCGCGGCCCGGCTTCCATCACCAAGGAGCTGATCGAAACCATCGCCCGCCATGCCGTGCGCGACATCGGCTACAAGCAGGAAGAATTCCACTGGGAAAAAATCAAAGTCGACGTACGCCTGCACGCGCAGTCGGCTGACATCGCCGTGGGCGTCGACGCCGCCGGCAACAAGGACGAAGGCGCCGGCGACCAGGGCATCATGTTCGGTTACGCCTGCCGCGAAACCGAAAGCCTGATGCCGGCCGCCATCCACTATTCCCATGCCATCCTGAAATCGCTGGCCGAAGCCCGCCATTCGGGTGCGCTGTTTAAACTCGGCCCCGATGCAAAATCGCAGGTCTCGCTGGAATACATCAACGGCAAGCCCGTCCGCGCGACCTCGGTTGTCGTCTCGACGCAGCATGACGCTTCCGTTTCCCAGGAAGAAGTGCGCGAAATGGTGCGCCCGCACGTGCAGAACATCCTGCCGCAAGGCTGGATGTGCGACGAAAGCCAGTTCTACGTCAACCCGACCGGCCGCTTTGTGATTGGCGGCCCCGACGGCGACTCTGGCCTGACCGGTCGTAAAATTATTGTCGACACATATGGCGGCGCAGCGCCCCACGGCGGCGGCGCTTTCTCGGGCAAAGATCCGACGAAGGTTGACCGCTCCGCAGCCTACGCAGCACGTCACGCAGCCAAGAACATCGTGGCGGCCGGCCTTGCCGATCGTTGCACCATTCAGGTGTCGTATGCGATTGGCGTGTCGCACCCGATCTCGCTCTACGTCAACACGCATGGCACCGGCAAGTACAGCGATGACGCGCTGTCGCAGGCCCTGCAGGCCGTCGCTGATTTCCGCCCGCGCGGCATCCGCGAACGCCTCAACCTCAACAAGCCCATCTATGCCCGCACGGCAGCCTACGGCCACTTCGGCCGCACGCCCGACGCCGACGGCGGCTTCAGCTGGGAAAAGCCCGATCTGGTGCAGGCGCTGAAAGACGAAATCGGCTCCAAGAAGTACCAGTCTGCCGAAGGCAAGGTTACCGAGCTCAAGCGCTAAGCTTCCACCACTCAAAAAAGCCGCATAAACCCTGTGTTTATGCGGCTTTTTGATTCAATTCCTACGAATCTTATATGCTTTGTTTGAGCATATGGTGCGGTGCACTAACACCACAAGTCCTTGTAGTACAAGCGGAAATCCGGAATCGCCTACAGGGGAATTTGACAGATCTTTACACTGAACATACCGTTTAATTGTGCACACAAAGAAAAAAGGAACGGCCAACACAGATGAAACAGAAAGGTAACTAGATGGACCTGCAGCACATGTTGCACTTGCACACGAACCCCGACAACAAACCTGCACTTCAACCACAAACCGCACGCACACCGTACCACGATAAAATAGAGGCCCTTGACCTCGAGCCCATCAAATTCAAACTCGTCAAGGAAAAGGGATGGCCCCTTAAAAAAGCCGATAGCGTCGAGAAACTATACAAAGCCTACCTCCTCCTCTTCGCCCTGTACCCCTGCGAAGAACATGTTCCCACCCCCGACATCGATGAAATGTGGCACAGCCATATCCTTGATACGCACAAGTACATGGCGGATTGCCACGATATCTTCGGCTTCTACCTGCACCACTATCCTTACCTCGGGATGCTGGGCACCGAAGACGCGGCGCTGGCGTCAGCGCAATTCGCGAAGACGCGCCAGCGTTTCCGTGATATCGCGGGCCTCGACCCCGTCAAGGCTGCGGATTGCGGCGGTGGCGGATGCGGCGGCGGTGGCGGCTGTTCCTCCAGCAGTTGCTCGTCGAGCAGCTGCAGCAGCGGCGGGGACTCAGGGTCCACGGGTGGAGATACCGGCGGCCATAGCGATCCGGGCCCGAGCGACAGCGGCATTACGCCCTTCATCATCCCGTCCTGCAGCTCGACCAGCAACAACAGCGTGCCGTCAAAGCCGCTGAAGGACGAATGGAAGAAGAAAAAGGAGAAACCGAAGGCACCGACCAACGACAACCCCGCGCAGGAGAAGAAAAAGCCCTTCTGGAAGCGCATCTTCAAGGCCCTGCGCCGCCAGCCGGAGACGGCGGTGAAGGAACCCACCCGCTGGGAGAGGTCGGTCGACCCGCGCCTGATGCGCAAAAAAGGCCGCCCGACCCGCGCCGAATTGCTGGCAATGCTGGCAGAAATCGACGGCGAAAGCGCCACCAAACACTAGAAAAGCCTTCTCTTTCTGCATCACCCCTGCCGTTAACGCAGGGGTGATTTTTATTTCCCATCCCCTTGGCGAACCTGTTATTATCCCGCCGGCAGAATCAAGGAGACCGGATGCCCTTCGACAAACTGATTAAAGGCTACAAGGCGTTTCACCTGAACTATTTCCGTTCGGGCAAAAAGCTGTTCCGCAACCTTGTGCGCGACGGGCAGAACCCCGATACGCTCATCATCGGCTGTTCCGACAGCCGCGCCGACCCCGCGATTTTGACCAACAGCGAACCCGGCGACATGTTCGTGGTGCGCAACGTGGCAGCCCTCGTCCCGCCCTATAAAACCGACAGCATGCACCACGGCACCTCGGCCGCGCTTGAATTCGCGGTGAAGCAGATTGCGGTGAAGCATATCGTCGTCATGGGCCATAGCATGTGCGGCGGCATCAGGGCCCTTGCCGAACGCAACATCACACGCGACCAGTTCGAATTTCTGCCGCAATGGGTCGATATCGGTGCGCCCGCGCTTGAACATGTGCATAAACATTGCACCCATACCGAACCCGACGCCCGCCGCCGCGCGCTTGAGCAACAAGTCGTGCTCGTCTCGCTCGACAACCTGATGACTTTTCCCTGGGTGGCGGAGCGCGTGAAGGCGAAAACGCTGGAGCTGCATGGCTGGTATTTCGATATGGCCGAAGGTGCCTTGATGGAATACAACGAAAAAACCAAGGTCTTCGAGAACCTGCACAAGCGGAGCGGCAAGAATGGCAAACAGCTGGCGAGCTGACGACAAGCCGCTGTTCTACGGCCGGCGCAAGGGCAAGACTCTCAAAAATTCCCGCCAGTCTGCTTACGACGAAGTCATGCAGTGGGCGCAGATCAGGCTGCCCGAAGGCAACGGCCTCATCGACCCCAAAAGTTTTTTCGATTTCCCCGTGAAGGAAGTCTGGCTCGAAGTCGGCTTCGGCAACGGCGAGCAGCTGGAATATCAGGCGATGGACAATCCCGACATCGGCATGATCGGCTGCGAGCCCTTTGTGAACGGCGTCGCCGGCCTTTGCCTGAGCATCCGCGACAAGGACATCAAGAATATCCGTATCTTTCAGGACGACGCGCGGCTGCTGATGGCGCGGCTGGCCGATAAAACCCTCGCCCGCACTTTCGTGCTCAATTCCGACCCATGGCCGAAAAAGAAGCACCACAAGCGCCGCTTTATCCAGACCGAAACGCTGGATACGCTGCACAGGTTAATGATAAAGGGATCGGAGCTGCGCCTGTCCTCCGACGACCCCGGCCTTGCCGCGTGGCAGATGGAAAAACCCTATAAACATCCGGGCTACGCATGGCAGGCGCAATCAGCCGCCGACTGGCGCGTCTGCCCTTCCGACATGATCGGCACGCGCTACCAAAACAAGGGCCTCGCCGCAGGCAGGCCTGTGATTTTCCAGCGTTTTTTGACCGTTTAACGGTTTTTCAAGCCAAGCCTGCTAAACTTGGCCATGGCGAAGATACATATATTCAACAAAGTCAGCGGGCCATCAGAGGCCGAGCTTGCGCTTACGGAATGGAAGATCCCCTTTGAAAAGGCGGAGGATGGCACGATCATCGTGCCCGGAGATTTGACGCTTAACAATATGGGGCTGAAAAGCCTGCCCGACCTGTCGAAAGTCATCGTCAAGGGCAACTTCGTCTGCGTGAACAATTACGAACTCACATCGCTGAAAGGCGGGCCGCAGGTGGTGCATGGCACTTATCAGTGCAACAACAACGGCCTGACCTCACTGGAATACGCGCCCAAGGAAGTCGGCATCGATTTCATTTGCTGGAAGAATAAACTGACATCATTGAAACATGCCCCGAAAAAAGTCGGCCGGAATTTCTGCTGCGACGGCAACCAGCTGACATCGCTGGAACATGCGCCTGAAACCGTGCCGGGCAGTTTCGACTGCAAGGAAAACCAGCTCACGACTCTTTTGCACGCGCCGCATACCGTGGGGGCCTTTGATTGTTCGAGTAACAAACTTACTTCGCTGGAGCACGGACCAAGCCTTATTACACCCGGCACTTACACCGGCAAATACGAATGCCGGAATAACCCCTTGAAGAGTCTCAAAGGCGCGCCCGCACATATACCGGATAATTTCGTTTGCACGGGCTGCAAACTACCGACACTGGAAGGCGGGCCCGCGCAGGTCGATGGCCACTACTACGCCTATGATAACGAGCTCGTAAACCTGAAAGGCAGTCCGGCCATCGTCGGCAAGGGCTTCGCCGTCGGTCGCAACAAGCTTGTCTCGATCGAGGATGGGCCGCAGCAGGTGGGCGAAAATTACAGCTGTCAGGATAATAAGCTGACATCTCTCAAGGGCGCGCCAGCAACCGTTACGGAATTCAGCTGCGAAGACAACCCGCTGGAATCCTTCGCCCATGCGCCTACATCTTGCAAAGGCAATTTCTGGTGCCGCAAAACGGGCCAGAAATATCTGGAAGGCATCCCGCAGGACGCCGGCAAAATTTTCAGCGATATCGATACTTTCGACAACTGGGACGCGGTGCCCCAGCGCCTGCGCATTTCCCCCGAAACCATCGCACGGCAGGAACGCGAACACCGCGAGGAAGTGGACCGCATCACCCTCGGCTCCACGGTGCTGCAGGATAGCCTTTCGATTAGAAAAGGCACGATCCAGATCAAGGCTAAAACGCCTTAAGTATTTGATAAATAATAATTTATATCAATCGTGAGTTACGTTAAATAAAATAAATCCGTATTTATTTTTAAATAGCGACCTGTTGCGAAAACAGCGGAAAAAGCACCTTTTTTACGCGATTTTCCTTGCAAAAACAGGGTTCGGGTGTATAAATGCATCCAATACAACCCGGCATAAACAAAAGGGTGGGCTCTAAAAAAGAGCCCGCCCTTTGTGCATCCGGAAGGCCAAGACGGAAAAAATGGACCAGACGCCGCAGACTAAAAAAGTAGAGAAAGCGATTTCACCCACTGCCCAGGGCATGGGCTATGAAATTGTGCGCGTGCTGATGGTTGGCGCAGGCTCGGGCAAGCCTACCTTACAGATAATGGCCGAGAAGCCCGACGGCACCATGAACCTCGACGACTGCTCGCGCCTTTCCCAAGCGATTTCCGCGGTGCTGGACGTCGAGAACGTGATGGACGGCGCCTATTACCTCGAAGTCTCGTCGCCCGGCATCGACCGGCCGCTGACGCGCCTGAAGGATTTCGAGCGCTACAAGGGGCTCGAGGCGAAGGTCGAGCTCGACACGGCCATCAACGGCCAGAAAAAATTCAAAGGCAAATTGCTGGGCGCCAATGGCGACACCGTCAATCTGCAAACCGAGGAAGGCCCTGTGCAGGCTCTTCCTTTCGGCCACATCCAGAAAGCCAAGCTTGTGCTGACGGATGAGCTGATCAAATCCGCACAACAGAAAAAAGGTTAGAGGAAAACAAGGAACAAGCCATGCAAGAAATGCTCCAAGTCGCAGATGCCGTCGCACGTGAAAAAAGCATCGACCGTGAAATCGTAATCCAGGCCATGGAAGAAGCCATCCAGAAGGCCGGCCGCTCCAAATACGGCTACGACCACGACATCCGCGCCACCATCGACCGCAAGACGGGCGAGATTGAATTGTTCCGCTACCGCGAAGTGGTGGAAGCCTTCAACCCCGAAATGCCCGAGCTGGAAGCCAAGCAGATCCTGCTGAAGCCCGCCAAGAAGATCAAGGCCGACGCCGTGATCGGTGAATTCCTCGTCGACAAGCTGCCGCCCCTCGATTTCGGCCGCATCGCAGCCCAGACCGCGAAACAAGTCATCTTCCAGAAAGTGCGTGACGCCGAGCGGGAGCGCATGTTCGAGGAATACCAGAACCGCACCGGCGAGATCGTTTCCGGCGTCATCAAGCGCGTCGAATACGGCAACGTGACGGTCGACCTCGGCCGCGGCGAAGGCTACATGCGCCGCCAGGACGCCCTGCCCCGCGAACATTTCAAAAACGGCGACCGCGTCCGCGCCTACATCTACGACGTGCGCCGCGAACAGCGCGGCCCGCAGATCTTCCTGTCCCGCGTCCACCCCGAATTCCTGGCCATGCTGTTCAAGCAGGAAGTGCCGGAAATTTATGACGGCGTGATCGAGATCAAGGCCGTCGCCCGCGACCCCGGCTCCCGCGCAAAAATCGCGGTGCTGTCGCGTGACAGCTCCATCGACCCCGTCGGCGCCTGCGTCGGTATGCGCGGCTCCCGCGTTCAAGCGGTGGTCGGCGAACTGCAGGGCGAGAAAATCGACATCATTCCCTGGACCAACGATGTGGCGACCTTCGTCGTCAACGCGCTGGCGCCGGCCGAAGTCACGAAAGTGGTTCTGGACGAAGATACGCACCGCCTCGACGTTGTGGTTCCGGACGAGCAGCTCTCGCTCGCCATCGGCCGCCGCGGCCAGAACGTGCGCCTTGCGACGCAGCTTTCCGGCTGGAACATCGACATCATGACCGAAGCCGAGGAAACCGAGCGCCGCCAGAACGAATTCAAGACGCGCTCCGCGCTCTTCATGGAAGCGCTCGACGTCGACGAAGTCATCGCCCACCTGCTGGTGGTCGAGGGCTTTACCTCGATCCAGGACATCGTGGATACGTCGGATAACGAACTGGCCCGCATCCAGGGCTTCGACGGCGACGTCGCGGTGGAACTGAAAACCCGCGCGCAGAACTTCCTCGACGCCAAGAAGGCCGAATTCGACAAGAAGCGCAAGGAACTGGGCATCACCGATGAACTGGCCGGCGTAAAAGGCCTGACGCAGGACATGATCCTCGCGCTCGCTGAAAAAGGCGTGAAGAAGATGGATGACCTGGGCGACCTCGCCGGCGACGAGCTGCGCGAGATCGTGGGCGAAAACGCGCTCACCGAAAGCCAGGCCAACAACATCATCATGGCGGCCCGCGCAAGCTGGTTCCCCGAGGAAGAGGAAGCGGCTGCACCCACTGCTGCGAATGGCTAAGACAGCCCCTCGCGCTATATACTTAGGACGGTAAATGAACTCCGAGGCAAAAGGCACCAAAATGGCTGAGAACGACAAAGACACAAAAAAGCTGAGCTTGTCCCCCAAGGGCACGCTCAGCCTGAAAGCGCCGGTCGGCGGCGCGCCTGCGCGGCAGAACGTCGCCATGGGGCGCAGCGCCAAGCCGGTCGCCGTCGAGGTCAAGAAAAAGCGCGGCGCGCAAGCCGAAGCCGCCCGCCAGGCCGAAGAAAAAGCCTCGCAGGACCTGCATCTCACCACCGCCGAGAGCGAGGCCCGCAAGCGCGCGCTGCAGCAGGCGCAGGCCAGCCCCAAGGAACAGTCGACTACGCAATACCAGTCCAAGCTGGTGATCAAGAACCAGCCGCAGGAAGAAGAAGCCGCGCCCGAAGCCGCGCCCTCCGCCGCCGCGATCGAGGCCATGAGCCCCGCAGAAAAAGCGCGCGAGCAGGAAATGGCCAAGATGCGCCAGCTCAACCAGGCCGAGGAAAGCGAACGCCGCCGCCGTGAAAACGAGACGCGCACCTCGCGTCCCGCCGCCGGCCTCCGCCCCGCAGCCCCCAGCGCCGACGACAAGCGCCCCGTCGGCCGCAAAGTGGACTTCTACGGCCGCGAAACGACCGAAACCGCAGCCGAAGAAATCAACCGCAAGCGCGGCGCAGGCCGCCTTGGCGCGGGCCAGAACCGCCGCCGCGGCGGTGGCAAGCTGACCGTTTCACAAGTGCTGAACGACGGCTTCGAAGACCGCGATTCCAAGAACCCCTCGATGGCGGCGCAACGCCGCGCCCGCGAGCGCATGCGCGCCAAGATGGCGATGCAGAACCCGCAGACCAAGCAATGCCGCGAAGTCATCGTGCCCGAAGTCATCACGGTGCAGGAACTGGCGAACCGCATGTCGGAGCGCATGGGCGACGTGGTGAAAAAACTCATGAACCTCGGCATCATGGCGACCGGCAGCCAGCCGATCGACGCCGACACCGCCGAACTCATCGTCCACGAATTCGGCCATACGCTGAAACGCGTGTCCGACGCTGACGTTGAATCCAGCATCATCGGCGACGCCGACAAGGACGAGCACCTGGAGCACCGCCCGCCCGTCGTGACCATCATGGGCCACGTCGACCACGGCAAGACCTCGCTGCTCGACGCGATCCGCACGGCAGATGTCGTCTCCGGCGAAGCCGGCGGCATTACGCAGCACATCGGCGCCTACCAGATCACCACCAAGTCGGGCAAGAAGATTACCTTCATCGACACCCCCGGCCACGCGGCCTTCACGGAAATGCGCGCACGCGGCGCGGACGTGACGGACATCGTGGTTCTCGTCGTCGCCGCCGACGACAGCGTCATGCCCCAGACGATCGAGGCTATCAGCCACGCGAAAGCGGCCGGCAAGCCTATGATCATCGCCATCAACAAGTGCGACCTGCCCTCGGCGAACCCCAACAAAGTGCGCCAGGAACTGCTGCAGCATGAAGTCGTCACCGAAAGCATGGGCGGCGACAGCCAGAGCATCGAAGTTTCCGCCAAGACCAAAATGGGTCTCGACGCGCTTGAAGAAGCCATCCTGCTGCAGGCCGAAGTCCTGCACCTGCAGGCCAACCCCGACCGCCCCGCCGTCGGCGCCGTCATCGAATCCCGCCTTGAACAGGGCAAGGGCTCGGTTGCGACCGTCCTCGTGCGCAAGGGCACGCTGAAAGTCGGCGACATCTTCGTTTCCGGCACCGAATGGGGCCGCGTGAAAACGCTGCATGACGACCGCGGCGCGCTGGTGAAATCCGCGCTGCCCGGCCAGCCCACCGAAGTGCAGGGCCTGACCGGCACGCCCGAAGCCGGCGACGACTTCATCGTCGTTCCCGACGAGGCGAAAGCGCGCGAAGTCACCGCCTTCCGCCAGCACAAGAAAAAAGCGAAAGCGGCAGCGAAATCTAAAGGCCGCACGCTCGACCAGATGATCTCCGACATCCAGGCGGGTTCGGCCAAGCTGCTGCCCGTCATCATCAAGGGCGACGTGCACGGCTCGATCGAAGCCATCGCCGGCGCGCTCGAAAAAGTCACCGCCGACAACTCGGAAGTCAAAGTCAGCGTCATGCACACCGGCGTCGGCGCCATCACCGAATCCGACGTCACGCTCGCCAACGCGTCCAAAGCCCTTATCATCGGCTTTAACGTGCGCGCGAACCCGCAGGCGCGCGACCACGCCAAGCGCGACGGCGTCGAAATCCGCTACTACTCGATCATTTACGAAGTGATCGACGAAGTGAAAGGCATGCTGACCGGCCTGCTCTCGCCGGAGCTGAAGGAAAAGTTCATCGGCTACGCCGAGATCCGCAAGGTCTTCGAAGTCTCGAAAACCGGCAAGATCGCGGGCTGCTTCGTTACCGAAGGCGTCGTCAAGCGCGGCGCCAAGGTCCGCCTGCTGCGCGACAACGTCGTCATCCACACCGGCACGCTCAAGACGCTGCGCCGCTTCAAGGACGAAGTCCGCGACGTGCAGAAGGGCTACGAGTGCGGCATGGCGTTCGAGAACTACGACGACATCAAGGAAAACGATGTGATCGAGGCCTTCGAGATCGAAAGCTCCGCCCGCACGCTGGAAGGCTCGACCTAAGGTTCAACGATGAAGCGCCGCACCCCCTCCTCACGTTCCGCACCGGGACAGCGCCAATTGCGCGTTGGCGAGCGGATTCGCCATATTCTGGCCGAAGTCCTGCTGCGCGGGGAACTGTTCGACCCGGTATTGGCGCAGGCAAGTCTCATCACCATCACCTCGGTGGAAGTGGGGCCGGATTTGAAGCACGCCACCGCCTATATCATGCCGCTGGGCGGCAAGAACGCCGATGAAATCGTCCATGCGCTCAACCGCGCCTCCGGCTATTTCAGATCGCAAGTCGCGCCCGAGCTGGAAATGCGCTTCTCGCCCAAGATTTCCTTCCGCATCGACCACAGCTTCGAGCAGGCCCAGCACATCGAAAAAGTCCTCCGCCAGGAGCGCGTGCAGAAAGACGTCATGGCGCCTCCCCGCGATGACGAAGACGATGAAGACGAGGAATAACCCCCTTCATGGGCCGCAATAAAAAAGGCAATCCTATCAGCGGCTGGCTGAACCTCGACAAGCCGCTCGGCATGACGTCGACGCAGGCGATCGGCAAGGTGCGCCGGATACTGTCCGCGCAGAAGGTCGGCCATGCCGGCACGCTTGATCCGCTGGCGACGGGCATCCTGCCCATCGCGTTTGGCGAGGCCACCAAGACCATCCCCTTCGCGCAGGACGCCGACAAGGTTTACCGCTTTACCGTCAAATGGGGCACGGCCACCACCACGGACGATGCCGAGGGCGAAGCCATCCAGACGTCCGATAAACGCCCTGCAGAGGCCGACATCATCGCCCTGTTGCCCCGTTTCACCGGCAATATTGACCAAATACCGCCCCAGTTTTCGGCCATCAAGGTCGACGGGGAGCGCGCCTATGACCTCGCCCGCGAGGGCCAGAAGCTGGACCTGCAGGCCCGCAGCGTCACCGTCTACGGCTTCCACGCCGTTAATATTAATAAAGATGAAGCGGTTTTCGAGCTGAACTGCAGCAAGGGCACCTATGTCAGGTCGATCGCCCGCGATATGGGGCAGATTCTGGGCTGTTTCGGCCATGTGACCGAGCTCAGGCGCCTTGCGGTCGGTAATTTTACAGAAGAAACCGCGATTTCACTGGACGCCCTTGAAAAATTGGTGCAATCTGCCGCTCCTGATCAGGTTCTTCTGCCTGTGGAGACCGTGCTGGACGACATCCCGGCACTGGCCATGACAGCAGAGGAGGTCAGCCGGATACGGCAAGGCCAGACCATCAGATTTTTATCCCGTCAGGATATCGACCGTTTTGCGGTCGCTGGGATTGACGAGATGACGGATCTGGTACTGGCCATCGGGCTTAACAAGCCCGTCGCCCTGCTTGAGAAACAGGGTATCGAGCTTCATCCGGTCAAAGTTTTTAATCTTTAAACTCAGAGGAGTATACGATGTCGCTCGCAACCAAGACGAAGTCGGAAGTTATCAAGAAATACGCAACCACCCAGAAAGACACGGGTTCACCCGAAGTCCAGGTGGCTTTGCTCACCCAGCGCATTAACTCGCTGACCGAACACATGAAAACGCATAAGAAAGATATGGGCAGCCGTCGCGGTCTGCTGCTGCTGGTTTCCCAGCGCCGCCGCCACCTGAACTATCTGAAAAAAGCCGACGCGCGCCGCTACGAGAAGCTGATCGACAGCCTCGGCCTGCGCCGCTAATTTTCGGTACAGACAATCAATGAAGAAGCCGCCCCGCAACGGGCGGCTTCTTTTTTGCCATATTTCCTATCTTTGATGGGGGGGCTTGGCTCGCTCGCTGGGTCTGCTATTCTTTCCCTATCAAGCCATTTGCGACTCATAAGATATTTCCAAAAGGACTCGTCATGAAATTCGAGGACACCGGCCTGCCCAGCCACCCGACCATCGAGAAAGCCTTTAACGAGCTGAGGCGTTTCGACAAAGGCGACGAGTTCACGACGCGCGGCGTGCTGATCGCCAAGCTGGTAGCAGACCACGGCGTCAACAAGACGCCCGAAGCCATCGCCGCCGGGCTTTTCGTTCCCATCACGCAGGATAACGGCCCCGTCCTGCTGGCCAAGGCCGACCTGCCCGCCAAGGTGCCGGAGATCGTGCAATCCGTCTTTACCTTCGGCGCGGCCAGCATGCAGGGCGTCGATACGGCCGTTCTGTATGGCGCGCTCGATCCTTCGGTGCGCACCGTCATTCTCGCCTCCAGCATCCGCATGTTCGAACTGACCGCGAATGAACTGGACAACAGCCTGAAGAAAACCCTGCCCGAAGACCGCAAGCACCTGCAGGCCATGCTATTGCCCGTCAAGGAATTCACCCAGATGGTGAAACGCGCCGAGCCCGACGAGGCCGCGCTGGTAAAAAAATGCGAAGATTACGTGACGCGCATTGAAAAATCCTTAAGCGACGTGGGCATCAAGCTGAACCCCGCCGTGAAGGACATGAAACCGCCGCGTCCCGGCAGGTAATCAGGGCCCCGCCCGCCACGTATCCGACATCGATTCCTGATCGAGCCGCATCGCCACCGTGATGGTGCGCGGGTAGTTGCAGGAAATGCAGTCGCCCATCGTGGCCGCGATTTTTTCAGCCTCGATGCGCGCGTAATTCGGTTTCGCGCTCTGCTGGCCGCGCATATGTTCGCCCTTGAAACAGTTGACCAGCATCGGATAAGGCGAGCGTTTCACCGTGACCGGCCCGGGCGCCGTCATGCTATAGGTGTTGCGCCCGCTCTGCACCACGCAGCTCACCCCTTGCATCCCCGGCGTATTGACGGTGATGGTCTGGTAAGGCGTGCGGCTTTCCGTTACAGGCGTCGGGTATTCGCCGCAGGCCGTAAGCAGCAACAGGGCCGCCAGTGTCACAATTTTAGCCTTCATGCGCGGTCATCCCTTTTCTTCAGCAGGTTCCAGATTTTCGGCCCCGCCAGCACCGCCGCCACGACAGCAGCCAGCAGCAGCGTGACCCACATGATCCAGGCCATCATTTCGCCCGTATCGACCTCGACTTCAGGCTTTTTCTGTTCTTCTTCCTCGGGCGGGGCTTCCTCGACCTTCAGCGCTTCTTCCGCCACGACCACAGGCGGCGGAGGCGGCACGGCGACGGGCTTCGGCGGCGCGGGCGCTTTTTTGGGCGGGTTCGCCGCATGCATATCGGCGGCCAGCAGGCGGAAGTTGTCGCGCACGAAATCCACGTCGCGCTCGCCTGCAAAGGTGCTATAGGCGGTGGCGTAGATGGCGCGGTTTTTTACGTTCATCACGCCCACAGCCAGTGTCATCGGGACGTCGACCGTCCCCTGCTCCGTCTGCGCCCCGTAATTGGCCTGCATCAGGATGGCGTAAGACGCGGGCTGGTTGAGGATCGTGCCGAGGCGCTTCATCACGCCGACCTCAAGCTTCGTCTCTATATTATACTGCTCCTTCATATAGGACGAACCGGCGCTCAACCCGTCGTTGACATCTTTTTCCTGCGACCAGTCGCCTCCGCCTGCCTCAGACGAGAGCTGCGCCTTCAACTGCTCGTAAGTCGCATCATTGATGGCAGGCGCGCCCTGCAGCGTCATGACGGTGATGTATTTCTTGAACCCGGCTTGCGGATTGGTCTGCATCGCCTGCAAATCGGCATTCGATATATAGATGCCGAGCATCACATGCGTCGGCGGCACGAATTGCTGCGCCACCTGATCAAACTGCGGGTTCGAGCCGTAAATTTCGGTAAAGCCCGCCACCTGCGGCAGGGTGATGGCCGAGCCGTTGACATCGATCGTCTTCGCCGCCGCAGGCAGCGGCAGCAGCATGATGAAGGCCAGCAAAAGGCCTGCCAGTAATTTCATCTTGTTCCTTTAAGGCTTGGGACCGGAAGGTTTGGGCTTGGCGTCGATCTGGTAATTCTTCACCAGCTTGCCGTCGTCGTATTCATACACCACGGGCGTGGCATTGGGAACCCCGTGACGGTTCGACCAGATATCTTCCTCGGGTGCGGGGCGCAGGCCGGCCGCTATCTCGAAGGCGATCATGATGCCGGAATGGCACGAAACCAGTACAGTCTCGCCGCGTTCCATGCGGGGCAGGATTTCCTCGTCATAGAATTTCTTGGTACGGGCGACCATCTGTTCGTCGCTCTCGCCGTTCGGCAGGGCGATATTGTATTTATGCGGATAGGCGAGGATTTCGGGGTCGGTCAGCTTGTTCCGCGCTGTGAAATCGCCGCTGTCGCCCTCGACGATTTCGACGCGCTGTTCGATATTCCATGTGCCGTCGGGATTTTTAAGGTGATTATTCGTGCCCGAATTTTCCAAAGCAATCGCAGCCGTGTTGAAAGCGCGTTTCAGGGTGGAGCTATAGGCCTTGTCAAAAACAAAACCGTCGATGCGCTCGCCCGCTTCCTTCGCCTGTTCCTCGCCCTTGGCCGTCAGCTCGACGTCGTGCAGGCCGGTCATGTAATGCAGCACGTTATAGGGCGTCTGTCCGTGCCTGAAGAGCACGAGTGTGCCTTTTTTAGACATGATAAAAATCCTAAAAATGAAGATAGGCCAGTATAGCCTAACCGCAGGCGGCTACCAAGACTTGATATGGCCCGGTTTTACAGGCTGATTCTGGTTGGCGGGGGCATTGCCGATGAAGCCTTCCTTCACCACCTTGCCGTCCTCGAAATCGATTTTCAGCGCGGCGGTGTTGGGAATGCGCCGCTTGGTCGACCAGAGACCTTCGGGCCCCAGCGTTTCAAAGCCGAGGATGGCGTCGAAGGCATGCATCACACCCGCATGAGAGACGACCAGCACAGTTTCGCCACGGTCGATACGCGGCTTCACTTCCGTATCGTAAAAATTGCGCACGCGGGAGATAAACTGCACATCGCTTTCGCCGTTCGGCAGGGCCGCGCCATGCTTGCGTTCAAACGCCAGCACTTTCGGGTTATCCAGCTGCAGCCCCGTGAAATCGCCCGCATCGCATTCGCGGATATCGTCGTGACGGGAGATATTCCAGCTACCGTCCGGTTTTTTGAGATGGTTGTTCGTGCCCGCCGCATCCAGCGCAAAGGCCGCCGTGTTGAAGGCACGGCTGAGGGTGGAGCTATAGGCGGCGTCGAACTTGAAGGGCGCGATGATTTTTCCGGCATCCTTCGCCTGCTGCTCGCCCGCGGGTGTCAACGGCACGTCGGCATGGCCTGCCATGCGCTGCTGTTCGTTGTAGGTCGTCTGCCCGTGACGGAGCAAGATCAATGTGCCTTTGACCGTCATGCTTTACACCATATACCCGTGGCTTTTCTGCCATCTTTCCCGCAGCCACGGCAGGCCCAGTGTCGACAACACATATCCCCCCGTCGGCACGAAAGCCGTCAGGTACCATTGGGCGGTGGGGATGAGAAGGATAAACGTCAGGCAGGCGCAAACATAGGTCATTGCCGCGATGGAAAGGCGGCGCATCAGGCTGGTTTCCCACACCTTGTCGGCTGTCACTTTCAGGTTGCGGGCCTCGATGGCCGCAAGGCGCTGCTCGATATCCATCGATTACGTTCCTGTGCTGGCTTTCGGCGGCTTGGGTGGCTTGTTCCCGTTCGCAGGGATGGGCGAGGCGAGCTCGACAGGGTTGAGAACCTGATAATGACGCGCCTTCACGCCGTCTTCGTATTCAACCACTGTAGGGGTGGCGTTGGGGATGCGCGCGCGGGTCATGTCGGCGGGCGCGGCGAGGCCCAACACCTCGTCGAAGGCGCGCATGATGCCGGCGTGAGAAACGACCAGCACCGTTTCGCCCTTTGCAAGGCGGGGCAGCACTTCCTCGTCAAAGAATTTCTGTACGCGTTCCTTCACCTGCTTCTGGCTTTCGCCGCCAGGCAAGGGCCTGTCATAGCGGCGCTCGAAGGCGACGATTTCGGGGTCGGTCTTGTGGTTGCGGCCGGTGAAGTCACCGCAATCAAGCTCGATAATTTCGGTGCGCTGTTCGATATCGAAGCTGCCATCGGGTTTTTTCAGGTGGTCGTTGGTGCCGGAGGCCTTCAGCGCCTTCGCAGCCGTATTGAACGCGCGGCCCAGCGTCGAACTATAGGCCTTATCAAAAACGAACGTCGTGATCAGCGCGCCGGCGGCATCGGCCTGCGCCTCGCCTACTTTGTTCAGCGGAATGTCGCGCTGGCCGGTCATCAGTTTTTGCGCGTTATAATCGGTCTGGCCGTGGCGCAGAATAACGAGAGTTCCCTTAACCATGTGCCACCTTCTTCATTGCGGTCTTCGCCGCCGGTTGTTTCATCTGATAGTGCCTGACGAGTTTTCCATCGTCGTATTCCGCCACCACGGGCAGCGCGTTGTCGATGCGCTGCTTGTCCGTCCACTGGTCGTCCGCCGGATCGGGCGGCGAGACGAAGCCCAGCGCGACGTAGAAGGCGCGCATCGTGCCCGAATGCGTCGAAATCAAAACCGTTTCGCCGCGTTCCAGCCTTGGCAGCACTTCCGCGTCGAAAAACTTTTTGACGCGGTCGGTGATATCCCTGTCGCTCTCCCCGCCCGGCAGTTTCCTGTCGTAGCGGCGGCCGAAATTCACGATCTCGGGGTCGGTCTTGAAATTCCGGCCCGTAAATTCGCCCATATTCGCGCCCTTCAGTTCCTCCCGCTGCTCGATCGCCCAGCCGAATTTGGTGCGCAAATGTTCCTGCGTCCCCGAAGATTCCAGCGCCAGCACGGCGGTATTAAAAGTACGCTTCAGGGTCGAGCAGAAAACCTTGTCGAAGCGGAAGTGGCTGATAATCGCGCCGGCCTCCTTCGCCTGCTCCACCCCCTTGGCGTTGAGCCCCACATCCAGCCAGCCTGTCATCAGGTTCAGCGCGTTGTGGTCTGTCTCGCCATGACGGAAGAGGACGAGGGTGCCTTTATTACCCATTCGCCGCTTTCTTCAGGAAGTAATTCTTCTGCTTTTCGCCCTTGTCCATTTCGAACACCAGCGGCACGCCCGTCGGAATTTCGGCGTTGTTGATGTTCTCGGGCGTGTTTTCGCCCAGGATAATCAGCATCGCGCGGTTGGTGTTGCCGTGGCAGACCATCGCGACGTTCTTGCCCTGCTCCAGCAGCGGCTTGATGTGCTTGTTGAAGTACGGGCGCACGCGATCGACCACGTCCTTCAGGCTTTCGCCGCCGGGCGGGCGCACGTCGTAGGAACGGCGCCAGATATGCACCTGCTCGTCGCCGAATTTCTTGCGCATCTCGTCCTTGTTCAGGCCGGTAAGGTCGCCGTAATCGCGCTCGCGCAGGTCGTCGTGCTTGATCAGCTCGATATCCTGCCCCGCTTCTTCCAGCGCAAGCGACGCGGTGTTGTAGGCGCGTTTCAATGTCGATGTGAAGACGGCGTCGAAGATGATGTTCTGTGCCTTGAGCGATTTACCCGCCTGCTTCGCTTCCTCCTTGCCGGCCTCGCTGAGGTCGACGTCGGTGAAGCCCGTAAATTTGTTTTCTTTATTCCACTCGCTCTCGCCGTGGCGAAGAAGTACCAGGTAATTCATCTGTGCTCCGTGTGCGTTCGTTTTTTCTTATTTCAGTATTATGGTACCCGATAAAACACGGGCCGTAAAACCCTAAAGGGTTAACAGCTCTAACGCTTGATTTTACAGCGAAATTACGACCTCAGGCCATGCGCGCGGATGGCGGCGGGCAGCTTCTTCATGTCGTCAATCACGACATGCGCGCCTGCCTTTACCAGCGTGGCTTCGAGCGCCGCACGTTCATGCGGCTCGGCTAAACCCGTGAAACCGACGCGCAAACCAATGCCGGCGCTGGTGGCGGCCTTCATGCCTGTGGCGCTGTCCTCCACCGCTGCGGCTTCGGCGGGGGTGATGCCGGTTTTATCGGCGGCGAGCAGGTAGATGGCGGGGTCCTCTTTCAGCTTCGCAACGTCATCAAACGCGCTGAACAAGCGGCCCTTCGGGATGCGCGTGTCGTATTTGTGTTTATCCAGCAGCGGCTGGATGCGCAGGCGGGGGCTGTTGCTGACGATGGCAAGGCCCAGTTTCATGTCGTCCTGCAGCTCCGCCAGCGTTTCGCCGATACCCGGTGCCAGTTGCGCGTCATCAAGCGCGATAATCGCGGCAGGGCGCAATTTGTTGATGCGCAGGTCTTCGATGTCGATGGTGATTTTAGCGGCGTCGGGCAGACCTTTGTTAATGATGTCCTGAAACTGTTTTGCGATCTGGCCAAAATCCTTGCCGCGCATTTCCAGACCGTTGACTTCTTCTTCCATCCGGCGGCCAAAAGCGGCGTTGGCGTAATCGCAGAGCACGCCCTTCGTGACGGTGATGCTGATCGTTTCGGTATTGGCGATGGTGCCGTCCCAGTCGAAGAAAACTTCTTTAATCATGCTGCCACCTGTTTGAGGAAGGTTTCGATTGCCGTGTTCATGTCGGCGGGCTTTTCCATGTTGGTGATATGGCCGGTGCCGTCGATGGCGACCAGCTGCGCGCCCTTGATGCCCTGCTGTATCTCGCGTTGTAAATCCAGCGGGATCAATTTGTCTTCGGAGCCGCCCATTACCAGCACCGGCATATTGATTTCAGGCAGGTACGACAAAGACTCAACACGCTCCGCGCAAGCCTTCTGGTGACGCGAGAAACAGCCGTAACCCACACGCTGCGAAATGGCACGCAACCTTGCGACCAGCGCTTTGTCCTGCGCCGATTTTTCGCTCAGGAAAGCCTTGTAATGATCGTCGTTCTTGCGGGCTTCTTTGTATGCTTCCTCGCCTGCGTTCACCTCCATCTGGCGCTGGCGTTTACGTTCCGGCGCATCGGCGCGGGCGGTGGTGTTGCAGAGGATAGACGTTTTCACGCGGCCCTGCGCCTTTTTCAGCACATCAAAGGCCACATAGCCGCCCATCGAGGTGCCGCAGAGAATAAATTCCGCAGGCGCGGTTGCGAGCACATGGTCGCCCATGACGCCAATATTGTCGAAAGACGTCAGGTCAGGCACAGTCACGCCGCGCGTTTTCGAGAAATAGGCCTTCTGATCGTCCCACGATGTGGGGTCAGACGAAGCGCCATGAATGAAAACGATCGGCAGCGTCACTTCGGTCCGCCTTGCCGCGACTGTTTCGGCGCGGGCGCAACAGCCGGTTTATTATCCTGCACGGGATAAAGCTTCATATCCCCATCAGGATCAGCGGGCACGATAGCGCGGAGCGGCGCTGTGCATTTACCGGAGCTTGCAATCCATTCAACCGCCTCGGCAATACGCTTGGGCGTTACCAGCTCGGGGTAATGGCCGACGCCTGCATAGAGCAGCAGCGACATGTCGGGCCGCGCGTCCAGCATCTTCTGGACGGCGCCGGGGGTGGCGGTATTGCTTGTCTCCCCCGCCAGCAGCAGCACGGGCGTGGGGATTTTCTTGAAGGCATCCCATTTGTCGTAGGGGAGCAGGTATTCATCGGTATAGCCCGCCATCGAATTCGGGTCGTAGCCCCAGACGAAGCCTTCGCGCATCAGTTTTTCAAAGCCGTGGTTGAAATCATGGATGACGAATTCGGGCGAGACAGGCGCGCCATGGCCGGCCAGGAAGCTGGAAAGCTTGCGCACCGCTTCCTCCATCGTTTCCGACGAGGGCCTTTCACGGTTGCGCCAGCCGCGGCGCAGTTTCGGCCCCGCCGGCGTTTCAGGCGGCATGTCGCCGATGATGGTGCTGCCCCAGGCGGGATCGGCGAAGCCCTGCTCCACCATCGTATAGATGACTTTCGAGCCGTGCGAATTGCCCAGCAGGTGGAATTTGTTCTCGGGCGCGATTTCCTCGATCAGCGCGCGCACGATATCGGCATAGGTGCCCAGCGTATAATCGCCCGGCAGGCGCAGGTTGCCGCTATAGCCCTTGCCGGGGTAATCAAGCGCGATGACGTTGAATTTCTCCGCAGCACCCTCGGCAAAGAAATCGGCGCGGCGCGCGGCGTTATAGATGCCGCCCAGCACGATAATGGTTTCCGCGTTTTCAGGGTTGTTGCGGGCGGGCCAGTAGTTATAGGAGATATTAACCTTCTGCTCGGCCACCAGGTTTTTGTCGTCATGCAGGCCTTCGGGCAGGTAGGCCTTCATCTTGTCCACGCCATGCACATAGGTGAACTCGCGGCGTTCGAACTGCGGCAGGAAACGCGCATCCAGCGCGCGGCCAATCGCCGCGATTTCCTTCTCGCGTTCGGAAAAATTCGCCTCGTCCTTGGCGGTGACGTTGCCAAGGATCGAAATATCCCTGCGTTCTTTCATAGTCTTCACACCTTCATGCTGCCTGTTGTTTTATGTTGCGGCGCAGCATGTATTTGATTTGTTTGGAGGAAGAACCTACTCCTTTCGCGCACAGTTGCCAATATGAAAAAGAAGTCCAAAAGGCGTAATTACCCAACGAAAAAGGTATTTCCATAATAACAACGAATCGGATATAATCAATATACGCTGAACAACTACGGCAGAGCGATTTCCGCTTGTTTCTTGCCTGCCGGTTACAGTCCAGCTGAAACAGCCATGAATACTTAACAATTATTCACGGAGTTTCAGCATGCGTACAAATTTCAATCAGTTTTCAAGCCTCCCTGCGGTCGAGCGTGCATTGAAGAGGTATGAGATCGAGTACAAGAAGCTGCCCGGCGGCCGCATCATCGTGCCGGGCGACATCCAGCTCAACATGGAGAACCTGAAAGAGCTTCCCGATTTCACCGATGTGATCGTCATGGGCAATTTCGAGTGCATGTGCAACCAGCTCACCTCACTGAAGGGCGCGCCCAAATGGGTGGGCGGTGATTTCATGTGCATGGGCAACCCACTGACCTCGCTGGAGCATGCCCCCCGGCATGTCGGCGGCGACTTTGAATGCAACAGCGACGACCTTTATTCTCTGGAAGGCGCGCCGAAAGCGGTGGGCGGAAAGTTCAGCACCCATGCGTGCCCGCTGCCGAACCTCGAACACGCACCTGTGAAGTTTAAAGCGCTGGTGACTGCACTTGGCACGTTCACGTCCTGGGACGACGTGCCCCAGAAACTGAAGATGTCTGACGAAACGAAGGCAAGGCTTCATGAGGAAGCGCTGCTGGACGATGCGGTCATGGTCAACACGGTCCTGCAAACCCGCGTTTGTGTAACAAAGCCGCTGAGCTTCAGGATGCAGGCAGCAGGCTGAGCCAAAGAAAGATCGACGGAGTTGCGGCAGGGGTTGGTTTTTATCCCCTCCCGCCCCGCTCCTTGCCCACCGGAACTCCGCAAAATCATTATATTATGTCAATCGGAACCCTCTCCGCGCAATAATCCGGCTTATTGTGCCGAACCCTTTGACTTTTGGGGGCCCAGATGGCATTTATCTCCCTGTAAATAAGGTGAAAAGCAAGTAAAGCCCCGCTTTCACCATTTGTCTGACGCGGGGTGAATGTTTGGAAAAAGGAAAGTACTTATATGTTTACGATTACCAAGAAAGAAATGAACTGGGCCGGCAAGAAACTGTCGTTTGAAACGGGCCGCCTCGCGCGCCAGGCAGATGGCGCGGTCCTCGTGACCTACGGCGAAACCACGGTGCTCGTCACCGCTGTCGCTGATAAACAAGCAAAACCCGGACAGGATTTCTTCCCCCTCTCCGTCCACTACCAGGAAAAATATTTCGCGGCCGGCAAGATCCCCGGCGGATTCTTCAAGCGCGAAGGCAAACCGACGGAACGCGATACCCTGATCTCGCGCCTGATCGACCGCCCCATCCGCCCCTTGTTCCCCAAGGAATTCCTCAACGAAACGCAGATCATCGCAACCGTGCTGTCCTACGACCTGACGCATGAATCGGATTGCGCCGCGCTCTGCGCCGCTTCCGCCGCGCTTGTCATCTCGGGCATTCCCTTCATGGGCCCGGTTGGCGCAGCCCGCGTCGGCCTGATCAACGGCGAACTGGTGCTGAACCCCACCATTGATGAAATGAAAACGTCGAAGCTCGACCTCGTCGTCGCCGGCACGCGCGAAGGCGTGCTGATGGTTGAATCCGAAGCGCACGAACTGGACGAGACCAAGATGCTCGAAGCTGTCATGTTCGGCTGGAAAGGCTTCCAGCCCGTCATCGACATGCAGATCGCACTGGCCGAAGCCTGCGCGAAAGACGCATGGGTTCTGCCCGAACCCGGCTACGACGCCAAAGCGCTCGAAGCGAAAGTCCGCGACCTCGTTGCAGCAGACTTCAAGGCTGCTTACGCAACCAAGGTCAAGCAAGACCGCGTCGCCAAGCTGGACGCTGCCCGCGACAAGGCGGTCGCCGCTCTGGTCAACAAGGAAGACAAGGCCAGCCCCGTCACCGCAGCGCTGATCTCCTCGCTCTGCAAGCATGTCGAAGCGGATATCGTCCGTAACGGCATTCTCGACACCGGCACCCGCATCGACGGCCGCGACGGCAAGACGATCCGCCCGATCGTGTCGCAGGCAGGCTTCCTGCCTCGCGTGCACGGCTCGGCGCTCTTCACCCGCGGCGAAACGCAGGCTGTGGTTGTCACCACGCTCGGCACCGGCGATGACGAACAGCTGATCGACGGCCTGCACGGCGAGAGCCACGAGACGTTTATGCTGCACTACAACTTCCCTCCTTACTCGGTCGGCGAATGCGGCCGTATGTCGGGCGCTGGCCGCCGCGAAATCGGCCACGGCAAGCTAGCCTGGCGCGCACTGCGCCCGATGCTGCCCGAGAAGGAGAAGTTCCCCTACACCATCCGCCTCGTGTCGGAGATTACCGAATCTAACGGTTCGTCCTCGATGGCGACCGTTTGCGGATCTTCGCTGGCGCTGATGGATGCGGGCGTTCCCCTCACCCGTCCCGTCGCCGGTATCGCCATGGGCCTGATCAAGGAAGACGCGAAATTCGCAGTCCTCTCTGACATCCTTGGCGACGAAGACCACCTCGGCGACATGGACTTCAAGGTCGCGGGCACGGAAAAAGGCATAACCTCGCTCCAGATGGACATCAAGATCACTTCGATCACCGAAGAGATCATGAAAATCGCCCTGGCGCAGGCACAGCAAGGCCGCCTGCACATTCTGGCTGAAATGGCGAAAGCGCTGACCGGCGCGCGCGAATCCCTCAACCAGAACGCGCCGCAGATCGTCACCATCAAGATCCCGAAGGAAAAGATCCGCGAAGTCATCGGCTCCGGCGGCTCCGTCATCCGCGAGATCACCGAAAAAACCGGCACCAAGATCGACATCGAAGACGATGGCACGATCAAGGTCGCGGCTGTGGGCTCCGAAGCCATCCAGAAAGCCCTGGACTGGATCAAGGGCATCACCGCCGAAGCCGAAATCGGCAAGGTCTATGACGGCACCGTTGTGAAGGTCGTCGAATTCGGCGCCTTCGTGAACATCATGCCGAAGACCGACGGCCTCGTGCACATCTCCGAACTGTCGCAGCGCCGCGTGAAAGCGGTGGGCGATGTCGTTAAAGAAGGCGACAAAGTTAAGGTGAAGTGCATTGGCATGGAAAAAGGCAAGATCAAGCTGTCGATGAAAGCCATCGACCAGGCGACCGGTGCCGACGTCCAGCCGCAGCGCGAAGCCTCGTAAGATTTCCGCCTGATAAAGATACAGGGCGTCGGCCACGGCTGACGCCCTTTTCTTTTAGGCGCTTTTCGGTATAGTCATTAAAAATCTGAAGGAGAAGCACATGCACTCTCTCGTCATCCCGAAAGTCATCGGCCACCGCGGCGCGAAGGCCTATGCGCCCGAAAACACGCTGTCCAGCATCCACGCCGCCGCTGACCTTGGTTGTGAATGGGTAGAAGTCGACGTGAAGCTGACGAAAGACAGCGAAGCTATCATCTTCCACGACGAGGAGCTAGAGCGCTGCACGGGCGCGCAAGGGCTGGTGAAAGATTTCACGCTGAAGGAGCTGAAGGAACTGGACGCCGGTTCATGGTACGGGGAAAGCTTTATCAACGAACGCATCCCGACCCTTGAAGAAATGCTGAATGTCGTGCTGGAACGCGGCATGAACATCAACCTTGAAATCAAGCCCTGCCCCGGCCGCGAAAAGGAAACGGCGGAAGTGATGCTCGATATCGCAACCCGCATCTGGCCCGACGACCAGCCGCCGCCGCTGGTGTCCAGCTTCCAGCACGTCAGCCTCGAAACCGCGCTCGACATGATGCCCGACTGGCCGCGCGGATTCCTGATGGACGAGCATATCGACAACTGGAAAGAATTCATGGAACATCTGGAGGCCGCGACGCTGAACATCAACGGCAACACCGTCACGCCCGACCAGATCGAGGAATATATCGAGCTGCAAAAACCCATCCTCGCCTATACCATCAACGACCCGATGAAGGCGCAGCAGCTGGTACGCATGGGCGTCGACAGCTTCTTCTCCGACAGCCCGGATGTCATCATGGAAGCGGTGCAGAGGAAGCACTGATTTTTATAGCTTGAATTTCTTGAGCTGGCTTTTGTCCACCGGCTTGCCCGACTGGCAGGCAACTTCAGCTATTACTTCGGCGACAACCGAAAAAGGCGCTGCCAGCACAAGCTTGCCATGGCCCGTCAGCATCGAGAGCGGCGTTGCGGCATCAAGGTCGCGCTCGTAACCCTCGGCCAGCGCTTTGCCAAGACCTGCGCATTTTTCCCATGATTTCTGCAAGACGCCTTTTTTTCATGCCCCCACTATACGAAACAGGGGTGAAAAAACTGTTAACTGCTTAAAAGAGCCCGTTTATCAGGGATAATCGCAACTGTCGCCCGTGACGCTCATGAAGGAGCGTTCGCCCGCCGCGATGGTGAAACGGTATTCCTTGTTGCCGATCACCATCGAATTCTGGATGGGCAGCAGGCCCTGCTTGAAGGTCTGCTTGCCGCCGATTTCGGTGAAGATGATCTTCACGGCCTTGCCGGGATCGTACCAGGCTTCTTTCTGGCCTGTCGCGTTGACGGAGGGCTGGCCTTCGCCCGCAATCGTCACCACGCCGTTGCCAAAGAGCACCGCGCCCTGCGGCCCGCTATAGACGGGCGTGCGCACCACGAAGCGCTTCACCACGGGGTCGGAGCAGTTGCGCGGCGGCCGCGCGCTTTCGATCGCCAGCGCAAGGCGCTCGACCTTAATGCCTGCGTCCAGCTGTTTTTTCACGAGGTCGGCAAGGCGCTTGAAATCGCCCTGCGGGACTTCCAGGTTGAATTTATCGTCCAGCTGCTTGTAGCGCGTATTGGTCGAGGCGACTTCCGCGCGCAGCGCCGTGATGGTGTTTTCCATGCTGGTACGTTCGGACTTGATCGTCTCATACTGCTGCTTGTAGGCGGCCTCCGATGACAGCACATGCTCCGCCCCCCACCAGTACGACAGGCCTGCCACCGTCATGATCAATATCACGACAAGTATGAATTTATTGCGGCGCGCCGCCTGCTGGCGGCGGTACCGGCGGCCTGAATCATACATGCCGAAATTCATGCGTTACCTCCTAGCCGTCATCGTTGCCGGGCGAAATCTCGATCTCGCCCGCGTTAAAGTCGCCAATATTCTTGAAGCCCACGCGCAGCATCAATACGGTGCCGCTGTCGCCCGAGGCCTCGCTCATCAAATTACGCTGCGCCTGCGCCGAGAAGGAGAAGCATTCATCGGCATAGTTGAAGCCAAACTGCGCCTTGCGCAGGCCCGGCTCCTCGCCCATGTCAACCAGCGTGCCGCCGTTCAGCCACCATTTTTCATCGAGATAATATTTTCCGTCCAGCAGGATCTGCTGGCGCGATTCATTGAAACCCGTGCCCGCGATTTTATCAATGTAGATGTAATGCGTATCGACGTTGAACCTGTCGTTGCCGACATGCGCCTGCAATTCATGGCGGCGGATGCCGAGGTTTTCAGTGTCGATCTGGAAGCGGTAATCACCCGAAAGGTATTTCGACAGGCTGACGTTCAGCTGGCCGACGATGTCGGAAGCGTCATCCTCCAGCCCCGAGCCGTTCGGGAAGACGTTGTCGTCGTCGAAGCGGTAGCTCTGCCCCACGAAAAGCTTCGCGTAACGGCCATTGTCGCCATAGGCGCCGACGCGCATGCCGTAATTCAGGCGCGCGCCGTCTTCCTGCCGGTCGATGCCGGGGAAGCGCGTGTTGCTGAAGAGGTTGTTGGTGTCGAATTCGGTGTCGATGCTGTCCTCGTTCGGGATATCGGTATCGTTCTCGTCGATGTGCGGACTAATACTGGCACCCACCACCGGTTCCACCACCACCTGCGCCTTTTCAAGGCGTTTCACCATCGGATAGCTGGCGATAAGGCTGGCGACCGCCATGCCGCGCGCCTTTTGCGTGTCTTCGTCCAGCAGCGGGTTCAGCAGCGCGGCGGCGCTGTCCTGCACGGCATAGAAATCGCCGCGCCCCTGCATGCTGGCCGTCGTCGTAAGGCCGATGGGGAAGATATCGCGCCGCTCCCAGCCGATATCGACCGAGGCGCGCTGCACGTCCTGCCCCACGCCTTCGCGTCTCACGCCAAGCGCGCCTGCGCCGAACTCCCAGCGTCCGCCCAGCAGACCGCCGGGTTCGCCAAACATGCGGTGATCGATCCAGGGCAGCAGGTCGGGCTGGTCGGGGCGATTGCCGAGGCGCACGTCCTGGAAATTCATCGCCGAGATGCGCGTGTAATCGCGGCCCGCAAGGCGCTCGGCAAAGGCCTCGCTCTCCAGCACGTTTTCTTTCGAGATATCGTAGAGGCGCAGGTATTCCTTATCCGATACGCGCTCCACATCGAAACCGGCGCGCCATTTTCTGTTCAGGTCAAAACGGCCATTGGCAAAAATATGCCCGCGATTGCGCCCTTCGTCCACCGTGCCGTCGTCTTCGGTGCGATCGGAATGCGCGCCGCTGGCTTCAATTTCAATGCGGCCATCCTCGAAGCGCTGGCGCCATTCGCCTTGCAATAGCACGCCGGCCTCGGTCGTGGGGCGGATGCGCACCGTCGCGTCCTTGTCGGGCGAGATGCTGCCGAAGTAATAACCGCCTTCGACATAGGTGCCCATATCGCTGTCAAAACCGTAACTGGGGCGCAAGAATCCGCTCTTGCGCTTCACCGTCGGGTCGGCATGCGAGAAAATGGGCGACCAGACCAGCGGCACACCCGCGAATTCAAGGCGCGCGTTCTTGTAATCGATGCTCTTGGTTTCGGTGTTATGCACCACCTTGTCGGCCGTGATCTGCCAGAGCGGATGCGGGTCGATCTCGCAAACCTTGCAAGGCGTGTAGGTGGCGTCGGTCATGGTCGTCTTCACGCCGTTTTCGCGCCTCGCCTCGGTCGCGGTAAAGCGCGAACCGTCGGCCAGCAGCGCCAGCAGGCTGTGGATGAAGCCGTCCTTCATGTCGCGGCTGAGCGTCACGTATTCGGCGAAGCTGACGTTGCCGTGTTCGTCCAGCAGCGAGATATTGCCGATGGCCTCCACGGTGTCGGTATCGAGGTGGTAAACCATTTTATCGGCGCGCAGGATGCGCTCGCCCTGTATCAGCTCCACGTCGCCACTGGCCGTCACGGTCTGCTTCACGTCGTCATGCGAGAGCGTTTTGGACTGGAAATTGACCGGCTGCTTGGTCTGCGAGGGCGCGGCGCTGGCCGCCGTGACAGACAACAGGAAAACGACCGCAACAGCGGCAAGCGTCCCAAAGAATTTCTGTTTTTCCAGCAGTGACAAGTCAGGCATCCGGCTTGTTCAGTAAAGACCCCGTTCAACGTGCTATTTTCCTGAAAAATCAGGGAGTTGTCAAGAAAAACGCCCGTAGCGCCTATTTACGAAGGAAGGAAGGCACGTCGTCGCCGAAGCTGCCGTCGTTCTTGTCATTGTCCAGTTCGATATTATCGACATGACGGGTGCGGTGGTTCTGCTTTTCGTGGCGGTTGTGGTGGCGTTCTTTCTGGCGCACTGCGGGTTCGGCGCGCGGCTTTTCGGGCTGCGGCGGCGGGGCTGCCTTGGGCAGTCCGCCCAGTTCCAGAACCTCGATCTTTTTGTTGATCAGTTTTTCGATCAGGCGCAGCGCCTTGTCATCCATCGGCGTGCAGAACATGAACGCGCGGCCCTTGAGGCCTGCGCGGCCCGTACGGCCGATGCGGTGAACGTAATCTTCGGGGTGGAAAGGCACATCCCAGTTGAACACATGCGACATGGCCTGCACGTCGAGGCCCCGCGCGGCGACGTCGGAGCAGACCAGAATCTGGCTGATGCCCGCCTTGAATTCGTTCAGCGCCTCGGTTCGTTCGGACTGCTCCATGTCGCCATGCAGCGCGGCAGCCTTGATGCCCTTCGACTTCATGAAGCGGCGGACTTCCTCGATATCGCGTTTGCGGTTGCAGAACACGAAAGCATTCTTCGGCTGCTCCTGCTGGTAAAGCGTCCAGAAGGCGTTTTGTTTCTGCTTGAAATGCGGCAGGTGCACCACGAAAGCCTCGACGTTTTCGCTCGTGGATGACGGCGCGGAAACCGTGATTGTCTTGGGGTTAGAGAGGAATTTATCGGCAAGGCGCTTGATTTCCGGCGGCATGGTGGCCGAGAAAAACAGCGTCTGGCGCAGCGGCGGCAGGATCGAAACGATCTTTTCGAGATCGGGGATAAAGCCCATATCCATCATGCGATCGGCTTCGTCGATCACCAAAATCTTGATGTCGGCCAGCAAAATCTTGCCACGACCAAACAGGTCGAGCAGGCGCCCGGGCGTCGCGATCAGCACGTCCACGCCGCGGTCGAGCAGCGAGATCTGTTCATCCATCGACGTGCCGCCGACGATCAGCGCCTTGGTCAGCGGATGGTACTTGCCGTACTTGTCGAAGTTGTCGGCCGTCTGCATGGCCAGTTCGCGCGTGGGCGATAAAATCAGCGAGCGCGGCATGCGCGCCTTGGCACGGCCACCGGCCAGGCTGTCGATCATCGGGATGGTGAAGGCGCCGGTCTTGCCGGTGCCCGTTTGCGCCAGACTCAGCACGTCACGGCACATCTGGATGGCAGGGATGGCTTGTTCCTGAATGGGGGTGGGGTTCTTGTAACCGGCTTCTTCAATCGCCTTGAGAACCGCTTCGCTGAGACCGAGCTCTTTAAATTCCATAATTCTGCTTTTCGTCGCCTATTTTTCGTATTTTCTGCGCATTTTAAGCCCTGAATATATTGCTCATACGCTGCTTTATATGTAGTTTACAAGCGTTATTTCATATTTATAGACGAGGAGCCTTCTATGGCCAAGCCACATCAGCAGATGACCACGGCTACAACCACGCCTGTGACAAATCTGCCCATGAAATTACCCACTGCGGCCAATAAAGGCCACGCCCATGCCCGCAACCCCGGCACCGATCTCAATATAGATTGGCTCGAGGGTCTTAACGTTAACCTTTCGGCCATCGAGCGCCGCACCAGCACCCTGCTGGGCCGCCGCACGGTCAAGAAGCAGTGGCAGGCCGCATGGCTGCTGAAGGCCATCGCCTGCATGGACCTGACCACCCTGTCGGGCGACGATACCCCCGGCCGCGTGAAGCGCCTCTGCGCCAAGGCCCGCAAGCCGCTGCGTGACGATCTGGTATCCTCGCTCGGCATCGAAAGCCTGAAGCTGACCACCGGCGCGGTCTGCGTTTACCATGAAATGGTGCCCACCGCCGTGAAGGAACTGGAGGGCACGGGCATTCCCGTGGCCGCTGTTGCCGCCGGCTTCCCCCATGGCCTTTCGCCGCTGAAGCAGCGTTTGCAGGAAATTCGTGAATCCGTCGCCGCTGGCGCTACCGAAATCGATATCGTCATAACCCGCGGCCACGTCCTGACCGGCAACTGGCAGGCGCTCTACGACGAAGTGAAGCAGATGCGTGAAGCCTGCGGCGATGCGCACCTGAAATCCATTCTCGCCACCGGCGAACTGGCCACCATGCGCAACGTGGCGAAGGCCTCGATGGTTGCGATGATGGCGGGTTCCGACTTCATCAAGACCTCGACGGGCAAAGAAGCCGTCAACGCCAACCTGAACGTCACCATGGTCATGATCCGCATGATCCGCGAGTTCGAAGACCAGACGGGTTACAAGATCGGCTACAAGCCCGCCGGCGGCATCGCACACGCGAAAGACGTGATGAATTACCAGTTCATCATGAAGGAAGAACTGGGCCATGAATGGCTGCAGCCCGACCTGTTCCGCGTCGGCGCATCAAGCCTGCTGGCCGATATCGAGCGCCAGCTGGAGCATTACCTCACCGGCCGCTATTCGGCCAACAACCGTCATCCGGTGGGTTAATCGCCATGCAGCCCAAAGATAATTTCAACGCCAAAGTCCTTCGCCGCATCAAGGAATACAAGGACTCCGACCCCAACTGGGACAAAGCCATCAAGAAAGTCGTAGATGCCGAAGTGATCTACGGCAAGACCGACCCCACCGAAGGCAAGGCCGTCATCCAACGCGTTAAACGCCCCAAGAGGAGCAAATAATCATGTCCGCCAAAGTCGCAGAAATTTTTGAAACCATGGAATACGGCCCCGCGCCGGAAAGCGATAAAACCGCGAAAGAATGGCTGGAAGGCCATGGCCGCAGCTTCGGCCACTTCATCGCCGGCAAATGGGTGAAACCCGCCAAGGGCAAATCCTTCGCCACCAAAAACCCCGCGACGGGCGAAATCATCGCCAAGATCGCCTGCGGCGCGAAGGCTGATGTGGATGCCGCCGTGAAAGCCGCGCAGAAGGCGCAGAAATCATGGGCCGCGCTTGACGGTCACGTGCGCGCGAAATACCTCTATGCGCTGGCCCGCCTGATCCAGAAAAATTCGCGCCTGCTGGCCGTGGTGGAAAGCCTCGACAACGGCAAGCCGATCCGCGAGACGCGCGACATCGACGTGTCGCTGGCCGCCCGCCATTTCTATCACCATGCAGGCTGGGCGCAGATCCTCGAGAGCGAATTCCCCGCCTACGAAGCGCACGGCGTCGTGGGGCAGGTTATTCCCTGGAACTTCCCCTTCCTGATGCTGGCGTGGAAAATCGCGCCTGCCCTTGCCGCCGGTAACACGGTGGTGCTGAAGCCTGCCGAGTTTACGCCCCTCACCGCCATGCTGTTTGCGGAACTGTGCCTCGAGGCAGGCCTGCCCGCGGGCGTGGTGAACATCGTGAACGGCGACGGTTCCACCGGCGCTGAAATCACGAAACATGACGGCATCGCCAAAATCGACTTCACCGGCTCGACCGACGTAGGCCGCATTATCCGCGAAGCCACCGCAGGCTCCGGCAAGGCGCTGACGCTGGAACTGGGCGGCAAATCGCCCACCATCGTGTTTGAAAACGCCGACCTCGACAGCGCCGTGGAAGGCGTTGTTGACGGCATCTGGCTGAACCAGGGCGAGGTTTGCTGCGCGGGTTCGCGCCTGCTGCTGCAGGAAGGCATCGCCGACAAGATGATCAAGAAACTGACGCGCCGCATGGAAAACCTGCGCGTCGGCCCGCCGCTCGACAAAGCCATCGATATGGGTTCGCTGGCATCGGACGAGCAGTTCCAGAAAATCGACCGCCTTGTGAAGCAGGGCGTGAAGGAAGGCGCGAAGATCGTCCAGCCGGGCAAGGACGCCTGCCCCACCGGCGGCTGTTTCTACCCGCCCACCATGCTGCTGAACGTACAGCCGTCATCGACCGTCGCGGAAGTCGAAATTTTCGGCCCCGTCGTCGTCGTCATGACCTTCCGCACGCCGGAAGAAGCCGTGCTGCTGGCGAACAACAGCCGTTACGGTCTCGCGGCCTCCATCTGGAGCGAGAACATCAACCTCGCGCTCGACGTTGCGCCGAAGATCAAGGCCGGCGTGGTCTGGATCAACTCGACCAACATGTTCGACGCGGCCTGCGGCTTCGGCGGCTACCGTGAATCGGGCTTCGGCCGCGAAGGCGGACGCGAAGGCATGTACGCCTACCTGAAACCCAAATACGCCAAATCGCTGCCCGCATACAAAGAAAGCAAGTCGACCCTCAACGCCGCGAAACACGTGGCCGCTGTGGAAGGCATCGCCAATATCGACCGCACCGCGAAACTGTATATTGGCGGCAAGCAGGCACGTCCTGACGGCGCCTATAGCCTTTCCATCACCGACAAGAACGGCAAGCTGGTCGGCCAGGTAGGCGAAGGCAACCGCAAGGATATCCGCAATGCTGTCGAGGCCGCCAAAAAGGCCGAAGGCTGGGGCAAATCGGCCCACCACCTGCGCGCGCAGATCCTCTACTACATCGCCGAAAACCTCTCGGCACGTGGCGACGAGTTCAAGAAGCGCCTTGTGCAGCTGACGGGTGTTACCCCCGCCGCCGCGCAGAAGGAAGTGGACGAGTCTATCCGCCGCCTCTTCACCTATGCCGCATGGGCCGATAAATATGACGGCGACGTGCATTACCCCCCTGCCCGCCTTGTGTCTGTCGCCATGAAGGAGCCTGTGGGCATTCTCGGCATCGTCTGCCCGGATGAAAACCCGTTGCTGTCCTTCGTGTCGCTCTTCGCGCCCGCGATGGCCATGGGTTCGCGCACCGTGATCGTGCCGTCCGAAAAATACCCGCTGCTGGCGACCGACCTTTATCAGGTCTTTGACACGTCTGATGTGGTTGACGGCTCGATCAATATCGTGACCGGCCACCGCAAAGAGCTGACCAAGACGCTGTGCGAGCATGACGAGATCGACGCGATCTGGTACTTCGGCTCCGACAGCGGTTCCGCCGCCGTCGAAAAAGGCTCGACCGGCAACCTGAAGCGCACCTGGGTCAACAACGGCCTGCAGCGCGACTGGTTCGACCGCGATCAGGCCGAGGGCGAGGAATACCTCCGCCACGCGACCGAGATCAAGAACGTCTGGATCCCTTACGGCGAGTAAGGGCTTCGGCCACAAAAAAAGCGCGGGGGCTCAAACCCCGCGCTTTTTTAATTCAGAATGAAAAATCAATCCCACCAATCATTGGCACGCTTTTTAGCCGACGGCTGCTTGGGCTTCGGCGGCGGAGCGGGTTTGGGCGGCGCAGGCGTGAAGGCCGGCGCGGGGAATTTTGCGAAGACTTTTTCCAGCGGGAAATCGGCGTCATCCGGATCGCGGCCCTGGGTGATGATGGCGGAAACCTTCTTGGCTTCGGCATCGTCGAGGCCGAATTTATCCTTGGCGAATTCGGCGCATGAATCGCCGAGTTTCGAGATCATCTGCAGGCCATCAGGAGACAGGCGGCCCTTGCCGAATTCTTCCTGATAGAGGTCAACACCCGCGCGGAGCACGCCCAGCAGCAGCGAGACGTCCAGCAGATGCTGCGCCAGCTTGCCGGTATCGCCGGTGGTGAATTTTTTCGGCGCGTCCCGGCGGGCGCGCAGCAGGTTGGTGATCGTGCCTTCTTTGGCATAGCGGTTCTGCGTCGTGTCGTTCAGCAGGGCAGGCAGCGCGCGCAATTCCTTGTGCATCTGCGTTGCATGATGCGCGTATTCGGCATAGGCGGGGTCGGCGGCCATATCGGCCAGCGTGACGGTGCGCGAAAATAGCACGCGCGCCATTTCAGGATAGCCCGCGTAGTTATTAAAGACAGGCGTTACGTCGACAGGCTTGGGCGCGGGTGCGGTGCCCTCGACAGCGACAGGCGCCGGAACGGGAACAGGCGGAATCAACGTCGGCGCGATGGGGCCGGGAATAATCAGCGGCCCGGGTGCAGGCGCAACGGGTTTCGGAGTTTCGACCGGCTTCGGCTTGGGTTTTTCCCATGTTTCAGCCACAGCCTGCACGGGGGCAAGCTCGGCCTTGGGGTCGTCCTTCGGCAGCACGGTGAAGCGTTCATCCTTCACGATCCAGCTTTCCGGCCATTTGTTGGCAAGCTCGGCATGCAGCGCGTCCCAGTTGTCGAGCGGCTGGCGTTTGGCAGCTTCCTTGTGGAAGAGCTTGTCGAGGCTCTCGCGGCTCATGAAGGTGCCCTTGGTCAGCGCTTCTTCCTGCTCAACGCGGAAGACGCCGCCCTTGTCGTCAAAGTGCACGCCGTATTTGTTGGCAAAATTCAGGTACGTGGGGCGGGCACCCTCGTGCAGGACATAACTTTCCGAGGCGCGCATCGAGCGTTCCCAGTCGCGCATGGCTTTCACCACCTGCAGCGGATCGTCGAATACTTCCTGCGTTGACGTGCCGATTTCGCTGGCGTCACGTTTCAGGTCATAGGTGACCTTCAACAGATGCCATGTTTCTTTTTTGGGGTCGGGCTGGTGCGCCGCGAGATAGATGCGGATGTTCTTGTCTTCGTCGTTGACGAATTCCTGCGTCATCATCCAGCGGAGGTTGTCATCGCCAAGGGCAGCGGCGAAGCCGGGCACGCGGCGGGGTTCCTGCATCCAGGCTTCCTCCCGCTTCTTGCGGCCGATCCACTTGAACATGTCCATGGTTTCGTCCCCTGCCCTATTATCAGGGTTTCGGCGGACGGTTCATGACGTTCTTGAACTTGTCGAGCGATTCAGGCGAGGGTGTGTCGTCGTTCGTCGATGCCGGCTGAGGCGTGGAGCGCACGGGCTTGCCGGTGGGCGCCGAATGATCGTTGAATTCGTTCGTCACGGCGGGCTTGACGTCGGCGGGCATAGTGGCCACGTGGCGGACGCCGGCGTTGCGGTCCTGCACTTTCTGCATGACTTTCGCGCGCTCGGTGTAATAGCGAGAGAGGAAAGCGGGCAGCCAGTTCGGCACGGGGTCTTTTTTCGTGTCGGCGACCCATGCCTGCAGCTTGTCCATCTGTTCCTTCGTGCCGCCCAGCTCGAGGAATTTCTTGTTGGCGCGGTCGACGGAGGCGCGGATTTCGGTGATCAGGTTCGCGTCGGTGTTATTGACGTTGACGAAGCCCATCTCCAGCTTGCCGCGGTTGCGCGACGCGTAAAGCAGGTTCGCGTAAATTTCGCATTCGGCGGTGAATTTCTGGAAGGGCTCGACATGCACGCCAAGCTGCTTGGCGGCCTGCAGCTGCTGGTTCATTTTCGGCAGGATTTCTTCCAGGATTTTCGGGAAGGCGTTGTTCTCGGTCACGTTGCCGGGCAGGTAGCCTTGCGCACGCGTAACGGCCGCGTTCTTTTCCTCGGGCTTAAGGCCTTCGATGCGGTCAAATTTCTCGTCGCGCTTCACGCCCTTCTGGATGGCGAGGTAGAAAGCGCCGACTTGCGAGGCGAATTCGTCCATGGTGTTCAGCACCTGGCCGATTTTCAGGATGTTGTCGAGCGTCGCGGCGCGGTCGGAGGCCGTGACCATCAGGTCGGTCAGGATGCCGGCTTCCATTTTCGCCTTCACCAGCGGGTTGTCGGAGGCCTGTTCGGCGGCGAGGATCGATTTCACGACTTCGGTGCGCTTGAAAGTCGCCTGCGCGGTGATCATGCCTTCCACGCGGCGGTAAACGGCGTTGTATTCGTCGAAGGCAAGGCCTTCGATGTTCGCGGCCTTTTTATAGTGCTCGAGGTCGTAGAAGTGGATTTTCAGTTCGGGGAATTTCGCGGCGGGATAATCCTGCTCGAGGTTGACTTCCTTGTGGGTCATCATCTTGGCGGCGATGTATTCCTGCTTAGCCAGCATGGCGACGGCTTCGGCGAAGGGCACGTCGTTCTTCGACACCTGTTCGGAGACGAATTTGCCTTCGGCCTTGTCGAGGTCATAGACCATGTAGTGCATGACGCGCCATTTGTCGGAGGCCGCGTCGACCTGGATCGCCGCCCAGAATTCGACGAAGTTTTCGACCAGGTTGTGGTTCATGTAGGCTTCGGAGCGCATCTTGGTGAAGTAGCTGGAGCGCTTGGGGTTCGCGCCGGTCAGGCCGTCATCCCAGGATGCGGTTTCTTTCTTGGCGGGTGTGGCAATAGGCTCCGGCGCGGGCGATTCAGCGGGGCGTCTTTTGTTGTCTCCGAACATTGTCACACCTTTTCGTTTAAAATCAGGTTTTTATTCATAAAGCATAGTCAGGCTTGCAAAAAACCCGGTGCCCATCAG
>JBGGMV010000118.1:0-11104 GCA_041287865.1 Alphaproteobacteria bacterium | reverse complement strand
GGCAATGGCCGTTATTTGCGCGAACCCGTGATCATCGCGCGCCTGATACAGGCGGCGGCGGTGGCGAAGGATGATCTGGTGCTCGATATCGGCTGCAACACCGGTTATTCCACCGCCGTGCTGGGCCACCTGGCCGCGACGGTCGTGGGTCTTGAATTCGACGAACAACTGGCCGATGCGGCCGACAAACTGCTGCACGATCTCGACATCTGCAACGCCGTCGTCGTGCGCCAGAAAGACTTGAAGGAAGGTTATCCGGCACAGGGGCCGTATGACGTTATCTTTATCAACGGCTCCGTTCCTGCGGTGCCGGAGAAAATCCTGTCGCAGCTTGCCGAAGGGGGAAGGCTCGTGACAGTACTGTCCGAAAGGGGGCATATGGGGTCTGCGGTTATCATCACCCGCAGCGGGGAAAACTTTACGACGCGTGAGCTGTTCAACGCAGCCACGCCCACGCTGAAGGGATTTGAGGCGCAGAAAACCTTTGCGTTTTAATGGGGTATAGAAAATTTCTAAGCTATAACCTGATCGCGGTGGCCGTGCTTGCCGCCAGCGTTTCCGCGTCCGCGCTTGCCGCAGGCACGCGCGTCGATGTCATGGATATGCCGATTGCCGAAGCGCTCACCCAGCTGACCGCCAATCCCGCCCCAGCCATCGAACCCGACAAGGTGGTGGAGGATAAAGGCGATCCCGCTCCGTCTCCGGAACCGGAAGTGCTGCCCGAACAGCCGCCCGAGCCTCCCACCGGCATTACTATTACTCAGGAGCCGAAGGTAGAGGAGCCGAAGGTTGAACAACCGCCCGTCGAGCTGAAGGTTGAAGAACCCAAGGTCGAGGAGAAAAAAGTCGAAGCCGCGCCCGAACCGGAAGTGGTTATCGAGGCCCCGCCCAAGCCCATCAAGAAAAAGAAAAAAGCAAAACTGAAGGACTCCGAGGAAAGAACGGCCGAAGTCGCCGACGAAAAGGCGCTGCTGATTGACGAAGTGCTGGCCGAAGTTTATTCCCGTAACCCCGAATTGCAGGCCGCCCGCGCCGAACTCCGCGCGGTGGACGAAACCTATGCGCAGGCCTTCTCGGGCTTCCGCCCCGTCGTGACGGCCGAGGCTGCCGTCAGCAGCTCGCATGATAATGGCGACAATTCCGACAGCCACGCCGACCCGAAGGGCGTCGCGCTGGGGCTGGAGCAGTCGATCTACAGCGGCGGCTCGACCCTGGCCGATATGCGCGCTTCCTCCAACGTTATCAAGGCACAGCGCGCGCTGCTTCATTCAAAAGAACAACAAGTGCTGCTGGAGGCCGTGAAGGCCTATCTGGACGTATTGCGCGACCAAGAGATTTTAAACTCAAACCGCAACAATACCGAGGTGTTAAGCCAGCGTCTTAAAGAAGCGCGCGAACGTCTGCGCCTCGGCGATATCACCCGTACCGACGTGTCACAGGCTGAATCCCGCCATGCGCAGGCGACGGCAGAACGCGTGGCCGCGGAAGGCTTCCTGAAGTCCTCCCGCGCGGCCTTCGAAAAGGTATCGGGCCTGACCGCCGAGAAGCTGAAACGCCCGGGCGCGAAACTCGCCCTGCCCGCCACGCTCGATGAAGCGCTGGAGGTTGGCGATCGCCTGAACCCCGTCATCATCTTTACCCAGTATTCCGAACAGGCCGCCGCCGCCACCACGCGCTCTATACAGGGCGAGCTTTACCCGCAGGTCGGCGTCTCGGGCGGTCTCGACCATACCTACGACCCTACCGGCAGCGGCAACGACCAGTCGACCGGCGCCGCCGTGACGCTCCGCGCCACCCTGCCCCTTTACTCGGGTGGCTCCACCGCGTCCCGCATCCGCCAGTCGCGGCAGGTTGAATCCCAGCGCCGCATTCAAATTCGCCAGGCCGAACGCGAAGTGAAACAGGCCGTCACCGACGCCTGGTCGGCCCTCGTTTCCGCCCGTGCGCAGGCCGAAGCCCGCGCGGCCGAGGTCAAAGCCTCGGGTCTCGCCCGCAAAAACGTCAAGGCGGAGGCCGAATACGGCTCCCGCACCACGCTCGACCTGCTGGACGCCGAACAGGAATACCGCAACGCCCGCGTGGCGCAGGCCATCGCCGACCACGATGCGCAGCTGGCCGCCTATGGCCTTCTGGCGGCCACCGGAAGGCTTACCGCGCAGGAACTCGGCCTTGCCGCGCCGCTCTACGACCCTACAAAGAATTTCCAGAAGGTGAAGAACAAGTGGTTCGGCACGAAAGTGGAGATGGAGGAATAATGCTTCGGACTCGCTTTCGGGAGAAGAATCCCCTAAAACTTTTATATTCAACAGTTTTTTGTTAGAATGAACCCATAATGGCAGAGATCAAGACAGAGCAGGAACCATCAATCGAGGAAATTCTGGAATCTATCCGCCAGATTATTTCCGAAGATGGCACGCCCGTGGCCGAAGGCCAGCAAAAACCGGCCGCAAAACCCGCGGCGGAAACCGTGCTCAAGGGCGCGCCTACGCCCGCGAAACAAGCCGCGCAGACCATGACGATGCCGCAAGCGGCCAAGCCCGCCGCTGATGTGGCGCTGAACCTTTCCCCGCAAGCGGCGGCGCCCGACATCGGCATGACCGACGCCGTGCTGGAATTGACCGACAAGATTGAAACGCCCGAAACTGCGCCACAGGATAAACCGAAGCCGCGCATCGTGCTGGAGGATGCCATGGAAGACGACCCGTTAATGTCTGATATGACGGCCGAAAAAGCGGTCTCCATGATGGCGCGGATCATGGCGCAGAATATCGCCGTCGAGCGCGAACTGCCCGGCCGCCCCGGCAACGTGACGCTGGAGGATATGGCGCGCGAAATCATGCATCCGATGATCAAGGTCTGGATCGATAAAAACCTGCCTGGAATCATTGAAAAACTCGTCGCCCGCGAGATCGAAAAACTCGCCCGCCGCGCGCTGGATAAAGAATAACGATTTTGTACTGAAAGCGCCGCGATGGCCTTTAAAAAACCCGATATCAAATTCAAGATAACTGAATCGCAGAAGAAAACCGCGGGCTACATCATCGTGGCGCTGCTGGCCCTTTATCTGTGGGTTTCCACGCGTCCCGAGGTTGACGGCGTGATGATGTTCCAGATGACGATGTTCAGCGAAAACAAGACGCTGGACGATTTCAAGCGCACCGCCTTCACCGCCGCCAAATGGAACAACGACGACACGCGCAAATGCGACGACGAAGCCGTCGCCGCAGCCCCTTCCTATGTCGGCGGCAACGCCGGCGACGAGGGCAGCTGGTGGCGTCCCTTCATGGTGCCGGGCGACAAGGGCTGGCCGCTGCCCTGCCGCTTACACCGCTGGGAAGGCAAGGAAATCACCATCGGCATCGACTGGCCGCCGCAGCCGAAAACGCGCGAATATCCGGGCGAACGCCCGCCCGTGTCGGTTTTTTCGCAGGAACTTTTCAATTCCTGGTACCAGATCGAGCAGCAGATACGCCCGCTGATCCCGACCCTGCAGAAAATGACCGGCAAGAAAGTGACGTTTATTCCGCCCGGCGATCCCCGCGAATACACGCATGAATTCGCCCGCATCCGCATCGTGCCGGTGCGCACCGTCGGCTTTAAAATGACCCGCCGCGACGCCCACGCCCCGCCCGCCGGCGACTGGAACATCCTCGACAACGAATACCAGTTCTGGGGCGGCGTGCCCTTCAGCGAGGACATGGATTACCAGCCCGACGGCTATCTGCTGCCGCATTACACCGGCGCGCTCGGCATGGCGGTGTGCAAGATCTATCCCGGCTATCCGGAGGGCGTCGTCAAGGCGATGGTGACGGAATGCCTGATGCGGTCGATGGGCCTGCCCGGCGTGTCGGCGATGAAGGAAACGACGAGTGTTTTAACGGACTGGAACGCCAATTTCCGCCAGAACCTCGACCCCGACCTTTCGGCCTATCAGAAGTACCTGAAATACGACCGTTTACTGCTGAAGCTCCTCTACTGCCCCTCGCTGAAATCGGGCATGACCGCCGATGAAGCGACCGAAGCGCTGTCGAAAAACAAGTTCGATTGCGTGCTGACCGCGACCTCGGCGGCGGCGACGGCAGTCGAATAAAGTTTTACAGGGCCCGGAACGGAGAAATAAAATGAAGTTCATCGCCCTGTTATTCGCCTGCGCTTTTTTAACTTTCCTGCCCGCCCACGGCCATGCAGCGCCCGATACCGCCGAAAGCCTCGCGATCACCCACCTGATCCAGCATGTGCGTGAATCCGGCCTGCAATTTATCCGGAACGGCCAGTCCTATGCCGCCCATGATGCCGCCGACCACATGGAAACAAAGCTGAAATATGCCCGCAACAAGCTTTCGACCGCCGATGAATTCATCACCCATGTCGCCTCGCGCAGTTCCATGACCAACCAGCCCTATTACGTGGTGCTGGCCGACGGGAAGAAAGAGGAGCTTGGCCCCTGGCTCTATGTCGAGCTGGAAAAATACCGCGCGCAGCAGGCAAAATAAGCCGCCTCTATTCTTGTTTTGATTACAAGCGCTTGCAACGCCCTGCGTTATTAATAAATTGCGCCGCTGCAAGTACCTGAAATCACTGGCGCGACTCAACCCGTTAACCATGCGCGTTTCAAAGCGTTTCAGAGCGTTTCATGGTGCAAAATACCCCACAAAAACCATGCTAAAACGCGCATATTTCAGATGGCATATCCACCTGAAAAAATTCAGCGATCCGGCTTATGCGTTTCAGAGCGTTTCAAAGCGTTTCACAAAAACTTGTTTTTTCGGGGACGAAATCTGTCAAAATAAAAGAATGATATAAGTGTGTCCGGTGAAGACCGGAAATCAGAAAAAATAAATCTAGAATGTCATGCCAGCGAAAGCTGGCATCTCTCGCGCTTTAGCGCGACGTTTATAAAGGCCGCACTTACGTGCGGGAGATCCCAGCTTTCGCTGGGATGACAGTGTTTAATGCTAAAGATACTCTTTCACAACCGCCAGAAAAACCTTGCCGTATTTGCGCAGCTTGCTGTCGCCGACGCCATGGACGAGATTCATTTCGTCGAGCGAGCGGGGTTTTATCGTGGCCATATCGATGAGTGTTTTATCATGGAAAATCACATAGGGCGGCACGCCTGCCGCCTGCGCCAGTTCCTTGCGCTTTGCTTTCAGCGCGCGCAGCAGCTCGCCGGCGCCTTCGGGCAATACGGCGGCATCCTTCATCCCCAGCGCGTTTTTCGCGCGGCGGACGCGTTCGCTATCCTTTTTGCGCAGCAGCACGGTTTTCTTGTCGCGCAAAAATGCCTGCCCCTGCTCCGTCATGGCCATGCCGCCGTGGTCGGGGTCGGGCTGCAGAAAGTTGAGTGCAACCAGCTGCCTGAATACCGCCTGCCATTCCTGTTTCGACAGTTCCTTGCCGATGCCGAAGGTCGATTGCTTGTCATGCCCGAATTGCACAATGCGATCGGTGGTTTCGCCCATCAGCACATCGGTCAGGTAAGCCACGCCGAAGCGCATCCCCGTCCGGTAAACGCAGGACAGCGCTTTCTGCGCCGCCACCGTGCCGTCGAAAGTTTCGGGCGGGTTCAGGCACGTATCGCAATTGCCGCAGGGCTTGCAGCTGTCACCGAAGTAATCGAGGATCACCTGCCTGCGGCAGCTCGCGGCCTCGCACAAACCAAGCAGCGCGTTAAGCTTCTGGTGCTCGATACGTTTCTGCGCGTCGGGCGCGCCGGATTCAGTGATGAAATTCCGCTGCATCGCCGCATCCTGCGCGCCATAGACCATCAGCGCATTGGCGGGCATGCCGTCGCGTCCCGCGCGGCCGGTTTCCTGATAGTAAGCCTCGATATTTTTCGGGATCGTCATATGCGCGACAAAGCGCACATCGGGCTTGTCGATGCCCATGCCGAAGGCGATGGTAGCGACCATGATCACTTTTTCTTCCTTCAGGAAGACCGACTGGTTCTTCGCCCGCACCTCTGCCGACAATCCCGCGTGGTAGGGCAGCGCGCGGAACCCTTCGCCCGACAGCCATTCCGCCGTATCCTCGGTCAGCTTGCGCGACAGGCAGTAGACAATGCCGCTGTCTTCCGCATGGTTTTCCTTGATAAAGCGCAACACCTGTTGGCGCGCGTTTTCTTTCACCACAATGGTGTAATGGATATTGGGGCGGTCAAAACCGGCGATAAAGCTTCTGCCCTCGCCCAGTTTCAGGCATTCGACGATGTCTTTTCGTGTCGGCGCATCGGCGGTGGCGGTCAGGGCGATACGCGGCACATTCGGGTAGCGCTCCGCCAGCAACGACAATTGCTTGTAATGCGGGCGGAAATCATGGCCCCATTGCGACACGCAATGCGCTTCGTCGATGGCGAACAAGGCAACTTCCGCTTCGTCCAGCAGCGCCAGAAAATCGTCCATCAGCAGGCGTTCCGGTGCCACGTAAACCAGATCGATCTCGCCCTCCAGTATCGCCACGCGCGCCTGCGCGTTTTCCTGCGTCGCGGAATTGATGGCTACGGCGCGCACGCCCAGTTCCTTCAGCGCATCGACCTGGTTCTGCATCAGCGCGATCAGCGGCGAGACGATCACGCCCACGCCCTTGCGGATCAGCGACGGTATCTGATAGCAAAGCGATTTGCCGCCGCCCGTCGGCATCAGCACGAAGGCATGGCCGCCCGCCGTCACATGGCCGATCACGTCTTCCTGCTGGCCGCGAAAGCTCGCGTAGCCGTAGACCTGCTCGAGGATGCGCAGGGCGTCGGTATTGGGCGCGGTTTTTCGCGTGGGGAGGGTCATATTCAAGCTATAACGCCGCCACAGACGGGCGGCAATGTTTTAAGCTTTGTAAGGCCTTAATTGCTGCATTATGGCAAATATTTGACCGTTATGCTCAGGTTGGTTATAATCCGGATACACAGCTTTAACAGCAAGAGAAAGAGGTCTGATTGACGAAAACGCCTGATTTTACTGCCACCGCGAAATCCGTTTTCAACGACAGCCTCCGCTCAGCAATGTCCCGCCGCGATACAGAAACCATCAAGCTCGCGCTTGAATCGGGCGCGGACCCCGATTACCTGCTGTTCGAGGGCATCCGTTTCAGACCCGGCCTGAAGGATAAATTCACCGGCAAGATCCCCGTCGACGAAATCGGCCCCGGCTGGATAAAGCTGGCGATCGAGGCCGGCGCGAATGTGAACGCCACGCGCCCGCGCACCGCCAACAACCCCTGGCCCGCCATCCACTGGGCGCACGAGAATTTCAACCCGAAGGCGATGGAGCTGCTGCTGGCCGCGGGCGCCGATGTCGATACGCATACCCCCGGCGGCGATACGCCGCTGATGCGCGCGGTGAAGGACGGCGACGCGGCGCTGGCCGCCTATTACCTGACCAAGGGCGCGAACCCGCTGAAACCCTGCGGGTATAAAAAAGACAACTTCCCCTTCCACGAGATGGAGAAGGGCGGCAAGATTTACGGGCAGGAGAAAATCGACCTCACGCGCCTGATGCTGCAGGCCTCGAAGAAAATCACGCCGCCCGCGCCCGAACCCGAGCCCGAGCCGCCACCGCCCGACAAGCACGCCGAAGGCATCGCCATCCTGCGCGAAATAGCCGAAGGCAAGCTGCAGAAGGCCGGGGTCAAGCCGCTGAAAGGCGCTTCGCCGTAGAGGACAAAGGGGCCGAGGGGCCTCTTTTTTTATACACTTCCCCCTTGGGGGAAGTGGTGCAAAAAGCAGCAAGTGTGTGATTATTTCTTCTTGTTGAGCGCGGCCATCAGCTTGGTGTGCTTGCCCTGATAGTACTTGGCCGCTTCATCAAGCTGCTGGCTGGTTTTCTTGACGAAATCCTTGGCCATTTGCTGCGCCAGCTGGTTGTGCTCGATATCGTCGCCGGACTGGCCGCCCAGAAGCGCCTGGAACAGCGGGTTCTGGCGGTATTCGGCGATCCACTCCTGCACGCCTTCCTGCAGCTCGCGGACGCGCTGTTCCTCGATCGGGGGCTTGGCGGGGCCTTCGCCCGCGCCGTCAAGCGCATCGGCCACGAACTGCGCGCTGGCAGAGGCGGGCTGCGTGCCATAGGCGCCGTTTTCGACCAGGTCGTTGATCATGAAGATCGCGCCCTCGCGCAGGACTTCGCTGAAGAGGCCGTCGCCGTAATAGGCGTCGATCTGCATGCCGCCGTAAACCAGGGGCGAGGTCGAAACCATCGTCGGGTCGCCGTTCGTCATGACCTCGCCGTAGCGGATCGACATCATCGTGTTGTGGATGGGCTCGTACATCGTATGGCCCGGGCTCCAGCCCTGCGGGATATCGTTGCCGCCGCCGCCGTCGCCATCAGGCGGAACATAGGGCGGGATATAGCCGCCGTCGGTCATGACGATGGTCAGGTCTTTTTCGAACTGGTACATGCCGTCATCAACGCGCACGCGGATGGTATAGACGCGCGGGTCGGTCTGCGGGTTCGGCGACGAGGTCAGCGCCAGCTTGTCGCCGCCGACCAGCTGGAAGATGGAGGGCGAGCCGATGATCGTATACGTCAGCGAAGCGTTGGTATTGTCGGGGTCGACCGTGCGGATATCGGTAAAGACGACGCCGACCGGCAGGCCCTGCGGGAAGCCCGGGCGCGTCAGGAAGATGTCCGACGGCGGGTCGTTGACGGGGTTGACGGTAATGTCGAACTGCGTGATGGCCGAAGCATCCTGCCCGTCGCCGACGGTGAAGCGGAAGCGGTCTGTCGCCTGCTCGTCGCCGTTATGCACGTAGCGCACGATGCCGGCGGCAAGGTCTGCCTGCGTGAAACTCGTGATGGCAACGCCGGCGTTGGTGGTGAGTTCAAGGCGGCCATGCAGCGGGTTGCTGGTGAGGGTGTAGGTCAGCGTCGGGATCGCGCTGTCGATATCGGTCGCCGACAGGAACGTGGTGTCGATGATGGTTGATGCGCCTTCGTTCAGGTTCGCGGGCGTGTTCACGGTCACGACCGGTGGATCGTTGACCGGCGTGACGATGATGTTGAAGCCTGCTGCCGCCAGCGTCGTCGTGCCGTCCTGCACGGTGAAGGTAAAGCTGTCGGCCAGCGTTTCCGAACCGTCATGCACGTAGCGCACAAGGCCCGCGGCAAGGTCTGCCTGCGTGAAGGTCGTAATCGCCACACCCGGCGCGGTCGACAGCTCAAGGCGGCCGTTCAGCACGGTCGATGTGACGGTGTAAAGCACGCTGCCCGCCGCCGTATCGGGATCGGTCGAGGAAAGCATCGAGGTGGTGATGGTGGTGGTCGAACCCTCGTTCACCGTCGCGCCCGTATTGGTGGAAACGACCGGCGCATCGTCAACCGGCGTGACGCCGACGTTGAAGGTCAGGTTCGGGAAGGTCGTGGTCCCGTCCGAGAGCGAGAAGCGGAAGGTGTCGGTCGGCGCTTCGCTGCCGTCATGCACGAACTGCACGATGCCGGCGACGATATCGGCCTGCGTAAAGCTGGTGACCGCCACGCCCGGGTTGCTCGACAGTTCAACGCGGCCATGCAGCGGCACGGTGGTAACGGTATAAACCAGCGCCGTATTCAGCGTATCGGGGTCGGTCGCGCTCAGCTGCGCGGTGGTGATGGCGGTCGTACCGCCTTCCAGCACCGTCAGCGTGCTATTGGCGCTGATCACCGGCGGGTCGTTGACCGGCGTGATCGTGACGTTAAAGGTGGCAGCCGCCAGCGTCGCGGTGCCGTCGGTAACAGTAAAAGTGAAGCTGTCCGTCGTGGTTTCAGTGCCGTTATGCACGTAACGCACGCGGTTCGCGGCAAGGTCTGCCTGCGTAAAGGTCGTGATCGCCACACCCGCTGCGGTCGAAAGTTCGAGGCGGCCGTTGGTGACTGTCGAGGTCACTGTGTAAATCACGCTGGCCGCTGCCGTATCCACATCCGTGGTCGTCAGCATCGTGGTCGTGATGGTCGCCGTAGCGCCTTCACCGACCGTCAGGCCCGTATTCGCACCGGCAACCGGCGCGTCGTCGACGGCGGTGACGTTGATGGTCATGGTGTTGGCCGACTGGTCGAGGTCGACGCCGCCGCTTGATGTGCCGCCCGAGTCCTGTACCTGGAAGGTGAAGCTGGCGTAGGATGCGCCGTTGGCGTTGAGCGCCGGGCTGAAGGTCAGCAGGCCGGCGTTGATGTCGGCCAGCGTGACGAACTGGCCGGCGGTGACCGCAATGCCGTTCAGGCGGAGCGAGCCTGCGGCGGGAAGGGCCGAGATGCGAACCGCGATCAGCGTATTGGCGGGCGTGTCGTTGACGTCCGAGAAGCCGAACTGGGCGGCGGTGAACACATGGGCCGTGTCTTCAAGGGTCGTGACGGTGTTGTTGGTGCCGGCGGGCGCGTCGTTGACCGAAGTCACGTCGATGGTCATGGTGTTGGGCGAAGCATCGAGGTCGACGCCGCCGTTGGCCGTGCCGCCGCCGTCGCGCACCTGGAAGGTGAAGTTGGCGTAAGCGGCGCCGTTGGCGTTGGCGGCGGGCGCGAAGCGGAGCTGGCCGCTGGTGATGTTGGCCGCAGTGATCGACTGGCCGGCGGTGACCGCGACGCCGTTCAGGGTGAGCGCGCCGTTGACCGGCAGCGTGGTGATGACGACGGAGGACAGCGTGTTGGCGGGGCTGTCGGAGGTGTCGGTGAAGCCGAAGTTGGCGGTCGTGAAGGTGAAGGTGTTATCTTCGTTCACCGTGACGGTCGTATCGGTGCCCGCGGGCGCGTCGTTGACGGCGGTGACGGAGATGGTCATCGTGTTGGGTGTCTGGTCGGTGTCGACGCCGCCGTTGGCAGTGCCGCCGCTGTCCTGCACGGCGAAGGTGAACTGGGCATAGGCCGCGCCGTTCGCGTTCGCGGCGGGCGCGAAGGTCAGGAGACCCGAGTTGATGTCTGCAATGGTAACAGATTGTCCGGCGGTCACCGCGACGCCGTTCAGCAGGATCGTGCCGTTGGTGGCGAGCGTGCTGATCGTGACGGCCGAGAGCGTATGGCCGGCCGTCGGGTCATTCGCATCGGTGAAGCCGAAGTTGGCGGCGGTGAATGTATAGGCCGTGTCTTCCAGCGTGGTGACGGTCGTGTTGGCACCTGCGGGCGCGTCGTTGACGGCTGTCACGTCG
>JBGGMV010000117.1:0-11390 GCA_041287865.1 Alphaproteobacteria bacterium | reverse complement strand
GTCCATAGGGTTTCGAGACAGGCACTAATGAAAAACAAGGCAATTTTATTGGCCGTTCTTTTGTGCCTGTGTCTGCCCCGACCATCAGTCGGGCAGCAATCAGTGTCGCCTGACACAAAAATATCTCCGCTGGATTCTATTCTTTATCAGGACTGCCGCGACGGGCTTAAAAAAGAAAAATTTGAAAACACGTATTGCGCGGCGGTCTTGCGAAGCGCCTTTTATTCGTCTTCGATGGCCTTGTGGGCAATCTTCCACAATTCAATGCCATGTGCCCCTGAAATGAAAGCGGCGCTTGCAGATATAAGCATGATGGGGAGATTAGCCGGTGTCAGTATCAAAGATGTTGCGGCTAAGTATGTAGAATTTGTCGAGAAGGAAAATCTCTCGCTGCCTGGATTAGAGAATATTCTTCTTGATGACGATGAATTGATGATGGCCTCGTCTATCATTTCAAATTTTCCAAGATCTAAAACCATATTTGGGCCATTTCCTGAACTGTCTAAAGACGGTCCTTGGATAAAAGGTCCGAAATGGCACGACACTTATGCCTTATACTCATCATGCAAGGCGCAGGATTTCAAGAAGCCAAACAACAGGTCTTTTTGCAAGGCGGTAATTAGCGGGGCGTGGATTGGCTATGCCGTAGAATTGCATGAACCGCCTAAATATTCGTCGAACGAGAAATGCGCAGATGAGCGTAACGAGATAGTTGGCGGTATATTAAAACGGCTCAACCGTGAATTAGCGTGTTTTAGAATTCCTGTTGAGGAAACTGCGCGGGCGTTTGTCGAGCGAACAGATTCCCTTAAACCTGCAGATGCGATTCTCCTGCAGAGAGAGGGGCCGTATTTCGCTGCTATGGCGGAAATATCTCGCGGCTGCTTGGATGCACGAAATGCAAAATAAGTCGTTAAAAGGCGCCGAAATACGAGGACTCCAAACCTCTCTCCTCGACTGGTTCCTCCGTCACCAGCGCGTGATGCCGTGGCGGGCGACGAAGGGGAGGCGGCCTGATCCTTATCATGTCTGGCTGTCGGAAATTATGTTGCAGCAGACGACGGTGGTGACGGTCGGGCCTTACTTCATGAAATTCATCGATCGCTGGCCGACGATCAAAGACCTCGCGAAAGCGAAATTGGATGATGTGCTGGCGGCATGGGCGGGGCTTGGTTATTACGCCCGCGCGCGCAACCTGCATAAATGCGCCGTGGCGGTCACGACTGAACACGGCGGCACATTCCCCGAAACGGTGGACGGGCTGCTGGAGCTGCCCGGCATCGGCCCCTATACGGCGGCGGCGATTGCCTCGATCGCTTTCAATCAACCCGCTGTCGCGGTGGATGGAAACGTGGAGCGCGTGGTCAGCCGGTTCTTCGCCATCGAAGAACCGCTGCCGCTATCAAAAGAACAAATCCGCGCTGGCGCTGCGAAGCTGGCGAAAGACAACCCCAGCCCCGGCGACTTCACTCAAGCCTTCATGGAACTGGGCGCCACCGTCTGCACGCCGCGCAATCCGAAATGCGGCCTCTGCCCGTGGCGCGAGGAATGTGCCGCGCGTAAAAAAGGCATCGCCGAAGAACTGCCGCGCAAACTGCCAAAGGCCGCAAGGCCCGTGCGCTACGGCAAGGTGTTCTGGATCAGCGACGCCAAAGGCCAGTTTTTGATCCACAAGCGCGCAGGGAAGGGGCTTTACGAAGGCATGTACCAGCTGCCCACCACCGACTGGATCGGTGAGAAAGGCGGCGTTGCGGCGCTGAAACCGCCGGCGGCCTTTACGCGCCTTCAATCGCTGCAGGTAGAGGTGCGGCATACTTTCACGCACTTCGACCTTGTTTTGGAAATCTGGACCGGTGCATATACGAAAAATAAAAAGCCGCCGGAGGGCGTATGGATTACCCATGCAAAACTCGACGATTACGCGCTTCCCACGCTGATGAAGAAAGCGGTGAAGCTGGCCAGCGCCAAACGTGCTTGAGTCTGGACTGTCCTAAGGTTAAAATGCTGGCAGGACAGAGATTTTCGGGGATTTGATCAGATGAGATTCGTTTTTGCCTTTTTGGGATTGCTGTTGCTGGGGGTCGTCGCTGTGAACCCGGCGCCCACGCGCGCGGCCGTTGTCGGCGGCGACAAGGGCGAGGCCTTTGCCATTCCCACGTTCCGCGAACTCGGGCAGATGCTCATCATGATGGGCGGTCTCGACATCCAGAACCCGAAAATTGCCGACGAATATGCGAAGCTGATGTACTGCGGCCTTTACTACGACAAGTACAAGAACGACTTCGAGTGGAACAAGATCCGCCAGCAGATCGTCAACCGCATCGGCTCGAAAAAAGAATACTACCGCATCCAGTACCAGATGAGCGGCACGCTCTATCTCGACCGCTATAACTTCGAGACGCAGGATTTCCCGCTTGGTAAGCAAAGCGCCATGACGCGCGTCGGCTCGATGATCCTTTACGACGCCTGGGGCGGCACGACAGGGGAAGAGCCCAGAGTGCGCAGGCTGTGCCATGACCTGACGCCGTCGGCGATATTCCCCGGCAACTACACGTTCCAGCTGAACCAGCCGCTGACCATCGATCGCCTGAAGCTGCCGGTTGATGAAGCCAAGGCGCTGCTCGACCGCATGACGCAGCAGAAAAACAATGACCGCCGCCTGTACCTGCGCATCCGCGTACGCGTCATGGGTATCGATCGCGCCACCGGCCCGCGCGATCGCATCACCAACGTCTTTCTCAAGGGTGAGGTCACCAACGTCGACATCTTCCTCGACTACGACATGACCAAGTACCTGACGAGCGTGACGATCAAGTAATCTATCCCGTTGATTTCATTGAAATCATACAATTGCCATAGATAAATTATGGAATTGGCTGTATAACTATATAATCACAACAACAGCTTACGACCTATCAGGGCACTGCGGTTAACGGGTGATTTTGTGGATAGCAGCGATAAAGAAAGCTTGAAACGATCCTTCAGGGAGCAGTCGGCCGCCCACAAAAAGGCGCGTGAGGCTTTCCTTGAAAATGCGCTCACGACCGCCCGCGATTGGATCGGAAAGATCGAGGATCCCGAGCTGAAAGATATCGGCCGCCAGTTCCTCGACCTTGCGGCGCAGTCGGGCGTCAAGCAGAAGATCGACATTTTCTTCAGCTCCTGCCTTGCCGATTATTGCTCCTTCTCGTACAAGCCGCGCGGCTTCGTGAACGAAATTACCTATGGCCCGGGCGCGGAGGAGAGCATCGCCAAGCTGTTTTCCGCCATGGTGCATGAAACTACCCATGCTTTGCAGAAAATGAAATCTGCGGCCCTGCACGCCAGCCCCTTCAACCCCGACACGAAAATCATCATCTGCCCGCGCGACTGGGTGACGCTGGAGGAGCGCTGCGAGCAGGACGCCTATACCAAGCAGGCTTTCTTCAATTCCATGCTGGCTGTATTCCTGCCCGATATCTGCGAGTCAACTAAGGGCGACGCCGTGTCGGCGGAGGAATTCGACGCTATCAGGGAAGCGGCCGGCAATGTGCAGGATGCGCTCATCTCGGCCGCGCGGCAGTCTTTGGGCAAGAGTTTTTATTGGGATAATGCCAACGCCGAATACCGCTTCAAGCATAACATCCAGGATCAGGCGCTCAGAAATTATCAAGGCGGCGTGATCAAACGTAAATCCTGCAACGAGACAGGCCATATCTATGTGCGGCTGGAGCCGGAGGACATCGCGGCGATCGGCGCTTCCTGCGGCCCCAATGTTTTCGGCAGGGATGGCGTCGTGCTTCCCGAATTCCTTGAAAAACCCGTGCTGCTGAAACAAACGCAGGAAAAACTGGACGATATAAACAAGCAATGCGGCATCACCGACGCCGACCAGCTGCCCACGCTGACGCAGGCCTTGCAGCAGCTGGGCATGACCCGCGAGCAATTCATCGCGCAGGCCTATAACAAGCAGGCCGCTGCTGCGGCACCGTATCCCGATAACGGCAAGGCATTCAGCTGATAATGGAAAAAATATAAGACCGGGAAGGGTTTTGACGCCCTTCCCGGCCTATGATTGCAGCATCGAAATACTGCATTCAACTAAATTCGTTCTGTAAATATTCCAGTCCCGTAATATTCGGTCTTTCTTTCCCCCAGGGCAGGGAGGGAAAGACCGGGGAAGGGTTTTGACACCCTTCCCGGTCCATGATTGCAGCATTAAAATAAATCATACTGCATTCAACTCTACCTACATGTTGAGGTCGCGGTTAGTTCCAACCGTCGGCACAAAAATTATGCTGGCGCGGCGGTTGGCCTGTTCGGGCACCCCGTCAGGTGTTTGAACAGCAAGGTTTTCCTCGCCATGGTGCTTGGTTTCGATAATGCTGCGGTTCACGCCATTGGCGACCAGCGCATTCTCGATGGTCTGGGCACGGCGTGCCGACAGGTCCATGTTGTAGGCGTTGGAGCCGGCGGCGTCAGCGTGGCCGTCGACAGTCACGAGCGAAGCGCGGCTGTTGAGGATGTCGCTGGCGGCAGTGATGATGGTCTGCTGCTCGCTGGGCCGGATATCGTCACGGTCGAAGTTGAAGTACACCATGTGCTGGCGCGGTTCATAGGACTCGACGATTGTCGTCGGGCCCGCAGCGGGCTCGATCTGTGTCACGGTCTGCGACACCTGCATCGCGCCTACGCGTTCCAGCTGGCAGTTCTTGAACGTCCAGCCTGCGGGGGGCGGAACATAGGACTGGCAGTGTTCGCGGTGTTCGTATTCGAAGAAGCGCGCCCAATGCCTGCGATCTTTTTCGATCGAGGCCTGTACGTCGCCGCCCGCTGCCGGTTCGATCTGGTAGATCGAGGCCGAGGGAAGGTAGGCGATGGAGCCCACTTCAGCCTGCTGCGCTTGCGCAGGGTTGCTGTTGAAAATGAAAGCAGCGCAAAGAGCCGCCGCTGTCACCGACATAAATAATTGCTTGCGTTTCATATGGTCACCTATGCGTTAAAAACAATAACCTCTCAGGTGGCCAATGCAGTTTTGCGGCAGGGGGTTCCTGTTACGTTCCCGTTACAATGCTGTGACAATCACGCGAAAACAGCTGAAAAACCGCGCAAAAACAAAGCTGACGACAAAAAATGAGGGCGCCGGTTTGGGGTCCGGCGCCCTTTAGTTGCGGAGATGAAACTTCTATAAAGCCGCAGGCGGCGCAACGGGCGCTGCGACAGGCGCGGGTTTTTTCTTCACGGCGGCGGGCGCAGGCGCCAGCACTTTAATGATATGCACGCCGATATCAGACATGCAGCGCGCGACGCTGACCAGCAGGCCAAGGCCCGCGATGAAAAGATAAGCAAGGCCGAACATCTTGATAGCGGGCGAAATGCGGTATTCTGCCGTCTGTCCCGTCGGCAGCGTCGCGGTGAGGGCGGGCATGTCCGCCTGGCTTGAGATGTTGCCGAGGATATAGGTCAGGGTGGTGACTTTCTCGGGATGATAGAGCACTTGCCATGCCGCGTAGCCGAAGCAGCCCGCCAGCGCCGCGCCCGCGACGATCATCAAGATGGCGATGACCGACAGTAGCGGTGCGAGGGCGCGGACGATATTGCTCATTGCGTGACTGGCGGCGCGATCTGCGAGCGGATTTCCTGGCGCAGCACATCGATGGGCCAGACTTTGCCTTTGTTCTCGAAGTGCCAGAAGGTCCAGCCGTTGCAGGAGGGCAGTCCCTGAAGCGCGGCGCCGACCTTGTGGATCGAGCCCTTGTGGTCGCCGGTATGGTTGCGGGCGACAAGGTTGCCGTCGGCCCTGACGCGCGCCGAATAGCGGCGGGAATGGTCGAAGAGCACCGTGCCGGGTTCCAGCAGGCCTTGTTCCACGACTTGCCCGAAGGGAACGCGCGGTTCTTCGCGCTTCTCGATGGGTTTCAGCATCGCTTCGTCGCCGGTCTTGATGGCGTCGATGCGTTTCTTGGCGTGGATAATGTAATCTTCCTCGCGCTCGAGGCCGATGAAGTCGCGGCCCAGTTTCTTGGCCACTGCGCCCGTCGTGCCGGTGCCGAAGAAGGGGTCGAGGACGACATCGCCGATATCGGTCGAGGAGAGGATAACGCGGTGGAGCAGGGCTTCCGGTTTCTGCGTCGGATGGGCTTTCTGGCCGTCGCCCTTTTTCAGGCGTTCGGGGCCCGTGCAGAGGGGGATGGTCCAGTCGCTGCGCATCTGGAGGTCCTCGTTCAGGGCCTTCATGGCGTCGTAGTTAAAACGGTACTTGGCGCTTTCGGACTTGGCGGCCCAAATTAACGTTTCATGGGCATTGGTGAACCTGCGGCCACGGAAGTTGGGCATGGGGTTCGTCTTGCGCCAGATGACGTCGTTCAGGATCCAGAAGCCGAGGTCCTGAAGCTGCGCGCCAATACGGAAAATGTTGTGGTAGGAGCCGATGACCCACATCGCGCCATCGTCTTTCAACAGGCGGCGGGCTTCGGTCAGCCAGGCGATGCTGAATTTGTCATAGGCTGCGAAGTTGCTGAACTTGTCCCAATCGTCTTCCACCCCGTTAACGCGGGTATTGTTGGGACGGTGAAGATCGCCACCCAGCTGCAGGTTATAGGGCGGGTCGGCGAATATCAGGTCGATCGACCGTGCCGGCAGCGATTTCATGTTTGCAATGCAGTCCCCGGCAAGAATTTCGTTGCGGGGGAGTGCGTGTTTTGAGGGCCTTAGCCCGTTTTTTTCAAGCGTCTTCATAGGAGAATCATGATTCATCCTTGATTCCGCGTCAACAAAAATCTTCAAAAAAGAATCAAAAGATTCAGTCGTTTACGAAACGTTCTTTATCTTACATATTAGCAATGGGCGCGAAGCTGAGGCGATGAAGCGGCGTAATGCCATGGATTTCAATGGCTTTCAGGTGTTGCGCTGTGCCGTAACCTGCGTTCGTCTCCCATCCGTAATGTGGAAACTCGATCGCGTACTTGCACATCAACTGATCACGGTAATGCTTGGCGACGATCGACGCGGCGGCGATGGAAAGGCTTTTTGCGTCGCCTTTGACGATGGTTTGCACCCTGCAACCGGTGATTTTCGGGTTCTGGTTACCATCCACCAGCGCCGCCACCGGCGCGTGGTTCCGCAGCCCCTCGAAAGCCTTCCGCATGGCCATCAGAGAGGCTTGCAGGATGTTGATCGCATCGATCTCTCGCGCGTCGCATTCCGCAAGCGATACATGAGAATAGTCATGTAAATGCTTGAATAAATATTCTCTTTTTTCAGCGCTTAGTTTCTTGCTGTCATTGATCGCATCGAGGATTTTTTGCGGCATGCGGGCGCGGTCGATGATGACGGCAGCGGCCACCACAGGGCCCGCGAGAGGCCCGCGACCGACCTCGTCAATGCCGCAGACGAGGCCTTGATAGGCGTCTTCAAAGGTGAAATCGGGGCGTGAGGCTTTAGCCATGGGTATCCGCGTCAGCAGGTTTACTGTTTGACGACAACCATGCGCATCATGGGTTTCCAAGTAAAGAACATTTTCTGTACCGCAAGGCCATGGCGGTTGAGCACGGCCGTCAGGCCTTTCTTGGAATAATAGACGAAGTTCAGCGGCGGCTCGGCATAGGCCCATTCGGAAAAGCGCTTGGGCAGGTTGAAGCTGTTGCCGTCGGCTTCTTCGATATATATCACGCCGTTAGGCGCCAGAACCCGCGACAGGGCGGCCATATAACTCTCGATATCGGGCTGTTCGGTAAAGGTTTCCTGCGCAAGGATAAAATCAGCCTTGGGCGGGTCGGAGGCGGCATAATCCTGCAGGCTGATATGCTTGAAAAGGTCGGGCGAATAGACTTCCTGCGCGAATTTGGTGAAAAACTCGTGCGAGGATATGCCCAGCGGCTGCATACCCAAGTTCTTCGCCGCCATGACGGCGTAGCCCTGCCGGCTGGCGATATCCAGGAACCGTTTGCCCGCCGGCTCGCCCGGGCAGGCCTTGGCAATGAGGCCTTCGTTGATGGCGATTTCGATGTCAGGCTCGATCAGGTGGGTGGCGACGGGCTGTACCTCGCCAAAGAACTTGTCGAGGTTTTCCTGCGTCACCCACGGCCGCGTCATGACAGAACCACAGGCACGGCAGGATTCAAGCAGATAGCCGTTCTTTTCTCCCATCGGGAAGGGAAAGAAGGCTTTCTGGCAGATCCGGCACTTATCTATCAGTTTCTTGTCGGCCATCGGGCATCAGCTCAGGCTCTTGGAGGCGATTTCATAGACATCATTAGAGATGCCTTTCTCGGACAGTATGCGCTTTAGTTCGTTTTCCATCAAGCTCTTGCGCAAGGTGTCATAACGCCGCCACTGGCGCAGCGGCGTCAGCAGCCGGGCGGCAGTAGAAGGGTTGATGCCATTGACCTTGATAATCGTATCGGCCAGCAGCCTGTAACCCGCGCCGTCGTTGCGGTGGAACCACTTCTGGTTGCCGTTGCTGAAACTGCCCAGCAGCGCGCGCAGGCGGTTGGGGTTTTTGTAGGTGAAGTCGGCGTGGCCGGTCAGCTGCGTGACCATTTCGACGCAATCCTGCCTGTCGGCGATCGCCTGCAGGCTGAACCATTTGTCCAGCACCAGCGGATCGCCCTTCCAGGCGCCGTAGAAATCGGCGAAGGCGGCGTCGCGCTCGGGCGACTGGCTGTCGCTGAGCACGGCCAGCGAGGTGACTTTATCCGTCATGTTCTTTGCGACGCGGTATTGCTGCGCGGCGAGGCTGACGGCCTCGGCCTCGTTGGCGGCCTGCAGGTAGCGCAGCGCCGCGCTTTTCAGCCTGCGCTTGCCGATCGGGATGGGCAGCGCGCTATAGGCGCCGTTGTCCATGTTGTCGTCGAAGACGTGGCGGAACGGGTTGTAATGCGCGCGGCCGATGATGGCCATCAGGCCCTTGCGCGCGTTGTACAGGCCGTCGACGTCGACGACCTCCATCAGCTGCGCGAGGTAATTTTCGGAGGGCAGGGAGAGCGCCTTTGCCAGCAGGGCCCTGTCCGACTTTTTGTCGTCGAGCAGCGCGCCGAAGGCGTCGAGGCAGGCCTGTGGCACTTCCTTCACGCGGCCGGCGGCCATGCCGAGGACAAGGCGCTGCAGGTAAGTCTGCCCGGCGTCCCAGCGGTTGAAACCGTCACTGTCGTTCGCCATCAGGAACAGCAGGTCGCCGTCGGTCAGGTCGCTTGTCAGCGTCACGGGGGCGGAGAAACCGCGCAGGATCGAGGGCACGGGTTTTTCCGCGATATTGTCGAAGGTGAAGCGCTGCTTCGTTTCTTTCAGCTGCAGCACGCGCGTTTTTTCGGGCAGCAGGTCGCGGCCGTTCTTGCCCAGCAGGCCGGTCGAGACGGGGATCAGCATCGGCTTTTTCTTCGTCTGGCCGGGCGTGTCGGGCGTGTGCTGTTCCAGCGTCAGGGTGAATTTTTTCGCATCGGCGTCATAGGCCGTCGTGGCCTGCAGTTTTGGCGTGCCGGCCTGCGAATACCAGAGGCGGAATTGGGAGAGGTCAAAGCCCGATGCATCCTGCAATGCCTGCACGAAATCGTCGCAGGTGACGGCCTGGCCATCGTGGCGCTCGAAATACAGATCCGTGCCCTTGCGGTAATTTTCGGGGCCGAGCAGCGTATGCATCATGCGGATGACTTCCGCGCCTTTTTCGTAGACCGTCGCGGTATAGAAATTGTTGATCTCGATATAGTTGTCGGGGCGGATGGGGTGCGCCATGGGGCTTGCGTCTTCGGCGAACTGCGCGTTGCGCAGGCCTTCGACGTCGTCGATGCGCGAGACATCGGGCGAATTCATGTCGCTGCTGAAGCACTGGTCGCGGAAGACGGTCAAGCCTTCCTTGAGGCTCAGCTGGAACCAGTCGCGGCAGGTGATGCGGTTGCCTGTCCAGTTGTGGAAATATTCATGCGCCACGACGCTCTCGATCGCCATGTAATCGCCGTCGGTCGCCGTTTCCGGCTTGGCGAGGATGAGTTTCGAGTTGAAGATGTTAAGGCTCTTGTTCTCCATCGCGCCGAAATTGAAATCGTTCACGGCGACGATGTTGAAGATGTTCAGGTCGTATTCGCGGCCGTATTTATCCTCGTCCCACTTCATCGAATGTTTCAGCGACTGCATGGCATGCGCGCATTTGTCTTCGTTGCCGTGGTTGACGTAGATGTAAAGATCGACGTTCTTGCCCGACGAGGTGCGGAAGGTGTCGTGGATATGCGCAAGGTCGCCCGCCACGAGCGCGAAAAGGTAGCAAGGCTTGTGGAAAGGATCATCCCATACCGCGAAATGCCGCCCGCCCGGCAGGTCCCCTTTTTCGATGCAATTGCCGTTCGACAGCAGCACGGGGCAGGCTTTCTTGTCGGCCTGTATGCGCGTGACGAAGGTCGTCATCACGTCTGAACGGTCGAGGTAGTAGGTGACCTTGCGGAAACCTTCGGGTTCCATCTGCGTGCAGTAATTGCCGCTGGAGCTGTATAACCCCTCAAGTGCCGTGTTCTTCTCGGGATAGATTTCCGTCACGGTTTCCAGCGTGAAGCTGTCCGGCACATCGAGCACGGTCAGCGAGGTGTCATCGACCGTATAGCGGTTTTGCGACAGCGCTTCGCCATCCAGCGACAGGCCCTTGAGCACAAGATCCTGTCCGTCGAGCACTAGGTTTTTCGCGTCCTTGTTGGTGCGTTCGAAAACCGTTTTCGCAGTGACAATGGTGCGGCCGTTGTATATGTCGAACAGCAGGCTCACGTTGCCGATACTGAAATCGGGTTTTTTATAGTCTTTCAGGAATTTCGGTTGCGGCGCGTTTTCGGTGCGTGCCATGGTCAGCTCCTTTCCAGCAGTTCGAGAATGCCCCAGCCGAAGACCTTGTGGAACGACACATGCCTGCCGCCAAATAGCGCGGCGGGCTTGCGTTCGGCTATCGTCATATAGCGCAGCCCCGATCCCTCGATTTCTTGCAGCGTCGTCGCCAGGTCGGGCGTTTCATAGCAGGTGTGATAGATCAGCTCGTTGTATTTGCTGATCAGCGGGTCGATGGGGCTTTTGTCGGTTTCGCCCGGCTGCACGATCTCGATGGCCGGCTGGCCCTCTGCGGTGCACAGGCGCACATAAACGTTCTGGTGCGGGTCGAAAACGCGTTCGTGCGGCGTGTAGCCGAGCGCGTCCAGCATTGTGAGCGCCTCCTTGTCGTTGCGCACGGCAAGGCCCAGGTGATGGAATTTGAGGCCTGTCAGCTTCATACTTTTTCCAGCGAATAGGCGACGTTGATGGGCAGCAGCTCGGCCAGGCTTTCCTCGACCGTTTTGCCTTCATAGGGGCGTATCAATTGCTTCTTGATCTTCAGCCCGCAGTCGAGGAACAGTTTTTGCAATTGTTCCGGCGTGCTGAACAGGCAGATATGGTCGACCGCC
>JBGGMV010000116.1:0-22181 GCA_041287865.1 Alphaproteobacteria bacterium | reverse complement strand
CATTTCACCCAGCGCGACGATGGTGGCGAAGGGATCGCGCACGCCCTCGCGGTCACGCAGCATGACGGCCAGCTGGTTCACAACCTGAAAGGGATCGGCGGGAAACAGTTTGATGCTGCTGCCCACGGCCGTCTTGCGGCTTTCCATTAATCCGATACGCAGCGCGGTTTGCAGCGCGTCGGGCGGTATGGCCTGTTTGTCCTGCGCCAGTACGATCAGCATCAGCGCGGCGCCAAGGCGTCTTTCCTTGTCCGTGGTATCGGGCGAAATGCGCGTCACCAGCGCATCGATCACGACGGGCATATCGAGGAACGAGCGGATGGCATAGACGAATTTCATGCGCTGCAGGCGGTCATCGAAATAGATCTGCACTTCCTGCAGCAGCATCTCCAGCGTGTCGTTGCCGGGCATGAAGAGCTGGAATTCGGTCGCGCCGCCCTCCTTCACCACCACAAAGGCCGTGTCGCCCTGCCCGATGGCGGGCGACGGGATGGTGGAGTCGACCATCAGGCGCACTTCGGTCTTGTTCTGCACCATCTGCGCTGCGCCCGTTTCCTGACAGCCGGTATAGGTGGATGACCCCGCGATTTCGAGCAGCTTGACCACAGCGGCGCGTATCTCGCCCTCGATGCGCACCACCTTGCCCATCACGGTGCAGCTGTGCGGGCCTTCGTCGCCGCCGCCAGGGCGGCTACCTTGCGCGGGTGTTGCGAAGAGCGCGACAGCGATAAAAAGCGCGCCGAAAAACAGGGATTTTGGATGAGTGTTCTGCATGGCTCAAAAGTTCCATATTTTCTTCGTAATATCAAGCGCATATAAGCGCGTTATGGCAAGGGTTTTCCCGTATTTATGTCTTTGTGCCGCACGCCAAAAATGCTAAAAAATATGACGATTCACACAGCAAAAAAGAGCACCAAACGTGACCGACAATACAGCCGCGAAGCCCTCCGATATTTCCCCCATCACAATCGAAGACGAGATGCAGAAATCCTACCTCGATTACGCGATGAGCGTGATCGTAAGCCGGGCGCTGCCGGACGTGCGCGACGGGTTGAAGCCGGTGCACCGCCGCATTCTCTACGCGATGCGCGAAGGCGGTTACGACAGCACCAAGCCTTTCAAGAAATCCGCCCGCATCGTCGGTGACGTGATGGGTAACTACCACCCGCACGGCGACTCTGCGATTTACGACGCGATGGTGCGCATGGCGCAGGATTTCTCGATGCGCCTGATGCTGGTGGACAGTCAGGGTAACTTTGGCTCGATGGACGGCGACCCGCCCGCGGCCATGCGTTACACCGAAGCACGCCTCGGCAAAACCGCTGAATCGATGCTGGAAGATATTGACAAGGATACCGTCGAATTCCAGCCCAACTATGACGAGAGCACGGTCGAGCCCACCGTTCTGCCTTCCCGCTTCCCGAACCTGCTGGCCAATGGCGCGGCCGGCATCGCGGTCGGTATGGCGACGAACATTCCGCCGCATAACCTCGGCGAACTCATCGACGGCTGCCTTGCGCTGCTGGAAACGCCCGACATGGCGATTGATGACCTGATCAACATCATCCCCGGCCCCGACTTCCCCACCGGCGCGCAGATCATCGGCCGCAACGGCATCATGGGCACGTACCACAATGGCCGCGGCTCGATCATGATGCGCGCCAAGACGTCTTTCGAGGAAATGAAGAAAGACCGCACCGCCATCATCGTCCATGAAATTCCCTATCAGGTGAATAAATCGAAACTGCTGGAGAAAATGGCCGAATGCGTCCGCGACAAGGTGATCGAGGGTATCTCCGACCTGCGCGATGAATCCGACCGCGACGGCGTGCGCGTGGTGATTGAACTGAAGCGCGACGCCATGCCCGACGTGGTGCTGAAACAGCTGCAGAAGCATACCGAACTGCAAACCTCCTTCCCCGCGAACATGCTGGCGCTGAACTACGGCCGCCCCATGACGATGAACCTGAAGGATATGCTCGACGCCTTCCTGCGCTTCCGCGAGGAAGTGATCGCCAAGCGCACGATCTTTGAACTCGCCAAAGCGCGTGACCGCGCGCATATCTTGGCCGGCTTGGCCGTGGCCGTCGCCAATATCGACGAAGTCATCGCCATTATCCGCAAGGCGACCGACCCGAACGACGCGCGCGAAAAACTGACCGCGCGTCTCTGGCCCGCCGCCACCGTCGCGCCGCTGATCAAGCTGATCGACGCTCCGGAATATCCTGTCGCCAACGACAATACGTACAAGATGTCGGATATGCAGGCCAAAGCCATCCTCGACCTGCGCCTGCACCGCCTGACCGCTCTCGAGCGCGACAAGATCGGCGACGAGTTAAAGGAAATCTGCACCTATATCGAGGAATGCCTGAAAATCCTGTCGTCCCGCGAAGAACTGCTGAAAGTGCTGCGCGCCGAACTGGCGGATATCAAGGAACGCTTCGCCACGCCCCGCAAGACCGAACTGATCCCGCTGGAAAACGAAACCGACCTGGAAGACCTGATCCAGCAGGAAGACATGGTCGTGACCGTCAGTCACACAGGCTATGTGAAACGCGTGCCGCTCTCCACCTATCGCGCGCAGAAGCGCGGGGGCAAAGGCCGCACCGGCATGCAGACGAAGGACGAGGATTTTGTCACCGACCTGTTTATCGCCAATACGCATACGCCCGTGCTGTTCTTCACCACCAAGGGCATCTGCCACAAGCTGAAGGTCTATAAACTTCCCCTCGGCACGCCGCAGTCGCGCGGCAAGGCCTTTGTCAACCTGCTGCCGCTGGAACAGGACGAAAAAATCTCCGTCGTCATGCCGCTGCCGGAAGACGAGGAAACATGGGATAAGCTCGACGTTATCTTCGCCACCTCGCACGGCACCGTGCGCCGCAACAGCCTTGACGATTTCAAGAACGTGCGCGCCAACGGCCTGATGGCCATGAAGCTGGAAGGCGGCGAGACGCTGATCGACGTGCGCACCTGCACCGACAAGAACGACGTGCTGCTCTCCACCCGCAAGGGCAAGGCCATTCGTTTTGGTGTTGCCGACCTGCGTGTGTTCAAGAGCCGCGCATCGACCGGTATTCGCGGCATCAAGCTGATGGACGGCGACGAAGTGGTCTCTATCTCCGTCATCCACGGCATCGAAGCGACGCCGGACGAACGCGCCGCCTACCTGAAACGCGCCTCCAAGGAACGCAACCAGGTGGAGGACGAAACCGTCGAGAGCGACGAGGAAGAAACAGCCACAGGCAACGTCGTGCTGACCGAGGAACGCTTCGCGGAACTCGCCAAGTACGAGGAATTCCTGCTGGCCGTCACCTCCAAGGGCTTCGGCAAGCGCACGTCAACCTATGAGTATCGCGCCACCAACCGCGGCGGTTCGGGCATCTGGAACATGAAGCTGTCGAAAAAGAACGGCGAGATCGTGGGCTCCTTCAACGTGCAGGACACGGACGAAGCCATGCTCGTCACCAACGGCGGCCAGATCATCCGCATGCCCGTGAAAGACGTCCGCTTCGTCGGCCGCCAGTCTCAGGGCGTGACCTTGTTCCGCATCGAAGGCGACGGCGTCGAAGAAGTCGTCTCCGCCGCCATCATCCGCGACGTGGGCGGGGAGGAATAAGACGTGGCCAAGAAAACCAAACCCAAACTTATCGGCATCTACCCCGGCACGTTTGATCCTATTACGCTGGGGCATCTTGATATCGTGGAACGGGCGATGAAGGTGGTCGACCATCTGGTGCTGGCCGTGGCCGAAAACCCGGGCAAGGGGCCGCTGTTCACGGTGGAGGAGCGCATTGCGCTGGCCAAGACCGACATGAAGAACAACAAGAAGATCGCCGGCACATCGTGGGAGGTTGTTTCCTTCAACGAGCTGCTGATGGACTTCGTGAAGAAAAAGAATGGCCGCGTGATCGTGCGCGGGCTGCGCGCCGTGTCGGATTTCGAATATGAATTCCAGATGGCGGGCATGAATGCTTATCTCAACGACGACATCGAAACGGTGTTCTTCATGGCGCAGGACAAGCACCAGCTGATCTCGTCCCGCTTCGTGAAGGAAATCGCCCGCCTTGGCGGCAACGTGCGCCACTTCTGCACGCCGAATGTCGTTTCGGCGCTGAAGAAGCGTTTCAAGCAGAAATAGCCCCTCCCCCAACTCTATTATCCAATTGATATTATTAGTTAATATCAATTTAGGTTGACTTTAACCCCAGTATTTTACATAATACATAAATTTGATTATTCAGGGTTATGGGGATTTCAATGGATAATAGCGTCGATCATGCACTCTTGTTGCCGCGCCCGCCGGAAAAGCTGACGCTCAGCGAGAAGTTCGCCGATGCGGTTGCAGGCGGCATGGGTTCATGGGCATTTGTGGGTGGCCACGCGCTGGCGATGGCGGCATGGATCGCGGTGAATAAGACCGGCATCGCCCCCGCTATTCCGCAATTCGACCCTAACCTGATCTTGCTGAACCTTGTGCTCTCCACCGAAGCCGCGCTCGGCGCCGCCTTCATTCTGATGAGCCAGGGCCGTAAAACCGACATCGCCCGCAAGAAGCGCGCGCACGACCTCGAGGTCGATATCTCCTCCGACCGCAAGATCAGCGCGCTCGACAAGCAGCTGGACGAGCTTCTGTCCATCCTGTCGCCGGAGCAGCTGAAGAAAATCAAGGAAAATACCTTTGACAGCGAGGACGAAGGCCCCGTCTACGGCCCCGAAGAAGCGCCACCGAAACCCTCATTGCGCGAGCGTTTCTCCGATGCCGTGACGCGCGGCATGGGCTCGTGGAAATTCGTGATCGGCCATACGCTCTTCCAGGCGGCCTGGATCGCGCTGAACTGCACCAACGTCATCCCCTGGATGCCGAAGTTTGATCCCAATTTGACTTTGCTCAACCTCTTCCTCTCGACCGAGGCCGCCTTCGCCGGCGCCTTCATCCTGATGAGCCAGAACCGTCAGGGCGAGCAGGACGACAAGACGATGGATCATGACCTGGGCGTCGACATCAACGCCGGCCGCAAACTGCAGGCAATGCAGCAGAAAATGGCCGCGATCATGGAAATCCTGACGCCCGACCAGTTGCGCGCGCTGGCCGCCGCACGCGAGGCCGCCCTCGCAACCGCCAACGCCAATAAAAAAGAAGAGCCCGCCGCAGCCACGACAACGGCCGCAGCCCCCGCCACGCCCCCCTCGAACGACGATACAAAGGCGGTTCCCAAGCCCAAAGCAGCCCAGGCCGGCGGCCCCAAGTAGGCAAAGGGTTGAATTAACTTATTTAAACAACCCTCGTCTTTTTGTTTTACAAATAAGGTAAATACGTTTATAACCTTGACGCTGACCTGATATATCTCCTATATATCTCAGTCTCTTAGTACCGTGATTCCGTAGCTCAGCGGTAGAGCATCTGACTTTTAATCAGAGGGTCCAGGGTTCAAATCCCTGCGGGATCACCACTAAGCTCCCAAACCGCCGCAAGGCGGTTTTTTTGCGCCAGTTGACCAAAATCAAGCCGCGCCGCACTACACCCTCCTATTATCCGCGCCATGAACACACGCCCAAAAAACAAAGGAGATGCGTCATGGTGGATAAGGTAGATTTTTTCGATAGTGCGAACGTCGGTGAAGAAGCGAAACGTCTCGCTTTCTGTTTCAACGTTTCCGCGCGCATGGTGGTACAGGACGGCAACCCGCTGTCGTATTCCGAAGCGCTGTTCAAAGCCAGCACAGGCCTTGAAGCCATTCCCGCTTTCAACAAGGACGAGCAGGCTTACCTGAAGCTCAAGCTGATCGAAACCGCCGCCATCCGCGACCGCGGCGAGATTTTCTCGGTCGATCAGCTGGCCGAAAAGGCGCAGCTGCTGCACCTCGCGGCGAAGGAAATGGGACTGATACAGGATTACGACAGCTGGAAACGCAAAACCGCCGAAAAACACATCAGCTTCCCGGGGTCATAAGAAATCCCGGAAGAACGGCGGCAAGCGGCCGGGAGACTTTCACCCCTCCCGGCCGCTTTTATTTCGCCATATAGTCATTTAACGCCAAACGATTTATCATGGCAGCATGACGGCATCAGCCCCCTCATGCACTCTTCTCCCGCCCAAAGGCACGCAAGCGCGACAGCTTGCGCTGGCCTTCATCACGCTCGCGCCGCTCGCTATCGGCGTGCTCGCAATGATGCTGGGGCAAGACACCAACTGGGACCTGCGCAATTACCACTGGTATAACGCCTGGGCGCTCTGGACGGGGCGCTACGGCAGCGGCATCGATTTCCTGCCATCGCAGGCGCAGTTCTTCCACAACCCGACGCTCGACGTGCCTTTCTATCTGCTGGCGACCGCGCTGCCCTTGCAGCTTGCCTTCTTTATCCTGTCCTGCGTGCAGGGGCTGAACGCCTCGCTGCTCTTCATGCTGGCGCATCTGTCGCTCGATATGCCGGATGCGAAGCGCAAGGTGATGGCCTGCGCGGCGCTCGCGACGCTGGGCATGCTGGGCGGTACCGGCATCTCGGAGCTCGGCACGGTGTTCTATGACAATGTGACGAGCCTTGGCATCTTCCTCTCGGCCCTGCTGGTCATCCTCAACTTCGAAAAGATCACGACAGCGCCTTATAAGAAGATCGCGTTCCTGACACTCCTCTTCGGCATCCCTGCGGGACTGGCCGCGGGGCTGAAGCTGACATCGGTCAGTTTCAGCATCGGCCTCTGCTTCGCCGTGCTGGTGACGCCGCAGGACCGCTGGCGGGGCTTCTGGCTGGCGTTCTTCTTCGGCTGCGGCATCACGCTGGGCTTCCTTGCCGGCTATGCGCACTGGGGCTGGTACCTGTTCACGCATTTCGACAGCCCGACCTTCCCCTACTTCAACAGCATCTTTCAGGCGCCGCTGCTGCCGCCGGAAAATTTCCAGGACTTCCGCGTGCCGGCCGAATGGCGCTGGGCCGTGCCCTACCGCATGGCGGTGAACCCGCTGCTGGTGGGCGAGATCATCTGGCGCGACTGGCGCGTGCCCGCGCTCTACACCCTCGTCTGGGTCGCGGTGACGGGCGTGCTGGTCTCGGGCCGGCGCGGCGCGGGCGGATCGCTGGCGCATGACACGCCCGCGCGCTTCCTGCTGTGGATGACGGGCGGGGCCTATGTGGTCTGGGTCACGCTGCAGGCGGTCTACCGCTACATCCTGCCGATCGAGATGCTCTCACCGCTGCTGATCGTCTTCTGCATCAACCTGCTGCCGCTGGAACGCCGCACGCGCGCGACCTTTGCGATGGCGCTGCTGGCCGCGCTGGCGCTGACGATAAAACCGGGCGACTGGGGCAGGCGCGACGGCTGGAGCCACGCTATAGCCGATATAACGGCCCCTGTGGTGCGTGAAAATACGATGGCCCTGATGACCACCAACGACGCCTATGCCTTCCTACTGCCCCGGTTCCCGCCGGAAACGGCATTCCTGCGCATCCACAGCCGCGCATTCCACTCGGATCGCGATTTCGGCATCAACGCGCTCATCAAATCGAAAATCGACGCGCACACGGGCCCGCTGATGGCCTTCTACCCTGCGCGGCGGCAGGATATCACTGCAGATGCGCTCCGCGATTACGGCCTGCGCATCACGGGCACGTGTCAGGACATCAAGGACAAGACCTACACGCCCCTGCTCGACAAGCGCAACGCGGGCGACGAATATCCCCCGCTCTACAGTCTCTGCCCTGTGAGCAAGGCATCGGCACCGCGCAAGAAGCGGTAACACAACACCGCAGTTTTTATGCTTATGTAATCCCCCTTTGCGAAAGCGGGCGATAGTGCCAATTTTGCACCGCTTGCATCTTGCGCCGCGCAAGACGGCGGTGGATCATCACAACAGCAACACGGGGAGCTACCATGAGAACCTATTTCATCATCGCGGCGCTGATGGGCATCTTTGCCTTCGGCAGCATTTCAATTCTCGCCCATGCGCAGGACGCCGGCACCTCGAAGCGCATCGCCGCCCCTGTCGCCGAAGACATGGAAGAGCCCCCCGCGGCCGAAGATGAACCCCCCGCCGAGGAAGTAGAGCAAGAAGAACCCGAGCCCGTCGACAGCCCCGAGACGGCCGCGCAGGACAGGAGCAAGTGCCTGCAGTCCGCCAATGAACGCAAGGGCCCCACGCGCCGGAAACCCTCGCCGGAAGACAGCAAGGTCGCGTTCGAAAGCTGCATGTCCAACCTCGGCTATACGGCGGAAGAAATCGGCGGCAACGAGGCCGAATAAACACGGCTGGCCGTTGCTTCCCGCGCGCGGTTTTGCGCGTCCTGGCGCCTGTGGATAAATCACGCTTTCACCCTGTCATATTTGCGCCACAGCACAGCATTGAAGCGCATTTAACCGCGCTGCCGCGCTTGTTTTCATGCTTGCGAGGGCGCAAATTTAAAGCATAAGGGCAGCAAGGCCCGCAACCGCACACCAAGCAAAAAACACCGGAGCACATCCATGAAAAAATACTTCCTGATCGCAGCGCTTCTAGGCGTCATCGCCTTCGGCAGCGTCTCCTATCTGGCGCTGGCCGCCGACGGCAAGGACGCCGCCCCCGTGGCCGCAGAATCCAACGTCGCCCCCAGCAAGTCAGTCCCCGCACCCGCTGTCGAGGACCCTTCCGACGGCGAAGCGGAGGCTGACCATGCCGCCGCCGAAGCGCCGGCCGACACCTTCGAGTCCGACCGCGCCGAATGCGACATCGCGGCCGCCAAGCCGCGCGAGGAAGGCGGCGCAGCCCCCTCCGACGGCGACAAGGCCAAGGCATTCTCCAAATGCATGGGCGACAAGGGCCACACCGAAGACGAAATCAAGGCCAAGACCGGCGACGTGAAGGATCACGGCGAAGCAGTCGAGGAATGATGACGCGATGATGATGTGATCATCATCATCACGGATGAAAATCAGACGACACACGAGAGGCCCGGAGGTGACTCCGGGCCTCTTGCATGAATATTCTTTTGACAAACATGAGAATCACGTTCTAAAATATAATTATGATTAGAGAGATGACGGGTAACCGAAGTTTTTCTAATTCGTTCAACCTCTACAATAGGGAAGAAAACAAATGGCTACGAAAAAGAAAGCGAAAGCTAAAAAACCCGCGAAGAAAAAAGTCGCGAAGAAAAAAGGCAAGAAGAAGTAAGCTCTTTGAGCATACTTGCCTAAAGTGGAGGGCGACCCGCGAGGGGCGCCCTTCGCCTTTTCAGGGATAGCGAAAACAGTATTCGCAAACATTCAAGAAACCCGCGTCATTGCTTAACAACTCGCACTTTTCATCACTCATATATATACGCGCTTTTGGGCCCGTTACCGCCCCGCCACAGGCACCTCAAAACCCCTTTGCAAGCGCCTGAAATCTCCCCGCTTCGACACTGACAAATTGCACACACTCCACATCACGCAATGTTGATGAACGCATGTTCTATTTCTCCGCATCATGACATGCGCGTGACACTCAACGACGCGACTCATGTCTCTCTCTCGCGCGAATCACTTCCGCGACTCAGGTGCATGACACGACGAAATACAGACTCAACACTGTCAATTTCACCCTCAAAGATGAAAAATCGGTAAAAATCTTCGCCGTCTGGACAGATACGCACTCCCCCCCTATCTTTGTCGTCATGACACGACACCTGACAGCCGCATTGGCGATCATCATCGCTCTCAATACCCCCGCATGGGGGGCGATGCCGGACTGTCTGTCGCAGAAACCGGAGACGACCGAGCCCGCGCAGCAGCTCGCCTTCGCCCGGATGCTAGATGCCGGCCTCTGCGGCCGCCCCTACAAGAAGGAAGCCGAGGCCTGGTACCGCAAAGCGGCCGAACAGGGCGAGATGATGGCCGAATATGCGCTGGCCGACACCTACTTTTCGGGCGACGGGGTGCCTATCGACTATGTCGAGGCCAAGAAGTGGTATCTCAAGGCCGCAAGGCAGGGCCACGGGCCATCTCAATTACGGTTGGGCTTCCTCTATGCCGAAAAGCACTTCACCGGCGAGGTGAACTATGCGGAAGCCGAAAAGTGGTTCTACCTTGCCGCCAGGCAGGATGCCGACGATGCGCGCTTCCGCCTTGGCAATTTCTACATCAACACCAAGCGCCCGCCCAACATGGAATGGGGCCTGGGCTGGCTGCGCCACGCCGCGCGCGGCGGGCATAGCGTCGCCATGTACGACCTGTTCCGCTATCTCGAGCAGGACGCGCCGAAAGAAGCCGTCAAATACCTGAAGCAATCGGCCAAGGCCGGATACGGGCAGGCGCAGACGACGCTTTACGAAGCGCTGGTCAACGGGCGCGGCACGATCAAGCCGAACAACAAGCAGGCGGTCGATGTGCTGCTGGCGATCGTCAAGGGCCCCTCCCCGCATCCGCGTTACCTGTCGGCGGCGGGCGATGCGTTCTTCGAGGGCAAGGGCGCGCCCAAAAACTACCCCGCCGCACGCGGTTACTATGAACGCGCCGAGGCCAAGGGCGACCTGCACGCGGCAGAGCGGCTGGCCACTATATATAAGGATGGCCTGGGCGTGCCGAAGGATGCCGCAAAATCGGCCGCATATGCCGCAAAAGCCGCTGGAAATTCCCCATAAGTCTGCTGTAGGATAGAAAAAAAAGGAACTACAGCTTATGAAAATTATCGACTTCCCCACCAAACCCCTGCAGGACGCCGCATGGGACGCCGTGGAACAGGAGCGCATCGTCTCCGGCCAGCCCAAGCGCACCTACAAAACCCTCTACTCCAGCAAGTCCGACGAATTCCACAGCGGCATCTATGAATGCACTGCGGGCAAATGGAACGTCACCTATAACGAAGACGAATTCTGCACCCTGCTGGAGGGCCGCGTACGCCTGACCAACCAGAAAGGCGAGACGCAGGAATACAACGCGCCCGACAGTTTCCTTGTGCCCTCGGGCTACCAAGGCACCTGGGAAGCCGTCACGCCCGTGCGGAAGTTTTTTGTGATTTACGAGAAAGCGAAATAACCATGGCCAAGCGCCCCATCATCCTGATCCCCGGCAACGTTATCCAGTACACCGGCCTTCCCGCCCATGCGATCCGCGACACTTATGTGCGCGCGGTGGAGGAAGTCGTCGGCGGCACGGCGCTGATGCTGCCTGTCGGCAAGCATTTCGACCTGCGCGACGTCGCGGGCCAGATCGGCGGCCTGATGCTGACCGGCTCGCCTTCCAACGTCGCCCCCTCGTGCTACGGCGCGGAACAGGAATTCCCCGACAACGAGCTGGACCTCAAGCGCGATTTCACCGTGCTGCCGCTGCTGAAGCAGGCGATCGACCTCGACATGCCCGTCATGGCCATCTGCCGCGGTTTCCAGGAGCTCAACGTCGCCATGGGCGGCACGCTGCACCAGAAAGTGCATGACCTGCCCGGCAAGCGCGACCACCGCGCGGCAAAAGACCTGCCGCTGCAGCAGATCTATGAACTGCAGGCGCACAAGGTCGAGACGAAAAAGGGCGGCATGTTCGAGAAAATGGGCCTGCCCGCCGAATTCACCGTCAACACCCTGCACCAGCAGGGCATCAACAAGCTGGGCGACCATCTGTATGTGGAAGCCGTGTCGGATGACGGCATTATCGAGGCTGTGTCGGTTCCCGGCCGCCGCTTCGTGCTGGGCACGCAATGGCACCCGGAAGGCGACTGGTACCTGAACAAGTCGTCGGAAAAAATCCTCGCCAGCTTTGGCGACGTGGTGCGCGGTTAAGCCGCTTTCGGCACCGCAAAGCTGGGGCCGACCTTGCAGCTGGTGACGTAGATCTTTTCCCAGACGCCGTCGATCACGTAAGGCTCTTCGGCCAGATAGGCGTCGATGTCCGCGCGCGTCGGCAGGTCGATGACGAGCATCGAGCCGCGCATATGCCCGGCTTCGTCCGTCAGCGCGACACCGTAGGTCATGGTGCCGGCCTTTTTCATCTTTTCGCAGAGCTCCATATGGCGCGGGCGCGCTTCCATGCGCTTGGCAAGCGCGTCGGGATAGTCATGGGCTAAAATCATGAAGGGCATGTGTTTTACCTTTTCTTTTCAATCCAGGTGTTGGGCAGGAAATACAAAACCGCCACCACGAAATTCAGCAGCAGCGCGACATAGGGGTTGGCGATAGCGACAAAGGCCGCCGTCAGGTAAAGCCCCATCGCCACGATCACCTTGAAGACGGCGGCGCGGCGCAGGCAGCGCTTTTCCTCGTCCTTCATGTCGACATGGCGGAAGACGGAGGTCACGAGGTACAAAAACGACACCGCGCAGACGAAAGACCAGAGCGAATAGGCGCTGACCGTGAAACCGCTGATCTTGTTCTCGGCCATATAGCCCGTAAAGAACGGGATCAGCGATGTGCAGAAGAGCAGTACAAGGTTGGACCACAGCAGCCGGTTATCCACCCGCTTCACCATATGGAACAGCATATGGTGGTTCAGCCAGTATTCCGCGACGAGAATGAAGCTGAGCAGGTAGCTGACGAAGATGTGCCAATTGCCCAGCAGGGCCTCGAGCGTTTCCTCGTGCGGCACTTTCAGCTCCAGCACCATGATGGTGATGATAATGGCGATCACGCCGTCGGAAAAAGCCTCCAGCCGCGTCGGGCTGATATCGGCGTCGTGCGCTTGTTTTTTTGCTGTCATGGCGGCGTACCCATTCCGATATCCATGGTGTCGCTCCACGACATCTGGTGCGTCATGATGCGGCGCATGGCCTTGTAGGTCGATTGAATGTCATCCAGCGCGTATTTCTTGCCCGAGAAGAGGCAGCAGAACACCAGCGCGACGGTCAGGAAAGGCAGGAAGCTGCCAATGGTGCGCAACCGGCACATCAGCTGTATGGCGACAACGCCGAAGACAAGGCTGATAGGGATCAGCCAGAGGGAGTTCATGACCGCGACAAAGGCCGCCGAGCTGAAATAGGCCGCCGCATACCAGCCGTAGAAGCCCAGCACCAGCGCAAGGCCGATGATATAGAGCGTGATGCCATGCGCGATGCCGCGCTCCGCCCGCCGCTTGTTGTATTCCCCCCAGCGCTGCCCGCGCGCGTTCAGCGTGGCGGCAAGGCCCAGCAGCGCGAGGTTGGGGATGATCGAGATAAAGAAGGGCGTGATCCAGATCTGGCTTTTGGTGGTCAGGTGGAAGACGGCGGAGGCCGCGAAAGACGTCGACACCGCCGCAATCACCACGGCGCAGATGTCGTTCAGCAGCTGTTTTTTCGTCCAGCGGTGTTTATCAAGCAGGATGCCCGCATTCGGGTCGTGCTTGTGGGGCGGAATATGGGGCTTCTTATTCTCCGCCATTTCCGGAGCCATTTCCGGCGGCGATTTCGTCGAAGGTTTCCTTCTTGGGCATGCCGACGACGTTGAAGCCGCAGTCGACATAGTGGTTTTCGCCCGTCACCGCCGACGAGAGGTCGGAGAGGAAATAGAGCGCGGTATTGCCCAGTTCCTCCAGCGTCACGGGGCGGCCCAGCGGGCTTGCCTTGGTCGTGAATTTAAAGGTATGGCGCGCATTGCCGATCACAGCTCCTGCGAGCGTTCTCATCGGGCCGGCGGAGATGGAATTCACGCGGATATTCTGCGGGCCGAGATCGGCCGCCAGATAGCGCACCGAGGCCTCCAGCGCCGCCTTTGCCACGCCCATGACGTTATAGTTGGGCATCACGCGTTCGGAGCCGAGGTAAGACAGCGTAATCATGCTGCCGCCCTTGGCCATCAGATCCTTCGCGCGGCGCGCGACGGAGGTGAAGGAGAAGCACGATACATGCATCGAGGTCAGGAAGTTGGCAAGCGAGGTATCGACGTAATGGCCCTTCAGCTCGTTCTTGTCCGAAAACGCGATGGCATGGACGAGGAAGTCGATGCTGCCCCAGTCTTTCTTCAGGTGTGCGAAGACGCGGTCGAGGTCGTCTTCCTTCGACGCGTCGCACTGGATGACGGTTTTGGCGCCGATGCTTTCGGCCAGCGGGCGCAGGCGTTTTCCGAACGCCTCGTCCTGATAGGTGAAAGCCATTTCCGCGCCGTGCTTGTGTAGCGTTTGCGCGATGCCCCAGGCGATGGAATGGTCGTTCGCCACCCCCATCACCAGACCGCGTTTGCCCTTCATGATGCCCTGCATGGTGCTTAGCCCTCCACTTTGGAAAGGGCCAGCGTGCAATTGGTGCCGCCGAAGCCGAATGAGTTTGAAATAACGTTTTTGAGGTTCACGCCGTCCTTGCGCTGGGTGACCAGCGGCATTCCCGCGGCCTCCGGATCAATGGTTTCGACGTTGGCCGAAGCGCAGATGAAGTTGTTTTTCATCATCAGCAGGCAGTAGATGGCTTCCTGCACGCCCGTCGCGCCCAGCGAGTGGCCGGTCAGCGACTTGGTCGAGCTGAAAGCGGGGATTTTATCGCCGAAGACTTCCTTGATGGCCTTCAGCTCCGCGCCGTCGCCGACGGGGGTCGAGGTGCCATGGGTGTTGATGTAGTCAACGGGGCCCTTCAGCGTTGCCAGCGCCTGCTTCATGCAGCGCGCCGCACCCTCGCCCGAGGGGGCGACCATGTCGTAACCGTCCGATGTCGCGCCGTAGCCGGTGACTTCGGCGTAGATCTTCGCGCCGCGTGCTTTCGCGTGCTCGTATTCTTCCAGCACGACAACGCCGCCGCCGCCTGCGATCACGAAACCGTCGCGGTTGCTGTCATAGGCGCGTGACGCCTTGGTGGGTTCGTGGTTGTATTTGGATGACAAAGCACCCATGGCGTCGAACAGAACCGTCAGCGACCAGTCAAGCTCCTCGCCGCCGCCCGCAAAGACGATGTCCTGCTTGCCCCACTGGATCAGCTCCGCGCCGTTGCCGATGCAATGCGCGGATGTGGCGCAGGCGGAGGTGATGGAGTAGTTGTAACCCTTGATTTTAAACGGCGTCGCAAGGCAGGCCGAGTTGGTCGACGACATGCACTGCGTCACGCGGTAAGGCCCGATGCGCTTGGCGCCCTTCTCGCGCGCCACGTCGAAGGATTCCAGCAGGTTCTTGGTCGAGGGGCCGCCCGAGCCCATGATCAGGCCGGTGCGTTCGTTTGACACCTGCGCTTCAGTCAGGCCCGCATCCGCGATCGCCTGCTGCATGGAAAGATAGTTGTAGCCCGCGCCGTCGCCCATAAAGCGCATCACCTTGCGGTCGATGAGTTCTTCGAGGTTCACGTTCGGCATGCCATGCACATGGCTGCGGAAACCCATTTCGGCATACTTCGGCGCATGCACGATGCCCGACTTGCCTTCCTTCAGCGATTGCGTGACTTCATCCGCATTGTTGCCAATGCAGGAAATGATGCCGATACCGGTAATGACCACACGTCTCATAGTTTTTCCTTAGTGTTATTTCTTTTGTTTCTGTATCAGCACGAGTTCTTCGAGAAGTTTTTCTGTCTTGTCCATCCACTCGAGAGATTTTTTATGCACATCATTAACATTGGTAACCCCTTTCCGCATAGAACGCGCGAAAAATACCCATACACCTATTAAGAGCAGCATTGGGAACCATGAAAGCAAAACGCCAAACAATGTGGGCCCAGATTCCTGTTGTGCGTTTTCTGATGATGAGCAAGCAGACTTTTTTGCCTCTGCTTTTACGGCCGATTTATATTCTTCCCAATCAGCTGAAGAATACCACTTTTTTGTACGGTCGCCATAAGTCAGAACGTTTTCACTGTCCCACGCGTTATAACTTGTTTCATACTTATCTTTGAAATCTCTATCTACACCTGCGAGCACAACCTCTGCAGTACCATAGTAAGAATCTCCGACTTCGCTACCATAGTAGTCACTGCGATCAGAGATATAGAGATTCAAAAGTGTAAGTTCACCCTTGAAGGGGAAAATAGTTGTCTCATAATCGTAAACGTTCTCTTTGACCTTCTCAAACTTCACCGTATAAGCACTAGCTTTGATAGCCTGCTCCCAAGCAGCCAGCAGCGACTCTTTGGACGGTTTCGCGGCGGGGTCTTCCGTTGCCGCAAATACAGGCGCAACGAAAAGCGTAAGGACGAGCGCAAATGCCGCAATCGCGATTTTCATGCTTGCTCCCTTGCCGCCCATGCTCGCGGGGGTGGTGTTCTTGTTATAATGACCGCGGATTTTCGAACAGCCCGACTTTCAGGTCGGCTGCTTCATAAATCACCTTACCGTCCGCTTCGACGATGCCGTCGGCGATGCCCAGCACAAGCTTGCGGTTGATGACGCGCTTGATGTTCAGGCGGTAGGTGACTTTTTTGGTTTCGGGCAGAACCTGCCCCGTGAATTTCACTTCGCCGACGCCGAGCGCGCGGCCGGAGCCGGGCGCACCCGTCCAGCCGAGGTAGAAGCCCAGCAATTGCCAAACGGCATCGAGGCCAAGGCAGCCCGGCATCACCGGATCGCCGATGAAATGGCATGCAAAAAACCAAGCATCGGGCTTGATGTCGAATTCTGCGGTCAGCTCACCCTTGCCATGCGCGCCGCCCTCGAGGGAGATATGCGTAATGCGATCGAACATCAGCATGGGCGGCATCGGCAGCTTTGCGTTGCCGGGGCCGAACAGCTCGCCCTTTGCACAGGCGATCAGGTCGTCGTAGCTGTAACTGGATTTAGGTTGGTGATGCATTACTTCGTTCGAAACTTTCGCTTGCAGGTTTTGCACGGATGCCGTCCCTTATCGTTGGTAATTCATGAGGTTGCACACACTCTCCGCCGCCTCAGGCTTTCGCCTCATCCCTGTATCTCGCTCCCAGAATCATGCCGGTTTTCGCCAGCGATTTTGCAATACTCGGGTGTATCTGTCCAACATCTTCGACAGTGATTACGGCAACCATCCGGCCGACGGCCTTGGCCACCGAAACTGCCTGTCCCAGCGTGTCTTCCAGCCCTATCAGGGTGAAGAATTCGTCGATCTGGGGCTTAATTTTTTTCAGATATTCTGGAATATCCTCGCCCTGCATGTCGTTCGCGGCCGAGAGGATGCCCCAGTTGCGCAAGCCCGGCGTGCCGTGGCGGATGCTTTCCCGGACCATCACGTTCGTCAGTTCTTTTTCGGTTTCCTGCGGCAACACCTGTTTCAGCTCTGCAATTGCCAGCAGATTGCCAGCGACAGCGGCGAGCGCGAAGATGCCCTGCGAAGCCGAATGGCCGTCGGCGATGAATTCCTCGATCAGCAGATCGCAGAAATCCTGCGTCGCCATTTCGTACGTCAGCGAGGCGATCACGGTTTCGATCAGCACGCGCAGCATGCGGTCTTTGGCGAAGCCCTGTTTTTCCCAGAGCGGGAAATCGTTGATGATCAGGCCGATGGCGATTTCGTGGATATCGTCGAGGCCCTTCGGCAGTTTTTTCGCCACGCCACGGCCCAGCTGGCGGCCCAGTTCGGTGTCGTGATCAATCGTATAGGCGATGGGGATCCATTCCTCGGGCTCGTCGCCTTCGGTGGGATCTGTGCGCAGCAGTTCGGCGATGCGGTGGAAAGCCTGTTCCATCACCACATCGGGTTCTTCGTATTCGATCAGCGTTTCGGTGATCAGGCCCGCGTAGACGCAGATGGTGCGGATCATGCGCGTCTTGGGGTCTTTATCCTTGATCAGCGTGACAAGGCGTTCGGAAATCGCCTTCGCTTCCGCTTTCAGTTTTTCCTGGTGTTCGGGGCTGGACAAGTCTTACTCCTCGAAATTTTCCTGGGGATAGACGCCCCAGAGCTGCGCGCGCTTGATCCAGCCGGTGTAGCTTTGCACTTCAAGCTTGCACCAGTTGCCCTTGCAGGCCTCCAATTCAGCCACGACGCCGGGCTCCAGCTTCGCCACCGGCGCTGCCGCGTCTTCCGGCTTTTTCAGCAGCGGCTGCACCGCGCCGTTGGTCACGATCGCCGCGCGTTTTCCCGACAGCATGGATTTGTGCACCCAGCCGCCGTCCTTGTCTGCATCTTCGATGCGGCGCCAGACGTCATGCTCGCCTTTGACTTCGACGGGCAGGCCGGTTTTGCGGATGATGAACTTGATCGGATATTTCAGGCCGGGGCCGGTGCGCACGTTGACTTCGTCGGCGCCCAGCGTCACGAAGCGCGGCACGGGCAATTGCGGGCCGGCGTTCACGTTATCGGCGGGATCGATGCTTTCGGCGGCGGGTTTCACCTCTGCCGGTGGCTCGGCCGCATAGGCAATGCCGCCAAGGCAAAGCCCCAGCAGCACGAGCGTCGTTAACAATTTTGACCTTATAATAGGCATCAGCAGAGAATAGGCATAAACCCCCTTCCATCCAACTTATTTTTCAGTTGATTCAGGCTTGAATTAATTAACATTAATGAGAAACTTTATTACTATTGACATAATACCGGTTTAAATATATTGTGCAGTATATTCCGTTTAAACCAGCAGGCAGGGCCCTCGATGAAATTCCCCAGCATCAAAGACTTGTTCAAAGGCAAAAGCAAAAAGGCAGACGAAGCCGCACCCGCCGCAGCGCCCGAGAAGCCCGCCCCCACGATCAAGGAATGGACGCCGCCCAACCGCACGTCGGAGCTTGCGCCGCTGAAGAACGAAGCAGGCTTCTACGAAATCTCGCTCGACATTCAAATTCCGAACACGCCGGTCAACGGCCAGTTCGTGCATATGTGCAAGAGCAACGACGTCGAATTCTCGCTCGCGCTCATCGGCCCCTCGCCGCTGTCACAGGCGAAGACGGTTGCGACCGGCATTGAAAACGCCTTTTACAAGCAATACGGCCTCGACGTCGGCAAGACCTATTTCAAGCGCTTCGATGCGCCATTCTATATCGATGGCTATTGCGAATTCACGGGACTTCCGCCCGGCAACGGTTTCAAGATGATCCTCGTGCCCGAAGGCAGCACATGGGAGCCGCCCGCCGGCACCGTGATGCCCGCGCTGACCGCGCAGCCCGGCTCGAACGTCGTTCTTCAACATCCTTTGGCAATGATCGAATGGCATCACCAGATGCAATTGCAGTACGCCGAAGAAATGCGCCGCCGCCAGCAGCAGCCCGGCTTCGAAAGCAGCCCCCTGCCGAATACGCAACAGGTCGGGCCGGCCACCACCACGGAAGCGCCGAAGGAAGAAAAAGCCGCAGTCGCAACACCCGCCGCCGCCGACCAGCCGAAACCGCCGCAACCCAAAACACCGTAAGGGTTTCGTATGGGGGGTATTGTCTATTTCAGACTGAGCGCCGTTTTCAACAAACTGACACCAAAAGGCGTCAATACCGCGCCGCTGCTGTTCTATTCCGGCGACGGCAAGATTTTCGGCGCGATGAAATGCGCCCGCCCGCTCGACGTGGCCATCGGCTCCCGCGATATCAAGGCGGTGGAAGCGCTGCTCGACAAGGGCGCGAACCCCAACCTCGTCGCCGCTGCCAGCGGCCCCGCCATCAAGGAAGCCGCGCGCATCGGCAACCCCGACATGGTCAAGCTGGTGCACAAGCGCGGCGGCGACGTGAACGGACGCGACTCGGTCGGCGGCACCGCTCTCCATGCCTCGATTTCCGAATGCTACGATTTCAACCTCAAGGATCAACTGGCCGTCGTCGAATACCTGCTCGACAACGGCGCGCGCACCGATTTGAAGAACAGCTGCGACATGACACCGCTGGAATGGGCGCGGCAGCTGCAAAGACCTGAACTGGAACGCGCGATCGCAAGCGCCATGGGCGTCGATACGCTGGAAGAATTGAAACCTTCGCGCCAGCAGGACGGCACCTACCTGCTCGACATTAAATTTGAAGACGCGCACACAAGCGTGAAGGCCGTCATCCCTGGCCTGCGCGATGCCTATAACTACATCAGCAAGGGCGAAGAAGGCCTCGACGGCCAGTGGATCGTCAAGGCCGCGGAAATGAAACTGGGCGCCTTCGCGCTCGATGACGCGCAGCTGACGCTCACACAGGGCGGCAAGCCCGTCACCGGCCCGGTCGATCCTGCAAAATCATATCAGCTGCTGCTCGTCCCCGAGCATATCTGGAAACAGCGCGCACAGGCCGCCGCCGACGAAAAAGCCGCCTTTGACGACAAGCTCGACAAAGGCCTGCCCACCGACGACAAGGTCAAGGGCCTGAAGCCGATTTCGTTCAAGAAACCAAAAGCTTAACCGCCGCCCCCGCTGCATTGACTCCCCCTCCCATTTTCGATATAAATTCCCTATTCATTTAAGCTATTCAAAGCGAGGGCCCCTATGAAAGTCCACGTCATCGAAGCCGACCTGACAGGCACGCTGCCGAACGCATTGTCCGAGCGCGAGAAACTGGGCCAGGAAATCGTCGGCCTTGCGCTGAAAACCCATGCCACCGTCTGGTTCCACGAATTCAAATCCGACGCGCTGGGCGGCGCGCCCACCATCATGCTGGAATGCACCGATAAATTCATGGACGAAATCCGCAAGCTGCCGTCGTACCGCAAAGACCAGCCCGCCTTCACCACGCCCGGCCTTGAAACGGAACGCTCCCCCAAGCTGCAGCATTATTATTTTACGGGCGGCGCGCACCGCAAGACCCGCGCGGCTGCTCCGAAACCCCCGAGGCCGTAACCCATGCCCGATTTTTTCAAGAAGCTGAAAAACATCTTCCGCGATAAAGTCGGCGACGCCGATAAACGCGTGCGCGAACAGATCGCCAAAGGCTGCGACTGGGCCGCAATCGACAAAGATGTGCTGCCCGACGGCGGCGGCGGTGCCCGCATCTCGACGGTGGTTGACGCGATCATCGCCGCGCAGAACTGGAAACTGCTGACGCCGCTGGCCGAAAAGGCCGGCGACTGGCTGCCGCTGGTTGACCTTGTGTACCGCAAGGGCGAATTCGGCCCTGTGCCCGCAGCCCGCGCGGCGGAACTGGAAGCGATTTACCAAGCCTTCGACGTCGCCCGCAACGGCAAGCAGGTGAAGGAAACCTTCGTCAACCTCGCCGCCAGCTGGGCCTGCCAGCGCGACAGCGAACAATGCTACGACTGGGCCGCGAAGAAAGCGGAATTCAAGGGCGTGCAGGCGCTCGGCCTCGCCGCGCTCTGCGATAAACCCATCGACGGCAACCCGCTGCCGATGAAGGTGCTGGCGACCTTCGCCGATATCGACAAGGCGCAGGCCGCCATCGACTGGATCTACAGCGGTAATTCCGGCGACCGCGACACGGCGACCGATAACCTCGCCACCTGGCGCAAAAAACTCGAAGACCGCAACAACAAGCCCCCCGCGCCCTCGCTGGGGAGCGGCGGGTTCAAGCCGTAAATTTTAATGGCCGCGGCACCCAAGAAGAAAATCCGAGTTGCTTTGTTGTTGGCTATACTTGCTGCTGCGACCACATTCTTCATTTTCCCTCAAGGGCTGAGAAAGACTTATCCAGCCAAGGATTGCATGAAGGACTTCCCGATTGGCACTCCCCGCTCAGAAATTGAAACACAATACGTGAGTGTCTGCAAAGCCGAGATTAAAAAAGAAGCATCTGACAAGGCTGGCACAACTGTAAAATACACGGCAATTCTTGCGGGGTGCTCAAGCGGTGACGCAACTGCGAGATTTGACGGCAGCAATAACCTTGCAGAAAAAATGGATCGTGGCGGGATAACCTTCAAGTCTAATGGATGTCCTTTGTACAAGGATTAAAAAAACATCAGTACAAATTGCCCTTGCCCCTTCCCCCGGCGGGGGAAGGAGGGGCCCATCGCATTTTATGCGCAGGCGTGAGCCTGCGTGCGATGGGAGGATGAGGGGCGCTTCACGGCGCTTGCCTCACGGAGTCCCCCTCACCTTCCCGCGCAAGCGCGGGCCCCTTCCTCTCCCGAGGGAGAGGGGGTATAGTCGAAGGAACGGAGTAAATTCCATGCCTTCCCCGAAAGAATACCCCGGCGAGCTTGGGCAGCGGATCAAGGATCTGGATGCCGAGATCGCGATTATCTTCGAACAGCTGCGCAAGCAGTTTCCGGTCGTCAGGGCCGGTGTTTATTTCGGTCTCGCATCGGTGATGCTGGTGGCCGCGCTCTGGATACTGCGCGTCAATCCGTTTGCCGCGCTGCTGGCGGGTGCGGTGCTGTTCGGCGGCGGCTTCGCGCTCTTCCGCTACGGCTGGAAATATATTGGCTTCCACTACTTCCTTGATTCACTCAAGCACGCGCTGGGCATGGCAGCGCGGCAGTACGATACGTCAGCGATGGAAAACCCGCTGTTCGAGCGGATGCAGCGGCTCGACAT
>JBGGMV010000115.1:0-98749 GCA_041287865.1 Alphaproteobacteria bacterium | reverse complement strand
TCGAAGGCACGGTCTATTTCATCTTCCAGCCCGCCGAAGAGGGCGGTGCGGGCGCGAAGGCGATGATCGACGATGGGTTGTTCGATATCGTGAAATGCGACGGTATCTACGGCATGCACGCCTGGCCTGGCATGAAGGCCGGCGAGATCGCGGTATCCGAAGGCAATATCACGGCCGCCAGCGATAACTTTACAATTCGCCTGAAGGGCAAGGGCGGCCATGCGGCCTATCCCGCCGATAATATCGACGCCATCAAAATGGCCGCCGAAATTGTGGCCGAGCTGCACAAAATGCGCGACGCTGCCGCGCCTGCGGGCGAGGGCGCGGTTCTGGCCGTCACCATGCTGCACGGCGGCGAGGCCATGAACGTAATGCCGGAAAAGATCGAGATGTCCGGCACGGTGCGCACCTTCGGCGCTGAAACCCAAGAGAAGCTGGAGCGCGGCATCAAGGAAACGGCCGAGCGCATCGCCAAGCAATACGGCGCGACGGTGGAAGTGGAATACAAGCGCGGTTATCCTTCCGTCTTCAACAGCAACGACCAGACGGCAAACGCGCGCGCGGCGGCAGAGGCCGTGCTGGGCAAGAACAACGTGCGCCCCTTCGCCCGCACCATGGCGGGGGAGGATTTCTCCTTCTTCGCGCAGCGCATCCCCGGCGCCTATATCGCCCTTGGCCAGTGGGACGGCGTGTCGCCCAAGGGCACGCTGCACAGCCCGACCTTCAATTTCAACGATGCGACGCTTGAAACCGGCGCGTCATACTGGATAAAACTGGTGGAAACGCAGCTGAAGCCTGCGCCTGTAACACCGACCATCAAACCGGAGAATAAAACGCCATGACCGCCCTCAGCCTCGAACAGGCGCTCGAAAACGTGTATCAATCCTTACGCGATGATAACCTCGATATCGACACGCATATTACGGCGCTGAAGGCCGCGCTGGTAGCCGCCGGCAAGAAAGAAGCCGTGGTCGATCCCGCCAAACTGGTGCAGAACAACCGCCAGGGCCGCAAGATGATGCAGTCCTACTTCAAGAAGCGCGGCGTGACCGTGGTTTTCCCCGATAAAGACTAACCTGCGCGGAGCGCGGGATTAAAGCTTGGGTGCGGCAAGGCTGCGGGCCAGTTTCGCTGTCGCCGAGTCTGTGATGCCGCAAAGGGCTTCTTCTTTTTCAAGGCGCTTGGCCACGGCTTCGAAATCGGCACCCTTGGAACGCAGCAGCGAGATCACCGGCCCGTCCGGCCCTTCATCTCCCCTTTGAACGCCCAGCACGGCAGAGCGCACAAGCTCGCCGTTATTTGTGTTCACATCAAAGCCGGTTCTTTCGAGGATCTCGCGCGCTATCTCTGTCTTGCGGTGGACGCGCAGCACGCCGTAGACGGCCCTTCCCGCGCCGCTCTTCGTGCCGGCATCCAGCAGGATGCGCGTCTTTTCCAGCGATCGTCTCATGTAGGCCGCGTTGAAAAGGAATGAATTGTCCTTGGGATCGGGCGCGGCGCCCTTGTTGAAAAGATGCTTCAGCGTTTCTGCCGTGCCGCTCTGGATCGCCGTCGCAACGGGGGTATAGCGCGCGTTGCCCAGCAGCCCCGGCATATAGGCGGAGGCGGTGCCGTCGATCTTCGCGCCCTTTGTCAGCAGGAAGTCGATCATCTGCGTGTTGTTGTTTTCGACAGCGGTGTCGAGCGCCCAGGTCAGCTGGTCGGCCTTGGAAAGCTTGGGGAAGCGCTTTGCCATGACCTTGATCGCGACTTCCATGCGTTTTGTATCGGCGTCGAGGGGATATTCGCGCATCATGCGGTCGAAAAACTTTTCGTCATCCAGTTTTTTAAGCTGTGAAGCCAGTTTCGTTGCGTTGAAATCGGTGCTGGGTTTTTTAGCCATGTTACAACCTCCAAAAAATCATTTGTGGTTGTTTTGGGAGTGGTGGGCTAGGCGACAGGCGAGAAACAATTTCCTGATGGAAAACCGCGCTGTCCGTATAACACTCGGCTTGCATATGATTATACATTATTTTACATAATACACAAGAGGGGTGTAATTATCTATTTGATTTTATTTAATATAATTTAAGGGTTCAACCGTCTTTTGCAACCTATGCGGCAGGCCGCATTGCCCTTTTCGGCGGGCCATGTAACCATTTCTGCCATTGTCCCGAAATCGTTTCATCAATTTATAAAACGGAGAACCCCCATGACCGCACAGCCCCAGAAAAAACCCGAAGCCCAATTCGCAGCGCCCGACGAGGCGAAGCTGAATGAATTCATGGGCCAGCTGATTAACGATCTTGGCGGCACGGCGACGGCGGTGATGGTTATTATCGGGGACAAGCTGGGGCTTTACCGCGCGATGGCCGACGGCAAGCCTGTCACGCCCGCCGAACTGGCCAAGCGCACCAATACTACCGAACGCTATATCCGCGAATGGCTGGGCAACCAGGCGGCCAGCGGCTATATCAAGTACGATCCGCAGACGCAGACTTATACACTGCCGCCTGAACAGTCCTTCGCGCTGGCACAGGAAGGCAGCCCTGCGTTTTTTGCCGGCGCGTTCCAGATCACCGCGGCCATGTTCGCCGCCATCCCGAAAATCACCGAGAATTTCAAGAGCGGCAAGGGCCTCGACTGGTGCGACCATGACCACCGCCTGTTCGAAGGCACCGAGCGTTTCTTCCGCCCCGGCTATGCCGCGCATCTGGTGCAGGAATGGATACCCTCGCTTGACGGTGTGGAGGCGAAACTGAAGGCCGGCGCGAAAGTGGCCGATATCGGCTGCGGCTTCGGCGCATCCACCATCGTGATGGCGCAGGCCTATCCGAAGTCGACCTTCATCGGCTTTGATTACCACGCGCCCTCGATCGAGGCCGCGCGGGAACGCGCGAAAAAAGCGGGCGTTGCCGACCGCGTGAGTTTCGAGGTTGCCAAATCGACCGATTACCCCGGCAAGGACTATGATTTCGTCTGCCATTTCGACTGCCTGCACGACATGGGCGACCCCGCGGGCGCAGCGAAACACGTGCGTGAAACGCTGAAGAAAGATGGCACATGGATGATCGTCGAGCCCTTCGCGGGCGACAAGGTAGAGGATAACCTGAATCCTGTCGGGCGCATTTTCTACGCGGCCTCCACCACCATCTGCGTGCCCGCATCGCTGGCGCATAACGGCCCCGCGCTGGGCGCGCAGGCGGGCGAGGGGCGATTGAAGGATATCGTGGTGACGAAAGGCGGATTCACGAAATTCCGCCGCGCGACGCAGACGCCGTTCAACCTGATACTGGAGGCGCGGCCTTAAGCCGCTTCCGCCAAGGTTTTCACGTGCGAGACGCAGCAGCTGGCGAGGACTTTGGTGTTATAGCCGCCCTCCAGCACTGATACGAACCGGCCCTTGCAGCATTTTTCGGCGGTGGCGAGCAATTGTTGCGTCATCCAGTCGAAATCTTTTTCCACCAGCATCTGGCGGCCGGGCGGGTCGTTGAAGAGGTTTTCCTTCGGCGGATCGTCGCGGTGCGCATCGAAACCGGCGGAGAGGAAGATGAAATCGGGCTTGAAGGCCTCGATCTCGGGGATGATATGTTTCTTCCAGATATCGTAATGCACGGATGTGTCGGCGCGTTCCGGGACGGGGAAGTTGCGGATGTTGCCCGAGGCGCCGCGCACTTCCGGTTCTGAATCCGGCTGGTAGGGCCAGAGCGGTTTCTGGTGCGTGGAGAAGAACAGGATGCGCGGGTCTTTTTCGACCAGTTCCTGCGTGCCGTTGCCGTGGTGAACGTCGAAATCGATGATCGCCACGCGTTTCACATCGGGTTTTTGTAAGGCATGGAAAGCCGCAATCGCCACGTTGCCGAACAGGCAGAAACCCATGGATGTAGAGGTCAGCGCATGGTGACCCGGCGGGCGCACGGCGCAGAAAGCGCGGCGCACCTTGCCGTTGTAAACATCGTCAACCGCCTGACAGGCCGCGCCCACGCCGCGCATCGCGGCGCGTAAAGATCCTTCGGACACGCGCGTATCGACATCGGTATTGGCGGGGGCCGATTTGGCATCCAGCCCGCCGACGATTTTCTTCACGCGGGCAAGGTATTCGGCGTCATGGCAGTAGAGCACCTGTGCATCGGTGCCGAGCTGTGCTTCTTTCCACTCAACCGCGCCGCCTTCTTTCGGATAGGTTTTTTGCAGCAGGTCGAGAATATCCTTCAACCGCGTCGGCGATTCAGGATGGCCTTCGCCCGGATTGTGCAGGAAGCAGTCGGCATGGGTATAAATTGCGGTCTTGGTCACGGTATCCCCCCCCGGATGATTTATTGAATTAAGAGCCCGGCGCTTTTGGCGGCGGAGCAGAGTCTTTCTTCTGCGCAGGATTTTGCACGTTTTGCGCCTGCGGTGCATAGATAATATCGCGGCCGATGCCATAGAGCATAAAGACAGAGGCCGGATCGGTCGTCATCTGCAGCTTGGGCGCATCGGTGCCGTCGATGAACTCCACCTGCGCCTTCGATTTATTGTCGATGGCGACATTGAAATGGCCGGTGTTGCCGGCGGCTTTGCCTTGTTCCGCGCCGAAGGCAGCGAGCTTTTTCAGTGCCGCTACGCCTTCAGCCTGATCGGCGGTCAATTCCTGCATCTCGAATTTATAGCCGTACACGGTGCGGAAGCTGGAATAATTGATATTGCTGATACCCACGGCCTTCGGCGTGCCGGAGCTATCCTCGACAATATATACGGCGGCATGTTCGGCGCCGGCGGCGTTGCGGATATTCTTCATTTTATCGGCGCTCAACCCGGGCAGGATGCCGACATAGCTGTCCAGCAGGTCGAGGTCTGCGGCATCAGCCTTGCGCGCGTTCAGCGCGGGATCGGTTTTCTGCGGCATGACGAAAAGGAATTCGCAGTCATAAACGTCGGTGGGCAGGTGCGAGGCGTGCATTTTATTCTCGTAAAAGCGCACTGCGGCGGGGTTGTTCTCCGCCACGGTCCAGGCGATTGAATCAACACCATCTTCGCGTGCTTTGTCTTTCAGCACTTCGGTCATCGCAAGGCCGGTGCCCTGGCTGCGGAACTTACCGGAAACAACGATGTCCTCGATATAGAATTCCTGCCCCTTCAGCCCGTAGTAATGGTTGTAGAGGATGTAGCCGAGCGGCTCTTGCGTATCGTCGTCGCGCGCCATTAAAATTTTCGCAGCGGGATTTTTCTCGTTCAGCGCGGCCACAAATTTCTTATCGTCGCCCACATATTTTGCTTCGTGGTGCGCCGCCTGCTCGATCACGAGCGATTTAAGGCCGTCGAAGTTCTCGTCGGTGATGGTTTCGAACTCAATTCTTATGTTCGCCATGTCTCTACACCCGGTAATGCCGCTATTAGTGAATGATGATACTTTACAAACTTATGTAAATCAAACGGTTATTGGTTTTGCACCGGAATAACCAGCGTTATCAAGGTGCAAGGCGCGGATTGAACGCCTATACGGCAGTGAATGCAAGGGATTCTTCAATAAAACAGCTGTGCAAATTAAATTATCATGCAATATCAGTGAATTAAGGCATTCCCTCTTGCATATTTACGTAAATTCGATATAGTAAAGCATTGGGGCTGCAGGATAATAGAGAGCTTTTACCCACATGACCAAGTTTAGTTCAGAGCGGTGCGAATACCGGGAATTTGGCGTCTATGAAGACGGCCAGAATTTTGCCGTCAAGCATCCTGCGCTTTTTGAACATGTCCTGAAAAACGATATCAAGATGCTAATGTCGTCGCGCTCGCCGCTGCGCAAGGAATTGCGCGCCGCTATCCGCGAATTACCTGAATTCAAGGCCTACCGCAAAACCGTTTTGCGCGACGATTTCTTCTTCGCCGCTTTCCCGCAGACCGCGCGGAAAAAAGGCGACCCGAAGGCCAAGCGCACAGGCGCGAACGATGTCGAGCGTTTTATCATCGAACGCATCCAGAGCCAGTACGAAGACCCGCGCAAAAGCTACGAATTCGTGGTCGAGGCGGGCGGCAAGGTCGTGGGCTATGTCGAATTGTTTGATTCACAGCCGGCCGTGGCGGGGCTGCAGTTCGAGCGCGGCATCTTCATCACCTCCGACCAGCAGGCGCATGGCTATGGCAAGGAAGCCATCATCGCGCTGACCGACTATGCCTTTAAAGTTTTAGGCTCCGAGCGCATTTTCACCATGGCCGATCCCGATAACGTGCGCTCTGTCAGCAATATCACCAAGAATAGCGGCGGCGAGAAAGTCGGCGAAGCCGACAGCAAATACGCGCACCTCGACGGCGGCGGCACGAAACGCGAGCTGTTTCACATCTACCCCGAAAAATTCTACGGCGCGGTGGAAGAACGCGGCAATACCATGTTCCTGATCAGGGAAAACGCGGACGATATTACGAAGAAACCCGCGCCCGACGCCAAGCCTGCGCCGAAGACGGATGCGCCCAAGCCGTAATCAAATATCGATGATCCCGTAAATGCATTCCTTGCGCCCCGTGAGCCATGCCCACTGGTGGTCGCCGTAGCTGTAATGCCACCATTCGGCGGGGTAGTTGATGAAGCCTGCGTCCTCCATCGCTTTCTTTAAAATTCCGCGCAGGCGGATTTCGTCGGGCGTCAGGCCGTCGCATTCGGTTTTTGTTTTCTCGTTCTTTTCGTGCATGGCGGTGCCCATGGCGAATTCCTTGCCGCTTTCATCGCAGAGCGTCAGGTCAATCGCGCAGCCCGCCATATGGCCGGAACCGATACCGTCGTAGGGGTTGGCGGTGAAGTTTTCGCAAAGCTTGAACAGTTCATCCGCGCTTAAATCAGGATAGCGTTCCTTCATCTGCTTGTTGGTATTCGCCCACAATTTTTCCTGCTTCTGGAAGGCGCGATAGGTTTCGAACACCATGAAACGGTAACCGGCGGGCAGGGAGGCCTGCGCCTTTTTCAGCATTTCATAGACGCTGGCGCGGATGCGGAAATCGTTGCTGCGGCGCGCATTGGGGAAGAATCCGTCCTTCTGGATCACCTCGGCAATCGCGGGCGTGCCTTTTTCAGGCGTCAGGTGGATGGATTTCAAATCCATCACAAAGGCTTCGATATCGGGCTTGCTCATGGCTGTCCTCTACTTCGCGGTGGCCCGCAATTGCAGGTCTTTCACCAATACCGCGCCCGCGCCGTTGATGACAAGGCTGGCGGTGATTTTATCGGGCCGCGCCCCGTCCAGCAGCGTGAAACTGGTCTTGAAGCCGCGCCAGTCGGCCGCCGTGGTCAGCTGGTCGTCGAGCGTGCGGGCGTAAATTTCCGGCCCGTCCTGCCCGGCCGTGTGCACGCGCAGTTCCAGATAGGCGCTGCCCTTGATGTTTTCCGCTTTCAGCTGCGCGGCCAGTTCAATCACGCTGTCTTCCGGCAGCAGCGTCGTGGGGTCCATTTCCGCCAGCGGAAAGCTGCGCGGCTTTTCGGTTTCAAACCGCATGGTGGTTTCTGCACTGTCCTTTGCAGGCGCTGCGGCATCTATTGGAACGGGGGCCTCGGCGGCTCTGGCGGGGGCAGGGGCCGCTGCGCCCACGTCTGCTTCGGCAGCTGCGGAGGGCGCCTGGGCTGGTGCCGCAGCGGCTGCCGGGGAGGCAGGCGCGTCAGCTTCGTTCGAGGCAGCGCCGCCGCCGGAAGGCCCGGCTTCCTTGGCTTTTGCGACCTGCTTGAAATCGTCCAGCCTTGCCACCATCGCCGTCGTGTCCTGCGCGCCGGGATCGTCGACGGCGCGTTGCAGCCAGTTTATTTCGTCCTCGCCCCACAGGTAGGGCGGGCGGGCTCCGTCTTCGGCGCTGCGGATGCTGGTGCCGTTGCCGGCCACCAGTTGCGTCTTGCCGCCGGCGTTGGAGAATTCAACCTCGCCCTTGTCGACGTAAAGCCAGTTGAGCCGGTTTTTCAGCGCACCCAGTATTCTTGTTCCACGAATACCGATCGATCCGAAATCCATGTTGATGATGACATCGGGGTCTTTCTTCTTGGCGACCAGCCCGCTGACGTAAGAAAATGCGCCGCCCGCGAAACTGAAACGCGCCTTGTTTTTGGTTTCGTCGTTTTCGTCGAAAACGTAATCCGCCACATCGAGCTTGCCCTTGCCCGACAGCACAATTTCGGTGCCGTCCTTGAAATCGATCTTCACGCGCGATTGCAGCGCGGTTTCGATGATGTCCTGCGCAAAGATGTGTGCGCCCTGCGTCAGGGGCGCGCTTTCGTTCCCCTGTTTTGAGGTGACAGTGGCCGTGCCGGTTAATTCCTTCACCGTGCCGACTCCGTCGGCATGGGCGGGCAGGGCAAAGGCCAGCAGGACGGCCAGAGTGATAATAAGCGTTTTAACCTTCATAAAGTGTCTCCCTGGCGACAGTGTAGCAAAAATAAGCAAATAATATCAAAGTCTTGTTTATAATTTTGAACTCCCGTTTTTCGTTTGCATATATATGTAAGCTGGAGTAAGCTATTTGACATAAGAATAACAATCCCTCCGAGGGTGTGTGTCTGCATGTCAGCAGAAAAACCGCAAGAAACTGACGTTCAAAAATCCGCCGTCCGGAAGACGGTCGACTGGTATCGCAGCCTGCCCAAATGGGTGCGCCGCGTGGCCGTGACGGGCGCCGCCGCCGGCGCGCTGGGCGGCGCCGCTGCGATCGAATGGCATACGTCCTACGGGCAATCCGTGCTGTTCAAGAGCATGGCCGAGGGCAAGACCTTCACCGAAACGCAAACCACCAGCCCGACGGTCGCGCCACCTGCGGCGGGGCCCTATGACGAGCGCCTTGGCTATACGCAGGAGCTGAAGTTCCGCGATCGTCTTACGGCGCGCGGCTATGACGTGGAACGCGAAGTGCAGTGGCTCGACCGCAAGGTCGGGCCTTTCCAGCTGTTCCCCATCTACAACGAAAAGGCGCAGGCCGGCCTGCATATCACCGACGGCAACGATGCGACGCTGTTCTCCGCGCGCTTCCCGAAGCAGGTTTACGCAACCTATGACAGCATCCCGCCGGTGCTGGCGCATAGCCTGCTCTACGTCGAAGACCGCCAGCTGCTGGAGCAGCATCCCGAAACCCACAACCCCGCGATCAACTGGGGGCGCTTCGTCAATGCGGCCTTCAACCGCGCGAAAATTGCCGTCGGTGCGGGCGGCGACAATTCGGGCGGCTCGACGCTCGCCACGCAAACCGAAAAATTCCGCCATTCGCCCAAGGGCGTCACGGGCTCCGGCTCGGATAAAATCGAACAGATGCTCACCGCTTCCGTGCGCTGCTATGCCGACGGGCCGGAAACCCGCGCCTGCGGCGAACGCATCGTGCTCGATTACCTCAACTCGATACCGCTTTCCTCTTTCCCGGGGCAGGGCGAGGTCAACGGCTTTGCCGACGGCATGCAGACATGGTTCGGCGCCGATTTCAACGAAGTGAACCGCCTGCTGCGTAAATCCGACAAAGACATGGACGACGTCGAACTGAAACAGGCGGCCAAGGCCTACCGTGAGGCGCTCAGCCTTGTCATGGCGGTAAAAAAACCCTCGTCGTACCTGCTGTCCGACCGCGCCGAGCTTGATGCGCGCGTCGACGCCTATCTACCGCTGCTGGTCAACGCGAAGATTATTTCCCCCCGCATGGCCGAGGCCGTCCGCGGCGAAAAGCCCGGTTACCGCTCGCCCGTGCGCGCCGTGCGCACCGACGGCGCGTCGCGCCAAAAGTCGATCGAAGCGCTGCAGATCGGCCTGATGCGCGACCTTGGCGTGAAGGATATCTATGCGCTCAACCGCCTCGACCTCACCGCGCAGACGACCGTCGATGCCCGCGCCGACGCCGCTGTGTCGCGCCTGCTGCGCAGCCTTGCCGACCCCGCCGTGGCGACGGCCAACGGATTGACGGGTCACCAGCTGCTGAACCCTGCGCTCGCGACCGATGTGCGCTATGCCCTGACCCTTTACGAGAAAATGCCCGACGGCACGAACGTGCTGCGCATTCAGGCCGACAGTTTCGACGGCGCGCTCGACATCAACTCGGGCACCAAGCTGGAATTGGGCTCGACCGCCAAGCTGCGCACGCTGGTATCGTATCTGGAGGCTATCGCCGACCTGCACGCCAAATACAGCAAGATGGACGCCGATACGCTTGCCAGCACGCGCGTGATGAAGGAAGACAACCTCAGCCGCTGGGCGCTGCAATACCTGCAGGACCCCACGACCGACAAGGGGCTGGAGCCGATGCTGGAGGCATCCCTCAACCGCACCTATTCGGGTAACCCGGGCGAGCGGTTCTTCACCGGCGGCGGCGTGCATACGTTCGAAAACTTTGATCGCGACGAAAACTACAAGGCCTATAACGTCAAGGACGCCTTCCACCATTCGGTCAACCTCTCGTTCATCCGCATGATGCGCGATATCGTTTACTACACTGAATCGCAGAAGATGAATATCGACCCCTCTATCTACGAAAACCCCGACAGCCTGCAGCGCAAGAAATACCTGGAGCAGTTTATCCATGCCGAGGGCTCGACCTTCCTCTGGCGCGCCTGGGGCGAACAGCGCGGCAAGACGGCCGATCAGGTCGTGGATATGCTGGCCGGCGAGACGCGCGGCACGGCGGTGCATCTGGCCGTCGTCTACCGTTCCGTCTTCCCCGATGCGCCGCTGGAGAAATTCCAGGGTTACATCGAAAAGCATTGCAAGAACTGCGGCCCGAACACAGACTTCCAGAAGCTGTATGACGATTACGCACCCGGAAAATTCAACCTGAACGACCGCGGCTATATCACCGGCGTCCATCCGCTGGCGCTCTGGCTGGGCGAATACAAGGCGAAGAAGCCCGACGCCACATGGGAAGAATCCGTCAAGGCCTCGGCCAATGCCCGCATCGAGGTTTACCAGTGGCTGCTGAAACCCGACAAGATGGAGGCGCAGAACACGCGCATCCGCACGATGATGGAGAAAGAGGCCTTCACCCATATCCACGCGACGTGGAAGCATCTTGGCTATTCGTTTGACAGGCTGGTGCCGTCCTACGCGACCTCCATCGGCTCCTCGGGCGATACGCCGGCGGCGCTGGCGACGCTGTCGGGCATCATCCAGAATGATGGCGTGATGAAAACGGCTATCAAGTTCACCGATATAAAATTTGCCGAAAACACGCCCTATGCGCTCGATTTCGCGCCGAAAGAAAACGCCGGCGTGCGCGTGCTGCCCGCCGAAGTCACAAAGCTGGTGCGCCGCGAAATGAACGGCGTGGTGGAGAATGGCACGGCGCGCCGCGTGAATAAATCCGTCACGCTCAGCGACGGTCGCGTGCTGCCCATCGGCGGCAAGACCGGCACAGGCGACAACCGCGAAGGCACCTCGGCCAAAAGCCGCACGGCGACCTTTGTCTTTGCCATCGACGATCGTTTCTACGGCTGCGTCACCGCCTATGTCGACGGCGAACATGCGGACAAGCACCATTTCACTTCGGCGCTGGCGGCATCTGTCCTCAAGGCGGCGGTGCCCTCTATCCGCCCCGTGCTGGACAAGTCCTATGGCGTCGATCCTTCCAAAGTGGTCGAAGCCGCGCCCAAAACGCCCGCCAAGGTCGCCAAAACGCCCCGCGCCCCCGGCTAGTTTTATCCCCTATCCCCTGATATGCTGGCGGCATGAGAATTTTGGTCATTGTCCTCGCAGCTCTATTATATTGCACGCCCGCCTCTGCCGCGTTTGATGCGCAAAAACTTGTCGCCGCCGCCGAAGCGCAGGTCGGCAAGACGCTCACCTACGATCCCGCCTATGTCTCCCTGAAATACCCCGGCGGCGATGTGGCGATTGAAAAGGGCGTTTGCTCCGACGTCGTTATCCGCGCCTACCGTGCGCAGGGCATCGACCTGCAAAAGCTGGTGCATGAGGACATGAAGAAAAACTTCGGCCTTTATCCAAAAATCTGGGGATTGAAGAAAACCGATACCAATATCGACCATCGCCGCGTGCCTAACCTGCAGGTCTTCTTTACCCGCCACGGCAAAAGCCTTGGCGTGTCTGATAGCCCCTCAGATTATAAAGCCGGCGATATCGTGACATGGAACCTGCGCGGACCTTCCAACCCGCTGCCCCATATCGGCATCGTCACCGATAAAATGTCGGATGACGGCAAGCGTCCCTTGATGGCGCATAACATCGGGCAGGGCGCGCAGGTGGAAGATATGCTCTTCACCTATACCATCACCGGCCATTACAGGTATGCACCATGACAAAATGGATCGTTATCGGCGTTATTATCCTTTTCGACCTGATCGGCCTCGGCATTTATAAGTACAGCAGCGCCAAGGTGATCGACGAGCTGGTCATATCCGTGCATAACAAAGATGTCGCCGCCGTATCATCCCGCATTGACTGGGAGGGGTTGAAGGCGCAGCTGAAAACCGATATCGCCGCGCAGAAGAAAGCCTACGGGCAGGCGGGCGTCGCCATTGGCCCGATTGACAGCCGCATCCCCGCCGTTGTCGATCACTATATAAAGGAAGACGGCATCAAGACGGCCTTCTACTACCGCGAGCAATTGTTCGCCAACGTGCCCGAGCGCGACTTTATCGATTCGACAGGATTTGCGCTGCCCTTCGGTTTTCAGGTGACGCTGGCCTACCCCAAGTCACAGGCCGCGGCGAACCCGATGGCCATGGCCATGCGCGACCGCATGAAGGTGAAAGTCGTTTTCGGCCTTGATGGATTCACATGGAAAATAAGGGAGATGCACGTCCCTCTTTACATGGTTCCGGCCGATACGGGCGCTCTGCCCGACCTCCGCATGCTCGGAAAATAGCGCAAATATTTTTTCATAAATACAGTTGCGACGCAGCAAATTTGTTTCCGTATTACATGGATTTAGCTGCATTGACTCAGTCTCCATAACTCCATATACATAAATCCTTACAGCAATTGTTTTAAACTTTTATCGGCGGATTGGCGCGGTGGAATCGCATCGTTCATATGATCGCATTATTCAGCAGCCGCTGGCGAAATTGCGCCAGCAGGTCGCGACGTCGTTCCGCCGCGGCACGCTGGAGGCCGACTTCAACGGCCTCGCGCAGCAGATACAGGACTACGTCGCCAAAACAAATCCCGACGAAGCTTTAAGCTTCACCGGTGAAGTCGCCAAGGCTAAGCAGGCGGTGACCAACTGGCAGGTGCTGGACGAACCCGATCTTTCTACGCCCGAAAAACAATTGCTCTGGGGCGCGACGCTGGGCCTTTCCATGATGAAATGGACGGAACAGGTGCGCCATATGGAGCCGGACGCCAACCAGCTCTGGCAAAGGCTTCAATCGAACGACGTGGTGGAGGAAGAGCGCCGCTTCTGCGCGCAATCCGCCGCCGTTATCCCGGGCCTGCGCGAACGGCAGGGCCAGCTGAAGGTCGAATGGGCGCTGCCGCGCGAAGGCTATCCCGCGCAAGGCTTCCTCTGCGATCCCGTCACCGGAACGCTGAAGCTTGATCTTGCATGGGCATTAATCATGGGCGTCGAGCCCGCGCGCTCCGTCCTGCAGCGCGAAGCCGCCTATGGCATCGGCACGCTGTTCTTCACCCCCGAAATGCAGCGCACGCGCACCGAAATGATGCGCATCAAGGACAAGGAAAAGCGCACCGAGGAAGAACATAACCGGATGCTGCGCCTTGCCGCGCAATGGCTGGCCCGTTACGACGTGACCGTCGGCGCGGAAAGCAACTTCGCCCACCACTTCGCCGCCGAACGCGCGAAGATTTCGGCGCAGGATTACGGCTCGTCGATCAACTACGCCGAAACGGTCGCGGGTGGCATCCCCGACTATGCCGCGGTGCAAAAGCAGATCGAGGCGCGCCCCGCCGGCACCGAAGTGCCCGCCAAGCTGCAACTGCATAACCTGCAGCGCGCGCTCTCCTATTCCTTCTTTGCCGGCAACAACCTGTTCGACAATACCGAAGCAGGCTGGAAAGCCATGGGCGTTGATCCCGGGCTGATCCAGACCTCCGACGGCGCGAAGCGCGGCATGGATGCCCTGAACGAGCTGCAGGAAATGGCGCTTGAAATGGCGAAGCTGCAGCCCACGCTGCGCGACCGCATGTCGGGCGACGTTTATTACGCCAAGCAGATGGAAGAGGCCTCGCAGGCCCGCTGCCTTGTGGCGGATAAAATCTTTGATCGTTTTGCCAAGCAACTGATCCCCGCCCTTGAGCTCGAAGCCGAACAAAACCCCTTCGAGACGATGGACCGCATCGACAAGATGCTGGGCGAGCCAAAAGATAAAAAGCCGGGCGAGGACCGCGAGCCGGGCGAACCCGGCGAGGGCGAAGAAGGCGAACCCGACGACAAGAGCGCCGAAGTGGAAGGCAAGGGCAAGCAGCCCGATACCCGCGTACCGCCGAAAAACCCGCGCGAAGCCAAAGGCATGGGCGAAGAAGAAGGCGACCCCATGAAAGACCTCGAGGGCGAACCAAAGCCCGGGGAAGGCGAGGGTGAAGGCGAGCCCGGAGAAGGGGAAGGCGAGGGAGAACCGGGCGAAGGCGAAGGTGAACCCGGCGAGGGCGAAGGAGAGCCCGGCGAAGGCGAGGGCGACGGAGAACTGACCGAGTCCGAAGAGAAAAAACTGAAGGAAATGCTGGAAGAGATGAAGGGCGAGGGCGGCCGCGAACACGGCAGCACCTGGAACGACAACAAGCCCGACGAAGTACAGGACGACGGCAACCTCAACGAATACCTGAAAATCATCAACCCGCACCGCCCCGTGATTGCGCAGGCCTCTGGCGTGATGAAGAAAATTCAGGAAAAACTGACCGTCCGCATTCAGGACCCGTCGGTGTCGCACAGTCTTGTGCCCGATGACGGCGATGTCAGCCGTTTCAACCCCGACCAGCTGAAATCGCGGCTGATCAAGCAATTCTCCGGCCAGTCGATCGACGAAAGTGACTTCGAGAACTTCCGCGTCGACGGCCCGATCCGTACGCTGCCCGCGAAATCGGAAATCCACATCATGATCGACGGCTCGGGCTCCATGAGCGGCCTGCCGGTCGAAATGGCCATGACCGCGGGCTGCATATTGTACGAAGCCGCGCGCGAAGCCGGCATCGACGTCTATATTACCATGCTGGGCGACCCGCACCCCATCCCGATCGCCAAGCCCGGCCAGACGGACAAGGAAATCGGCCGCACGATCGCGAACGTGCGCCGCGGGCAGGGCGGCGACAAAGATTATCTTTCGCCGTCGCTGGCCGACATGATCACGAACACGCTGGGCCAGCGCAAGGACCTGATGTCGCCTGTCGGCAACACGCACGTGTTTGTGGTGTCCGACGGACGCTTCACCGATGAATCGCTGGCCATCGATCATGTGAAGCAGATCAACGAACACTGCCCGCATGTGAGCATGGATTATATTTTGATCAACGGCGACAAATCGCTGCAGATCGAGCAGACGGCCGACGCGCTCAACCGCGGCTCCGCCCGCTCTACCATCGGCTACAAAGAAATCCGCGGGCCCGCCGAAATCAGCGACGCGCTGATGGAACTGCTCAACAACCGCCTGAAGTCTGTGCGGGCCGAAGACGCGATACCGCTGAAACAGAAACAAAAAGAATTCAAGAACGTCAAATTGAAAGACCAATACAGGAGAGGCATGCGATGAAACCGAAAGAGAAAGACCACAAGAAAATTGTGCTGGGCGCAAGCAACACGCCCCTTCCGGTCTGGGATCCCCAGACGGGCGCAACGGGCGCGCTTTCGGGGCCCGACAGCGGCATCACGCTTTACACCACCCGCGAAGACCAGAACGGTATTCCGGTAGCGGAACACATCTACGCCGACCTGATGCGCAACCTGCCCTCGCGCTCGATGCTGCCGCACCTGATGCACGAGCTGATGGAACGCGACCCCAACCGCGTGGACTGGGACAAGCACAGCTTCCTCTGCGGCTACATGGGCCCGCCCTCGATCGGCAAAAGCTACATGATCAAGACGCTGGGCCGCCTGACGCATCCGCGCGGCAACCTGTACCTGAACTGCAAAGACATCGACATGGGCACGATCTTCTGCGAGACCGTGTTCGACACCTCCGGCGCGAACCGCGAAAAAGCGGCCATCGACGCGAAACTGCTGCAGGGCAACCAGGGCGGCCAGGGCCTCTCCGAAAGCTCGCTGCAAATGCTGCGCAACAGCCTTGGCGACGCTTATGTCGAAGAACAGCGCGATGGCAAGACGCTCGTCTCCATCGACTGGAACGGCATCCAGGTGAAAGGCAAGACGCCGGAAGAACAGAACTATCAAAAACAAGTCATCCGCGAAGCCATCAGCCAGGTCTGCCAGAACGAAGGCATCGTGATGAACGCCGACGCCGGCCAGATCGGCATCACCACGCGCGACGGTATCGCCATCCGCGCGGCTGACCCGAACTCCGCCGACTATGGCCGTCCCATCCTGCTGGACGAACTGAACCGCGCCAAACCCGGCACGCTGCAGAAACTGTACGAATTCTTCGCCATGCTGTCCGACCCCAAAGTCGACAAGCTGCAGGTGGTTGGCGGCGAAAACCGTCCCTTCACCTTCTACCGCAAGGATCTGCCGGTTTCCTACCGCATGAACTTCACCGGTAACCCCGCCGGCCGCGCCATGGGCTCCGCCGACATGGACCGCCCCTTGATCTCGCGTTTTGGCGTGGAACTCGACATCCGCACCGTGCCCGACCCGGCGCTGCACGACTACGCAGACCGCCTGTCGCAAACGCTGACCGGCGTGCCGCTGACGCAGATCTACTATTCCGCGCGCCCCTTCTTTGACGCGCATCCGGAAAAGCTGGTCGAAACCGCACGCAACTTCCGCCTTGCGGGCCTGACCGAAGCAGAGAAGAAAAACGTGCCGGAGGAGGAGATGCTCAACATCGCCATCGCTCCCCGCATCATCCAGCTGTCGGAACAGCTGGCCGAATACTTCTCGAACATCAAACATGTGTTCAACCCTGAATCGCAGCTCTATCGCGGCGGCAAGGTGTCTCTGGGTCAGGAATACGAAAGCTACCTGCAGGGCGTCGAGATCGACCTGCGCCTCGTGACCAAGATCATCGAGAAAGCATCGGTGGTTCCGCCCCGCATGCTGCAGCCCGCAATGGTTGACTACAGCGGGGCGTTTAATAAAGCCGCTGTGCCCACCGAAGGTCTCGACCTCGAAGAACGTCTCGCAGACCGCGGCCGCAGGCTGGAAAGCTACCTGCTGCAGTGGATGCATCAGGTCATCGTGCCCGCTGACGCGCAAACGCGCGGCATCAAGGCCGATGAGTGCCAGAAAGTGCTGCGCCTTGCCAAAACCATCGCCGCACACAGCGGCGTGGGCGAGATCAGGCTGAAAGAGTCGGCCCGTGGCGGCATCGAGCGCATTGGCGACCTCTATGACTACAACAAGCTGAACCAGCCGGAAGAGCGCATCAAGGCGCTCCGCGATCTGATGGTCGAAGACCTGCGCAAGACCAACGCCGGCCTGTCCGATGACAACGAAAAAGTCATCCCTGCTGCCGACGTTTCCCGTGCGGTGAAACAGCTGGCGGCAATCGACATCTCGTCGTCGCCCGCCATCTTCGTCGCCAACGACAATGCCAAAACCTTCGGTCAAAACCCCTTTGCGGCGGTGCTGACATCCGAAAGCGGCGCGGCTGAAAAGCTTGCGGCGCGCGATGGTTTCCTGCAGGCGCTGTCGGTTCCCGAACTGCGCGAAAAAACGCTGAAAGGCCTCTGGGACAAGTCGGTGATCGACAGCCTCGGCCTTGAAGCGAATGACGAAGCGGTCAAGCTGGCGACGAAAACCTCGGCCTCGGGCCTTGGCGTTACCACGCTGCTGACCAGCCACAACGGCAAGGACGAAGCCGTCCACGTCTTCCACGCGCCCGCCGAAGGCGAGCGTCCGGAGCGTGTGGTCGTCGTCGGCGGCGCTGCCGACAAGCGCTTGAAGGCATTGCTCAAGAGCAGCGGCGTCACCTACGTCGACAGCAACGACATCACGGCGGCTACAACCGTGAATGACGCTGTCGAGGACGCGCTGGTCGGCAAGGCGGATAAAGATCGCCTGCGCCAGGGCCTCACCGCAGCATTCCTGCTGCGTAACGGCAAGGCGGGCGAGGAGATGGATCATGCGGCGAAAACGCCGGGTGAAGTCATGACGGCTTCCTCGACGATTACGCCCGTGGCACCCACCCGCGCCACGAAACGCGCGGCACCCGCACGGCAGGCAGGCTAACCATGCAGGCCGAAGCCGCCACAGCGACAACGCTGCTGCCGCTTGTCGCCCGTTTGCAAGGGCGCAAGCTGGTCCGCATCGAGGGCTCCGATATTTTCGGCGTCCCCGCGGGCTGGGCGGCAGACGCAGTCGCGGGGGAGCCGGAGGTGAAAACCGTCCGCACGCCCCTTGAACTTGAAGAAGCGATGCAGGACGAGGGCACAAGCGCCCTGTTCGTGCCGCGCTACACTTTCGGCTGGTCGATGCTGGAGAGAATCCTGCGCCGCAACAGCCTTGTTAAAACGATATTCTGGGAGGAATAAAAATGCCCTTGAGCGCACAGCTGATAAAGCAAATGAAAGACGGTTCGCTGACGACACTGCGCCTGCAGCGCCAGCACCTAGACGAGCGCGATTACGCGATGCTCAGCAGCTACGTGAAAACGTCGCAGACGCTGGCCGAGCTCGACCTGTCCTATTCGGGCGGCGCGTTCGAGCTGATGGCCGACGGCATCAAGCAGAACCGCTCGATCGTGAAACTGGGCCTTGCGCAAACGGTGCAGGATCACAACATGCCGACGCTGATCGATATCCTGAAGGAAAACCAGGGCATCACGCAGCTGAACCTCGACAACTGCTATTTCGGCCTGTCCGGCCTGTGGAAGCTCGCGGCCTTCGTGAAAACGCGCCCCGACATCACCCACATCGACATGAACGGCGTGAACGTTGACGACCGCACCGGCAAGCCCCGCATGGAATCCCTGGAACGCGCGGTGAAGGAAAGCCCGAACATCCTCCATTTCGAACCCGGCACGCCCGAGCTGCAAAAGCATTGCGAAGCCAACCAGAAAACCGCGAAAGACCTGGTTGAAAAGGTCGCCGCCAACCCCGACGCGCTGTCTGCTGCGGAAGTTGAAGAAGTGAAAAAACGCCTTTCCTCCTTCCTGCATGTCGCCGAAAACGACGTGAAGCTGCCGAAGGAGCAAGTCGCGCGCCTGCTCATCAACCTCGAAGACGTCGCCGGCCAGAACGGTATCGCTTTCCCCATGCCGGGCCGCTACACGGAAATCACCGCGGGCATGCCCAAAATCTTCCGCCCCAGCGCGACGAAAGTCGACTGCACGAAAGACCTGACCCAAACCCAGCTCTATGCGGCCGCCGAAGCGGGGCAGGTGGACGAAATGATGGCAAGCCTGAACAAGCATGGCCGCAAACTGACCGCCGCCGACTGCCTGCTGAAACCCGAAGGCAAGAAGGAAACGCTGGTCGAGCTGATCGCCCGCCAGAGCAAGCTTGAATCGGTTATGACTGTCTTCAACTGGACTGGCGATCCGCGCGGCCTGAAAGCCGCCGCCGCCGCCGTGCCTGCCCGTGAATGGCAGCGCCAGCTGAAAGACAAGCCCGTCGACCAGCTGATCTTCCAGGCCAACGCCGCGACCTTCAAGCAGCCGCGCCGTTAATCGGTAAACATACACTTTACAGAAAAGCCCGCCACGGCCCCGCGCCATGGCGGGCTTTTCTTTTTATCTCGACCATAACAGGGGTATTTGCGATCATACCGGCTGGGTGTCGGGGTTTTACAGTGAAAAAAGACCAGCTGATCATGTATGCGACAAATCACCGCGGTTCGGTGATTAACGACGTGATTGTTGCGGGTGCCTTCCTCGCGCTGAAATACAAGCTCTACGGTTTCCCTCAAAACGACAAGGCGCTGCTGCTGGACGGCCTGTTGCTGGTGTTCAGCGCCGCGATGCTGATGCGCCAGCGCGGCATCTACCAGCGCATCACGACCGGCAAGCTCCGCGACGCCGAATGCGGCGGATATATTTTCGACATTGTTTTCAACAAGCTTCTCTACATGCTGCCCTGGCTGTACCTGATGTTCGCGCCGCTGGTTAGCGCCACGGTTTACGAGCATTTGCTCGGTTATATCTTCGTCTTCGCGGCCACGGCCACCTATGCCTCGGCCAGCGCGCCGCTGATGTTGCTGCTTATCTTCGACATCGGCCTGCCGGCGGCCTTCGCGGCGGGGGTGACGCTGGCGAACCTCAAGGTGCAGGAAACCATTTATTTCGGCACGGCCTCGCTGCTGTTCAGCCTTTACGTTTTCAGCATCGGCCACAAGATCCGCCTGACGACGCTGCAGATGTTCGAGAGCAAGAACGAAATGGCCAAAAGCGCCAAGCGCGCCGACGATGCCAACCGCGCCAAATCAAGCTTCCTCGCGCTCATGTCGCACGAAATCCGCACGCCCATGACGGGCATTTTCGGCATGCTTGATTTTTTGAAGGAAAGCCCGCTGAACGACGAGCAGAAAGATTTCGTCGCCACCATTCAGGACTGTTCAAAAACGCTGCTGAATACGCTGAACGACATTCTCGATTTCTCCAAGGTTGAATCGGGCAAGCTGACGATTTCCGAGATAAACTTTGATTATCACGCCATGCTGAAAAACGCGCAGCGACTGATGCAGCAGACCGCGGGCGACAAAGGCCTGCAACTGAACCTCGAGATCGCAACGGCCGTGCCCGCGCGCGTCTTTGGCGATCCGCACCGCATCCAGCAGGTGGTGGTGAACCTTATCAACAACGCGATCAAGTTCACCGAAACCGGGTCCGTCACCGTGCGCGCGACCTTCGCCGAGACGAAAGTGCCCATGCTGCGGCTCGAAATCATCGACACCGGTATCGGTATATCGAAAGAAAACCAGCAGAAACTGTTCAGCGCCTTTTCGCAGGCCGATAATTCCATCTCGCGCAAATACGGCGGCACGGGCCTTGGCCTTTCCATCGCCCGCAAGCTGTCTGAGCTGATGGGCGGCAAAATCGGCGTGACGAGCGAGGAAGGCAAGGGTAGCACCTTCTGGGTCGAGCTGCCCTTCCAGCTGCCCCGCGCGGGCGCTGACGAGCAGAGCGCCGAAGACGCCGGCGCGGATATCCCGCCGCAGCGCATCCTGCTGGTCGAGGACAACCCGGTGAACATGCGGATTATTACGCGCATGCTCGCCCACCGCGGCCACACCGTGGCGAGCGCCGCGAACGGCGACGAGGCGATCAAGCTGGTGCAGGAACAGCCCTTCGACATGGTCTTCATGGACGTCAACATGCCCGGCAAGAACGGGTTCGAGGCCACGCGCGCCATCCACGCGCTGCAGGACGGCCGCTACCGCCGCCTGCCCATCGTCGCGCTGACGGCGAACATCATGGAGGACTACGTGCGCCGCTGCTACGACTGCGGCATGGTGGGCCATGTGGGCAAGCCCTTTACGCCCCAGACGCTTTTCGCGGCCCTTGCCGCCACCGTCGCGGGGAAAGCCACAAGGGTCGAGCAGCCGCGCCCCAAATCGACGCGCGAAACGCTGACCGCCGTGCGCGACGGCATGGGCACCGAGTTCATGCGCAATATGGTGATGAACAACCTGATCGAGGGGCAAAGGCTGCTGGAAGTGCTGCTGGAGGCACATGCGGCGGGTAATCTGGAGGCTATGGCCACCGCCGCGCATGACATGAAAAGCGTCACCGGCCTGATCGGCATGAACGACACCAGCGCTATCGCGGGGCTGATTGAAGGCGATTGCATCGGCAACCGCAAGGACCGCCTGGCCGACCTGATCGAAAAGCTGAAAAAAGCCAAGCACATCGACACGACCGAGGCCGAGCGTCTCGCGAAAACGATGCCTACAGCTTAAGGATTACTGCAGCGTCGCGTCGCTGGGGTAAGTATCGTCAAATACCTCGCCGCCGTCGCAAAGATCGTCGCAGCCCTTGCTGGTCAGGTCGATTGACGTGATTTTATCGTGCTTGATGGTGAAATCCATGCTGCAGCCGGTGGCGGCGGAATGCCATTTGGCTATGGCTGCGCCATCGGTTTTATTTCCGTTGCCGTCGAATTTCGCGGGCAGCGGCGGCGCGTCATCCGACGCCGGATAGGCGCAGAGAACTCTGCCGTCATCGAGATGGGTTTGTGTCAGCCGGAAATTGAACCCGTCCTTGCTCTGCCCCGTCACGCTGATGCGTTTTTCGACGGGTGTTTTGTAGTTGAACGAAAATTCTTCCGACACGGGGCCCTTCAGCGTCTCGACCTGTATCTCGTAATCCATCTTGACGCAGGCTGCATCCTTGCAACGGTCACCCAGCGCCTTCAGCCAGTTGCGCTGCATCGATTTCATGCCCTGCTGGTCGAGCGCGACGGCAAGGCGCTGCTGGTAAAGCTTGTTCAGCTCGTCATCAAGCGCGGAAATGTCCTTGTCGGCGCAGACGATTTTTTCCACTGCCGTCGCGGCCTTGGCGCAGTCGAAACTGGCGGCATTTGCGGGCGATGACAACAGGGCAAGCAGGATAGCAAGGGGGATAAATTTCATGGCTGGGCACCTCTGCCCATACCATATGAAACGAAAGCGCCCGCCGCAAGGGGCTTATGGTTGTGGCGGCGATTGCGGGGTTTTTGGCTGCTTTGCAGCGGGTTCCATTACTTCCAGCTTTTGCAGTCGCGCGAGGTTTTCGGGGGAAATGCCGCCGGTCTTTTCAAGGCTGACCATATCGGCATCCGTCCAGACGGAAAGGACGCTCGGGCTTTTGCCGAAATCGGTCGAACCCATCTGCCGCAGCTTGGCCAGAAACGCGGCATCGTCCATCTTAAGCCCCGGAATGGGGTTTTTCTCAAGCGCCTCCAGCAGGTCGCCGTCGTAATCGACGTTCTGCACGTGCTTGAAAGTATGGCGGAGCAGCGAGCGATAGGCGGCATCCAGAGGCATGCCGATTTCCATGTCGAATTTGAACATCGCATACATCTGCTGATAGGGATGCATTTTGCCGATGTCACGCGGATCGTCCGGCACCTTCACCAGCGTCTTCCCCGTCGATTTTTCGTACTGGTAGGTGAAATAAATGCCGAAGGCAAAGGCATCGGCCTCGCGGTAACGGTTCAGCAGTATCGCCTGCCGTGGCGACATGCCGGCCACCATCATGCCGGCATCGCGCTTCTGCCAGACATGGCGGGTTTCATGCGCGAAGGTTTCCAGCAGCTTGTCATCGCCATAGCTGCCGTTCAGGTACATCTTGTTGCCCTGCTGCCGCCCGACGATATAGGCGCCTTGCCCGGGCGCCAGAACGTCCAGTTGCGCGGAAGAAACAAGGCGCGGCGTGATGCCGTGCTTGTCCAGTGTCTGCATCATGCCGCAGCCGCCTTCGCAGGCGCTGTCGGCCTTCTTGGCTTTATCCAATAACCGTTCCATGCGTTGTGGCGAAACATCAGCACCCGTCGCTTGTCCCATCGCAGGCGGGACAGCGCAAGCTGCGGCAAGGGCAAAGGCGGCTGTCAGCAGGGCGCGTTTCTTTTTCATCGCTGCACCTTCGGTGCAGGCGGTTTGACGGGCGCGCGGCCTGACAGCTGGTCCAGCACAGACACGGTACGCACAGGGCTGGCGGCCAGTATCGCGCCCGGCATTTTTTCAAGCGCGGCCTTGAAATCGACATCCAGATAGGGGTTGCCGCCCGCTGCCGCCTTGGCACGCAGCTCTGCGTAATCGGGTGCGTCGCCCAGTTTTTTGCGGTAGAGATCGGCCGCTTCAAAGGCCCAGCGCATCCCGTCATTCTTGCCAAAGCGCAATTCCGGCGCGGGCAGGGTGAAGCCTTCCGTCAGGCTGAAATGATCCGTCACTTTGCCGGCCAGCATGGTTTTTTCATCTGTCCATGTGGCTTTGCCCGGGCCGGTCAGCTCGGTGCCGATGCGCGAGATGTAAACCTGCAGCACAATTTCATTATAAATATCCAGCTTCGCCTGTTCGGTGGTGACGAAGGCCGTGACCGTATCGCGCCCGCCGGCCTTCAGCGCTTCCGCATGGGTGGCGCCGAGTTTTACGGCTTGCGCGTAACCGGCGGCGAATGCCGCCTGCAGGCCGAGATAGGGAGAGGGGTTTTTGCGCCCGTCGGCATAAATCAGCGGAGTCGCAAGACCATCCCATGCGCGCATATCGCCCGCCTGCGCAAGCTCGAAAGCATAGGCGACCTCCATCGCATGGGCGGCAGCCTCGTTCGCAAGGAAGCGCGATTGCAGGCTATAGATATCGCCGGCGGCGTCAATCTCCGACAGTCCGCGCGCTTTCTGCATCAGGTGCAGCGTTTCATGCGCGGTGACGCCCAGCAGCCGGTACATGGGCTTGGTCTCGTTGATGGCGACTATGCCGTAGTAATCGTATGTCAGGCCCCAGAGGTTGCCTTTGATGTTGCTCAGCTTGCGTTCGCAATACCATGCCTCGTTGGCTGCCATGTAATGGCCGATCAGCGGGCCGGTCAGCGTATCGATTTCCTTCAGCGTGCGCAGCGCTTCTTTCACTTTGACGCCGCCGGTTGCGCCGTTGAAGGTAGTGCATTGCGTCTCGGGGAACATCTGGCGCACGCTGGCGTCGCGGAAAAAAGTCGATTTCAGCGGCGCTTCGTCTTTCAGATAATTTTGATGCGCCTGTTTTTCGGCGGCGTAAGTGGCAGGGCGCGCAGGCACGGGAATATCGGACGACACCGCCGGCGACTCGGCCGCCATCGCGCCCATCAGCGGCAAGGCTGCGAGTGCGGCGGCAAAATGCTTCTTAAGCCCTCTGGACGGGTTTCGGGACATCGCTTGTGCAATCTTTGTTTTGAGGCCTCCACCATAAACCTCGTGCCGAATATGTCAATGATGCTTGTTATTTCATTGTTTTATAATGATATTTTATCTGCCTATGCAGCGTTCAAAAAAATGTCATAAATAACCCATTGACTTATACTCCTCAGGAGAATATAAAAACCCAATCAGAGCATAAGAGGCGACTCGAAACGCCCCGCCGCCCTGAAGCACAGCAACAAGGCCATCACAAAAAAACGGCCGTTTAACGAGGAGAGATCACGCCATGGGTAATTCAAGATGGGATAACGACGACTGGAACAAGCACGCGGCCACAACGAAAGGCCTTTCCCAGCAGCAGATCTTCCGCGCGTCCGGCATCCAGAAAGACATGGACCCCAAAAACGTGAAGGTACGTGAATCGCGTGATTCCGCCGCCAACCCCCATTCCACCCCGATCATCCTCGCGCTCGACGTCACCGGCTCGATGGGCTTTATCGCCGAAAACCTCGCACGCGAAGGCCTCGGCACGCTGGTGCAATCCATTCTCGACCGCAAGCCGGTGACCGATCCCCACATCATGGTGATGGGCGTGGGCGACGCTTATACCGACAGCGCGCCCCTGCAGGTCTCGCAGTTCGAAGCCGATATCCGCATTGCCGACCAGCTGAAAAACATCTGGCTGGAAAAGAACGGCGGCGGCAACGGCTCCGAAGGCTATACGCTGCCCTGGTACTTCGCCGCGATGAAAACCGACATCGACTGCACCAAACAGGGCCGCAAGGGTCTCCTGTTTACCTTCGGCGACGAATGCGCGCCGCCGGAGCTGACGAAAGAGCAAATCGCCCGCGTGCTGGGCGACAAGGCGCAGCAGAACTTCTCCAACAAGGAACTCTATGAACTGGTGCAGGAGAAATTCGACGTCTTCCATGTGGTGATCGAGCAGGGCGACTACGCCAGCCGTGCGAAAGCCAAGGTCTACCAGAGCTGGGAAGCCGTGCTGCCCAAGGAACGCATCATCCCTGTGGCCGATTACACCAAAGTGCCGCAGATCCTCGTCTCTGTGATGGAAGTGCACGCCGGTGCCGATCCGAAAGACGTCATTGCCAGCTGGCAGGGCGCGGACGCCAAGGCGATCAAGGATGCGCTGAAGAACGTGAAGCAGGGCACGCCTGTGGCTGCGAACCAGAACGCGCCCGCCACCATGTCGCCGATCAAGCTGAAAACACAGGCACCGAAGCCGTAAGGAGAACACCATGGGTAACTCAAGATGGGATAACGACGACTGGAAGTCGTACTCTGCCACCACCAAGGGCAAGGCGACGGAAAAGATTTTCGACTCCGTCGAAATGAAGAAGAACCTCAACCCGCTTCATATCAAGGTGCGTGAATCGCGCGATTCGAAAGCCAACCCGAACTCGACGCCGATCATTTTGGCGCTCGACGTCACGGGCTCGATGGGCGAAATCGCGGGCGAATTGGCGCGCACGGGCCTCGGCAAGCTGATCGAGGGCATTCTGGACCGCAAACCCGTGACCGACCCGCATATCATGGTCATGGGCGTGGGTGACGTCTCGGCGGGCGATCAGGCCCCGCTGCAGGCCTCGCAGTTCGAGGCGGATATCAAAATCGCCAAGCAGCTGAAGGAAATTTACCTTGAGGGCGCCGGAGGCCGCCTTGGCGAAGGCGAAAGCTACACCCTTCCCTGGTACTTTGCTGCGAAAAAGACCGAGATCGATTGCGTCAACCATGGCCGCAAAGGCATCCTCTTCACCTTCGGCGATGAAGAATGCAACAAGGAACTGACGGTCGAACAGCTGCGCAAGGTCTTCGGCAAAGGCCCGCAGGAAAATCTTTCTGCGGCGCAGCTGCTGAAAATGGTTTCAGAGAAATACGAAGTATTCCATGTGGTGGTGGAGCAGGGCGATTATGCCCAGGGCCATCTCGACAAGGTTTACAAAAGCTGGAACAGCGTCCTGCCGCCCGACCGCATCATTTCTCTGAAAGACTATAAAAAGATGCCCGAAGTGCTGCTCTCGGTTATGGACGTTTACGCCGGTAAACCTAAAGCCGACGTCATCGCCAGCTGGCAGGGCGCGACGCAGGACGTGGTGAAAGAAGGCATCAAGAACGTGAAAGCCGGCAGCGATGCCGTCATTCCGGTCATGAATCCCATCAAGCTGAAAACCGACCTCGCAAATACGGATCCGGCTGCTTCGCCCGCCAATGACGATAAAACCGCAGCACCGAAGAAAATCACACTGAATTTCGGCAAGTAAGGCAGTTGTAATCAAAAGCCCTTTCCCGCAAAATGGGCGGGAAGGGGCTTTTTATTTGTCATGAAAACAGCAAACGTTGTCATTGGCGCGAATTTCGGTGATGAGGGCAAGGGCCTGACGACCGATTTTTTCTGCGAAGAAGCGGGCGGCGCTGCTGTCGTCGTGCGCTTCAACGGCGGCGCGCAGGCGGGGCATACGGTGGTGACGCCGGATAATACTCGTCATGTCTTCAGCCATTTCGGCAGTGGCAGTTTTACGGGCGCGGAGACGTTCCTGTCGCGCTATTTCGTCTGCAACCCGCTGTTGTTCGCCAAGGAACACGCGGTGCTGGCTCCCAAATGCGCCATCCCGCCGATGCATGCCGATGCGGCGGCGCCCGTCACCACGCCCTACGACATGATGATCAACCAGATGGCCGAGGAAGCGCGGGGCGCCAGCCGCCACGGCAGCTGCGGCATGGGGTTCGGCGAAACGCTGGAACGGCATGAAAACGGATTCAAAATCACCTGCGGCGATCTTGCCGATACGGAGTCGCTGCGGCAAAAGCTGAAGAACCTCCGCGAAAACTGGATGCCCCAGCGGCTGTTCAAGCTCGGATTGTCGAACGTGCCGGAAAAATGGCAGGAACGCATTGCCTCCGACGGTATCCTCGATAAATATGTCGAGGATACGGCGCTGTTTCTGCAGCTGGTGACTGTCGAGCAGCCGGATTATCTCGGCAAGGTTGAAAAGCGCATCGTGTTCGAGGGCGCGCAGGGGTTGCTGCTGGCGGAAGACCACCGCTGGTTTCCGCATGTCACGCGCTCCCCCACCGGGCTTAAAAACGTGCTGCTGCTGGCCGGGGATGCCGGCATTGGCCAGCTTGATGTTGCTTACATCACCCGCGCCTATCTGACGCGCCACGGCGCGGGGCCAATGCCGCATGAGCTGGGCAGGCTGCCCTACCCGCGCATCACCGACGCCACAAACGTGCATAACGACTGGCAGGGTAGTCTGCGCTTTGGCTGGCTGGAACTTGACCTGCTGGCCACTACGATCAAGGACGATCTCGCGCGCAATCAATCTTCGATCAAGGTGAGCCACGGCATCGCCGTCACCTGCCTTGACCAGCTGGATGGTGAAGCGACGGTGGCGGAGGGCGATAAACTGTCGAAGGTTTCGGTGGAGATGCTGCCCGCGCTGATAAAGCTGCGTACCGGCGCGTCATTCCTGATCGAAAGCCGAGGGCCCTCGCGCACTAACGTCAATCGCGTTTGATTATTTCAACAGTTTTGTCGGCGCAACCCACCAGCGGGGATGCATCTGCTTGATCTTGTTCACGGCGGCCATGGCGGCGTTGTCGTTGTCGTAGACGCCGAAGCAGGTGGCGCCGCTGCCGGTCAGCCGTGCCACGTGGCAGCCGGCGGTGGAGGATATCGCGTCCAGCACTTGCCTGATTTCGGGCGTGACTTCCAGTGCGGCGTCCAGCAAATCGTTGCGATAGATCTTCATGTCGGCGATCCATTCGGGCGCGGTTTTGCGCCTGCCGCTGAACTGGATAGTGGGGCTGTATTTGTTGCGGAAGCGGCGGAACACCTCGGGTGTTGGCGTCGGCTTCATCGGGTTGGCCAGCACGAAATGCATCTGCGGCATTTCGGACATATAGGTCATCTTCTCGCCGATGCCCTCCGCCCAGACAGGCTTGCGCGCAAGGCAGGCGGGCACGTCGGCGCCAAGTTTCTGCGCCAGTTTTTCGAGCCGGTTGCGTTCCTCGGGCAATCCCCAGAGCTTCGCAAGGCCAGCCAGTGCCGTCGCCGCATCCGACGATCCGCCCGCGATGCCCGATGCCACGGGCAGGCGCTTGTTCAGCGTGATGCGCCCGCGCACCGTTTCGCGGTAATCGTTGGCCAGCAACTGCGCAGCCTTGTAAACAAGGTTATCCTGCGCCTCCGGCATATCGCCCGCAAAGGGGCCGTCGATATCGATAAACAAACTATCGTGCGGCGCGAATTCCATCTCGTCGCCGACATCGACGAAGACCATCAGGCTTTGCAGCGTGTGGTAACCGTCATCGCGCTTGCCGGTGATATGCAGGAACAGGTTGATCTTGGCCGGGGCCAGCATGCGGAAGGTGTTAAGGGACATCGGTTTCCCCTGTCGGTGCGGCGACATCGGCCTTGCACTGATGTTTTTCGCAGCGCAGGTTGGTCACCTCGCGCGTATCGGTCGCGCCGCAGCCGGGCGCCTCGGCGCTGCCGATTTTTTCCTGCGTTTCCGCCGCGTGCCAGCGGTTGACGGTGATCTTCACGCCGCAGCGGCCGGTCAGCACGACGCATTGCTCGTTGATCTCGCAATAATTGGGCGCGTCGCGGGAGGGATGGTCTTCGTCCATCTCGCGCATCATGCATTTATTATGTTCGCAGACGGGCGCCATGCGCAGCTGGTCAAAGGTCTGGTTGCACTCGGACTTCGGGCGCACGTAATCGTACCATTCCTGCACTTCGCGGCGGTACTGGCGGTTGAAGGCCTTGAGGCGGCCGCAGGGCGGGTTGGCAGCGGCGCAGTCGCTGTCGACGGCGCAGGCGAAATAGGCGGGATCGGAGGCCATGTTCGGCACTTTCGGCGCGTCATCCGCCAATGCCTGAAAGCTGATGAAGGCGGCCAGCAGCAACCCGGCGAAAATCCGCCTTACTTCCATCTGGCGCAATCCATCATTTCGCGCGGCGGGTAATCGATCTGCAGCGGCACCTCGAGGTCGGCGGTGCATTTCTTGTTCTCGCAGCGCAATTTCAGAACCTTGCGGCGGTCGTAGAGCAGGCAGGTCTTGGGCGCGTCCTTGGCGAATTCGCGGTCGGCGCGCATCCTGTCGGCGTGGATTTTATTGAGGAAGCTTGCCTCGCAGCAGTCGCCGATCACGGTTTCGCAGTCGCTGTCTTTTTCGCAGTACTGCGGTTCCTTGTCGAAGGACGTCTGGGGCTTGCGCGGCAGGGGCTCGGTCAGCTCGATGGCGCAGCGCGATTTGACGCAGGATAATTTCTTCACTTGCGGCACCTTCAGCCAGTCGGCACAGGTGAAACTGCCGCCGACCGCGTTGAAATAGCCCTGCAGGAAAAGCTGGCTTTGCTTGTTGAAGGTCATGGGCGTGCCGCAGGGAGGCGTCACCACTACGCATTCGTCGTCGGTCTTGCAGGTGTTGTACTTGTGCTCCGACAGGTTGGGCGAGACGAGGACGGCGCGCGGCCCGAGGTCATTCTCCGCCGCCAGCGCGGGCAGGGAAAACAGCATCATCAGCGCAAAAAACATGTAACGCATGGCGTTTGTCCGTAAGGGTGGCCGTCAGGCCTTTATACCCGAAAATCGCGCCGGTTTAAAGGTGGGTGTCTTTTTGCGCCACAACGGGGGCCTTGATCTCGATGCCGGTCAGGATCTTGTGCCCGATAGCGTCGCGGAAGGCGTTGTCTTTCGACAATTCATGGGCGCGGCGCCATTTGTAGCGGGCCTCGGTTTCGCGGCCGCTCTGCCAGTAGGCGTCGGCCAGGTGGTCGAGGATCACCGGATCATCCGGGATGATGCCGACGGCTTTTTCCAGCCATTCGATGCTCTGGTCATATTTGCCGTTCTTGAACAGCGCCCAGCCGTAGCTGTCGACGATATAGCCGTCATCCGGGCGCTGCGCCACGGCACGGCCGATGAAATCGAGCGCCTGGTCGAGGTGCATGCCCTTGTCGGCCCAGCTGTAGCCGATGAAGTTCAGGATCATCGGGTTATCGGGCTGGAAGGAGAGCGCCTGCAGCAGGTCTTTCTCCGCGCGGTCCCAGTTCTTCAGCCGCTCCAGCGACATGCCGCGGGCGTAGATGATGGGCCAGTGTTCTTCGGTGATCTTGTCGACGCTGGTGATGGCTTCGTCATAGGCTTTCAATGCGCCGGCGAAATTTTCGTGGCGGCGGTGCATGTCACCCAGGCTGACCAGCGCCTGCAGGCGGGTGGTTTTGTCCTGCGACATTTTTTCCAGCATGGCGACCGCTTCGTCCATGTGCTTGTCGGCTTCGTAAACTTCCGCCACGCGCATTTTCGACAGCCAGTAGAGCGGCGAGGTTTCGGCAACCGCGTTGTATTCCTCGATCGCCTTGTCGTGGCGTTCGTGCAGCGCCGCGATATCACCCATCATCATCATGGCGAAGGGCGACGACGGCGTCAGCAGCAGCACCATGCTGCCGTAAATCTGCGCGCTGTCATAGGCGCGGCGTTCATAGAGCAGCGTGGCGAGGTCATAGAGCGCGACTGCCGCGCCATCGGCCGCGCGCGTGATATTGGGGCGCGTCTGCAGGCCCTGTTCGCCCGCAAAGGGGTTGAAGGGGAAGAGGCGGCCAAGGCTGGAATAGATCGTTTCAGCCGTTTCCTTGTTGCCTTCCTGCATGAAGAAATTGGCGACCAGCACGGCGGTGTGCAGCGTCAGACCGTTTTTCATCGCCACGGTGTAATGCTTCTTGGCCAGCGCCTTGTCGCCCGCCAGTTCGGCCATCAGGCCGGCGTGGATGTTATAGGTGGGGTCTTCCTGGTCCGCGTTGGCGCGGAGCAGTTTCAGCGCGGCCTGTTTCTTGCCCATACCTACCAGCGTCCAGGCGTTCAGCAGGGGCTTGGTGTACTGGCCAAAACCGTCTTCGGGCAGGCTGGCGATATGTTTCTTGGCGGCCTTGAAATCGCTGTGCGCGATGGCGTCGCAGGCGAGGTAGATGGCGGCAAGTTCCGATCCGTCGGGGCGGGCGCTGATTTTCTCGGCCAGCGTTTTGGCGCGGTCATACTGGCGCGCGCCGATAGTGAGCAGGAAGGTGCGCTGCTGCAGCATCTCGTTGTCGCCGTCGAAGCTCATGACGGCGTTCATGTAACCTTGTGCGGATTCCCAGTCCTGCTGGCGCTGCGCGAAGCGGCCGGCCAAAAAGTTTCCGGAGAGAGTGCTGGCAAGCTCGGGGCCTACGGAGGTGACAGCGGCGGGCGCCGGCGTTGCCTCGGTGGCATTCGCGTGTGTGTAAGCATTCAGTGTTGCAATGACGACTGCGGGGAGGAGGAGAGCACCTAAGACGCGGTATGCCTTCACAATTTGCCTTACTTTCAGTTACTTCTTTGCTGCAGCCGCCCGCTGCAAGGGCCCTAATTCCCTAACTACACTTTCTCACAGAGTGGTTAACAACTGGTGACCTATACATATATCGATATAGAATTATTTTTACGTAATAATAATGCGCAGGGACGCACTAAAATTATCTTGGGAAATCATTAAGTTGCGAATTGCGGAACGGCGCCGCAACATTATGTGAACAAATTCCTTTCTGCTTGTGTGGAGGGCTAACGCGGCGCATAGTCCCGCGCATCCATCACTGTTAAGAATCGCCCTTTAAGGACACCATGTTCAAAAGGCTGTCAGACCTGTTCAACTCGGCAACCGAGCTCCACCGCGCAGCGCTGGAGGCCGGCACGCATCACATCGGCTGGCAGATGGTGAAGGACAGCCTGCCCGCAGGCGACGGACATCCGGTGCTGATCCTGCCCGGTTTCATGACAACCGATGCCTTCACCGCGCCGCTGCGCCAGCGGATCGAGGAAAAGGGCTACAAGGCCCATACATGGGATAACGGAATGAATACCGGTTTCGACGAAACCACCGCCCAGCACCTGAAAAAACGCCTCAAGGAAGTTTACGAGGCCGGCGGCAAGCAGAAAGTCTCGCTGGTGGGCCATAGCCTTGGCGGCATTTACGCGCGCGAACTGGCGCGGGAATTCCCCCATATGGTGCGCGATGTCATCACGCTGGGCACGCCCTTCGGCAAGATGGACGACCCGGCCGAAGGATCATCGGCTGCGCTGGCGCGTTTCTACGACGCGATGAACCCGAATAGTGTGCACAAGGGCCATGACGATATCGGCGCCCGCTGCTTGACGCCGCCGCCCGTGCCCACGTCTTCGCTTTACTCTCAGGCCGACGGCATCATCAACTGGAAAGCCGCCATCAACCCGAAGACGGCCGAAAGCGAAAACGTCGAGGTCTACGGCAGCCACCTTGGCATGACCGCCAATTCCATCACCATCGCCGTCGTGCTCGACCGCCTGTCGCAGAAAGAGGGCGACTGGAAGCCCTTCGACAAGGCGAAATACCCCGCGCTCTTTATGCCCGCGAAATCCGCGCCCCAGCAGCCTGAAAACCCTGCATGGGTACAAAAAGACGCGAAGAAGCAGTTCTTCAAGAAGAAACCGAAACCCTAATAATCGAACAGATGTTCCAGCGTCACGCCCTGTTCGTCAAGGGCGGGGATAATCGTATGCAGTTTATCGACCTGCACAATGACATAGACGCGGCGTAACTGCGGCGCGGTCAGCAGGGGCGCATCGTAAAGGATGACCTGGCTGCCGTCATCCTTCCATTTTTTGGGCGCAAGGAAACTGGCCATGATGGATTTATTGCCCGCGATCTCGATAAATTTCGCGCCGTCCTTCAGCAACTCCTGCGCCTTTTCGGTGAAGCCCTGACGGGCGGGCAGGAGGGTGAAGGCGTATTTGCCTTTTTGAATGATAATTGCGCCGGTGGTTTCAGGCGGTTTTTCGCCGTAGGACTGCACCTTGGCGCGTAGCGCGCTGGCGGCCAGTTCCGTGGTGAATGACAATCGCCGTTCCATGGCGCGGGCAAGGCTGCTCTTCGGGTCTTCATCAAGGTTCCAGAACGCCTTGATCTTGTCGGGGAAGGGGTAATCGCGGGCAGGGCGGAAATGGGCAAAGCCTGCGTAATCCTCCGCCACCTGCTGCTGGAAATTTTCCAGCACCATGTCTTTCTTGAGCGCCTTGCGCCCCGCCGCCCATTCGAAAATGCCGCCCAGCGTATTCTCGTAAAGCCCCTTGGCTAGCGTGGCGAGCGTGAAATCAAAAGCCGCCAGCGACGATGTGCCAATCGTTTTCCAGTCGCGGGGATAGGCATCCCATGTCTCGCGGATGGCGCGGTGGTACCCTTCCCAATATTGCAGCGTCGCCGTCAGGTAGGGAAAGTCGCTGGGCGCGGATTTGCGGATCAGCTGCGCATATTCGTCGGCCGTGAAAATCCCGTGCCATTCGGGCAGGGACATGACGCTGCGCTCCTGCGGGCGGCGGTAGCCCTCAAACGCGTCGGCCTCGATACGTGCCTGTTTTTCATCCTCGCTGCGATAATAATATTTATCCCACAGCTTGCTACGGAAGCGGTATTGGGGGTCGAGCTTTTCTTTCAGTTTAAAGAATTCCGGCGCGCGCGGGAAAGCCTTTAAAAACTGCTGCAGCGTCGCATGGGGCTGGTAGGTGAGGTAATAGCGCCCTTCCGACGCTACAGTCGCATCGGTCATCTCCCTGATCCATGCGCCTGTTGCGTCCTTGTCTTTTTGGGTCTTGCCCTGCTTGTAATAGATCACGAAGCAGAAAGTTTCCACCGGCGCCCAGGACAGCAGCGTATGGGCATCTGGCAGCGCGTGGCGGATCGAGATATTGACGACGTTGACATCGTTGCGCTGGAGAATCTCGCGCAGCTTCGGCAGGAATTCATCGAATTTTGTGGCGGGAATAAAAAATTCCGCAAGGGCATAGGTGGAAAAATATCGCGTTAGCGGCTCCAGCTCCGCCGTGTCGTAACTGGCCTCGAAGTTGCGCCATTCGACGCGTTTTTCGCCGTACAGGCGGGGGTCGAGCCACGTGCGCCGCCATTCCTTGCCGCCGGGGACTTCGGAAATGGCGAGGAGGGATAGCAGTTCCTTCCAGTAAATCCTGTCGCGCGGCACAAGACGCAGCGGCTCGGTCGCCGCATCATCGGTTTGCTTCCATGTGACCGCGTTCACTTTGTCGAAATCGGGCGGGTAGAGGTCGGCATTGTGGAAGACGGCCTTGGCGTCGTCCCGCACCAGTTTAGTGAAGTACGCAGCATAGTCTGCCGCCGCCATCTGCGCCGTGCCGCGCGCGATGCGGGTGTTATGGGTTAGCTCCAGCACGGCTTCGGCGATAATACCGATGCCGCCGTAACCGCCGATGGCGGCGAAGAAGATATCGCTGTAACGCTCGCGCGATGCCTCCACCACGCTGCCGTCGGCCAGCACAACCTTGATCGATTTGACCGACAAGATGACGGGCCCTTGCCCCACATAACGCCCGTGCGCATTCACCGACAGCGTGCCGCCGATGGTGAAATTGCTGTAGGTCTGCATGATTTTGGGAGAAAGCCCCTGCTTGTCGAGCTCGTCCAGCAATTGCCGCCATGTCAAGCCGGCCTCGACCGTCGCAGTCATGGATTTCTTGTCGACGGAAATAATCTTGTTCATGCCGCGCATGTCGATATGCAGCGCGCCTTCGGTAAAGCCTTGCCCGCCCATCGAATAGCGCGCGCCGCCGATTGAAATCGGCCCGCTGCTTTCCTTCAATATCTGTTTTAGGTCGGCAATGCTGCGCGGCGCGATCGAGGCTTCCAGCGCCGTCGGGTTCAGTTGCGTCACGTCGTTGATGATGGGCCGGCGCGGGGCTTCCCAGGGCTGGATCAGCGCCAGCAGGTAGATGGCGGTGATTACCGCGACATAAATGCAGAAACGCTTCAGCTTCCTGAAGGCCTGTTTCAGGTGTGGTTTCCACCCCGTTCCGGGCGGAAGGGGGATTTTGACTTCACATGCCTGAGTAATTGGGGCCGCCTCCGCCTTGCGGCACGGTCCAGTCGATATTCTGCGCCGGGTCCTTGATATCGCAGGTCTTGCAATGCACGCAGTTCTGCGCGTTGATCTGGAATTTCGGCTGGCCATCGGGGCCCGTCACCACTTCGTAGACACCGGCGGGGCAGTAACGCTGCGCGGGTTCGGCGTATTCGGGCAGGTTCTTGGCGATCGGAATGCTCGGGTCGCGCAGCTTCAGGTGGCAGGGCTGGTCTTCTTCATGGTTGGTGTTGGAGATAAACACCGACGACATTTTATCGAACATCAGCACACCATCGGGCTTCGGATATTCGATCTGCTTGCTATCCTTCGCCTTTTTCAGCGCGCTATGGTCGGCGCGGTTGTGGAATGTCCATGGCGCCTTGCCGCGCAGGAAAACCGTGTCGATGGCGGAATAGATAAAGCCCCAGATAAAGCCGAAATGGAAACTGGGGCGGATATTGCGTACGCGGTGCAACTCGGCATAGAGCCAGCTGGCCTTGAATTTGTCAGTGTAAGACACCGCTTCCTTGCCCGTCGCTTCGCCCGCGCCGAACAGTTCGGCCAGCGCTTCCGCTGCCAGCATGCCCGATTTCATCGCGGCATGTGTGCCCTTGATTTTCGGCACGTTCAGGAAACCGGCCGTATCGCCGATCAGCAGGCCGCCCGGGAAGGTGAGCTTGGGCAGCGATTGCAAGCCGCCCTCCGACAGCGCACGCGCGCCGTAACTGATGCGCTTGCCGCCCTCGAGGTATTTGCGCACTTCCGGATGTGTCTTGAAACGCTGGAATTCGTGGAAGGGGGAGAGATAGGGGTTCTCGTAGTCGAGCCCGATGACAAAGCCGATGGAAACGACATTGTTCTCGGCATGATACATCCACGATCCGCCATAGGTCTTGCTGTCCATGGGCCAGCCGGCGGTATGCACCACCAAGCCCTGCTGGTGCTTCTCCTTCGGCACTTCCCAAAGTTCTTTGATGCCAATGCCATAGGTCTGCGGATCGCAATCCTTGCGCAAGGCGAATTTATCGAACAGGATTTTGGTGAGCGATCCGCGGCAGCCCTCGGCCAATACCGTCTGCTTCGCGTGCAGCTCCATGCCGCGCTGAAAGGCGGCGGTGGGCTCGCCGTTCTTGCCGATGCCCATATCGCCCGTGGCGACGCCCTTCACCGAACCGTCGTCGTTATACAGCACTTCAGCGGCGGCGAAGCCGGCGTAGATTTCAACGCCCAGCGCCTGCGCCTGCTCGGCCAGCCATTTGCCGAAGATGCCGATGCTGAAGATATAATTGCCCTTGTTGTGCATCTGCGGCGGCGTGGGCAGGCGGAAGGCCCTGGTTGCCGTCAGGAACAGGAATTTGTCTTTGGTGACGGCGGCCGTCAGCGGCGCGCCCTTGTCCTTCCAGTCGGGGATCAGCTCGTTCAGTGCGCGCGGCTCCAGCACGCCGCCGGACATCAGATGCGCGCCCACCTCCGAGCCTTTTTCGAGCACGCAGACGGTCAGCTCCGGCTTCAGCTGCTTGAGCCTGATGGCGGCGGAAAGGCCGGCGGGGCCTGCGCCCACGATCACTACGTCATAGTTCATGACATCGCGCGGAGTAGTATCCATAATCACATTCCTTCTGCTTCAAGGAAATATAGCCAAACCAAGGACAAAAGAAAATCCCCGCCCTGCGCCTAACAGGGCGGGGATTTATCTGTTTCAGGCTTACTGGACGATCAGGTTGCCGTTGGTCACCATCAGGTCTTCATCGGTGAAGCCCGTGACGCCCGTGAGCGTGCCGACCAGCACGAAGTTCGTGCCGTTGGCAAGGCCGTCCGCATCGACGCGGATCTCGCTGTTGCCGCCGTTGTCGGTGATCTGGACGTAATCGGTCAGGAAGGTGATGAAGGGGTCGTAACCGATCAGCAGGTCGGCGATGTCGATCGCGTCGCCCTGTGCTGCGGTAAAGTCCGTCACCACGTCGCCCGAGTTCTCGATGAAGAAGATATCGTCCGAGAGCCCGCCCGTCAGCGTATCAGCGCCGGTGCCGCCGTTCAGCACGTTGCTGCCCGTGTTACCGATGATGACGTTGTTGAGCGTGTTACCCGTGCCGTCGATATTGGAAGCTCCGGTCAGCGTCAGGTTCTCGACGTTCACGCCCAGCGTGTAGCTGATGGCCGACTGCACCGTATCCGTGCCAGCGCCAGCGCCTTCCGACACGATATCGCCCAACTCGTCGACGACGTAGGTGTCGTTGCCCGTGCCACCGATCATGGTGTCGGCGCCTGCACCGCCATCCAGCGTGTTCGCGCCGCTGTTCCCGGTCAGGCTGTTGTTGACCGCGTTACCGAAGCCGTTGACGCTGCCGCCGCCCGTGAGAACGAGGTTCTCGAAGTTGGTGGCCAGCGTGAAGGTCAGGCCGGTAGAGACGGTATCGGTGCCTTCGCCGGCGGCTTCGATCAGCACGTCGGACAGCGTGTCGATGACATAGGTGTCGTCGCCCAGACCGCCGGTCATGGTGTCGGCCAGTGCGCCGCCGTCCAGCGTGTTGTTGCCGTCGTTGCCGGTGATGATGTTGATCGCGGCGTTACCCGTGCCGTTGATGTTGGTGACACCGATCAGCACAAGGTTCTCGAGGTTCGCGGCTAGCGTCCAGTTGACCGAGCTGCGCACCGTATCCGTGCCTTCGCCCAGGTTTTCTGTCGTCACGTCGCCGACGTTGTCGGTGACATAGGTGTCGTTACCCGTGCCGCCGATCAGCGTATCCGCGCCCGCGCCGCCGTCCAGCGTGTTGTCGCCGGCGTTGCCGGTGATGGTGTTGACGACCACCGAACCCGTGCCGTTGATGTTCGCACCGCCGGTCAGGGTCAGGTTTTCGGCCTCCGTGCCCGCCAAAGTGAAGCTGACGGAGGACTGCACCAGATCCGTGCCTTCTCCCGCGATCTCGCTCACCACGTCGCCCGCGTCATCCACCACATAGGTGTCGTTGCCGGTCGAGCCCATCATCAGGTCCGCACCCAGGCCGCCATCGATGACGTTGGCCGAGGTGTTGCCGGTGATGGTGTTGCCAAGGCCGTTGCCGGTCGCGTTGACGGCGCCCGCCAGCAGCGTGAGGTTTTCGAGGTTGGTGCCCAGCACGTAGGTGATGGAGGATTGCACGGTATCCGTACCTTCGCTTACCAGCTCCGTCACCACGTCGCCGACTGCGTCTACGAAGTAGTTGTCGTCGCCCAGGCCGCCGGCCATCGTGTCGTTACCCGTGCCGCCGTTCAGCGAGTTGTTGCCGGTGTTGCCGGTCAGGCTGTTGTTGCCGGTGTTGCCGGTCGCGTTGATGTTGCCGGCGCCTGTCAGCGTAATGTGCTCGACGTTGGCCAGCGCCGCGATGGAGTAGGTGATAGAGGCGTTGACAGTATCGTTGCCTGCCGCAGCCGCTTCCGTCACCACGTCACCCGCGTTGTCGACGACATAGGTGTCGTTGCCCGCAAGGCCGATCATGGTATCCGCGCCCACGCCGCCGTCCAGCGTATTGTCGTTCGTCGTGCCGGTCAGGACGTTGACGTCGTTGTTGCCCGTGGCGCTTACGGCAGCGCCGGTGAGCGTCAGGTTCTCGACGTTGTCGGACAGCGTGTAGGAGACGGAGGAGCTTACCGCATCCGTCGCGCCTTGGCCCGCGATCTCGACGATCACGTCGCCCGCGTTGTCGACGGTATAGGTGTCGTTGCCGTCGCCGCCGATCATGGTGTCTGCACCGGCAAGGCCGTTCAGCGCGTTGACGGCCGAGTTGCCGGTCAGCGTGTTGTTTTCGGCGTTACCCGTGCCGTTGATAGCCGCGACGCCGCCCAGAACAAGGTTCTCGACGTTGGCCGCGAGGGTGTAGGTGGCGGAGATCAGGACGGTATCCGTGCCCTCCGACGCGTTCTCGGTTACGACATCGGCTGCGACGTCAAGCATATAGGTGTCGTTGCCAAGGCCGCCGATCAGCGTATCGGTGCCCGTGCCGCCATCCAGCGTGTTGTCGCCGCTGTTGCCGGTGATGGTGTTGGCAACCGCGTTGGTACCCGTGCCGTTGATGTTGGCGCTGCCGGTCAGTGTCAGGTTCTCGATGCCTGCAACCAGCGCGTAGCTGACGCTTGCCATGACAAGTTCGGTGCCGCCGGTGTCCGACACAATGTCGCCGGCTTCGTCGACGATAAACGTGTCGTTGCCGAGGCCGCCGGCCATGTTATCCGCGCCGCCCAAGCCGTTCAGTGTGTTGTTACCGCCGTTACCGGTGAGGATGTTGACGTCGCCGTTGCCGGTTGCGTCGACGTTGGCAGCGAGGGTCAGCGTCAGGTTTTCGACGTTGGCAGCGAGCGTGTAGGAAACGCTGGAGTTGACGGTGTCGGTGCCGCTGGCCACCAGCTCGATCACGACGTCGCCTGCGTTGTCCACGGTATAGGTGTCGTTGCCGCCGAGACCGGCCAGCGTATCCGCGCCAGCGCCGCCGTCAAGGACGTTGGTGTTGCTGTTGCCGGTCAGGATGTTGACGCTGGCGTTACCCGTCGCGTTAATCGCGGTGGCGCCGGTCAGCGTGATGTTCTCGAGGTTGGCAAGTGCGGCGAGGGTATAGGTGATGCCCGCGTGGACGGTGTCATTGCCCTCTGCTGCAGCTTCTGTCACCACATCGCCCGCGTTGTCGACGACATAATGGTCGTCACCGAGACCGCCTGCCATGGTGTCAGCGAGCAGGCCGCCATCCAGCGTGTTGTTGCCCGCGTTGCCGGTCAGCGTGTTGACAACGCCGTTGCCGATCGCGTCGATGGAATCGCCGCCGGTCAGTGTCAGGTTCTCGACGTTCGTGCCATTGAGGTTGAGATCGAAGGTGATGGAGGACAGCACGTTATCCGTGCCGGCGCCGCCCGCCTCGACGATCACATCGCCGATGTCATCGATAACGTAGGTGTCGTTGCCCAGGCCGCCGATCATGGTATCCGCGCCGCCTGCACCATCGAGGATGTTGTTGCCTGCCGTGCCGGTGATGGTGTTCACCAGCGCGTTGCCCGTGCCGTCGAGGTTGGCGCCCGAAAGCGTCAGGTTCTCCAGGTTGGCCGCCAGCGTGTAGGTGACGATGGAGTTGACGAGGTCGACGTCGCCAAGCTGGCCCGCGCCTTCGACGATAGTGTCGCCAGCGCTGTCGACAGCGTAGGTGTCGTTGCCGTCGCCGCCGATCATTGTGTCCGCTCCGGCCGCGCCGTCCAGCAGGTTATTGCCCTCGTTGCCGGTGATGGTGTTGTTAAGCGTGTTGCCTGTGCCGTTGATGTTGCCGAAGGTGGCTGCCAGCACGAGGCTTTCGAGGTTCGCGCCCAGCGTGTAGGTCAGCTGCGAGATTACAGCGTCGGTGCCCCCGCCCGCGGCCTCAGTCACGACGTCGCCGACGTTGTCGACGACATAAGTATCGTTGCCGCCCGCGCCGATCATCACGTCCGCACCGGCCATGCCGTTCAGCGTATTGTTGCCGTTGTTGCCGGTGATGGTGTTGTTGTCGGCGTTGCCGGTGCCGTCCACGCTGGCCAGCAGGGTGAGCGTCAGGTTCTCGATGTTCGCGCCCAGCGTGTAGGAAGCGGCGGATTGCACAAGGTCGGTGCCCTCGGCCGCGTTCTCGATGATCGTATCGCCGGAGTCATCGACGGTATAGGTGTCGTTGCCGTCGCCGCCGATCATGGTGTCCGCGCCGCCTAGGCCGTTCAGGGCGTTGGCGCCCGCAGTGCCGGTCAGCGTGTTGACGTTAATGTTGCCCGTCGCGTTTGTGGCCGCGCCGGTCAGCGTCAGGTTCTCGACGTTGACGAAGCCCGCGATGCTGAAGGAGACGTTGGCGATGACGGTATCGGTGCCTGCGGCTGCAGCTTCGGTCGCCACATCGCCCGCGTTGTCGGCCATATAGGTGTCGTCGCCCAGGCCGCCGATCATGGTGTCTGCGCCGGCCGCGCCGTCCAGCGTGTTGTTGCCTTCGTTGCCGGTCAGGGTGTTGACGCCGGTGTTGCCGGTGCCGTCGATATTGCCCGCGCCAGCCGCCAGCACGAGGCTTTCGACGTTCGCGCCCAGCGTATAGGTGACGGTCGACTGCACGGTATCCGCGCCTTCTCCCGCCGCTTCGGTCACGACATCTGCCGCGTCGTCGACGACGTAAGTGTCGTCGCCAATGCCGCCGATCAGGGTGTCGATGCCTGCGCCGCCGTTCAGCGTGTTGTTGGCGGCGTTGCCGGTGATGACGTTGGCGTCGCCGTTACCTGTGCCGTTGATCGTGGCAAGGCCGGTCAGCGTCAGGTTCTCGATGTTCGCGCCCAAGGTGTAGTCTGCGGCGGTCTGCACGGTATCTGTGCCTTCGCCTGCCTGTTCCGTCACCACGTCGCCCGCGTGGTCGACGATATAGGTGTCGTCGCCAAGGCCGCCGATCATGGCGTCGGCGTTGGTGCCGCCGTCCAGCGTGTTGTTGCCGTCGTTGCCGGTGATGAAGTTGACGCCCGAGTTGCCCGTGCCGGTGATGTTGGCGACGCCGGTCAGCGTCAGGTTCTCGAGGTTCGCGCCCAGCGTATAGGAAGCATCCGCCGAAACGGTATCGGTGCCTTCACCCGTGTTCTCGGTGATGGTGTCGCCGGTGTTGTCGACGATATAGGTATCGTTGCCAAGGCCGCCGATCATGGTATCCGCGCCGACCGCGCCGTCCAGCGTGTTGTTGGCGCTGTTGCCTGTCAGCGTGTTGACGTCGGCGTTACCCGTGCCGTCAATGGCGGTGACGCCCGTCAGCACAAGGCTCTCGATGTTCGCGCCCAGGGTATAGGTGAAGGAAGCCTGGACGGTGTCCGCGCCCGCAGCCGCGGCTTCGGTTACGACATCAAGCGCGTTGTCGACGATATAGGTGTCGTCACCCAGGCCGCCGATCATGGTATCCGCGCCGGCCATGCCGTTCAGCGTGTTGTTGCCGGAGTTACCGGTGATGGTGTTGATGTCGGCGTTACCCGTGCCATTGATGTTGGCGACGCCGGTCAGCGTCAGGTTCTCGACGTTCGCGCCCAGCGTGAAGTTGACGCCGGCGTTCACGGTATCGGTGCCCTGCGCCGCAAGCTCGGTCACGACTTCCGTCGTGCTGTCGACAACATAGGTGTCGTTGCCGTCGCCGCCGATCAGCGTATCCACGCCGGCCGCGCCGTCCAGCACGTTGTCGCCGGTGTTGCCGGTGATGATGTTGACGGCCGCGTTGCCGGTCGCATTGATGTTGGTGCCGCCGGTCAGCGTCAGGTTCTCGACGTTGACGGCCAGCGTGTGGGTGACGGAGGCCTGCACGAGGTCGGTGCCGGCCGTAACGGCTTCGGTCACGACGTCGCCCGCATCGTCCACCACATAGGTGTCGTTGCCGAGGCCGCCGATCAGGGTATCCGCGCCTGCCGCGCCATCCAGCACGTTGTTGCTGTTGTTGCCGGTGATGACGTTCGCGTCGCCGTTGCCCGTGCCGTTAAGCGCGGATGCGCCGCCCAGTGTCAGGTTCTCGACGTTCGCGCCCAGCGTGTAGGTGACGGTGGAGCTGACGGTGTCGGTGCCTTCGCTGCCCAGTTCGGTCACGACATCGGCCGCGTTGTCGACGATATAGGTGTCGTTGCCAAGGCCGCCGATCATGGTATCCGCGCCGGCTGCGCCGTTCAGGGTGTTGGCGGAGATGTTGCCGGTGATGATGTTGACGTCGGCGTTGCCGGTGCCGTTGATGACGCCAGCGCCCGTGAGCGTCAGGTTCTCGACGTTCGCGCCCAGCGCGAAGGTGACGGCGGAATTGACGGTATCGGCTGTGCCCTCGAGCGCGTTTTCGGTCACGACATCGAGCGCGTTGTCGACAACGTAAGTGTCGTCGCCGTCGCCGCCCAGCAGCTTGTCGGCGCCGGCGGCGCCGTCCAGCGTGTTGTTGGCGGTATTGCCCGTGAGGGTGTTGGCGAGCGCGTTGCCGGTGCCGTCGATGGCGGAGACGCCGGTCAGCGTCAGGTTCTCGACGTTCGCGCCCAGCGTATAGGTGATATCGGTCTGCACGAGATCCGTGCCGGCCGCCGCGCCCTCGGTCACCACGTCGGCCATGTCGTCGACGACGTAGGTGTCGTTGCCAAGGCCGCCGACCATGGTATCCGCGCCAGCCGCGCCGTCCAGAACGTTGTTGCCGGAGTTGCCGGTGATGGTGTTGACGTCGGCGTTGCCGGTGCCGTTGATGGTGCCGGTGCCGGTCAGGGTCAGGTTCTCGACATCCGCGCCCAGCGTGTAGGTGACGGCGGACTGCACGCTATCTGTGCCGCCCAGCGCCGCTTCGGTCACGGTGTCGCCCGCGTTGTCGACGATATAGGTGTCGTTGCCGTCGCCACCGATCATGGTATCGGCGCCAGCAGCGCCCGACAGCGTGTTATTGCCCGTGTTGCCGGTCAGCGTGTTGACGGCGGCGTTACCGGTCGCGTTGATGTTGGCGATGCCGGTCAGGGTCAGGTTCTCGACGTTGCTCGCCAGCGTGTGGTTGACGGAAGATTCAACGGTATCCGTGCCTGCGCCGGTCGCTTCGGTAACGGTGTCGGCGATGTTGTCGACGACATAGGTGTCGTTGCCGAGGCCGCCGGCCAGCTTGTCCGCGCCAAGGCCGCCGTCCAGGGTGTTGTCGCCCGCGTTGCCGTTGATGGTGTTGGCAAGCGCGTTGCCGGTGCCGTCGTTGTTGCCGATGCCGGTCAGGTTCAGGCTCTCGACTTCCGCGCCCAGCGTATAGGTGATGGAAGCGTTGACGGTGTCAAGGCCGCCCAGCGCCACTTCGGTCACCACGTCGCCCGCATCATCGACCACATAGGTGTCGTTACCCGCAAGGCCGATCATGGTATCCGCGCCGGCCGCGCCGTCGAGGATATTGTTGACCGCGTTGCCGGTCAGGGTGTTGGTGCCCGCGCCGCCGGTGCCGTTGATGGCGGAGGTGCCGGTCAGCACCAGGTTCTCGACCTCGGCGCCCACTGTATAGGTGACGGAGGACTGCACGGTATCCGTCCCTTCGCCCGCGGCTTCGGTCACGACGTCGGTCGCGCGGTCGACGACATAGGTGTCGTCGCCGTCGCCGCCGATCATGGTGTCGTTGCCGGCCAGGCCGTTCAGGAAGTCGTTGCCGTCATCGCCGGTCAGCACGTTGTTGGCCGAGTTGCCGATGATGGTGTTGTTGTCGGTGTTGCCGGTGCCGTTGATGAGGGCAGTGCCGCCCAAGGTCAGGTTCTCGACGTTCGCGCCCAGCGTGTAGGAGATGGAGGCTGTCACGGAATCCGTGCCTTCGCCGCCGATTTCGGTGATGACGTCGAGGGCGTTGTCGACGATATAGGTATCGTTGCCCGCGCCGCCGATCATGGTGTCGGCGCCCGCAGCGCCTGACAGCGTGTTGTTACCGGTGTTGCCGGTGATGATGTTTACGGCCGAGTTACCCGTGCCGTTGATGTTGGCGACGCCGGTCAGGGTCAGGTTCTCGAGGTTCGTGGCCAGCGTATAGGTGGAGGAGGCCTGCACGGTATCCGTGCCGCCGCCGGTTGCTTCGGTGATGCCGTCGGCCGCGTTGTCGATGATGTACGTGTCGTCGCCGAGGCCGCCCGTCATCTTGTCTGCGCCCGCGCCGCCGTCCAGCGTGTTGTCGCCGGCGTTGCCGATGATGGTGTTGACAAGCGTGTTGCCGGTCGCGTTGATGTTGCCGACGCCCGTCAGCGTCACGTTTTCGACGTTCGCGCCCAGCGTGTAGCTGGTGCCCGTCTGCACGGTGTCGATGCCCGCGGCCGCGCCCTCGGTCACCACGTCGCCCGCGTCGTCGACGATGTAGAGGTCGTTGCCGCCCAGGCCGATCATGGTGTCCGCGCCGACCATGCCGTTCAGCGTGTTGTTCGCCGTGTTGCCGGTGATGGTGTTGTCGTCGCCGTTACCCGTGCCGTTGATGGCCGAGGTGCCGAGCAGGGTCAGGTTCTCGACGTTGGCGCCAAGGGTGTAGGTGACGGAGGATTGCACGGTGTCCGTGCCTTCGCCGCCCAGTTCGGTCACGACGTCGGTCGTCTTGTCGACGACGTAGGTGTCGTTGCCGATGCCGCCCACCATGGTGTCGTTGCCCGCGCCGCCGTTCAGCGTATCCGCGCCGTCGTCGCCGGTCAGGGTGTTGTTGGCCGAGTTGCCGATGATGACGTTGTCGAGGATGTTACCCGTGCCCACCACGGCGGTGCCGGTCAGCGTCAGTTTTTCGACATCCGCGCCCAGCGTGTAGTTGACCGAGGATTGCACGGTATCCGTGCCTTCGCCCGCGGCTTCGATGACGACATCGCCCGCGTTGTCGACAACGAAAACGTCATCGCCAAGGCCGCCGTCCATCGTATCCGCGTTTGTGCCGCCGTTGAGCAGGTCGTTGCCGCCGCCGCCGGAGAGGATGTTGACGCCGGTGTTGCCGAGAATGGTGTTGTTAAGGCTGTTGCCCGTGCCGTTGATCGCCGCTGCGCCGGTCAATGTCAGGTTTTCGACGTTTGCGGTGAGAGCGTATGAAATGGTCGCGCGCACCAGGTCGGTGCCTTCGAGCGCGTTTTCGTTGACGGTGTCGCCGGCGTTTTCGACGTCGTAGATGTCGTTGCCCTGTCCGCCGTTCATGATGTCGGCTTCCGTGCCGCCGTTGAGCACGTCGTTGCCGCCGTTGCCGTTGAGGATGTCCGTGCCGCCGAGGCCGTTCAGCGTGTCGTTGGTTGTAGTGCCATTAAGGGCATCGTTATTGGCAGTACCGGTGAACACGGCCATGATAGATTCTCCATTTCTTGGACATTGACGTAGTACCTTCTACTGAAATTAATACAGGACGAGTGTTAAATAACCTTTAAAATCGCGGGTTTTCGTATACTTGTCCTGTTGGCAATTTCATCGCCTTTTTCATAGTCGGATTTTTTGATGTAATCCGGAAAATAAAAAGGTCAAGGAACAATCGCCCATAATCCGATCTTATTTTGCCATTACTTTTGCCATGGGGGCGCGACTCGCGTAAATTCGTCCCATCATGCTGACAGAATCCACCGATATTTCCCCTATTGAACTGCTGCAGTTCTACGTCGACAGCGGCGCGGACGAAGCCATGACCGACGCCGCGATCGACCGCACGAAGCTTGCGCCGCCTGTCGTCTCGGCTTTCCCGCAGCCGGCCAAGCCTTCTGCCGCCACCATGCCTGTCTCGCTGCCCACGGCCGCCGAGGCCGCACCCGCGACCACCCCGGGCGCCTTCGAGGCGCTGGGCGACGCGCGCCTGCTGGCCGCTGAGGCAAAATCGCTGGAGGCTTTGAAAGCCGCGCTGGAGGGCTTCAACGCCCTGACCCTGAAGCGCACGGCCACAAACATGGTTTTCGCCGACGGCAACCCCGCCGCGCGCATCATGATCGTGGGCGAAAAACCCGGGCCCGACGAAGACCGGCTGGGCCGCCCCTTCGCAGGGCAGCAGGGCCAGCTGCTCGACAAGATGCTGGCCGCCATCGGCCTGTCGCGCGAGGAAAACGTCTATATCACGAACATCGTCAACTGGCGCCCGCCCGGCGACCGCAACCCGACGGAAGCGGAACTGGCGCTCAGCCTGCCCTTTATCCACCGCCATATCGAGCTGGTGAACCCCGCCGTGCTGGTCTTTTTAGGCGGCGCGGTGACCAAGGTTCTGATGCCCGGCAGCGCCGCGCTCATGCGCCTGCGCGGCAAATGGGCCGAGCACAAGACGGAAGGGCTTGAAAAACCCGTGCCCGTCATGCCGCTCTTCCACCCCGAATACCTGCTGAAATCCCCCCTCGAGAAAAGGGTGGCTTGGGCCGACCTGCTGAAGCTGAAAGAAAAGCTCGGTCAGCTGGGTCTTTAATTATTTCCTCATTATTTCGGGGCCGCTTCTTCCAGCTGGGCCACCATTTTGACGGCGCGGGGATCGCCCTGCGCCGCAGCCTTTTTTAGCCAGACCAGCGCCTGTTTCCGGTCGCGGCTGGCGTAATAGCGCCCGAGCTCGACCTGCGAATGGACGACGCCCGCCTCGGCGGCCTTGGTCATCCAGCCGAGACCTTCGGTCGGGCGGTTCGTGTTCATGAAATGCAGGCCAAGATCGGACATGGCGAGCGGAAAGCCCTGCCCTGCGGAGAGCAGCAGCCATTTGACGCCTTCCTCGGGCTTGCGCTCGTACTTGCCGAAGCCCTGCAGATAGCCGGAACCGACGCTGTACTGCGCGCCCGCGTCGCCGGCTTCGGCCTTTTTCAGCATCTCTTCCTGTGAGACGGGCGGCGGCTGCTTGTCGAGGCTGGCCAGCGCCAGCTCGGCCTTTTTATAGCCCTGCGCCGCCGATTTGCCGAGCCAGAGCTTGGCCTTGGCGCGGTCGGGCTCCGTGCCCAGCATGTCGCTGCTATAGGCGAGGCCCAGCATGAACTGGCCGTAGGCGTCGCCGCCCTCCGCCGCGCGGTGCAGCAGCTCCATGCCTTTCTTCGGGTCTTTTTCGACGTCCTGCCCCATCAGGTGCATCATCGCCAGGACGACCAGCGCCTGCGGCTTGCCGGCCGCGGCATCGGCCTTGATCTGGTCGAGGCGCGCGGGGCTGGGGCTTGCCGGCGACGCGCCGTCCTTGCTGGACTGCGCGAAGGCCTCGTCCAGCTCGGCCGCCACGGCGGCGCAATCGGTCTTGTCGTAGCCGTGGTTTTCGAAGTTGATCTTCATGACCGGCACGCCCATGCCCATCATCATCGAATACATGAAGCGCAGATGCGCATCGAACAGCTCGGCGTCGATGAAGGGGGTTGCGGCGCGCCAGGCGGCCTCCAGCTTTTGCCGCGCCGCGCGCGACACGGACTGACGCTGGTTCGCATAGACGCCCAGCTGGGCGCGGTACTTCGGCTTGTCCTTTGCGATCGCGGTGCCTTCCTTGCCCTCGCAGAATTTCGTCTGCATGGCCTTATCCATGACCTTGAGCTCGAGGTCGCTGACGCCGATCGAGGCTTTCTCGAACTTCGTGAGGATCTCTTTCTGCTCGGGCGTCAGTTTCTTGACGGCTTCGTCATAGGCCTTGTTCTTCTCGGCGACCTTGGGGTCCATCTGGATCGTGATGGTGCCGCCATCTTTCTGGCCGCCTTTGGGCGCTTCAGCCGGGGGTGTCGTATCCGCCCAGGCGGGCGCTCCCGCCAGCAGGACACATATAATAGAGACATATATAAATGGCTTGGTCATCGAAAACTCCCCCCGGGTTGAAGGCAATTCTAGCCCGAGATGCCGCTATTAAGCCAATATCAAGGTTTTAGCGGTAGTCTTTGGGTAGGGGATAGCCATGGGTATTTTCAGAATATCTGACACAGGGGAGAGCTTTACGCGGGTCGCGGCTAGTGGCCAGCCCTGTCTGCGGGAAACGCTGAACGCCGGTTTCGACATCGTGCTGGGCATGAACGCCGCCCATAGTGGGATGAAGGGGTCGAGCATCGCGACCTATGGACTGTCCGGCTGCATCGCCGGTTATATAGACAATCCCAAAACCCATACGCTATTCCACTACGCGATCGAGGAAGGCTGCCATGAAGGCGCGATCAGCGAAGCCTTGCACGGGCGGGTAGGGGATAAAACCGCCTGCGTCCATTTCTTCGTGCCCGGCATCTGGGCGCCGGAAGCCGATGGCCGCTGGGGCATCAAGCCCGAAGCGCGCTACCTTGCCGACTTCCTGAAACCGTCGCTGGAATTCCTGAACACACGATCGGTTGAAAGCCGCATCCATGGCTATGCGCTTGAACCGCATGGAGATACCCGCTATCAGGGCACCGTCTGGGTCGACCGCGCGGGCGATTTGTTCTGCGAAGGAATGCCCGTTGCGGGCCTTGCCGCGCTGAACAGGCTGCAGCCGAAGCCTTAAGCTTCCCGCGACTCACCCTGCGCAAATTTTGCACCGCAGCGTAAATCGGGCAGTTATTTTCCATAATATCAAATCACGGCCTATGGGTAAGCTATTGCAACCGCAAAGCCTTTTCCGAAATTATGCAAATATTTGCCAAGCCTGGGTTTTTGGGCTAGGAATCTTCATCTTCCTGCCCCCGCCGGATGAAACCGTCACGTCGATCTTGCGTTAGAGGGGGCTCAAAAGAGGACGAGATAATTTTGACAATCACTGCCCGGAAACATCTGCTCGGCCTGGGGGCCGTCGCTGCCACCGTCGCTTTCATGAGCGTCGCCGTTGCCGCAGGCTTGCCCCTGCCGATGAAGAAACCGGTCGCGGCCATTGCGGATAGCATGGCCGGCGAAGACTTCCTGTTGTCACTCGCCCCCCAGAAGAAACCGGCCAAGGCGCTGGTGCCGGCGAAGCCCGTCAAGGCCATTGTCGCCGACGTCGACCTGCCGCGCCCGCTGCCCAAGCCTGACCAGCAGGTTGTGGTCATCGCCCTGTCCGACGAAGCCCGCAACGCCGAGGCCGAGCGCATCATCGCCGCCGCCGAGGCCGAAGCCGACACCAGCCAGCAGGCCAAGACTGCCGCAGTCCGTCTGCCCGACGGCCTGCTCGAGCGCAAGCCGACCCTTATTTCCCGCGTCTTCGGCCCGGGCAAGCGCCTGTCCGACGATGACTCCGCCCGCTACGCCCATATCTTTGCGTTTCAGGACGTGGGTGATTTCACCCGCGCCAATGCCGAGATCGAGAAACTGGGCGACCTGCGCCTGATCGGCCATGTGCTGCAGCAACGCTACCTGAGCCGCGATTACGCCGCGACCTATGCCGAGCTTGCCGACTGGATGAAGAATTTCGCCGACCTGCCGGGCGCGCAGAAGGTCTATGACCTCGCCGTCAAGAAACGCCCCAAGGGCATGGCGCAACCCGTCGCCGCCAAATCGAGCCGCGGCGTCTATGGCATGCACGACTTCGACGTCGGCCAGCTGGCCCAGCCCTATATGGGCGACCAGCGCCACAGCCCGCGCCAGCGCGACCTGATGAAATCGATCAGCCATGTCGTCTCCAGCAGCCCGACGATGGCGCTGAAGCGTCTTGATAAAGACGAAACCCGCAACGCCTTCGACAGCGCCGAGTATGACTCTCTGCGCGGCAATATCGCGGCGTCGTATTTCTACAACGGCAAGGTCGACAAGGCCTATGAACTGGCGTCCGCTTCCGCGCTGCGCTCGGGCGCCGATGTGCCGCAGGCAGGGTGGATCGCGGGTCTTGCCGCATGGCGCCTGAAAGACTATTCCGCCGCCGCGAAACATTTCGAAAGCGCCGCAAAATCGGGCCGCAGCTCGGCCTGGATGACGGCCGCCGCCGCGCACTGGACGGCGCGTTCCTACCTGCGTTCCCGCCAGCCGCAAAAGGTCGGCTACTGGCTGCGCCGCGCGGCCGAATATCCGCGCACCTTCTATGGCATTATCTCGATGAAGGCGCTGGGCATGGAACAGGCGCGCTTCAACTGGGAAGTGCCGGAACTGTCCGATAAACACGTCAAGGCGCTGGCCAACCTGCCCGCCGGCCGCCGTGCGCTGGCGCTGATCGATGCCGAACGCCCCGATCTGGCCGAACAGGAACTGCGCCAGATGAACCCCGCCGGCAACGAACTGCTGCAGGAAGCGATGATCGCCATGGCCTCCGACAACGGCATGCCGGCGCTGGCCATGCGCATGGGTTCCTCGTTCAAGGGCAAGAGCGGCAAATTGTATGACGCCGCGCTCTATCCCGACGCCCCCTGGTCGCCCGAAAAAGGTTTCTATGTCGACAAGGCGCTGGTCTATGCCTTCATCCGTCAGGAATCGAAATTCGAGCCCGATGCCTCCAACCGCTCCTCGGGCGCTACCGGCCTGATGCAACTGATGCCCGGCACGGCGAAGCACGTCGCCCGCGCGCATGGCGACAGCATCGCCCATGACAGGCTGCAGGACCCGATGCTGAACATCGATCTCGGCCAGAAATACCTGCACGAACTGCTGAACAACAGCGTCGTGGGTAATAACCTCTTCAAGCTCTGCGTCGCCTATAACGCGGGCCCCGGCAAGCTTGCGCGCTGGGAACAGGAAGCAAACTATCCTGACGATCCGTTATTGTTCATCGAAAGCATCCCCGCCGCCGAAACCCGCATCTTCGTGGAACGCGTGTTGACCAACTACTGGATCTACCGCCTGAAATACAAGCAGGACCTCAACTCCCTCGACCGCGTGGCCGAAGGCACATGGCCCGTTTACGTGGCGCAGGATAACAGCCGCCGCGGCTCCATCTTCGCCTCCGCCGGCAACGTGATGGCTCCCTGAGCCCCGCGTTACTGGCCTGCGCATGGCTCTGGGCCGCCTGGGCCTTTCTTTGGGTCGTCACCGCACAATTCACTTTAAAAATGAAAAAGAACGAAGGCCTCGCGCGCCTTCAACATACCGTTCCGACACTTATCGGTCTGGTGACGGTGTTCCACAACGGGCAGGTGCCAGAAATTTCCTTGGGCCCTGCGTATGACAGCGAATTTCTGCGCTGGACGGGTGTTGCCGTCACTGTCGCGGGCCATGCTTTCTCCGTCTGGGCGCGCAGGCACCTCGGCAAATACTGGAGCGGCACCGTCGCGCTAAAGGAAAACCACAAGATCGTCGATACCGGCCCTTACGCGCTGGTGAGGCATCCCATTTATACAGGGTTACTGCTGGCCGCCTTCGGCAGCGCCATGGCGGCGGGTACCATCGAAGCCCTCATCGGCGTCACCATCATGCTGCCCGCCTATTGGGTCAAATGGCGGCGGGAGGAAAAGATCATGCTGTCGGAATTCGGCCCCGCTTACGAGGCCTACCGCAATCGCACCAAAGCCATTATTCCTTACTTACTTTAATTCCGGCTTCTGCGGCGCGACGCCGTCCCATGTCATCGGCGCAATCACGGAAATGGATGTCGCGGGCGACCCCTCGATAATCCGTGTCGTGCGCGCGACGTACACAAGGCTGCCGTTGCCCTTGTCGTAGATGCGGTCGATGCTCAAGGATTTGAAGATAAACGAGCGGCTTTCATCGAAGACTTCCTCGCCGCTTTTGTCGGCATCCAGTTTGCCGGTATAGGTGATAGCTCCCGTCTGCACGCAAGACACGCTCGCCAGCGAAGGATCTTCCGCAAGGCCAAGCCCGCCCGTAATCCCGCCGGTGCGCGGGCGCGCCACGTAACAGGTCACGCCCTTCACCTTCGGATCATCGAAGGCGGTGATGATAATTTTATGGTTCGGGCCGATCAGCTTGAAGGCCGTGCTCACCGCGCCAATCTCGCGTTCATCGCCCGCGAAAGCGGGGGAGGCGAGCAGCAGCAGCAAAAGGGCAAAGATTGTTTTCATGTTCATTCCTTACGATGATAAAATTTCACAGAGCCTGTCATGCAGCGGCCTGTCGCCACAGGCGACAACCTCCTGCGATTCAAACGACGGCTCCAGCGGCAGGGGATTGCCCATCCAGTTGGTAATCACGCCGCCTGCGTTCTCGACAATCGGGATCAGCGCGGCGTAATCGTGCAGCTTCATATAGGCCTCCACCACGCCGTCCAGCCAGCCGCCGGCCAGCTGACCGTAGGAATAGCAATCGCCGCCGTAAAGCGTAAAACCCGTTTCTTCCTTCAGGTAGGTATAGAGTTTCAGGTAATCCTCGAACTCGAACATATCGGGGCCGGTGGTGCTGACGTTCGCGGATTTGAGATCATTGCAGGGGCGGCATTTCACCGTTTTTCCATTCAGCCTTGTGCCGTGCCCGCGCGCGCCGATCCAGCGTTCCTTGTTAATCGGCTGGTCGAGCAGCCCCGCTACGGCTTCGCCTTCATGCACCAGACCGATCAAGGTGCCGAACAGCGGGCGGCCCGTTGCGAAGGCTTTCGTGCCGTCGATAGGGTCAAGCACCCAGAGCCAGCCGGTCTTGCCCGCGTCCGATCCGAACTCCTCGCCGTGGATGCCGTCGCCCGGCCGTTCCCTTTCAAGAATGGCGCGAATGGCCTGTTCGGCCTGCTTGTCGGCTATTGTTACAGGGCTGGCGTCCTGCTTGCCCTCCACCTCCAGCGTGGTGCGGAAATATTTTCCGATCACCTTGCCGCTTTCGTCGGCGAGACGGTGGAGCAGGGCGATGATATCGTCGGGAACCGTTTTGGTGCTTGCCATCTGTGTTCTTCCTTATTGGGGCGGCGGGGGAGGGGGCGGGTAATTGCCGGGCCATTCCAGCGACAGCTTGCGGGCCCTGGCCATGTCTTCGGGCGACAGGGACGCCGCGACGGCGTCGCAGTCGTAGTGCATATAGATCGAGCCCCGTGTTGCGGCATTGCGCGCGGCGCGTGTCATCAGCGCATAGGCCAGCACGCTGTCCTTCGGCATGCCGAACTCGTTGCGATAGAAAATCCCGCCCAGATTCAGCAATGCGTAAGCATCGTTCAGCTTCGCCGCCTGCGTGTAAAGCTCGATCGCTTTCGCGGGATTCAGCGGATAATCGCGTTCCGGCGGCTTGCCGTCCACGGAGATGATGGTGGAGGGCATGTATTGGAAGGCCAGCCATGACATGGCCTTGGCGTCGCCCAGCTCCGCCGCGCGGTCCAGCAGTTTTTTGCGGCGCGGCACATCGTCCTTCCAGACCCAGCCGGATAATAGGCGCAGCGCGGGCGTGTTGTCCTGCGCTGCGGCTTTTTCCATCCATGCCATGGCCTGTTTTTCGTCCTTCTCCGCGCCGAGCCCTTCGCGCAGCAGCAGGGCGAGTTCAAATTGCGCCCTGGCCTCGCCGGCTTCCGCCTGCTTGCGCAAGTGTTCGATGCGGGCCGCATCAAAGGGCGCATCCTTGGCGTGGTAGCGCACACCTTCTTTGACCACGGCTGCACGGCTGGTCCAGAGAACCGCCTGCTCCCTGTCTTGCGGCGTTCTTGGGGTTTGGAAAGCGTGGTTGTCGTGAATCAGGGGAGACAGCATGTAGGCAAGGGTGGACATGGCCTCCCCGTGTCCCTGTTCGGCTGCCATCAGCAGGTATTTGCGCGCCTCGTAGACGTCATTTCTTATGCCGGAGGTTCTGGAACTGTAAAGCTCGCCCAGCGCGTATTGCGCCTCGGCATCGCCCTGCGCCGCCGCTACTTTCAGCAACACGATGCCTTCTTTGGGATCGGGGGCCCCGTCGCGGCCGTAAAGTTCCATCAGGCCGGTCTGGTGCAGGGCATGGGCGTCGCCCAATCCCGCTGCCTTGCGCAGGGCCGTCGCTTCCGCATCGTCCACCGTGACGCCGTAGCAGGCAGCATGGCGCGGGTGCTCGGGCTGCGGCACGCGCAGCATGTAATAGGCTGCGCCCGCCAGCAGAACGAAGCCCAGAAAGACCGTCGTCGCCCTCATGCCCCGCCCCCGATATGAAAAGAATTAACCAATGAAAAGCCCTATATTTATGAATAATTCGTGCCTTTTGCTGTAAAAGGTAATATATTTGGTGCTGCCGCAAAAGCGGAATTAAAAATTTAACCGGCCTGCGATACATTAGAAGCCGGTAATTTTATGAGGGTGCCATGACCAGCGTTGCAGAGATTCGCAAAACCTTTCTCGATTTCTTTAAAAAGAACGGGCACGAAGTCGTGCGCTCGTCGCCGCTCGTGCCGCAGAACGACCCGACGTTGATGTTCGCCAACTCGGGCATGGTGCAGTTTAAAAACGTCTTCACGGGCGCGGAAAAACGCAGTTACACCCGCGCCACCACCGCGCAGAAATGCGTGCGCGCCGGCGGCAAGCACAACGACCTTGAAAACGTCGGCTATACCGCGCGCCACCTGACGTTCTTTGAAATGCTGGGCAACTTCTCCTTCGGCGATTATTTCAAGAAAGACGCCATTCCTTTCGCTTGGGATTTGCTGACGAAAGATTTCGGCCTCGACCCGAAACGCCTCTGCGTCACCATCTATCACGACGATGACGAAGCGCATGCGATCTGGAAGAAAGTCACCGGATTTTCGGATGACAAGATTATCCGCATCGCCACCAACGCCAACTTCTGGATGATGGGCGACACCGGCCCCTGCGGCCCCTGCTCGGAAATCTTCTTCGATCACGGCGACAAGATCGCGGGCGGCCCTCCGGGTTCTCCCGATGAAGACGGCGACCGCTATGTCGAAATCTGGAACAACGTCTTTATGCAGTTTGAATCGCTGCCCGACGGCTCGCGCATTCCGCTGCCCAAACCCTCCATCGATACCGGCATGGGTCTGGAACGCATGGCGACGGTATTGCAGGGCAAGCACGATGTGTTCAGCATCGACCTGATCCGCTCGATCATCGAACAGGTCGCGCATCTGACGAATACAAATCCTGACGGCGACAACAAGGCTGCGCATCGCGTGATTGCCGACCACTTGCGCGCCTCCGCGTTTTTAATCGCCGACGGTGTTATGCCGGGCAACGAAGGCCGCGGCTATGTGCTGCGCCGTATCATGCGCCGTGGCATGCGTTACGCGCATATCCTTGGCGCGACAGAACCCCTCATGTACCGCGTCTTCCCGACGCTGGTCGCCAAGATGGGCGAGGCTTATCCCGAACTGAAAGAAGCCGAAACGCTTATTTCTGAAACTTTGAAATTGGAAGAAACGCGTTTCAAGAAAACGCTCTCCAACGGCCTCGACCTCCTGAACAAGGAAACGTCGAAACTGGGCAAGGGCGCGAAGCTCCCGGGCGATGTGGCCTTCCAGCTGTATGATACCTTTGGTTTCCCGCTTGATCTCACGCAGGACGTGCTGAAGCGCGACCAGCAGCGCGAAGTTGATGTCGCCGGTTTCAATACCGCGATGGAAAAGCAGAAAGAAGCCAGCCGCAAATCATGGCAGGGCTCGGGCGAAGCGGCTGATGAAAAAGTCTGGTTCGAAATTAAAGAAAAAACCGGCTCCACTGAATTTTTGGGCTACGACCTCGAAAAAGCCGAAGCGCAAGTCGTTGCTCTCGTCGATAAAACCGGTAAATCGGTGCAGAAGGCCGAGGGCGATGTGAGTATCGTCGTCAACCAGACGCCCTTCTACGCTGAATCGGGCGGCCAGGTGGGCGATCATGGGTCGCTTGTCGTGCTGAAAACCGGTGTAAAAGTTGAAATCTCCGACGCACAGAAAAAAGCGGGCGGCTTGTTCGTCCATATCGGCAAGGCTTCCGGCAGCATTGCCGTGGGCGACGCTGTTGAACTAACGATCGATACCCGCCGCCGCAACGCCATTCGCGGCAACCACTCGGCTACGCACCTGCTGCATGCAGCGCTCCGCCGCAACATCGGCAAGCATGTGACGCAGAAGGGCTCGGTTGTGGATGCCAAGCGCCTGCGCTTTGACATTTCGCAACCCGCCGCGCTGACCGAAGAACAGGTCGCGAAAATCGAGCAGGAAGTGAACGACCGCATCCGCATGAACAGCGAAGTCTCCACCCGCCTGCTGCCCGTCGACGACGCGCGCGCGCTCGGCGCCATGGCGATGTTCGGCGAGAAATATGACGAAGAAGTCCGCGTCCTGTCCATGGGCGGGTTCGATCCCGACGATGCCAAAAAACCTTACTCGCTCGAACTCTGCGGCGGCACGCACGTCCGTCGCACGGGCGATATCGGCGCGTTTAAAATCGTGGGCGAAAGCGCCCTTGCCGCCGGCATCCGCCGCGTCGAGGCCGTGACAGGCGCAGGCGTGCTCGACTACCTGCACGAACAAGAATCCCGCGTATACAAGGTCGCCGACCTGCTGAAAACCTCGCCCGCCGACGTCGTCGCGCGTGTCGAGGCTCTGGCCGCCGAAAAGAAAAAGCTGGAAAAAGAAGTCAGCGACCTGCGCCGCAAGGTGGCCGCCGGCGGCGGCGCATCATCTGCCGCGCCCGAAGCGAAGGTCATCAAAGGCATCAACTTCACCTCCCGCGTGCTCGAAGGCATTCCGGCGGGCGAACTGAAACCGCTGGCCGATGAACTGACCGCGAAACTGGGCTCCGGCGTCGTCGCGCTCGTCTCCGTCTCCGAAGACGGCAAGGCATCATTGGTCGTCGCCGTCACCAAAGACCTGACGTCCAAAGTCGACGCGGTGAAACTGGTGAAAATCGGCGCCGAAAAACTCGGCGGCAAAGGCGGCGGCGGCCGCCCCGACATGGCGCAGGCAGGCGGCCCCGACGGCAAGCTTGCGAATGACGCCGTCGGCGCGATCGAGGCGGCACTGGCTGGATAAAAAACAAGTAAAAACAGTCCTTTAAAGGCAATTGATTTTGCCTAAGAAAGACTATATAGAAATGCAGGCACTTATACCGAGTGTTCAAGAAAACGAGGGAATGAAGCCATGGGCGCCGCCAAAGAACGTACACTTTCGATCATCAAGCCGGATGCGACACGTCGCAACCTGACCGGCAAAATCAACGCCAAGTTCGAGGACGGGGGCCTGCGCATCGTCGCGCAAAAACGCCTGCACCTCACCCCCGAACAGGCCGGCAAATTCTATGAAGTCCACAAGGAACGTCCTTTCTACAACGACCTCGTGAACTTCATGATCTCGGGCCCCGTCGTGGTTCAGGTGCTGGAAGGCAGCGACGCCGTCGCCACCAACCGCAAGATTATGGGCGCGACCAACCCCGCCAACGCCGATGCCGGCACGATCCGCAAGGAATTCGCCGAGAGCATCGAGGCGAACTCCGTCCACGGCTCCGACAGCCTCGACAACGCCAAGCGCGAGATCAACTTCTTCTTCGCCGAAACCGAAATCGTCGGCTGAGAATAAGTTAAAGAGATAATGAAAAACCCGCCGGGCGACTGGCGGGTTTTTTATTTGCCCTCCTCTCCCAAAGGAGAGGAAAATTCGGGGCGCCTTGTTTCGTAAACAACAGTAGTTTGAACCAAAACTTCCCTCCGCCGTTGGGACGGGTTATAAGTACGCAGTCCCAAAACACAGGAAAAAGCCATGAAAAAAGCCGCCCTTTTCGCCGCCGTCCTTTTCTTCGCCGCAACGCCCGTCATGGCAGAGGAGGCCGCCACGATTGTCGCGCCCACGCCGGCGCCCGTGAAGGCGGATGTGAAGCTGCTCGACAACGCGGGCGTTGAAACCGGCACGGTGAAAACCACGGAGACGAAAAAGGGCCGCCTCTTCTCCGTCGACGTTAAAAATCTCGCGCCCGGCTGGCACGGCGTGCATATCCACGGCACCGGCGATTGCTCCGACCACGGCGATCATTTCAAGAAAGCAGGCGGCCATGCGACGGGCGAAGGGCAGAAGCACGGATTTTTGAACGACGCCGGCCCGCATGACGGCGACCTGCCGAATTTATGGGTCGCTGCCGACGGCACGGGCAAGGCGGAATTTTATTCTGAGTCCGCCGCGCGCACGATGATGGATCAGGACGGCTCCGCGCTTATGGTGCACGCAGGCCCGGATGATTACACGACCGATCCTTCCGGCAATTCGGGCGACCGTGTTGCCTGCGGCGTGATGACGGAAAAGAAATAAGCTTCAGCGTTTCAGCTTCAACGCGCCGCCCACTTTCAGCGGGGCTTGCAGGTTGGTGTTCTCGATGACCGCCTGTTCGCGCGCGGCGGCGAGTTTTTCCATGTCTTCGGCGATTTTCTGCATGCGGCTCTCGCGCGACATGCCAAGATATTTTGCGTCGAACTCTCCGGCGGCGAAGCCTGTGCATTGCTCGATGACGCTCTCGACGTAAGGCGTTACTTTCACGCCCAGCTTTGCCAGCTCGCCCCTGAACTCGCCGATCTTGTCGAGCGGCACGACGGCCACGTCCATGTTCACATCGTTGTGATATTCGGGATAGGCGCCCTTCATCTGCGTCATGCGGCGGTTGAAGGCGCCGCGGAAGGCGAAGCGCAGCTTGTTGTATTCAAAATCCACCGTCCAGTCGCCGGGGTAGGTGGGAGAGCCCTGGTAATGGCCGTACTTAAGTTCGTTGCGGTCTCTGGTGCTGTTGCGCACGTCGTTTTCGACATAGCTGGCCGCGCCGTAGAACGAGCTGCTTTCCTTCACAATTTTGAATTCGGCCATCTTTATCCCCCTTGGCATGTACCGGAGTGCGTCAAATGTACCTCATTTTACATAATATGTAAATAGAAATACGGTTTAGCCTGCCTTTTCCCGTAATTTATTGTATATAAGCCCCCGAGACAGGGCAGTCATGGAACACAAGCTTAGAATCGCGGAACCGGCCTCTCCCGCAGCGGCCAACCCGCCGCCGCGCCGTAAATCCGTATCGAAGCAGATGCAGGAACGGTTCGAACGCCGCAAGACATGGCGGCGCATCATCGCCGTCACCTATATCGCTGTGCTGCTGGCTTATCTCGCGTGGCGTTTCACGATCATCAACCCGCATTCTCTCGGCCTGTCGCTGCTCTATTACGCAGGCGAAGTGGTGGGCTTTATCCTCGGCCTGACGGCGATCGCCACCAGCTGGGATTACAGCCACCGCGAACCGAAACCCGCGCCGAAGAACTTGAGCGTCGATATCTTCGTGCCGGCCTACAAGGAACCTATCGGCATCATCCGCCGCACCGTGATGGCGGCAAAGGCGATCGATTACCCGCATAAGACTTTCCTGCTCGACGACGGCAAGCGCGACGAGCTGAAGGCGCTGGCGGAAGAACTGGGTGTGACATACCTGCGCCGGCCGGATAATTCTTTCGCCAAGGCGGGCAACCTGAATTTCGGCCTTGCCCACAGCACCGCAGATTTCGTGATGACGTTCGATGCCGACCATATCGCGCTGCCCCATGCGCTCGATGTCACGCTGGGATTTTTTGACGACGAGAAAGTCGCCTTCGTGCAGGCGCCGCAGGATTTCTACAACACCAACGCCTTCCAGTATATTCTCAGCAAGCGCAGCGGCGGCATCTGGCACGACCAGTCCTATTTCTACAACATCGTTTTACCCGCAGGCGACAGCATCGACGTCGCCACCTGCGTCGGCACCGGCGTCGTCTACCGCCGCAGCGCGCTGGACGCTATCGGCGGCATCCCGACGGAAACGATCACCGAGGATATGCATACGGCGGTGCGCCTGCACAAAAAGGGCTTCAAATCCGTTTATCTCAACGAACCTATCGCCTATGGCATCGCCGCCGCCGACCTTGACGAATACTGCACCACGCGCCTGCGCTGGGGCCATGGCAACGCGCATGTGCTGTCGCTGGAAAACGTCGCGTTCTGCAAGGGCCTGACGTGGCGGCAGCGCTGGCAGTACCTCGCCATGACCATCAGCCATATGGAGGGCCTGCAGCAGCTGGTGATGTTCATGGTGCCGATCATCGCGCTCACCACGGGCTTGCAGCCCTTTACCATCACTGTCTTCAACGTGCTGGTGGTGCTTTTCTTCCCGCTGCTGAGTTATTTGTTATTGCAGGAAATCGGCTGCGGCTTCACGCGCTACTGGGCGAACGAGGTCTTCGCCATGGCGCGCTGGCCGGTCTATATCAAGTCTTTCGCGGGCGTGTTCCGCCGCCGCCGTCCGTTCCAGGTCTCGAACAAGAACCTGAAGGGGCGCATCAACTGGCGGCTGATGGCGCCGCAGATGGTGGTGATGGCGGCCAGCCTTGCCGCTGTGGGCGCGGGCATTTACAGCCTTGACGGCCATTACGGCATCGGCCCGCTGTTCGAATTCATCTGGGGTGGCGTGACACTGGACAGGGCCGCTGTTGCCGCCGTCGATACGAAGGCCGAGCTGACCGGCGGCTACACCATCGATTTCGTCGCCATCGCCGGTTTCTGGGCGCTCTACAGCGCGGTGCGCGCGGGTTTCTTCGCGCTGAAAATCCACAGCAACGCGCGCAACAGCCATGATACCTGCCGCTTTGACATTCCCGTGCCGGCGACTGTGTCGGGCACGCACCCGCGTCAGGCCTGCATCACTGCCATCGCCGAAGACTGGGCGCGCGTCACGCTCTATGGCGGCGTGCTGCCGAAGGCGGGAGATGAATTGCAACTCTCCGCCGTCCTGCCCGCCGGCGCCGTGCCGCTGAAACTGCGCGTGGAAAACACGCACGGCCTGATGGCCGAAGGCGCGCTGCTCTGGGACAGCCCGCAGGCGCAGGACAGGCTGGCGAACGGGTTGTATTCCGTCGACTGGCACCGCGAATTCCTGCACCGCAACGCCTATTTCCTCACGCCCTCCGATGTCGTGCTCTCGCTCTTGCGCCTGCAGCCGTCGCAGAAAACGCCTTACCGCGACTGGCAGGCCGTTCTGTTGCAAGTGGAAGGCAGGGAGCTTTACGGCGTGATGGCGCGCGGCAAGGACAGCCGCGCGGCGCTGGTCACCTTCGGCTACCTGCCGGCGGGGACGGAATATAAAGGTTTGATCTTCGGCAAAACCGCCGCCACGCCCCTGACCGTCAAGATTATGGAAGAAAGGCCCTTATCCTCGCTGGTCGCCAAGGGCCTCGACGGGGCAGAGCCGCGCCGCTACGCGCTGGAAATTGTTGCCTAATTGCTACAGTCGTATGCCGTTTGCGCGCAGGTGCTTTCAGCCGCGCCGCCGATGGATTATGGTTCATTCAGATAACCATTTCAAAGGGCAGACTCAGATGAAAAACAAACTTGTCGCAACTCTCTTCGCGGGCGCCTTGCTGGCGACCTCTTCACTGGCGAAAGCCGACAGCTCGGGCCTTTGGACCGGCGCCGATTTCGGCCCTGACAGCTACTTCATCTATCTGGGCGGCGTGACCGGCCTCTCGGGCCAGGACATCAAGACGCAGGACGGCTGGCTTGCACGCGCTTCCGTCGGCTTCGGCAACTACGATTACGACACGCCCGCGGTGGCTGGCGGCAACGTCGATTCAGACGTCTTTACCGGCGACCTGATGCTCGGCTACGGCCACAACTTCGGCAACGGCACGCTCAGCTTCTATGCTGGCGGCGAGTTCCAGAACCACGATCCTTCGCCCAACGATCCCGGCAACAGCGTCGACGGCACCGAAGGCGGCGTGAAGGCGCAAATCGAACTGGCAGCACAGCCCGCGCAGAACTTTGCGGTGGCAGCTGCCGGCAGCTATTCGACCGCTTACGACAGCTACTGGACGCGCGGCTTCGTCGGCTATGATTTCGGCCCCGTCACTATCGGCCCCGAAGTCGGCTTCATGGGCAACGAGGAATGGGATCAGGTTCGCCTTGGCGCTTCGGCCGGCGACGTCGATCTCGGCTTCGCCAATGCCCGCGCCTATGTCGGCTACGCCAACAACGACGGCCGCGGCGACGACGGCATGTACGGCGGTCTTGCCTTCGGCAAAGGCTTCTAAGCCTGAAAAAGATATCCGTCACACGGCGGAAGCTTTTAAAAACGCTCCTCGCGCTCGGCGCGGGGGGCGTTTTTCTTTCCGCGCCTGTGGCGGGTAAGATTTCCGTTGCGCTGGCGGAGGGGCCTTTCACATTTGATAAGTTCGTCGCGCTCTCGACCCTCGTCACGCTGCAGGACAGGCTCGACGATGCAACAGCGCGGCGCATGTACGATGTATTCATGAAAGAGCCCTGGGGCACCGAACATATGGCGGGGCTTTGCGACAAGCTCGCATCCGTGCTAATGGGGAAGAAACAAGAACTGACCGGGGGCGAGAAATGGTTCTCCGGCCATCTGCTCACCACATGGTATCTGGGCGTCTATTACCACGAAAGCAGCCCGCCGCTGCGCCTTGCCTATGAAACCGCGCTGATGTTCCGCGCGGGCGACGGCGTCATCCCCGTGCCGCTGGTGGAATCCGTGGCCTTCGGCGACTGGGCGAAAAAACCGGCATGAGTGGGTCTGAAAAAATAACGGCGGAGGTCGCCATCATCGGCTCCGGCGTGGCGGGCGCGATGATCGCGTGGAAACTTGCCAGCCTCGGCGTGAAAAACATCGTCATGCTGGAGGCGGGCCCTCGCGTCGACCGCGCGCAGATCGTGCAGGCCTTCAAGGCTTCGCCGTTGATCGATTTTTCATCGGGCTATCCCAACAGCGCCCATGCGCCGCGCCCCGACTGGAACAACAAGGATAGGCCCTATATCGACACTGTGGGCCCTGTGCCGGTGAAAACCGAATATATCCGCGCCGTCGGCGGCACCACATGGCACTGGAGCGGCAGCGTGCCGCGCTTCCTGCCATCGGATTTTCGGCTGAAAAGCGAATATGGCGTCGGCGTCGACTGGCCTTTTGGTTATGACGCGCTGGAGCCTTTTTATGCCGAAGCGGAAACGGAAATGGGCGTGGCCGGCGACGATGCCGAGAATTGCGGCGGCCCACGCTCCGGCAAATATCCTTTGCCGCCGGTGCCGCGCAGCTACAGCGACACTTACATCGCGGAAAAGCTGCAGGGCATGGGCGTGAAATTCCTGACGCGTCCCGCCGCACGCGCGACGGAACCCTATCGCGGGCGCGCGCAATGTCAGGGATTTGGCACCTGCTCGCCCATCTGCCCCAGCGGTGCGCAATATGCGGCGATCTATCACGTCGAAACGGCGGAGAAGCTGGGCGTGCGCGTCATCGACAACTGCCGCGCCGACCGCATCGTGGCCGATGGCACAGCGAAGGAAATCATTGCCCGCAGGCCTGACGGCGGCGAAGTACGCGTTGGCGCAAAAATCTTCGTCGCTGCCGCCAATGGCATCGAAACCCCGCGCCTGCTGCTGATGAGCGCGGGCGAAAGCGCGCCTGCGGGCATCGCCAATAGCTCCGGTCAGGTGGGGCGCAATTTCATGGAGCATCCCACCGTGATTTGCACCATGCTGATGAAAGATCCCGTATGGGCGGGGCGCGGGCCCGAAACCATCATCTTCAGCAATACCTACCGCGACGGCGATTTCCGGCGCGAGCGGCCGGGCTGGGTGCTTTCGGCGGAAAACCGCGTCAGTTTTTACGATGTGACGCATGAGCTGCTGCAGCAGGGCGTCGCGCCGCCGGATTTGCAAGGCAAAATCCGTGACAGGCTTCGGCGGCAGGTGTCATTGTATGCGAATGTCGAACAGCTGCCCGATGCCGCCAACGGCATCACGCTCGACTGGTCACGACGCGACGCGGCTGGCCAGCCCGTTATCCGCCATTATTATTCTTTTGGCGACTACGAGAAAAAAGGCTTCGCCCATGCGAAGGGCGTGCTGTCGAAAGCAGCGAAGGCGCTGGGCGCGGAAATACTGTCGACCCGCGATCCCGTGCCGATCCATCACCCGATGGGCATGGCGCGGATGGGAAATGATAAAAAAACATCGGTCACCGACGGTTTCGGCCGCTGCCATGACCATGGCAATCTTTTCCTGGCGGGTAGCGCGCTTTTCCCTTCCGCCAGCGCGGCCAACCCGACGCTGACCATCGCCGCGCTCGCGCTCCGCACGGCGGGCGAGATTGCAAAACAGCTTAAATCCTGATTAGTTGACCTTCATCCACTTATCGACGATCGACCGCGTGTCGTAATAGGTCGGGCGCAGTTTCTTGACGATTTCGCTGAGCGCTTCCAGCGGGAAGTTTTCCTTGGCCTGGCGTTCCAGCCGCGCGCCAAGGTCTGACAGGCCCGTAAGGCCGAAGTTGGACGTCATGCCCTTGATATCGTGGCCGCGGCCGATCAGGCCTTTCATGTCCTTGTCCTCCACCGCTTTTTCGGCGGCGGCGATCAGTTCTTCGGTCTTCTGGTAGAGCCCGTCCATCATCTCGTTCATCGCGTCGTTGCCAAGGCTGGCCTTGAGGCCTCCCAGCATATCGGCGCTGAACAGGCGCTGCTGTTCGGGGGTGAGCACCAGCGGCGCTCCAGCGGCAGGCGCAGCTTCGGCGGCGGGAGCAGCAGGCGCAGGGGCTGCGGGTGGCGGCGGTGCAGCGGGCGCAGGTGCAGGCGCGGCAGGTGGCGGCGCGGGAGCCGCTGCGGGCGCGACAGGGGGCGGTGCCGCGGCGGGCGCGGGCGCCGAAGGCGGCGTCGCCGGTGCAGAAACAGGGGCAGGCGCGCGTGCCTGAGCGGGCGCAGCAGCGGGTGCCTGAGCGGGCGCAGCAGCGGGAGCCGGCGGTGCGGCAGGCGCAGGCGCTGGCGCTGCAGGGATCGCGTTCGGATATTTTTTCTTGCCGAGCGCGATCAGCAGCTTCCTCACCGCTTCGGGGTTCACGGGCTTGGTCACGAAATCGTCCATGCCCGCATCGCGGCAGCGCTGGATGTCTTCCTTGCGCGTGTTCGCCGTCATGGCGAAGACGGTGGTTTTCGCCTTCACCGGGTCGGCCAGGCGGCGGATCATCTGCGTTGCGGTCACGCCGTCGATCTGCGGCATTTCCATGTCCATCAGCACCACGTCATAGGGCGCCTGCGCCTTGATCTCGTTCAGCGCCGCTTCCGCGCCGCCGACAGCCACGATCTTGTGGCCGTCTTTTTCCAGCAGGCCCTGCACGACCCTCTGGTTGATGACGTTGTCGTCGACGACCAGAATTTTCAGCGGGATGATGCCCTGCTCGGCGCGCTGCTGCGCCTGCTGCGCTTCCGTCACGCCGTAATCGAGCGCGAGGATGAAGTAGAAAATCGTGCCTTCGCCCGCCGCCGAATGGATCTGGATCGACGATCCCATCGCCTCGACAAGGCGTTTGCAGATGGAAAGGCCGAGGCCCGTGCCGCCGAATTTGCGCGCGGTCGAGGCGTCGGCCTGCTGGTAGGGCTGGAACAGCTTCTTCTGCTGCTCCGGCGTGATGCCGATGCCGGTGTCCTTGATGCCGAAATAGATGCGGGGTTTCTTGGCGGTCTTGTCGTGGACCTTCACAACCAGCGTCACGCCGCCCTTGTCGGTGAACTTGATCGCGTTACCGATCAGGTTCAGGAAGATCTGGCGGAGGCGCGTCGGGTCGCCTTTCAGCGCCTGCGGCACTTCGGGGTCGATCTCGGCCTTGACGTAGATTTTCTTTTCCTCGGCGCGGCCCGACATCAGCAGCACGACGGATTCCACCAGGCGGACGAGGTCGAAGTCGATGATCTCGATCGACATCTTGCCTTCCTCCACTTTCGAGAGGTCAAGAATGTCGTTCAGCAGCGTCAGCAGCGCGTCGCCTGAATATTGAATCGTGCGGGCGAATTCCTTCTGCTTGTCGGTCAGCGACGTATCCAGCAGCAGGCGGATCATGCCCATGATGCCCGTCATGGGCGTGCGGATCTCGTGCGAGATCACCGCCAGGAAGTCCGATTTCGCCTTGTTCGCGTTTTCGGCCGCTTCCTTGGCGCGGGCGTTGGCCTGCGCGCGGGCGGCCTCGCGGTTTTTCAAATCCGCCTGCAGTTCTTTTTCGCGCTGCACGATGGCGAGCAGGCGGGTCTGGTCGGCCTGTTCCTTGGTCTTGCGCACTTCTTCCGCTTCCTCGCGGCGGCGCTTCAGCTCGGCCTGTTCGTGGCGCATCGCTTCCTGCGTGATGGCAAGGTGGCGCAAAGACGCCAGCGACAGCACGGAGAGGTGCAGGATAAAGCAGAGCCAGTACATATTCGCCATCCCCGACGAATAGTCGAAGGCGCCCGAGATCGAGAGTTCGGTGGCCAGCGCCCCCGCCAGCAGCAGCGCCCAGGCCAGCGTCAGCGGAATCGCCTGCGGCCTGTTGCCCTTCGATACCGCCATCACGCCCAGCGCCAGGAAGATGCCGGGGAAGAGGAGGGGGCCGACGCGCACGAAGATGGTCGAGGAAAGGCCCGACAGCGCCTCCACCAGCGACAGCACCACGATGCCGACCACAAGGACGTTCAGGATGTTCAGCACCACGCGCACGGTGTCTTTCTTGTCGCGGGTCTGCAGGGTCTGACGCACCAGCCCCGCCGCCACCAGCGCCGAGAAGGCGTAAAGCAGGTCGATGCACTGCGCCGCCGTGTTGTTGCCATAGGGCACAAGGTCGTCGGAGGCGGTGAAGATGCAGTATTGCGTCGCGGTGTAGAGCAGCAGCAGGAAGGGCGTCGCCTTGCGGTAATTGATCCAGAACATCAGGAAGATGCAGGAAATCACGATCGCCGCGATTTTCAGGATGTTGTTCTGCAGGCCGACCTGGTCAAGGCTGCTGGTAAAGGTCGCCTGTTCCACCAGCCGCGGGCGGAACACCAGCGCGATGCCGGCCGAGGGCTGGATCTGCAGGCCGATGATCTTGACCTTGCCGGGCTCCAGCGTCATGGGCAGGGCGTTGCGCTCCTGCCCCGTCAGGTGCAGCTTGTTCTTCACGCTGCGGCCGTCCTGCATCAAAGGCTGGTCGGGGTAGGTGTCGGAATAGACGGCGAATTTGTTGACGACGCCGACCGTGCCGCCCATGCGCGAGCCGAGGTCGAGGATCCAGCGGCTCTTGCCCTGGTTGCGGTTATAGACGCTGAACAGGATCCACTGCGTGGCCGAGGAATAGCCGACGAAGACCTGTTCCTCGCTCTTGGGCTTGTCGCCCTGTCCCTGCTTGTACTGCTGCAATACCTCGCGGAAGGTCATCTGCCCGCCCGCATCCTCGAAAACCTTCACCTGCGGCGTGACGGGGTAGGTGGAGGCCTTGCTGGAAATGTAGATCGGCTTGAACAGCTGGGGCTGCTGCTGCGTGGGCGCCTGCGCCAGGATGCCGGGCGCGGGGCCGGTCGGCATCGGCGTCACCTGCGCCAGCAGGGAGGCATCGGCGGGCGCGGCTGTGGCTTGCGCATGGGCGTAGCCTGCTCCGGACAGGAGCATCAGCGCGGCAAGAAACCCTGCGATATAAATCCTCAACAAAACCCCCAGTACCGGTTGTCGAAACGGAATCCTTGCGGAGTCCGTTTGAAGCTTATTTTGTGAGAGGCCCGCGGCAGAGAACCCGCCGCGGCAAGCTACTGTCTTACAACAGGAAAAGCGCCATCAATCCCAGCAGTGCCGCGACGCCGATGACCGACGCCGTTGCGAAGCGCGTGAAAACAACCCAGCCGTGCCAGGCTTTTTCCGTTTCCTTGTCCATGCCAGTACCCATTAGTGAAACCCCTTGATAATGATCTGCGCCAGCCAGAATAAGGCGGCTGGAACAGAGACTCAACAATAGCATGATATTTTTAACAAAAAGTAACTGGAATATCTGGATTTTATGGGGGGGCAGGGCTATGTTCGGTAATAGGATTCTGTTATTGGGTTGGCCGCTCTATGTTAAAATCATTTTCCAAAACGCATTTTTTAGTTATCTCCCTGATTCTGTTCGGCTTTAGTTTTGGCGCTATGGCGCAGGTCGGGCCCAAGAACGGCGATACCTGGACGCCGGTGCTGCCCAAACGCCCCTCCCATATCCCGCCGCAGGAGGTCGACCCCCTGACCGTCTTCGAGGTGGTTATCGATAAAGAGGCCGAAAACGCCGTCGTCGCCCGCGAAAAGGCGCTGGAGGCCATCCCGGAGCTCGCTTTCCAGAAGTTTGCCGCCGATAACATGGGGGCCGATGCCGCCAAGGGCGTCAAGGCGCCCAAGGATGTCGGCGCACTGGTCGCGGATTTCGAGGTCAGCGGCGAGCAGATGTCCGCCACCCGCTACGTCGGCAAGTTCACCGTGCGCTTCCGCGAAAGCGTGCGCAACTATGTGACGGTGAAGGAACCCGAAATCGTCCTCACGCCGCCGTCGTCATCGACATCTACGGGCGCCGGCACCGATGTCGCGGCTGCCGATGCCTCGGTTGACGTGACAGCCGAAACCGACACCGCCACCGGCCATCCCGATGTCGAGCGCGATATGCCGAGCGCCGCCGCCGCTTCCGCCACTATCGTCGCGGCGACCGAGCCGCTGCCGCGCTTCGTGCTCGTGCTGCCTTACTTTGAAAACGCCGCAGGGCAAACCGTTTTGTGGGAAGACCCGAACCCCTGGCGGAAAGTGTGGGAAACCGCATTGCCCCGCATGCCCGAAGACGGCACGCAGTTCTTCGTCTCGCTGGGCGATATCAACGACATGGCCGCAGGGCCGGTGAACGGCGTCTGGTCGGGCGATTACACGATGGTCGAACGCCTGCGCCGCAATTACAGCGCCGGCGCGGTCGCGCTGCTGGTCGCCAACAAGGCAGATAAAGCCCTGAACGTCGACGTCTATGTCTATGTCGACGGCAGGCTGCAGCGCCGCGGCTCTTTGCATCCTTACGTGGGCGAGGATATCGCGGGCGGCTGGCATCAGGCCATGGCCGCGTCGCTTGAATACCTGCGCCGCGCGCCCACCAGCCGCGCCCAGCCGCGCGTCGAGCAGATCAGCCGCGATATCGTCGTAAGCTATACCGGCGGCCATACCACCACCATCATCGACAGCGCCGGCGGCCGCGTGATGAAGCCCGGCCTGCAGGTCAGCGCGCAGCCCTATATTCCGGGCGCTGTTGCACGGCCGGTTTCTAACTCCCCGCAGCCTGTCTATGCGCCTGTCGCAGCAGTGCCGGGCCTCGATCCCGTCACCGGCGCCTATGTCGCGCGCACGCAGATTGACGCCGAAATGCGCTTCCAGCAGCTCTCCGCCTGGACGGAAATGCAAAAACGCCTGCACGGCCTGACCGTCGACGTGAAATCGCTTTCCAGCGCCGGCGCTGCGATCACCGTCAGCTTCGACGGCCCGCCCGGCGCGCTGCGCTCCGCTTTGGCCGCGCGCGGCGTGGTGATGGACGGCCCTTACCCCGGCGGCAGCTACAGCCTCGCATTATCCAACTAATCATGACCAAGGCGCAGCAACTGCCCTTCGACCTCGGCCACCGTGAAGCTTTTGCGCGGGAAGACCTCTGGGTATCATCCGCAAATGCCGATGCCGTCGCATGGCTCGATAAATATCCCGCGTGGGGCGCACCTGCGCTCGTCATCTACGGCCCGCCCGCGTCGGGCAAGACGCACCTCTGCCACGTCTGGCAGAAAACAGCGGGCGCCCTGATGGTGTCAGGCGCGGATATCGCCCGCCTTGCCGCCGCCAATGATTTCCCCAAGGCGACCATCGTCGACGACGCGGAAAAGCTGGCGGGCGACGCCGCGCTTGAAACCGCGCTCTTCCATTTCTACAACCGCGCCAAAGAAGAAAGCGCGCATGTGCTGCTCACCGGCACCCATGCGCCGAAGGAATGGAATCTCTCCGTGCCCGATTTGAAATCGCGCCTGCTGGCCGCACCCGCCGCCGCCGTCGGCGCGCCGGACGAACAGTTGATGACGGTCGTGCTGGCCAAGCTGTTCTCCGACCGGCAGCTCGTCGTCTCGCAGGAGGTGATTTCCTTCATCCTGCCGCGCCTCGAGCGCAGTTTTGCGGCGCTCCGGGCCATAGCATCCGATATCGACCGCAAGGCGCTGGCCGAAAAACGCCCCGTCACCATCCCGCTGGTGCGGGAAATTCTGCAGGAACAGGGAAAACTGTTCTGATTGCGTAAAATATAAAGCCTTCTTTGCCAATGGACGTTTCCCCACCCCTTGTCTAGGCTTGTCTGGGCAGCAGCAGGGGAGGCTTTTCATGGACAGGGCAAAACTGAAGGTTCTGACGGGCGACGACCATATGCTCTCGCGCCGGCTGGTCGAGAAACAGCTCGAAGTCATGGGCTTCAAGGATATCCGCACCGCGACCAACGGCGAGGAGCTGCTGCTGCGCCTGTCGCAGGAACCTTACGACGTTGTGATCCTCGACTGGGTGATGCCCGTCAAAACCGGCATGGACGTGCTGAAGGAATGCCGCGCGCAGAAAAAATACGACAAGATCGCCTTCGTCATGCTCTCGGCCGAGGCGCATGACAACATGATACAGGAAGCGCTGGCCGCCGGCGCCAACGGCTATATCGTCAAGCCCGTCACGCAGGCGGTGTTCGAGGACAAGATGAAATCCGTCCTCGGCTGGCTTGAAAAGGCGCGCGGTGGCTAGGCTCCACGACAATTCCGTCCCGTTCCTCAAATCGCTGCTGGTGCGCGGCATGTCGGGCGTGCTGCTGCTGGTCGGCGTCATCGGCGTCGCATCCTTCGGCCTGCGCGCGGCCGAGATCAGGAAGGCCGAATATCACGACCTGCTGGAAAAAAGCGCCTACCTGACGCAGACGCTGTCGCAGGCCTTCGTCCTGCCGGGGCTGCAGAACGACGCGGAGTCGATGCAGAAACTGCTCGACGGGCTGGACAGTCCCGCCAACCGCGATTTCTGCGGCGCGAAGGTGACGGACCGCGCGGGCAAGGTGCTGTTCAACAACAAATACCCCGACACCCTCTCCGCCGGCCAGTCGGTGCAGGAGCATTTCATCGTCGACATCCGCCTGCCCAAGGACGAGCGCCGCGTGCTGGCGCGGTTCTGGCTCTGCACCTCCACCGCCGGCATGGAGGCGAAAGTCGCCCATAGCCTGCGGCAGGAAGCCTGGCGCTTCGGCATGCTCGCGGCCGCGGTGCTGCTGGCCATGTACGCCTCGATGCTGGTGATCGTGCGGCCGCTGCGCCGTGTGACCGAGGCGATGGACAGCGTCGCGCGCGAAATGCACCCGATCCGCGACCGCCGCCTGCTGAAGCGCAACGAGATCGGGGCGCTGGCGCGCGGGTTCAACAGCATGCTGGCCGACCTCGCCGAAACCTACGACGCGCTGGAAGTGGCGCGGCAGAAGGCGGTCGACTCGGAAAATTCCAAGAGCGACTTCCTCGCCAACATGAGCCACGAATTGCGCACGCCGCTGAACAACATCATCGGCTCCGCCCAGCTGCTGCACGACCGCCCGCTGGAGGAACAGGACCGCGAGCTTTTCACCATCATGGAAAAAGCGTCGAAATCTCTGCTCAGCATCGTCAACGACATCCTCGACCTCTCCAAGATCGAGGCGGGGCAGGTGAAGCTGGAAATCATCCCCTTCGACGCCTTCGAAAAGGTGCGCGACGTGAAACAAATGTCGCTGCCGCAGGCCAGCCACAAGGGCCTGACGCTGCTGGGCGGGCCGCAGGGCAAGCTGCTGGTCAAGGGCGACCCCCTGCGCATCGAGCGCATCCTGACCAACCTCGTCGGCAACGCGCTGCGCTATACCGAGCGCGGCAGCATCACGATCAACGCCAGCGCAAAACCCGACGGCGCGCACCGCGTCATCCTGCGCTGCGAAGTGGCCGACACCGGCATCGGCATCCCGAAGGAGCGGCAGGACAAGATCTTCGAGCGCTTCACGCAGGCCGACAGCTCCACCTCCCGCAAATACGGCGGCACGGGCCTGGGGCTTACCATCACGCGCGAGCTTGTCGCGCTGATGCAGGGAAAAATCGGCCTTGAAAGCGAACCCGGCGTCGGCACCACCTTCTGGTTCGAAATCCCGCTTGAAACCGCGCAGGCCCTGCCCGATGCAGGGAAGCAGGCGGCCGTCGTCTCCGCCGCCGACGCCCTGCCGGCGGCCACCGTGCGCGTGCTGGTGGCGGAAGACCACGACCTGAACCGCGCCTTCATGCGCCGCCTGTTCGGCAAGCTGGGCCTGCCGCATTTTACTTTCTCGGAAAACGGCCGTGACGCGCTGGCGAAGGCCGCCACCGGCGATTTCGATCTTGTGCTGATGGATTGCCACATGCCGGAAATGGACGGCTATACGGCGACGGCCGAGATCCGCAAGCTGAAGGACAAACCCTGCGCGAAAATGCCCATCGTCGCCATGACGGCCAACGCCATGTCGGGCGACGAGGAACGCTGCCTCAAGGCTGGAATGAACGCCTATATCAGCAAGCCTTTCGAGATCAACACCTTCAAGCGCATCCTCTCCCCCTGGGTGGATTTCGACCGCGCCGCCGCGCCCGGCCCCGACACGCCCGCCGTCGCCGCCGCTTCTGCCGCCGGCGACCTGATCGACATGTCGATCCTCGCCAGCACCGCCGGCGGGGATGAAGCCTATATAAAGGAAATGGTCGGACTCTTCATCGACAGCAGCGAAACCCTGCTGCAGGACCTTGCCAAGGCTGGCTCGAACGTGAAGGCATGGGAAGACACCGCGCATACGCTGAAGGGCTCGGCCGGCATCGTCGGCGCGGGCGAGCTGCGCCGGCTGGCCGCCGCCGCGCAGGACATGAAGGACCCCGCCGCCTTCGCCGCGCAGCTGGCCGCGCTCAGGGTGGAATTCGTCCGGGTAAAGGCTTTCTTCAAGGAGAAAAACCTCGCATGACGCGCTTTATCGCCCTGCTGCTCTTGCTGCTGTCCACGCCCGCGCAGGCGGGAGACTATGAACTGGTGCTGAAAGACCATGAATTCACCCCGGCCGAGCTGAAGGTGAAGGCGGGCAGCGCCTTCGTGCTGACGGTGCGCAACGAAGACAGCACGCCCGCCGCCTTTGAAAGCACCATGAACACCCGCCCGCGCGAGATCATCGAGGGCAACAGCGCGCTCGATATCAAGATCGGCCCGCTGAAAGCAGGCGATTACCATGTCTTCGACCCCTTCCACATCGGTGCCGAAGGTCTGGTTAGCGCCAAATAGAGCATAAACAACCCCCTGTAATGTCACATGAATCCAGCCTGCGCTTTACAGGCGGGGGGGATTCGATTATACATAACACCAAGCCGAGTGCATCTACCGGGGCAAAGCGGTTTTCTGGTGGCCAGAACTTTCCCGCCTGCCCGTCACGCACGACCTGCAAAAGAGCCATACCAGTCGCCTGCCATTGAAGGACGGGCTTTGGGTATGACTTTTTGAAAGAGCGGGAACCATGGCGAAATATCCAAGAGAAAACCGTTTGAAGATTGCCAAGCGCGCCCTGTCGCGCTGGAACAAGATACTGCGCGGCCAGCAGCCCGCAGTCGAGGATATCTCCATGATCTTCAAAACCCTCGTAGCTCCGCACGACGAGATCGAGCATACGTTTGCCGCGCAGCGCAACCGGAACGGCACATGGGACGTCGTTCTTTTCTGGGCGGCGGGCTTTGGCCTGTTTGGCCGCCACAGCGAAGATCAGAAAGTGAAGAACGCGACGCTGGAGGAATGTCTCGACTATCTTTACAAGGTCGTACCTCCTTATGCTCCGGCGGGCAGGTTTACGCACCCTTGCGATCTGCGCAAGGTGGCGGCGAGGATCGATTTTGTACCCTCCAATGGTATCAAGGGCAACTGCCTCGCGGCGGCAGAGCAGATCGAGGGCTTGCGCGAACGGAGCCTCGCCAGCCGCGCAGTCAAGATCGAGAAAATGGCAGCCGAACGCGAGAAACTGGTGAATGAAAATATTGTGGTGCAGAGCCGCGTGAAGGCGCTCAAACCCATAAGGCTGAAAACCGCATGATGGCCCCCCGCAACAGAAAACAGGGTTTCCTCGTCGCTATCGGCGGCCCCTCGGGCGTCGGCAAATCGACGCTGGCATCTGGAATCGCAAGTGGCCATGACGTCGTTTCGGCCGAAATCGACTTGCTGTGGAAACAGCAGCTGGGCATCGCGCCAACGGTCAGGGCCGAAGCGGGCAGCTATACGCAAGAGTCGCGCGAAAAGGTGCTGGCGGCCTTCGACGGCGTATGCGTTTCCGCGCTGGTGGTCGGGCGCACCGTGATCGCGCAGAAGAATTTTCTAAAACAGGAAGACCGCGAAGCGGTCGAGCGTCTTGCCCGCAAATGCGATGCGCGTTTTCTGGGCATCTGGCTTGATGCGCCGCAGACCGTGCTGAAAAGCCGCATTTCCCAGCGCGACGAAAATTTCTCCGACGCGCCGGCCTCGATCGTGCGCAAGCAGGCGGCGATGGACAAGGGCGACATCACATGGCGCATGCTTGACGCCCGCAATGACGCTGATGATGTGCTGGAGGAAGCGCTGAAGCTGATCCGCGCCCATGGGCCCCTCCCGCAGGCCCGCCGCCCCACGCCGGAGCGTTTCCTGCACCTCGAGCACCTGCTCAACGGCGGCAAATAGGTTTACTAGGCACTGACTGATACTTGTGTTTTCCTTGCGCCGCAGGCATTACCCCTATGCCTGCGGCCTTTTTACGCCTGTTTCCAGCGTCTCAGTCGCCACGCGAAGCTCAGCGCAGGGAATTTCCGGCCCACGAAGGCGAAGAGGCCGTGTTGATCCATCCAGAGCGCATAGTCGCGGTAAGCGGGATCGGATGACAGCAGTTTTTCCTCCACATAGCCGCGCAACCCGTAGATCACGCAGACGCAGCCCCAGAGCAGCGTCAGGCGCAGGCATTCGAAAACCGTCTCGCCCGCCATGAAAGGCATCCAGAGCAGCAGCCAGACCGCGCACTTCGCCACATAGACCGGATGCTTGCAAAAACGATATGGCCCCGTGGTGATGATGCCGCGATGGCTAAGGTTCGAGGCGCGCAGGCCGAAGGCCGTTTCTCCCCAGACATGGATGATCGTGAGCAACAGGATAGCGCCGCCCGCCACGGCCGATGCGGCAGGCAGGCTTGCCTGCATCTCGCCCCAGGGCGAGGCCGAGGTGCCGTCTGCGCGCGCGGTGAAATTGAACCATTGCAAAAAGACGGCGTTATATAACGGCGGATAGCAAGACAGTGTCACCACCCAGCCCAGCAGGCTGTGGTCGACCTTGCGGATGCCGGTGTTCAGCAGGCGCGAGGCGAAGAAATACCCCGGCACGATGGCGGCTGCCAGCAGCGCCATCAGCATGGTGATGATGATGTTTTCGGCCTCGGCCCAGTGGGCGGTGAAGATATCGCCTTCGCGCCCGCGCACCTGCGCGATGAAGGACGCCAGCGCGGCAAAGTTGAGCGGCAGGAAAACCCCGCGCACCAGCCAGCCGAAACCCGCATCGCGCACCTGTTCCCAGTCCAGTTTCTTGAACCGCAGCAGCGCCAGCTGCCCCAGATGCCAGCTTGCATCCCGCGCCGGGCCGATGCGCCATTCGGTATAAAATACCGCCCCAAAAACGATAAAGGGCAGCAGCGCCAGCACCGCCGGCATGGTTTCAAAAAACGGCCTGTACTGCGCCTGCGCATATTCGGGCAGCGCCGACCAGCAGACCATGGCGGCCAGCAGGCCCAGCAAAATCCCTGCGCATTTCTCGCCCGCGCGGCGCGCGATCTTGCGCAACGGCTCGTCTTTTGGTTTGCGGCTGCGCCACGGCGCGCGGTAAATTTCCACGCCGCCCATCACGATTGTCACGCCCAGCGCAAGGGTCAGGGCCAGCCCCGCATCCGACAGGGCGACGCGCGAAAACAGCGCGTAGAGCGCCGCAACCGTGCCCGCGATATAAATCGGATCCAGCCATCCGGCGACAGACTTCGAAGGTGCGTTTTTCCCCATGGGCCGAATTAGACCATGCCCCTTTGCGCTTGAAAAGCCTTGTTTTTGCCGCCTGTACCCCCGTCCCGCGCTGGAAAAATGCTATAATAATCGGGTAATCTGGGAGCGGGGTACACAGGCATGGAGGGCAAGACCTTGAGCGGACAATTCCCGGTATCGGGCTTTCAAAAACTGGCGCGGCTGATGGACGAGGAAAATGACGTTTTCCAGCGCCACGTGCTCGACCTCGCGCGCGACATGATCGAAGACCCCGACATGCACCGCAGCTTTAAAGACTCGCTGGGCAAGCAGATCCCCGAAAAAGATATCCAGGAATTCCTGAAATCCATGCCGACCGAAAAGGGCTATCAGGTGCGCCCCGGCCCCGTGCAGGATTTGCTGACGCTGGCCGAGACGTTAAAGGACAGCCACGTCAGCCAGAATGACATCGCTCTCCTGATCGCCTCCGAGCTTATCCACCGCCGCAGCTGGAAAAAAACGATGGAAGAAAACCCGGAGACGCTGCAGGCCCTTAAAAACAAGCTGGGGTCGTAGCGCATGCCTGATGTCGAAATCCTCGCAAACGGAGACGCGCGCAAGGTTCTTTCGAATCCCGGCAGATCCAAGGGCCTGCCCATGCAGATCCACGACAACCTTGTGAAGAAACTGTCCGACGTCGCCGGCAAGGTCGAACCCAAGGGCGCGGGTTTTTACGGCATCGACCTCGGCCAGGGCTATCGCGCGCTTTTCACCTATACCAACGACATGAAGCCGGTGATGCTCTATATCGGCGACCACAAGGGCTATGACGATATTTCGGCCGCGATCAAGCGCGACGCCACCGCGACGCGCAGCTCATTCCTCAAGGAAACGCCCGAGGCCATCACCGTCAGCTCGAAAAAAGCCGTGCGGTCGCTGAGTGTCGAGAGTTTCCGCGAAAGCTTCCTGAAAACCACCGGCAAGGACGCCGTGCTGGCCGAGGAAGCGGCGAAGGTTGCCTCCCGCAGCGGCAAGTTCCTGAAGGGTGGCGCGAAAGTCGCCGGCAAGGCCGCCGGTAAGATTTTCAAGCCCGCCGCCGCGGTGCTCGTCGCCGCCGAAGTCGTCGCGCTGACCTCGAAGGCCGAAGCCGCCGAGCTCGCCGGCAAGCTGCCGCCGCAGGCGGTTGCGGAATACAAGGATATCATGGCAGGGCAGGGCGCCACCTTCCTCGACCCCACGTTTATTGGGGGCGAGTTGCTGGTGCAGAATTCCTATATCGAATGGGCCAAAAAATACGTCAAGGACCCGCAGCTTGAAGCGGAGCTCCGCCCCTCCAGCCTGATGGAGGCGCTGGGCATGCCCATGCCGACAGTGTCGGAAACCAGGCGCAGCGAATTCTACCAGAAGCTTCCCGACAAGGATGACGCCGGCCTGCCGCCCGATATCCGCGAGCTGGTGAAGGCCAAGCAGGAAATCAAGCAGGCGGTGCATGCGCTGGTGAAGGAAAAATCGGGTTTCTGGGCCTCGATGGCGGCCGCGGGCAGCGGCGGCTATAACAACGATGCGGTGCTCTATCCTGAACAGATGAAGGCCATCGAGCAGGCGCAGGAAAAATTCAACGCTCTCTACGCCCAAAAACTTGAAAGCGGCGCCGTCGAAAGCTGGAGCAACCGCGCAAGCGGATCAAGGCCCGCGCAGACGCAGCCGGGCCGCCAGTAATCTTCCTATATCAGTTGTATTCGTCCGCAACCGGGCGGCGGCGCTGTCCGCCGGGTTCCTGCCCCATGCCTGCTTTTTCGCGGGCTTCCTTGGCTTCGTGGATGGCTTTCTTGAATTCGATCGGCGCCTCGATGGAGGGCAGGGTGACTTCGCCCACGCCCATCCCGCGTACGCAGACGCGGCCAAAGCCGAACATACGGCCCATCACGTCCTGACGCACCGACACACCCTCGATACGGTCGACGTTCAGCTCGCCCACGTTACGGGCGACAAGGCCGGTCTTGAAAATCAGGCGTTCGGTGGTGACGGCGATTTCGGTCGTGGCCTTTTTCACCATCATATGCGCGAAGAACCAGAGGCCGAGCGCGAACATGCCCAGAATGCCGAAGCGCACGAACCAGTGCAGGCCCCAGAGAATTTTCAGGTAACCGCCGCGCTTGATGACGATGATCTGCCAGACCTTGTGATAGGTTTCATCGGGCACGTCGCCATAGGTGTTGCGGATTTCCTGCGTCACTTCCCACCAGATCATCGCGTAACCGATGACGATGCCCATCGCAAGGCCGAACAAAATCCAGAAGATCGCCTGCAGCGTGTACATCCAGTGAAAGCGCGCCGCCATCAGGATCTCTTCCTTCGGTCCCAAAGACTGCTGCACGTAAAGCATGGATCACCCCATATGAATGTCGCGGGAAAAGCCTTTTACCCGTCTACCGTTATTTCATATCTTAGTTAAGACGGGGTTAAAGGCCAAGGGTTGCGAGCGCGGCTTGACGTAATACCTCTCTTATCCGCCTCATTTAAAATGAAACACCGCCAGATAAACGCCCAGCGCCGCCGCCAGCGCGGCGATGGCGTAGTTAACCCAGAGGGCGAGGGCAGGGTTGATGTGCGGAGGAATCTCTTTCGGCTTCAGGCTTTTCAATATGGTGCGGAATTGCTTTGCGGCGGCGAGCGAGAAGGCGAAGCCCAGCGCCACGAAGACAAGGCCGAACCAGAAAGCGGCGTCGGGGGAATCTGTTTTATCCGTCTTGCCGCCGTTCACCATTTCGGCAAACAGCCCGAAACGGGCGATGGCGACGCCGAAGGCCATCAGCGTGATCGCCGTGCGGTTCCACGCAAGGGCCGAGCGTTCGGCGGAAAGAAAGACGCGGGGGTCGTCGAGGCCTGACATGGGGCTGCTCCTGTGTTGAAGATCAGGATTCCAGAACGGGAGCGGCTGCGCAAGGCTGATATTTTCTTAAGGCCTTGGAACCGCTTTCAGGCTGAGCGTCGATTTCCGCACCATCACCGGCCGCGACGTCACCGTCGCATCAAGGATATTCTGCTCCAGCTCGCGGGCGGCGGCTTGCCTGCGTTCCTCCGCCTGTCTGGCGCGGGTTTCGGGGGAGAGGCGGAGGTTTTCGGGGATGTCTTCGGGCTTCTCGAAATCGCCGAGGTCGGTGTGGAGCCGCACGAAGGTCTCCGGCGCGCCTTCAAGGTGGGTGATGCAGTCATTGCCGTAGCACAGGACGTCGGCGCACGCGGTGCGGGGTGCGCCGGCAAGGCTGCGCAGGCGGTTTTTCTGCACCCAGTAACTGCCCTGCACCTCGCGCGGGCCGCCCTCTAAGCTCTCCAGCACGCCTTCGTGGCAGAGGAAATCGCCGGGGATTTTTTCGGGCGCGCCTTTCAGGCTTAACATGTTCGGGCTGCTCTGGCAGTTGTAACCGCCGCCGACTTCCGCCGGCCCGCCGGTCAGGTCTTTTATATGGTTGCGGCCGCAGGAAAAACTGCCGCCGATTTTTTTCGGGCAGCCCTCGAGATCTTCCAGCCAGTTGCTATAGCAGTAAAAAAATCCCGTCACGGTCTGCGGCGCGCCCTTGAGCGAGGTGAGCAGGTTGTCGTTGCAGCGGAAATCGCCCTCCACCACGACGGCGGAGAGGTCGGGCAGTTCGGTCAGCGGCGACCAGCCGAGCTTGGCCCTTTTGTCCTTGCTGATATCCAGCTCGCCCGTCACGACGATCACGCCGTTGCGCTTGTGATAGGTCACTTCGTGGTCGCGCAAGAACTGCTCCGCGGGCGAGAGCGGTTTTTTGCCTTGCGGTTTTTTGCGCGGAGCCTTGCGCGTCATCGATACCTCGCCGGAATTGCGGGGTATTTATACCAGACTTGATTATATTATGTCAAATATAAAACCGGCAGAAATATCATTCATTATCACGCCGATAGGCCTGCTCAGGCGGATTTGAAAAGCTCTTCCAGCTTTTCGGGCGGCAGGTAGGAGGGATTGACGCGCGACAGCGTGGCGCTGATGAAAACCGACTGGTGCAGTATCTCGGCCTTTTTCATCACGTCGCTGGGCAGTGTGTCGGCATGGTACTGGCAGACGCCGGAAAGGCGCGCTTCGGTGCGGAAATATTTTTCCAGCTTCATTTCGTAGTCCAGCAGCTGGCGGAAATCGCCTCTGGGGCCGAACTGCCAGCTCATGTCGCCGGTGGCCCAGAGGCCTTTGTAGCCGTCCTTGCTGGCTTGCTCTACCGCATCCACCAGCAGGCCCAGCATCCGGTCGCCGTCGAATTCGCCGTCGAGCAGGTGATCATGCGACGACGACAGCACAAGGCTGCCCTTGCGCACACAGGCGGCGACGTCGACGCCGCAGGCGGAAAGATACGACCGCATCCCCGCCACCATCGGCTGGCTGTTCAGGTAAAGGCAGCGGTGGTTGTCGGCCAGCTTGTCGCGGATCGTCGCCGCCAGCGCGGGCAGGTAATGCGACGGCGCGCCTTCGTAAATCATGCATTGATGGCGCGGGTCGTGTTTAGTCACCAAGGCAGATCCCCAGCATTCTTGCGGTATGCACCAGCGGGCCTTTCACGTCGACCTGCTGGTACGACGCAATGGCTTCCTCGATCGAGACGTCGATGACGCCGCGGTTCGACCAGGCGACCATGCGGTCGAATTTTCCTTCGGCCACCAGCTCCACCGCGCGCACGCCGAAGGCGGCGGCGACCAGACGATCCTGCGGAATGGGCGAAGCGCCGCGCTGCACGTGGCCGAGAACCGTCACGCGGGTTTCAAATCCTGTCAGCTCGGCAATCTGCTCGCCGATATAGTAACCGATGCCGCCGAAGCGTTTTTCGCCGCCCTTGTATTCCATCTGTTTGGCGTCGCCGGCGATGGTTTTCACCGCTTCCGACACGACGACCAGCGCGAAGTTGCGCTGTTCGGTATCGCGCACCTTGATGATCTTGGCGGCGACTTTTTTGATGTCATAGGGAATTTCGGGGATCAGGATCACATCCGCGCCGCCGGCGATGCCGGTGGAAATAGCGATGTTGCCCGCGTCGCGGCCCATCACCTCCAGCACCATCACGCGGTCGTGCGATGCGGCGGTGGGCTGCAAACGGTCGAGCGCTTCTGTTGCAACGTAAAGCGCAGTTTCGAAACCGACGGACATTTCCGTCTTGCCCACGTCGTTGTCGATTGTTTTCGGCACGCAGACAAGGCCGAATTTGCCGCGGGCCGCCAGCTCGCGCAGGATCGCCATCGATCCGTCGCCGCCGATGCCGATCACAGCTTCCAATCCCAGCTGCTGGATGCCGTCGATAATTTCGCCGGTGCGGTCCTTGAAAGAACCGTCGTTCATCGGGAATTTAAAAGGGTTGCCCTTGTTCGTGGTGCCGAGGATCGTGCCGCCCTGGCGCATCACCGTGGTGTCGAACATCGCGCGGTTCAAAACTTTATAGCGCAAGGGACGGTCGAGCAGGCCGGCGGTGCCGTCCTCGATGCCGATCACTTCCCAGTCTTTTTCCGCTGCCGCGTGAACAGCCGCGCGGATCACCGCGTTAAGCCCCGCGCAATCCCCGCCCGAGGTGAGGATGCCGATACGCTTCTTTCCCATATTCCATTACCCTTTGCATTATTCCGGCCCCTTAGAGTCGAGCCTTTGCGGCATTGCATCAAATAAAGCTTAAAAAAACAAGGGTTTCCTGATAATATATTTTCGCTTTGATAGGAAAGTGGTACAGATTCCCGGCATGATGCAAGAAGAAGAAGAAGAACTGAACAAGATGCTCGAGGAACTCCGCACGGAGCACCGCGACCTCGACATCATCATCGACCAGCTGGGCGACGTTGTCCCCGTCGACTTCCTGCGCATGCAGCGCCTGAAAAAGCGCAAGCTTTTCATCAAAGACCAGATTTCCAAGCTCGAAAGCATGCTGCTGCCGGATATCATCGCGTAGTTTTCATAATATTAAATACTCGGGAGGAGCGGTAGATGAAAGCAGCCAAGACTTCAATGGTTGCTCGCGTCGCCTTGGCTCTTATCGTAAGCCCCATCGTTCTGCTGATTATTGCCGCGCGGCTTGTAACCAAATCCTTCATTCCCAGTGAACAGTGGGGGTTCTACGGGTTTTGGCTGTCGATTGTTACTGGAGTAGTTTTCGGCGTTGTGATGGTTTGGCTTTGCCGGGCAGGATTACTCGGGAGTACGCCAAACGGGCAGAAGACCAGCAAGGTCGCGTTTTTAATATTCGCGCCAATTTTCAGCGCAGCTCTCTGGATTGCATTGGTGCCGGGGCTGGGCGCTGTAGTCACCGTTGCCGACGGAGAGAGCGCCACTGAAATTTTTTCAATGCACAAGCGTGCTTCATACAGTAACTGTCTCATTATAGAACCTTCCGAGAAAAGGTTTTGCGTGCCGCAGGCGACGGCAGATGATTTCCCCTTGCGTGCAGAAGTGGCTTTAACCGGCAAAAAATCATGGTTTGGCTTCGTGCCGAAAACGGCCGAGGTGGTTTCAAAGGGATCGAAGTAAAGCTTAGGCCACCCTACGCCCATTCCCTGTCATTCCTCAGGCAATACTCTTCCATCGACAGCGGCAGGCAGATCGTATTCATCTCGGGATGGTCGGGGTGGTAGAGGATCTGCACCTCGGTTCCGCCCTTCAGCGCGCTCTGGCAGGGCAGGTAGGCTTTGCCGAGACCCTCTCCGCCCATGTGCTTCACGCCCTTGGCGTCCTCGAAAATGTACATGATGACGATCCCGTTCGCTTCCATGCCGATGCCGTGGGTGTTATAGACGACCATCGCGTCGGCGGAAAGCCTGCCGGTGGCGGCCGTGCCGAAATTGTGCAGCCAGAATTTTTTGTCCGCGCCGTGATTGTCGACGCCCTGCATCGCCGCCGCGGCAAGGCCGAAGACGGCGACCAGCGCGCCCGCGACCAGCGCCTCGTTCACAGCGAAGCCCAGCTTCGTCATGACCACGACGGTCATGCCGGCCACGGCCACAGCCGCAATGGAGCCGAGGAACCCGCTCGAGCGGCGCTTGTCCTCGAGACAGGACACCTTCGAGGCGGAGAGCAGGCCTTTCGCATTCAACTCCTGCGCGACCCATTTTTCGGATAGCTGCGGCTGCAGCGCGGGCGGGAGGTTGCGCGGGCTGAAGAGTTTAGCCGGCATCGTTCCTCCAGCCGTAAAGCGCCGCCGCCGCCGGCACGCGCAGCGTGTGCAGCATGGCGGGATGGGCGGGGTGATAGAGCACCGGCGCCTCCTGTCCCGCCACCAGCAGCGGGCGGACGGCGGCGGGCTCCAGCATTTCCACGCAGTGATGCGTGTTGCCTTGCGCATCCACGAAGCTGTAATGGCAGCGCACGCCCTTTGTGTTGATGCGGCTGTCGTAGACCACGTGCACTTGCGCGATCCTGCCTTTGGCGGTCGCGCCGAAATTATAGAGCCAGGCCTTGCGGCCCCTCTCCGGCGGCGGCGTGCCGCGCATGAAAGCCGCGGCGCCGAAAATAACCGCCGCCAGCAGGGCGAAGCTGGCGGCGAGCGCGGCCGGCGCCTTTATCAGGTAATGCATCGAGAAACCGGCCAGCGCCGCCAGCAGCAGGCCCGCCATCAGATGCTCGAAGGCGTCGGCGCGGGCGGGTCTGGAGCGTGCGTCGGCCTTTTCTTCGTCCAGCAGCCCCTTCGCCTGCAGCTCCCCCAGCACCCATTCCTCGGTCACCTGCGCGCGGAGATCTTGCGGCAGGTCCTTGGGGTTGAAGGGTTTTGTGGTCACGGGGGGTCGGTTTTTCGCCATGGGGTATTGTGGAATAAACAGGGCGGCAAGGCAAACGGGCTGTCTTTCAGGGGCCCTTATTTACCATAATTAATACTTGTAATACCCCCCGCCGCCGTATTATAAAGAACGGATGTTATTTATGTGAATCTGCTCGGTTTTTGACGCCCATGCCTTACTACGTAGACGATTTATTGAGCGGCAAGGTCTGGCCCCATGTGGGCACGACAGCGCTGTACTATAAATTCTGGACGGCTACGCCATCGTGGTACGGCCCTGCGGATTACGAGTCAGACGGCTTCACGCAGTTCACCACGGCGCAGAAAGAAGCGGTCAGGGATATCCTCGACCAGATCAGCAGCTTCGCCAATATCACCTTCACCGAAACTACCAGCAACAGCACAGCGCAGCTGGGCTTCGGGCAGGCGGATCTGCCCATCGGCTACGACGCCTGGGCCTATTACCCCGACACGACGGAAGTCGCTGGCGACGTCTGGATATCGACGGACAATCCCGACAACCAGGACGTCAATCCCGACGAGTATGGCTATTACGTGCTGCAGCACGAAATCGGCCATGCGCTGGGGCTGAAGCATTCGTTTGAAGGGATCAACTCGCTGCCCGATGCCGAGGACAACACGCGCTATACCGTCATGTCCTACGACTATCCGGTCATGCCTGAAACATACATGCTGTACGACGTGGCCGCGCTGCAGGCGCTCTATGGCGCGAACAATTCATGGCACACGGGCAATGACACCTATGCCCTGCGCTCCGGCCATTTCTACGTTATCTGGGACGCGGGCGGCACCGACACCCTCGACGCATCCGCCGCGACAGGCGGCTGCACACTCACGCTGGTGGCCGGAAAATTCAGTTCGGTCGGCGCGACCAACAACATCGCCATCGCCTACGGCGCGACAATCGAAAACCTGGTGGGCAGCGCCTATGGCGATACGCTGACCGGCAACACGGGCAACAACATCCTGAACGGCGCGGGCGGCAGCGACACGGTGCTCTACACCTTCTCCATCACCACCTTTACCATCGTTTACGTCGATGCGGTGACATGGACTGTCACGGGGGCCACCATCGGCACCGATACGCTGGTCAATATCGAATACGTCAAGTTCGGCTCCACCACCTACAGCAACGCGCAGCTCCTTGTCCTCTACGGCAACCCCGGCGAATTCTGGGAGGGCACCACCGCCAGCGAGACGCACACCGGTACATCCGGCTACGATACGATCCACGGCGGCGGCGGCGATGACACGCTTTTCGCAGATGCGGGTAACGATTATCTTCGCGGCGGCAGCGGCAACGACATGCTTGATGCAGGCGATGGCAATGATACCGTCGAGGGTTACGGGGGCAACGACACCATTTACGGCGGCGACGGCAACGATCGCGTCACGACCACCGGCGGCAACGACACGCTGGACGGCGGCCTCGGCAACGACAGCCTTACTTCCGGCGGCGGCCATGACGTGCTGCTGGGCGGCGACGGCAACGACATGCTGAACGCCTTTGACGGCGGCGACTACCTCTCGGGCGGCGACGGCGACGATTACCTCTATGCCTACGACCTGGTCGGTACGGCCGGAAATACGCAGGAGGGTGGTCTCGGCAACGATACGCTGCAAAGCGGTGATGGCAACGACAGGCTAGAGGGCGGCGACGGCAACGACACTATTAATGGCGGCGGGGGTGCGGACAGCATCACTGGCGGGCTTGGCAACGACAGGGTTGATGGCGGCGGCGGCGGCGACGCGGTCGATGGCGGCGAGGGCAACGACCAAATAGACGGCAGCTTCGACAACGACAGCATTACGGGCGGGCTCGGCGACGATCTCCTCAGCGGATCATTCGGCGACGACATCGCAGATGGCGGCGACGGCAACGACGGGGTCGACGGCGGCTACGGCGATGACATCCTCTCGGGTGGCGCGGGCGACGACGCACTCACCGGCGGCTTCGGTTACGACATCATCACGGGTGGCGACGGCAGCGACACCGCCCGGATGCAGAATTCGCGCATGTATTACACCGTCACGGTGAACGTGGACGGCAGTTTGCTGGCGGTCCTCAACCCGGGCATCATGTACTGGAGCGACACCGATCTTTTTGCGGCCGATATCGAGTTTTTCCAGTTCTACGACGGGCTTTACACCTATGCCGAAATGCTGCTGCCGCCGCCTATGTATCTTAACGGCGGCGCGGGCAGCGACACGCTGACCGGCGACGTGGCCAACGACTACGTGAACGGCAATGGCGGCGACGACAGGCTTTACGGGATGGGCGACATCGACATCATCTCGGGCGGTGATGGCAACGACCAGGTCTGGGGCGGCGACGGCAACGACCGACTTAACGGCGATCGCGGCAATGACACGATTTACGGTGAAAACGGCCGCGACGAGATCATGGGCGGCGACGGCAACGACCTGATTTCGGGCGGCGCGGACGAAGATATTATCCATGGCGAAAACGGAAGTGACCGGATCGACGGCGGGGCGGGCGATGACTCGCTCTACGGCGCCGCCGCGAACGACACGATTTCGGGCGGCGACGGCGTGGATAAGCTGTGGGGCGACGTTGGCGACGACACCTTGTCGGGCGGTACGGGGGATGACCAGGCCTCCGGCGGCCTGGGCAACGATCTGTTGCAGGGCGGCGACGGCGACGATTGGCTGGAAGGCGAAGTGGGGAACGACAGGATTTACGGCGACGGCGGCGACGATCTTCTGGCGGGCGGCGATGGTTACGATACGCTTTACGGCGGGGCGGGTATAGATACCCTCTGGGGGATGTTAGGTAACGACAAGATTTACGGCGACGCGGGCAACGATACCGCAGGCGGCGGCGAGGGCGTCGACACGCTCTATGGTGGCGACGGCCTCGATACCCTCTATGGCGAAGCCGGTAACGATGTGCTCTATGGCGGCAATGACGACGATATCCTTGACGACGATATCGGCGCTGACAAGCTTTACGGCGAGGGCGGCAATGATACGCTGAACGGCGGCGGGAGCATCGACACGCTTGACGGCGGCGCGGGCGACGACAGTCTTTTCGGAGGCAGCGAGAATGACAAGCTGCTGGGCGGGCTCGGTAACGACACGCTCGACGGCGGATACGGCAACGACATGCTCTATGGCGGCGAGGGCGACGATGTGCTCGGTGACGCCTTCGGCCTTAACAAGCTTTACGGCGATGCGGGCAACGATACGCTGACGGGCGGCGCCGATATCGATACGCTCACGGGTGGCGCGGGCAATGACACGCTTTCTGGCGGGCTTGGCAACGACAAGCTCGACGGCGGCACCGAACACGACACGCTTTACGGCGGCGACGGCATCGACAGCCTGATCGGCGGCCTTGGCGATGATGTTATTTATGGCGGGCTCGGTAACGACAAAATCACCGGCGGTTTAGGCAACGACACCTATGTGATCGACGCGGCGGGCATGGATACGGTGACCGATTTCGCGGTGGGCGATAAACTGGATATCTCCGCGCTGCTGACGGGTTACGATCCGCTGACCAGCCTGCTCTCCGATTTCGTCGACGTCACCAGAACCAGCCTCACCACCACCCTCGTCAAGGTCGACGCCGACGGCGCGCTGAACGGCAGCGTCTTTACGACAGTCGCCACGCTGCAGAGAATCGGCTTTATCGACGAAGCCGCGATGCAGACGGCCGGCGCTTTGATCGTGTCGTAAAAAGCGGTGGCGGGCTAGCCGCCGAAAACGTATTTCTTCGAATAGCTGAAGCTGGGAATGGTATTGGCCGCCTTCGCGTCGAGCAGTTCTTTCTTGAACGCCTCGTAACCGACGGGGATTTCCACCCAGACGCCGCCGTCGCGGAAGCCGCCCGCATCCAGCACGACCCGCGTCGTTCCCGGGTCGGGCCCGTATTCAGCCGAGCCGAACATGCCTTTCGGTTCCTTGACGCATTTGCTGGCGGCGTTGAATGACTGGACGAGGAAGGTTTTCGGCCCGTTGTCGTTCCAGTTTTTGAGTTCGATGTAAAAGGACACGCTGTCGTTGCTCCTGTCTGTTGTTGGCGCGATGTATACATCCTATTGTACCCCATTCAAAAGCGTCAACGGAAATCCCCTTATGCATTGAAAATACATGGAAAAATTGAGGCATTGGAGGCAGCGGAGTCTTGATTTTCTCTTGAAAAATGATTTGACATAAGATTTAAGCATGAGGTACAAATGTAACTCATATTCCGGAGCCCCATGTCGCCAGAAATTGCAAACGACGCGCCCGCCTACGAGATATTGCCAGCCGCCGAAGCGCGCAGGCTGCGCGATGTGTTTCGTGACAGCGTGACGGCGCGGGCGCGCAAGGCCGTGCCGCAGGGCGCGGCGGATGCCGACGCGCTCACCGAAGGACTTTCGTCACTCATCATCGAGGCCGCGCGCAAGGGCACCGACATGAAACAGGCCGAACTTGCCGCGCTGGCGCAGGAAGGCGCCGCCGCCATCAAGAGCCGCCGCATCGTTTTCGAGCAGAGCCTGCACAGGTCATCCCCCGACGCCACCAAATATCCCTCGCCCGTAATGGGATGGAAGCAGAAGGACGACGTTGCCGCCGCCGCGAAACGGCGGTTCGAGGATCGCACCGTGGCCGAATTGTTCGGCAGGGAAGACCGCCTTTACCTGCGCGTCAGCGGCGCAGGCGGCGTGACATCGGCCGCGCAAGGTGAAATCGCCGCATGGCTTGCGGGCAAGGGTTACAGCATCACCGATTACGCGGGCGGCTATGCGACCGACGCCAAGGGCAAGCAGCAGTTCCGCATCGGCAAGCTGCTGACGGACGATGATCTGCGCGAAAAATTCATCAACGACGGATCGCGCACGCTGGGCTCGCTCATGGTGGTGGTGACGCGCAACGTCAACGACATCGCGAATATGTCGACGGGCCGCGCCTGGAGCTCCTGCATGGGCTCGGGCGGGTTGATGTTCGATCCCTACGTGCCGCGCGAAATCGCCGCCGGTTCGCTCGCCGCCTATCTGGTGTCGGAAAAAGACCCCGAGATATTGAACCCGCTGGCCCGCGTCATCCTGAAGCCCTATGTGCAGCAGCGCAGCGTGGCGAACACGCTGCAGGCCTGCATCAACCGCGTCTTCCGCCGCGTCGCGGGGCGGCCCGAAATCTTTGTCCAGAACAAGACCTACGGCCTGCCCAACGAAACCTTCCCCGCGCTGGTGCGGCGCTTCGCCGAAGAACAGCTGAACAAGGACAAGGAAGGCACCTTCCGCCTCGACCCCAAAATCTACGCCGACGGCCTGCCCCCCGAACAACAACGCGCGGGCGGCCGCAACACACCGGTGAACGGGCTTAGCATCAAGGTGTGATCTTCGTTTATTCCCTAGTTTCAATGTATTACCGTTTAATTTTTGACATAACCCTGGGAATCGATTAGCTTGGCATGAAGCCGAGTGCATTTACGAGACAGAGCGGTTTTACCTGAAAGTGGTATTGTTTCTCGCCTGTCGCCTTCCGTCGCACTCCCAAAACAACCACGAGCATTGTTTGTTCGAGGTTGTGACGTGGTTAAGGGCTTTTCAGCAATCACACAGCACTTTACGAGCCAGTTCGATGGCTACGTATGGCCTCTGCCGTCCGGCCTTATCTTCGCCGGCGCGCCGCCCGTTCTCCCCAACCTTGCCTGAGCAAGGTTGACCCAAAGCCCTGCGCGTAACGCGCAGGCACACTCCCCAAAGACTTGCAAATAAAACGACAGGGTAACGCCGTGCGCGGCCCGTCATGCCTACAGGAGAATTCCGTGTCAAACTTCAAAGAATCTTTGTTCCCGCGCAGATTGAGGAACGCCTTCAAGGCCGCAGCCGACGATGGCCGCAAGGACCTCGGCAAAAAACTGGCAAAGGTCGCCGGATTCACGGCCCTCGGGTCGGCCATCGTTCTCGCCGTCGGGAGTACTGCACCGCTTCCAATCAGGGCTTTGTCAATTGCCGTGGGCGCGAGCGTTCCGGCCTTTTTCAAGGGCCCGGCGAAAGCGGCCTACCGTGCTTACAAACAGACGCCATAGCAATCATTTCAGGAAGGGTCAAAAACATGAAACCGGCAAGTGAAGCCTTCAGGCTTCTCAAAAACAAGATGACGGCCCGTAACAGAATTTTACAGCTTGATGAAAAACTCAAAGCTGCGGAAAAACTTGAGGAGACAGGCGAAAAGCTGCTTGCGCACGCGGATCTGCGCCAAGAGCTCGCATCCATTAAATGGCAGCGCAAATACAACTTTACACACTTTTACCTGATGTCCACGCTGCTTCTATATGCGCCCGTTATCATTGCCCCGGCGGCCGTCGTGTTTTGCGCAGTGATCGCCCTGCTTTTCCTATTGGCGTTTTCGGAACTCGCGGCGGAAAGTTTTGCAAAAAAAGGCGCTACGGCAAAGGTGCTGGGGGACATCGACGACAAGGTTGAGTCCACCATCGCGTCGCTTCTCGGGCGCGAACCGCTCTCTTATTCTGCATCGCCGCGCTTTGAAGACGTCATGACCGCGTTCCCGCAGCTAAAGGAAAAGTTCATTTTAGCGGCAGCAAGGGAATCCGTCACGCCGCCCCTCTCGCCGGCAGCCGGAACCCGCGCCAATAAAGGAATGGAGATGTCAAAATGACAGCGCCACATCAGGGTTTTCTTCACCAGTCCGCATGGTTTATAAACCGCACGGTGTCGTTCCTGTTCCTCACCTCGCCGCTATGGCTGGCGGGCGCGGGGATTATCCTGCACCCTGCCGCGGCGCTCGGCCGGAAGGTTCATACCATGGCGCTGTCCGCAGAAATCGAGCCTGCCGACAAGAAGCGCATCACCGCTGCCTATAACGCGGTCGCGGCCCCGACGTGGAAGGCGCGGCGCTACCTTTCCTCGGGACAGCTCTTCGCGCAAGTCGCGCTGACGGTCAGCAGCAGGCAGGGGGCGGTCGACAGCACGGTCAAGGCCATCGCAGCCAAGACATACCCGCTGGCAAAAGACCTTTATAAGCCTTAACCGCGCGCCCCATAAGAGAAGGAAAGCATGAAAGTGAAACATACAAAAAAACAAAAAAAGGCAACCGCCGCCCCGAGAACGTGCGGGGATATCTTTGATGCATATCCGGGCGCGCCCGGCCCTGTACCTAGAATACAGTCGAGGGGAGGGCCCGTCTGGACTCCGCCGCTGCCCGAAGGCGAGCCCTTCGTTCCGGGTCCTGTCCCTGCTGGAAACCCGCCTGCGCTCAACTGGATCATGGATAACATGCCGGCGCTTGAGAAAAAGTATCCGGAGAAATGGGTCATTGCAAGCAAAGACGGGCTGGAAGGGCATGGCAAATCACTGCCTGACCTGTTCAAGGCGGCCGCCAAAAGAAGACCCGAAATAAACAAAGAGGATTTTGTCGCCGTCTATATCAGGCGCAAACCTGACTTGAATACGAAAGGGAGAACCCCGTGACGGTATGGAATAAAGATCTCGAAGACAAAATCCGCAAGGTCGGCGACTACGCCGAGGCGCAGGTGAAAGACCTGCTCGACCCCAAGACGCCCGCCCGCAGAAGCGTACTGCGCGTTCTCTTCCGCGCCGTCACGCAGGGTGTGCCCGCCATGAAAAAGGCGGCCGTGGCCGCAGGCTGGAAATTCACGAATCACTGGGTGCCGGACATGATGACGCTCGCCGATATTGCGGAACGTAACTGCAGCGACGCGGCGGAGAAAATCAGGAAGGCCTTGCCCTATGTCGACGACTTCGTCCAGACCTTCAGGAACAAGGACGCCCATACGCTCTTGCGGCAAATCCAGGCCCAGAAAAAACTGAACATCAAATACTGAATAGCTTTAACAAGGAGACAAAAGAAATGAGTGACAAGAAGGAAGTAGATCAGGCGGGGCTGGCGATGATCGCGACCTCGTGGCTCGAAGCTGATTCACCGGAGGATGTGACGGAATATTTCAAGATGCTGCGAAAGGATGCCCGGAATATCTACATTCCCGCCCTTGATGCGATAGACGCTTTTCTTGCCGATATTTTCCTGCCGCCGCTTCCCCCGGGCGCGCCAGCGGATGCGCGTGCGGAGACCCGTGAATTTGCGCAATTGCTGTTCCAGAAGCTGTATTCCGGTTCCGCGCCGCTTGGCGCAGAGGAACAGAAAATGCTTGGCACGATCTCGAAGGCCATCAGCGTCCTCACCGATGTCAGGGACGGCCTGACACATCAGGTGCTGCGCGCCTATGCGAAAGAAGCCGGGAAACTTTCCGACGCGGAATATGACGATCCCGCGAAGCTGGCGGAAATCGGCCGCGCGGTTCATGAAGGTTTCAAGTCATGGCAGCATGAAACTCATGAACCGAAGCCGCCGAAGCCGCCGGCCAATCCATTCCGCAATCTCAAGCCCTAAAAACACAAACCAGAACAAGGAGAAAAACCATGAACGACAGCACGAATAAAGAACCCATGAAAATCGGCGACAAAATGGAGGACGGTACCGTATATGCAGGCATTTCGCCCGACACGGGCAGGGCGATGTACGCCGCTCCTGCCGATGTTCATTTCGGCGACGCCCGCGCGCGGCTTTCGCTTGGCAAGGCCAAATGGTGCGCAAAGCAATTCCAGCTGGGCGGCAAGGATGATTTCCGCATCCCGTCATGGCGCGAGCTGAACGAGCTTTTCAAGAGCAAGGACGAGGGCGCGCTGAAAGGCACTTTCAATACCGCCGGCAAGGATCACCGCGGCAGCTGGTACACTTCGTCGTCAACCGATCATGTTCTGGCTGTATGGCAGCAACGTTTCAGCGACGGCGCAGTGAATAACTACGACAAGTTCGATGTATCCTCGGTCCGGCTGGTCAGGGGGTAGGACATTCCTGAAGGGGCTGCGGCATTCCAAGCCATCAAAGGGGTCGGAGTCAGTTGAAATTCCTTGCCACCTTCACCGCATGGCCTTACGGTGGCGGCATGAAAATGTTCATTGTCATGATGGCCTCCTTTATGGCCGCTGTTGCGATTTCCATCGACGCCATCCTGCCGGCGCTGGAGGTGATCGGGCGTGACCTCGGCGTGACCGACGTCAACCACACGCAATATATCCTTGTCCTGATCTTCGCGGGCATGGCGGTGGGGCAGCTGATCTGCGGGCCGCTGTCGGATGCGGAGGGGCGGAAGAAAGTTTTGTATGGCGGCCTTATTTTGTATGCGATCGGCAGCCTTGTGTCGCTGATGGCGCCCTCGATGCCGGTGATGCTGGCGGGGCGGCTGCTGCAGGGGCTTGGCGTGGCGGGGCCTTATGTGAGCGCCGTCGCCATCGTGCGCGACAAATATTCGGGCGAGGATATGGCGCGGATCATGTCGCTGGTCATGATGATCTTCGTCGCGGTGCCCGCGATAGCACCGGCATTAGGCCAGCTGATTTTGTTCTATGGCACGTGGCATTATATCTTTGCGCTGCTGTTCGTCGTGGCGGTGGGGATGATGGTCTGGATCTATTTCGGGCTGGAGGAAACATTGCCGCCTGAAAAACGCATTCCGTTCAGGATTGCCGATATGGCGGCGGGGTTCAGGGAAGTGCTCTCCACGCGCGTGACGGCGGGGTATATGGTCTGCATGGGGCTGATCTTCGGCGGCTTTGTCGGCTACCTCAATTCCACGCGGCAGATATTCCAGGACATGTTCCAGCAGGGCGCCATGTTCAGCGCCTGGTTCGGCGGCCTTGCGATTATCTTCGGCGCCTCGTCGCTGCTGAATTCGAAGATCGTGCAGAAATTCGGCATGCGGCCGCTGTGCCGCATGGCGGCTGTCGCCATCATCGTGTCGTCTGCCTTGTTCCTTGTTTATTGCCAGACTGTCGGGCCGTCGCTGGTGGCGTTTATCGTCTATGTCTCGGTGCCCTATTTTGCGATGGGGCTGATGTTCGGCAACCTGAACGCGATTGCGATGGAGCCGATGGGCCATATCGCGGGCATCGCCTCGGCGGTGACGGGGGCGGTGTCGTCGATCATATCGCTCTGCCTGGGCACCTATATCGGGCAGATGTATAACGGCACCCTGACGCCCGTGACGCTGGGTTTTATGGGGGTCGCGGCGGCTGCCTTGCTGGTCATGATGCAGGCCGACCGTCCCAAGAGGGTATTGACATAATCAACCCCTTTAGGGTAGGCTTCTTGCCATGCTGAACGATGTATCGATAGACCCGAAAGACGGCAAAAAGCCCGAGTATGTGGTGATCTTCTTCCACGGCCTCGGCTCAAGCGGCGCGTCGATGCAGAGCTGGGCGGGCGGGTTGCTCTCGCCGCACCTGCCGAATGCCAAGCTGGTCTTCCCCGACGGGCCCCTCGAATTCGGGCAGGACGGGGAGGGGAACAAGTACTATACGTGGTTCCCCATCAAGGATCTTCTCGACGGCGACAAGGCTCCCGACAAAGCGGAGATCGGCCGCCGCGCGACCCTCGCCGCCAAAGACATGAACGCCTATATCGACGAAGTGCTGAAGCGCGAAGGCATCAGTGAAGACAAGCTGATCATCGCAGGATTTTCGATGGGCGGCACCATGGCCGTCTATACGGCATTGCAGAGAAACACGCCGGTTGCAGGGGTTTACGCGCTGTCGGGCGGCGCGCTGGAGCTTGAAAACATTGGGCCTGTGAAATCCATGCCGCCCATCGGTCTCGTCGCGGGCGCGCTGGAGCAGCAGGATTATTCGGGCGCGCCGCATGCGGAAAAAGTGCATCAGGCCTTCGACAAAGCAGGCTTCTTCGCCGACTGCGTGATCGTGCCGGAGCAGAAACACGAGGTCAGCCCCAAGTCGATGGAGCTGCTGGCCGTCTTCACCAAAGCCGTCACCGGCGAGCCCTTCAAGGCCAAACAGGCCGCATCCCGCAAGCCGCCCACCCCCTGACCGCCCCAGAAAATTCTGGGGTACACTTACTTGAAGTTCCCAAAAATCACGTTATGTAAAACTATTCAGGCAAATTACCTGCTTTACGGAAAACAAATCCGACATGCAGGAAGTTGCTGTGCCGCAGCATGCGGGGAAGAAAACTACTCAGGGGCGCTGAAATTCAACCCATGATTTCAAAGTTATGGAATGAAAACAAGCATTTATTCTTGAAACCCCGTTTTTTTTGCTATTGTTTAGCAGGGAGTAGCGAAGTGTTAATAAACAATGGGGTAAACTCATGAACCGTTTTATCGACCCGGCCAAGCTTATGGCCGCTAACAGCGATGCAGCCGAGAAGTACCAGTCGGACCGCCGCGGCTTCCTCAAAGGCGGCGTCATGGCGCTTGCCGCGCTTGGCATGTGGACGCCCGAAATTGCACTGGGTTCCGCCCCCGCCACCATGGCGATCAAGGGCCGCGAGATGAAGATCACCAACACCCACACCGGCGCGAAATTCACCGGCGAATACTGGTACAACGGCAAATACCTGCCGGACGCTTTCGGCGAGATCAAATCGGTGATGAAAGACCATCGCTCCGGCGACGTCTACCCGATCGATCCGCGCCTGATGGACATCATGTATGTGCTGCAGCACCGCCTGCAGAACTACAACATGTTCGAGATCCTTTCGGGCTATCGCTCCGAAAAAACCAACGCCAAGCTGCGCGGCCACAGCCGCGGCGTGGCGCGCCACAGCCTGCACATGACGGGCCAGGCCTGCGACCTGCGCCTGCCGGGCACCAGCCTCTCGTCCGTGCGCCAGTCGGCGATCAAGCTGAACTCGGGCGGCGTGGGTTACTATCCCCGCTCCAACTTCGTCCACGTCGATACCGGTCGCGTTCGCCACTGGTAATTGTGGATTGAATTAAAAAAAAGCCCGGCAGCGATGCCGGGCTTTTTTTAATCCAGCGTGTCGCACGCGCGTTAGTCTAAAGTTTGTCTATACCGCTTCATCGCCAGCACCGTAATCAGCACCATAAACACCAGCTGCGGCCAGAAATGCGGCCAGATTTCCATGAATCCGTTACCCTTCAACAATATCCCGCGCGAGATGTTGATGAAGTGCGTGGCAGGCAGGATATTGCCGATGACTTGCGCCCAGTCTGGCATGCCGCGGAAGGGGAACAGGAAGCCCGACAGCATGATAGAGGGCATCATCATCATCATCGATGCCTGAAGCGCCTGCGCCTGATTTTGCGATGCCGCCGACAGCGTAAAGCCCAGCGCCATATTGCAGGTGATAAAGACAAACAGCGCGCCCGCCAATAACCACAGGCTGCCCAATATCGGGATATCGAACAGAAACTTCGCCACCACCACGACAATAAAGGCCTGTATGTAACCGATGATGACATAGGGCGCGATCTTGCCCATCATCACCTCCAGCGGGCGGCAGGGCATGGCCAGCAGGTTTTCCATCGATCCGCGCTCGCGCTCCTTCGTCATCGTCATGGCCGTCATCATGATGCCTGTCATGGTCAGCAGAATGGCGATAAGGCCCGGCACGATGTTGTAACGGGTAAACCCCTCGGGGTTGTACATGCGCTGCAGCAGCACGTCGACGGGCGGCGGCGTCGCCTTCAAATCGCCCGTCACGCCCTTCAATTCATTCCGCGCCACGCGGTCGACAACGCCAGCAAGCGACCCCAGCGCGCCCGATGTCGCCACCGGGTCGGTCGCATCGGCCTGCACCAGTATCTGCGGCCGCTCCCCCCGCACCAGTTTTCGCCCGAAATCGGACGGAATGGTGATGATAAATTGCGCGCGCCCGTCGTCCACCAGCGCCTGCGCTTCGGCTTCCGTCGCGGGCTCAAAATCGATGTTGAAATAGGTGGTATTCTTCAGCCCCGCCACCACCGCGCGGGCAAAACCGCTATGGTCCTGTGACAGGACGGCGGCGGGCAGGTGGCGCGGATCGTTGTTCAGCGCATAGCCGAACAGCAGCAGCTGCATCAGCGGCAGCATGATAATCATGCGCAGCGTCATGCGGTCGCGGCGCAGCTGGATAAATTCCTTCTTCAGCACGGCGAAGGCGCGGCGGAAGGAGAAGGATTCGGTGTTACCGGCCATGGGGCACCTCGCGACTTCCTCCTCTCCTTTGGGAGAGGAGGGGGGACCCATGCGGAGCATGGGGGGAGGTGAGGGTACTACCAGCGGTATTCGCCGCCCGAAGTACCCTCACCTTCCCAATGCCGCAGGCTGACGCCTGCGCATATAAAGCATTGGGCCCCTTCCTCTCCCAAAGGAGAGGAAAGTCAGGCGCGACTTTTGGAGAAGCTGTTTTCATTTCGCCCCCGCATAGGCGTCTTTCGCCGTCGACATATAATGAATGAAAACATCCTCGAACGACGGGTCAGCCTTGGTAAACACATAGCCGCCCGCCGCGATATAGGGCTGCAGCGCGGCCTCCAGCGTCGCGGCATCCGTGCCGCTCACGTGCAGACTGTCGCCAAAGGGCGCAACGCTGGCGACGGCCTTGTCCTGTTCCAGCTTCTTCGCCAGCGCCATCAACTGCGGCCCCTTCACCACCCAGGTGAAAAGCCCCGCGCCCTGCAGAACTTCGCGGATCGTGCCCTGCGTCACCAGCTTGCCGTAGGACATGTAAATGATGGCGTGGCAGCGCTCGGCCTCGTCCATGTAATGGGTGCTCACCAATACCGTGATGCCCTGCGCGGCCAGATGGTGAATTTCATCCCAGAATTCGCGCCGCGCTTTGGGGTCGACACCGGCGGTGGGTTCGTCCAGCAGCAATAATTCCGGTTCATGCAAAATGGATGCGGCCAGCGCAAGGCGCTGTTTCCACCCGCCCGACAGCTGCCCCGCCAGCTGTTTCTGCCGGTTGGTCAGCCCCAGATGGTCAAGCGCGGCATCGACGCGGCTTTTCACGTTATCGAGGCCATACATCTCCGCCACGAAATTCAAATTCTCGCGGATGCTCAAATCTTCCCAGTAACTGAATTTCTGCGTCATATAGCCGATACGGCGTTTGATGGCCGCCGACTGCGTGCGGATATCGAAGCCCAGACAGGTGCCTTCGCCCTCGTCCGGCGTCAGAAGCCCGCAGAGCATCCGCATCGTCGTCGTCTTGCCCGAACCGTTGGGGCCCAGAAACCCGTAAATCTTCCCCTTCGGCACGCGCAGGTTCACATGATCCACGGCCTTTTTATCGCCGAAGGATTTCGTGAGGTTGCGAACGTCGATGGCGTAGGTGTCGTTCATAACGAACACCCCCACAAAAAATAGTCCCCTCTCCCCTTGTGGGAGAGGGTCAGGGTGAGGGGTAAGCCCGTTAGGGCGTCACATGAATTAGATGGCATGCGAAATGCTACTGATGGCCTTGCGTTTGAAAATATAAG
>JBGGMV010000114.1:0-18085 GCA_041287865.1 Alphaproteobacteria bacterium | reverse complement strand
GCCGTTCATGGCCGAGCTGCGAGCGGTGGCGACGGCGCGGCGTTCGTATTCGATGTTGTCGACCACCTGGTTGCCGTCGGTGTCATAGAGCTTGAACAGCATCTCGCCGATTTCGTTGATCGACAAAATCTTGTCGTTGTTCATGTCGAACTGGATGAAATCGATGGTGCGCGCGCCGGCAGGGCCGGTGCTGTGCTCTTCGGTGCGCCAGTAGGTTGCGCTGCTGGTCGTGCTGGTGGTGGCCGTGCTGGTTGTAACCGGCGTGGTGATGACGGTGGTGGACGTCACGGGGGTGGTGGTCACGCTTTGCTGGGTCGTCGTCGTGGTCGAGCCCGCAGGCGTCGTGGTTGTCGTCTCGCGCACCACGGTGCCGCCGAACGAGGTCGTAGCCTGCAGCATCAGGCCGAAGAGGGCCGTCGCGGCCAGCAGGCAATTTGTCTTGAAACGCATGTGTTGTCACCTTTCAGGGTGTTTTTTCTTATGGCGCCGCTCTAGCCACGGCGTCTTTATACTATGGCAGGTACGGGATAAGGGCGCGGCAGGGGATGTGGCCGCCCGTATAAGGAAGTCATAAGCCTTATGCGTTCCTTATGCGGTGGCATTCATGCGGCATAGCCTCCTTATCGGCGGGAGGGCGATACTGGATCTACGCTGCCTTGGGCAGCGCATGCCTCTGAAATTTCCTGAAAGGAAAATCCCATGCTCCGCTGGGCAATCACATTTCTTGTCTTCGCCGTCATTGCGGCCATCTTCGGCTTCGGCGGCATCGCCGCAATGTCTGTCGACATCGCGCGCATGCTCTTCCTGGTCTTTATCGTGCTGTTCGTGATCGCAACCGTTGCGCACCTGATGCGCGGCGGCAAAGGGCCTACGCCACCTGTCCTTTAAAGGATATCCGGCGGGCGGAAGGGGTTGAATATGCAAACTCTTTCCGCCTTCCAATCCCGCACGTCTTGTGCATAATACCCTCCATGACCGAACAAGAACACGAAGACGGCCTCCAGCTGGTGACAGCGGCGGCCTGCGGCCTTTACGAAGCCGTGGATGAAAGCCTGAAGAAGGGCGTCAGCATCCATTTCGAGGACGACTTGCCGCTGCGCAGTGCGTCGCTGGTAGGCAATACCGAGATGGTGCAATACCTCGTCGACAAGGGCGCGAACGTGCAGGCAGCGGGCAACGAAGCGCTGCTCTTCGCCGCCAAGCGGCAGGACGACGCGACGGTGCAATACCTGCTGTCGAAAGGCGCCGATATCGACAACATGCTCCGCCACCACAAGGCCGAGCTCAATCAGGACTGCCTCGATACCCTCGACAAGTACCAGTCGCAGAAACTGCGCGAGGCCTTCGAGAAGAATTTCGCCAAACTGCCCAAGCCGGGCAAGAAAATCGTGCTGCCAAGACAGAAGCCGCCAAAGCCTTGAAAGGGCTGAAAAACGCTTGAGAATCAGTCTCAGCTTGACAGGGGCCGCCGTTTAACATAAAGTTCGCGCCAGCTAGCTATATTACCGGGAATACCTTCATAAGGAGGGCATATATGAACTGGAAATTTTGGGAGCTTTTTCGCTCTGACGAGACCATCGAAGAAGCCATCGAACACTCCGTGGGCTACGATTTATCGCCCGACGCCGCGCAGCCCGTGACCGCCGTGGCCGCCAACGAAGACGTCGTTTACGCAGCGCAGGCCGCGCAGCCGGCAGCCGCGAATGCCCTGAACCTCGATTACGCCTTCGTCTTCCCCGCCAACAGCCAGGACGGCATGCCCCAGTCGCGCTTCCCCGAGCCTTGGGAAAAGGAAGAGAACACCAAGAAAAAAGCCTGACTTTTTAGTCCAATAGGCTAAAATCCCCCCGTAAGCATCTTATGGGGGATTTTTCATGGCGCAACTCGCATCGCAGCTTTCGGCCCAGTCGCAGGACTTCCAGAAAAACGCCGAAGCCACCGCCAAGGTTGTCGGCGATTTCAAGGAAAAGCTGGCCGAGATTCAAAAGGGCGGCGATGAAACCGCCCGCGCCAAGCACCTCGCCCGCGGCAAGATGCTGCCCCGCGACCGCGTCAAGAACCTGATCGACCCCGGCTCGCCGTTCCTCGAATTCTCCGCCTTCGCCGCCTATGGCACCTACAAGGACCTCGTTCCCGCCGCCGGCATGATTACCGGCATCGGTCGCGTGTCGGGCACCGAATGCGTGATCGTCGCCAACGATGCGACGGTGAAGGGTGGCACCTATTACCCGCTGACCGTGAAAAAGCACCTCCGCGCGCAGGAGATTGCGGCGCAGAACAACCTGCCCTGCATTTACCTTGTCGACAGCGGCGGCGCGTTCCTGCCGATGCAGGATGAAGTTTTCCCCGATAAAGAACACTTCGGCCGCATCTTCTACAATCAGGCCAATATGTCGGCGCGGGGCATCCCGCAGATTGCCGCCGTGATGGGTTCCTGCACCGCGGGCGGCGCCTATGTGCCTGCCATGTCGGATGAATCGATCATCGTTAAAAATCAAGGCACGATTTTCCTCGGCGGCCCGCCGCTGGTGAAGGCCGCGACGGGCGAGGAAGTGAGCGCGGAAGACCTCGGCGGCGCGGATGTGCATTGCCGCCAGTCGGGCGTCACCGACCATTACGCGCAGAACGACGGCCATGCGCTGTCTATCACGCGCCAGATTGTGGCGAACCTCAACCGCACGAAAAATGTTTCGCTGTCGGTGAAGGATGCGCTGGCGCCCAAATACGACCCGAAAGAGATTTACGGCATTATCCCGCAGGACAGCCGCAAGCCCTTTGACATCCGCGAGATCATCGCCCGCATCGTCGACAATTCCGAATTCGATGAATTCAAGAAACTGTATGGCGATACGCTGGTCTGCGGCTTTGCGCATCTGTTCGGCTATCCGGTCGGTATTATTGCCAACAACGGCATCCTGTTCTCGGAATCCGCCTTGAAGGGCGCGCATTTCGTCGAGCTCTGCTGCCAGCGCAAGATTCCGCTGGTCTTCCTGCAGAACATCACCGGTTTCATGGTGGGCCGCAAATACGAAGCGGGAGGCATCGCCAAGGACGGCGCGAAACTTGTGCATGCGGTTTCATGCGCGCAGGTGCCAAAATTCACCGTCCTCATCGGCGGTTCGTTCGGCGCCGGAAACTACGGCATGTGTGGCCGCGCCTATAACCCGCGCTTCCTGTTCACATGGCCCAATTCCCGCATCTCCGTCATGGGCGGGGAGCAGGCAGCCAGCGTGCTGGCGCAGGTGAAAAAAGACGCCTTTGCCGCCAAGAAAGAAACCTGGCCCGCAGCCGAGGAAGAAGCCTTCAAGAAACCCATCCGCGAGCAATACGAAACGCAAGGCCACCCATACTACGCCTCCGCGCGTCTCTGGGACGACGGCATCATCGACCCCGCCGACACCCGCATGGTGCTGGGCCTGTCGCTGTCGGCCACCCTGAACGCGCCTGTGGAAGAAACGAAATTCGGCATCTTCCGGATGTAAGTCTTGGCATAAATTCAACTTGCGCCGGCGAAACTTTGTTTAAATAAAACCATTAAAATCAGTTAGATAGTCGCTGTTATAACGTGTTGACATTCCATAATCCCGTGTGTCATAGTCATTAAAACCGGCGCAAAACCCGTGCGTTTCAATTCGAGGGCCTGAATGGATCCGCGTATCGTCAAGAAGAAGAAAGAACGGCATTTCGAGCCGCAATGCGGCGACGGCATCGACGAATGCATTGCCACCTCTATCAAGGAAGCCAAGGCGCTGGGCGAGCCGATCACGCTGCATTTCAACGATAACGTCCTGAAGATCACCGGCGAGAGCAAGGCCGCTGCGGTGAAGAAGGAGAAGGACGAACAGTCGCGCAAGCGCTGGGAAGCCTACAAGAAAACCCCCGCCTACGCAAAAGCCCAGGCGCGCGAGAAAGCGGAGCGCGAGCGCGACCAGAAGAAAATCGACGAGCTGATGGCAAGCCTTGACGGCGCGCTTGCCAAGGGCATCGGCGCGGCGGTGGGCTGGATGAAGGATTATGCGGCCGTTGCCGATAATATCACGCTCAAGACCGATCACGGCACCGTGCTGAAAAAAGTGCTGGCCGCCGGTTACAAGGAAGACGCGCATGTCGGCGAGCACGAGAAGCTGAAGGAGAATTATGCCGCAGCGGGCGAATATATCATGGGGCAGGCGATCGCCTGCATGAAAGAAGGCTTTGCGCCGCACCCCATCACCGGCAAGTTCGCCGCTGAATTCGCCAGGATCAGGGCCGTGAAGACTTTCCCCGTCATGCACACCATCAAGCTGAACGGCAAGGCGCCGCCGCCCGATACCATCAACCTTGTTCCGCAGATAAAATTCAAACCCCCCGCATGCGGCTAGCATGAAGCAGCTGGATATTTACAGGAAGCGCGGCGAATACTACCTTGAACCTGTCAATCTGGACGATCTCTCCGTCACCTTGCGCGATGCAGTCGCGGCGCAGCCCGGCATCGGCCGCCCGCTCACGGTTATTTTCAACGGCACCTCCGTCAGGATCGTGGACGGCATGGATTACAGCACGGCCTACAGCCAATGGGCGGAAATACGCGAAGACCTGCAGGCGCAAAGCCGGCGCTACCCGGGCGGCACCGACGGCTTCTGGAACAGCCTGAAAGCGCCGGAGAAAAAGCTTGATCAGGAGGCGATGGACTATGTCGCCGGCGACGGGCTCGATATCGCCATTGCGGGCGGGCTGCCGGGCATCGTCGACTGGGTCAGGGATTACGCGGGGCTTTACAACTGCGTGGCCGAAAAACACGGCAAGCGCGTGCAGGAAAAACTGGAAGCGCTTGGCTATCAGGCCTGCGAGAACGCGGCAGCGCCGCCGCAGGAAAAAGAACAGCTCGGCAAATACACCGTCGGCCGTGTTCTGGACACCGTCACAACCGACTGGATACCGCCCCGCGCAGAATTGAACGCGCTGAGCGACGCCTACGACAGCATCCCCGATACAAAGCCCATAAACGTGATGCGTCCCCTGTCATTAAAGCCGAAATCCGCCCCATAGACGCCCCTGCGGTTTTTTGCTAACCTCCGGCCATCCCATTTCCGGAGGTTATCATGGCAGAGCAGCATATCCTTTATAGCGTCAAGAACAACATCGCCACCATCACGCTGAACCGGCCCGAAGTGCACAACGCCTTCAACGAGGGCGTGATCGGCGACCTGACCGACCTGTTCACCAAGGCGGGAAATGATAAAGATGTGCGCGCGGTCATCCTCCGCGGCAACGGCAAAAGTTTCTCGGCCGGCGGCGACCTCAACTGGATGCGCAAGATGGCCGATTACACTTACCAGCAGAACGTCGACGATGCGATGCGTTTGGGCGTGCTGCTGAAAACCATCAACTTCCTGCCCAAGCCGACCATCGCGATGGTGCATGGCAACGTCTTCGGCGGAGGCGTGGGCCTGACGGCCTGCTGCGATATCGCCATTGCGGAGCAGGGCGCGCAGTTTTGTTTGTCCGAGGTGCGCATCGGCCTGATCCCCTCCATCATCGCGCCTTATGTGATCAATGCCATGGGCGAGCGCATGGCGCGCCGCTACTTCATGACCGCCGAGCGTTTCAGCGCCGACGAAGCGCACCGCATCGGTTTCGTGCACGAAGTGGCCGAGACGGGCAAGAGCGATGAAGTCGCCGATAAAATCATCACCGCCATCCTCGACGGCGCGCCGCAGGCGCAGGGCCGCGGCAAGAAACTGATGCTCGACATCATCGGCCGCCCCATTGACGACAAGCTGATCGACCTCACCGTCCGCCAGATCGCCGAAGCGCGCGCGTCGGAGGAGGGGAAGGAAGGGCTTACCGCTTTCCTGAACAAGACGGAACCCAGCTGGCGCAAGCGCGCTTAAGCGTATTTCCCCTTCAACTCCGCAATCCGCGCGCGGTACCACTTGTGCGCGGGGTCGTCGGTTTTACGCGCGTGCCAGACGGCATAAAGGTCGAACTGTGGCAGGTCGAAATCGGTTTTCAGGATCTTGAAATTGTGGCCCTGCTTGACGAAACCCACGTCGCTGCTGTCCATCACCAGCAAATAATCCGTTTCCTGCAGCATGACGATTTCGGCCCAGACATCGGGCACGGAAACGAGTCTCTCCTGCAGCAGGCCCTTGCGCCTGAATTCGACGTCCAGGGCGGAAGCATCGAAGCTGGCCGAGGCCTTGATATGCGGCGTCTCCAGATATTCCTTCTTGCCGATGCGGCCCTTCTTGAAATAGGGGCTTTTGTCCGAACACACGACGACCAGGTCGGTGCGCAAGACTTTCTGCGTTGTGAAATGCTTGTCCAGCTTTCCCGTTTCCATCCCGATATAAATATCCGCCGTGCCTTCGTCGAGGTGCCGCAGCGCCTGTTTTTCGGCAAGGCTGATCATGTCGATCTTCAGACGCGGGTATTTGCGCGTGAGCCCGACCGACAGTTCCTCGAACAGCATGCGGCCCTTGAGGAAGGGTATGGCGACGGCGAAGGAGGCATCCATCTTCGCGGGATCGAAAGCGGTATTCTTCGATGCCGCCAGCAATTCCATCCGGTCGAGGATTTCTTTCGCGCGCGTATAATAGCCGTGGCAAAAATCGGTCGGCTCCAGCCCGTGGCTGGTGCGCACGAACAGCGGGTCGCCGGTCGCCTCGCGCAGCTGCTTCAGATAAACCGACATGCTGGGCTGCGCCACGTTCAGCCGCTCCGCCGCCAGCGTCGTCTTGCGCGTCAGGTAGAGCGCCTCAAGCGCGGAGAGCATCATAATGCTCATTTTATTCAATTCCTGCCGCATGGCCGGTTTTCTCTCCCTGATGTCATTATGATATAAATTTATTTAATAATCGTTATATAAATCCATTATTTGTTTTAATTTACATAATCTGGCATTCTAGATATAGTCAAGCAAACAACAGGGGGGATAGAGCCATGGTAAAATACAGGACAGCAGCGGAACTTCCGGTCGACCTGAAACAGGTGAAGGAAGACATTCTTTCCACCGCGTGGCAAGAACAGCCCTCGGCCGAAAAAGTGGCAAAATTCGAGATGATGGACATGAACATCCAGCATTACCTGCTGATGCAATTCAACAACGGTCGCGGCATCCTGAGAGCAAGCTCCGAAGATACGCTCTTCCTGCTCCAGTGCGATGCAACGCCGCGCGACAGGCCGAGTGCGGAAATCTCGCAGGAGCAGATCAAAACGATCATGCATAATCACGTCTCAAAAGCACGCGCGCTCAACCCGGGAGCATAAGTCATGAAAAAACTTTTCAATTTCCTCGCCGAACGCTCCGAATTCCAGCCGACGCTGGGTTATCTTGCGCTGCGCCCCTTTATGGGCGGCAGCGCGGTGAACCACGGTGTCTATAACCTCTTCAAGCTGAAAAACGGCGGGCGCATCGCGGAGCGCGCGGTATTCCTCGGCACGGCCTTCGCCGTTGCGGCGGCGGGCCCGACGGTGCTGATGGGCGCGGCTGCTCTGGTTGCAGGCAAGACGGCCGGTATCATGGCCGGCAAAGCGGCCGATTTCTTTATCTGGAACATGCAGCCGCGCGTCAACAAGCCGCAGGTTTGAACTGTTGCCATCCTTGCTTTTAAGTCCCTATGGCCGTACTCTGGGTATAGCCTATGGGGGGAAGCCATGGAACTGATCGACGCCAACGGCAAGCTGCTGCCGGTTCTTAAAATTCTGACCGATTACCCGCGCGATGACCTAGCGCATGACGAGGTGCACCAGTCGCTGGTGACAGCCTGCGTCAAGCGCGACGTCTGGCCGGTGAATATCGATGTCGGCGCCATTCCCTCGCTCGACACCATCACGGCAGGGTTCAAGACGGCGCAGCTGGTTTTTAATTCGCAGCTCGGCTACGGCCATATCTTTCACACCAACTGCGCGCCGCGCAAAAACATCGTCAGCGTACAGAGCAAGGGCGAGAAAATCGTCCTCGCCATGACGCGCACGGGCGTGGTGCTGCTGGCGGTCAATTCCGGCTATACGCTGGCGCCTTTCTATGACGCCGTGCACGCAGGCGAGATGACGTTCTACCAGACGTCGGTGCCCGATTCAGGCTCGCAATTCCGCTCGCGCGATTACTTCCCGGACGCGATGGCCGATTTGACGCTGCACCTGTCGAAAAAATTGCAGGAGCTGGGCAAGGATAAAATCCAGAAACTGCTGGCCGCGCATAACTTCCACGAAATCCTTGATGGGCTGGAATATCTGGGTGAGCCGCTGAACCTTTCCAGCTTCCCGCACCTGCCCGAAGGCGCTGTTTTCTACGTCGACAGCTTCGGCAACATCAAATTGAACTTGAAGCATCACAAGCTGGCGCAATTGCACCCGCCGGGCACGCAGTTGATCGTCTGTCTGGGGCATACCGTTTCCGACGCCATCGTCGGCGACGCCGGTTTCAGCATGGGGGAGGGCGTGATCGCCATTACCTCGGGTTCATCCGGCTGGGCCGTGGGGCGCGAGGGGAAGGCGATGTTCTCGGAAATCTTCCTGCGCGGCGGCCGCGCGGAATCGCATTTCCCGGGCTTCCACACCGGCGACCAGATGATCGCCATGCGCCGCGACGATCTTGGCAAAGTGATTGAAGTGCTGCGCGGCGCGAACCGCGAAGCCGCCGAGCGCCTCGATCTTTACAATTCGTCAGAGCCGCGCATCATGCATGCGCTGGCGCGGGCGAAACTGGTGAAGGACGGCTATGACGCCTCGGCGCTGCAGGAGTCGCTGAAGAACGGCACCCTTCTTAAAAAACTGCTGGGCTGATTACGGTTTCGCTGACGCGCTGTCGAGTTTCGCGCGCATCTGCGCCACATAGGCCTTCTGCGCCGCGTTCAGCTGCGAGAAATCCTTGCCGGCGAGGTCGGAGGACGAGCCGGTTTTGGCGACCATCAGCATTTCCGTCTTGAAATCGACGTAGCGGTCGAAATAAGTGCCGTATTCGTTGACGACGCGGGACGTGGTGTTGACGAGCACGCTGCTGGAGCCTTCGCCGCCCTTGGCGGTGACGCGCGCCATTTCCTGCCGCATTTCCTCGACGTAAGATTTCTGCGCGGGCGTGAGGTCTTCGAAATCGCGGCAGATAAGGCCGGAGCCGCTGCCGGTTTTGCCGATGCAAAGTTGTTCGGTCTTGAAGTCGACATAGCGGTCGAGGTATGTGCCGTACTGGTTCACCACCTGCATCTCGGTGTTCACCAGCGTGGTTTCGTCGGAGCGGGTGGAGACGTTGCGGTCTTCGGCGGGTGTGCCACCCGGTTGTCCGCAACCTGCGAGCGCGGCGGTAAAGGCGGCGACCAATGCCAGTTTCATAATCGATTTTTTCATGGCGATATCCTCATGGTTTTGGCTACGCGGCGGGCGCAGGCTTTTTCGGTTTTTTGGCTTCTTTGGCTTTGTCTTGTTCTTCTTTCCACAGCTTGCCGAGCTGCTTCGCATGGTCGTAGACGTCGTCGACGATCATGACGGGGTAGGGGATCTTGTCGGTGTCGATGCCCTTCTTGAACAGGTGGTGCTCGATCAGATCCACCATCGGCATGCCTTCTTTTTCGCGGTCGCATCTGCGTTCGTGCAGCAATTGCTGGCGCGCCTGGTCGAGCGCGGTGCCGACGTAGCGTGTAACGCTGCCGCTGTTCCAGTCCTCGACGAAATCCCAGTGCTTCAGCGGGTCGAAGCCTTTTTCCAGCAGCAGCTCCATGCCCTTGTGTTTGTGCCAGCCGATGAATTCATGAGCCATGCTCTTGCCGTGGCCGCTGGTGCCGTAAACATCCGCGCCGTGGTCGAGCAGGAATTTGACGATTTCCAGTCTGGAATGTTTCGCCGCGTAATAGACCAGGCTGTCGCCCTTGTTCGCGTTGTTGATCGAATAGGTCGCCTTGATGTTGAAATCGACGCCGGCGTCGGCCAGCATCTGCAGCACTTCCAGCTGCACTTTCAAGCGGCCTTTGTCCTCGTCGTGCCAGCTGAGGGAGAGGAGCGAGAAGAGCGAGGGGTTGTTTTTGTCGTCGCCTTTGTGCAGCAGTTTCACGTCAGCGCCCTGGTCGAGCAGGTAGCGCACCATTTTCCGGTCGGGGATGCTCTGGGCGATCGCCGCGTCGAGCGCGGTGCGGCCCCTGCTGTCGCGGGCGTTGACGTCGACCTTGGCGGTCGCGGCGGCGGCCTCCATCAGCAGTTTCAGCGCTTCGCCCGCGCCCTTCGTCGAGGCGGCGATCTGCAACGGCGTTTCCCCAGCGTCGTTGGTGGCCTTCGGGTCGGCGCCCTTGGAGAGCAGGAATTTCACCAGCGGCCCGCAGTCGGGGCGTCTTACCGCATAGTGCAGCGGCGTGCCGCCGCCCTGGCCTGTCTTCATGGTGAAATGCTCGTCCGGTATCCGGCCTTCCAGCCATTTGACGACGTCGTAATTGTTGTTATAGCAGGCGATGCCCAGCGGCGAGAGGCCGTTCTTCTCCGGGATAGTGAGGTCGGCGCCGGCATCGTAAAGCTGTTCCAGATGCCAGATATGCCTGTGCACGCAGGCGGTATAGGCCGTGGTCATGCCGCTCTCGCCCGCGAAATCGGGGTTTGCGCCCGCGTTCAGCAGCGCGGTGAAGAAATTGTGGTGCATGTTGCCGCCGCGCATGGCGTAGGTAAGCAGCGGCCTTTTGTTGTCGCGGCGGTAATCGCTGACGATCTGGTCGGGATCGGGCATCGCGACATCCTGCTTCGCGCCGTATTTGACAAGCAGGTTCTCGACCGAGGTCCAGCCGAGGGCGAGCGCGGCCGCCAGCGGCGTCAGGCCCAGCTTGTCGGCTTTGTTGGGGTCGGCGCCTTCCTTTAAAACCCGCTCGACGGCGTTAGAATCCTTGCCCTCCAGGATCACGGCCAGCAGGCGCGTTGCTTCGGTTGTCTGGTTGACAGTTTCGTTCGGGTCTGGATTGTCGGGGTTGCGCCAGGCGCCCAGCTTCACCAGCTGCGTCGCCAGCCAGGGCCATTCGCCGCGGTCGTAATAGCGCTGGGTGATTTCGAGCGGGCTCTGTTCCCTGGGGCTTTGCCTGTAGTTGACGTCAGCGCCATTCACAAGCGCGCGGATGATATGGTCGACGTCCGCCATATGCTTGACGTAGTAGGAAAAGGCCGGCATCGACTCCATTTCCTCCTTGTCGTTGACGTAGATCGTGCCGTTGGTCTTGTATACCAGTGGCAGGTTGGGGTCGCCTTCCGGGTTGCCTTCGAATTTCGGCGGAATTGCGCCTGCTTCTTTCAGCATCATCGCGGCTTCAATCCAGTGGCGCTCGATCGCCAGTTCGATCGGCGTTTTGCCTTCTTCGTCAGGCTGGTTCGGGTTGCATCCATGATCGAGGTGCCTTTTCACATCCACGATATGTGCTTTGTCATTCTTCATCAGCCGCGCAAGGTGGGGCGGCTGCGGCTGTGTCGGGTCGAGCGGGGCAAAAGCCTCGTCGGCGGCCTGCTTGGCGGATGGTTTTTTTGGTTTGGGCACGTCACACACCTTGGTTTTTTAATTTGGGATATTATAGAGTCATATTTACCATAATGCAACATAAAAGAGGAGACAGAACAAGCTAAAAAATCAATTAATATCAATGATATAATTTATTATTGTCGTTCAAGAACCGTTTCAATTGACCACGGCCAGAATGTTATGTTAAAACCGGCCGATTTCAAGAGACACCCATATCGCAGAGGAATTTTCACATGGCCAAAGCCAAAAAAGCAGAAAAACAAGGCAAGAGCGAAGCTTTCAAGGAAATGCTGAGCGCGCAGGTCGGCGGCGAGCCCAACGACTGGTCGCGCACGAAAAAGAAAGAAGTCATCTGGAATGACATCGACCGCACCTTCAAGAACAAGAAGACCGGTCAGGAAGTCATCGTCTGCGAACGCGCCGACGGCCTGATCTACACGATCGCCGGCGACGAAGAGAACGGTTTCACCGCGCGCCTGCCGTTCAATGCGGCCGCCAAGCCCGCGACGGTCGACGTGGTGATGAACATGATCCTCGCCTCGCGTCCCGAGATTGACGACGACCTCTACGAAAAAGCGATGAAAGAAGGCCTCGCCAAGCGTTTCAGCTTCAGCGTCACCCGCATGGATAACGGCGAACTGGAAAACATCGAAGAGCCCGCCAAAGACGCATCGAAGGCGGAAATCGACGCCTGGAAAGCGGAAGTTGAAGAAACAAAACGTCAGCAGAACGTAGCTTTCATTTATCCCGCGACGCGCGACGCCACTTTCCGCGCAGCGGCCTATATACGCCCGCTGGTGCCGAAAGCCGACAGCGTCGACGATTGCGGCGGCGATTACTACGTTTTCGACAAAGACCTTAAAACCCTCGGCCAGATCGTGAAGTACCTGCAAGGCCAAGGCCTGACTTGGGACGAAGCAGACCAGAAGCGTGACAAGAAGCTTTATGCCGAAATCAAGGAAGAGCTGGGCGTCAGCGCTGCTCCAGCTGCCAAATCCAAGGCTCCGAAACGCTAGTTAAAAATCATTCGCAATTAAATTACCCGAAACCCCGTTTTTCACGACCTGAAAGACGGGGTTTCGCTTTACTTGGCCAGTGCCTGCCGCTAAGACTCCCCCTATGTGGAAATTTTCGCACGATGCAAAATCGTATATTGCGGGCCAGTGGCAGCAAGCCGCCGGCGGCGCCACCTTTGGCGTTTCCGATCCCGCCACCGGCAAGACGATTGCGCAAGTCCCCAACATGGGCGCACCCGAAACGAAAGCCGCGATTGCCGCCGCGCATGACGCCTTCCCCGCATGGGCCGCCACGCCCGCGAAAGACCGCGCCGACATTTTGAAGGCATGGGCCGAATTGATCCGCGACAATGCCGAAGACCTTGGCGAGCTGATGACGGCAGAGCAGGGCAAGCCCTTGCTGGAAGCCATCGGCGAAGTGATGACCAGCGCCGATTATATCGACTGGTTCGCCGCCGAAGCTGTGCGCGACCAGCGCGAAACGGTCGAAGCGCCCACGCAGGACGCCACCGTGCATATCACGCGCGACCCCGTCGGCGTCGTCGCCGCGATCACGCCGTGGAATTTCCCCGCCGCGATGGTGACGCGCAAGGTAGCGCCCGCGCTTGCCGCCGGCTGTCCCGTGATTTTGAAACCGGCGGAAGACACGCCGCTGATCGCGCTTGCGCTGGCCGAGCTGGCGGAACGTGCGGGCGTACCCGCAGGCGTGTTCAGTGTTGTCACCGGCGACAGGGCCGCAGCACCCGTTATCAGCAAGACATTGATGGACAGCACCGATGTTGCGAAGCTTTCCTTCACCGGTTCGACCGAGGTCGGGAAAATCCTTATTGGCCAGAGCGCGACGACGGTAAAACGCCTGTCGCTGGAGCTGGGCGGCAACGCGCCTGTGATCGTGCTGGAAGACGCCGATATCGACGCTGCGGTAAAGGGCGTTCTTTCTGCCAAGTTCATGAACGCGGGACAGATGTGCGTCGCGCCGAACCGCATCTATGTGCATGAAAAAATCTACGATGAATTCGCGGGTAAACTGGCCGACGCCGTGCGCGATATCAAGGTCGGCCCCGGCATCGATCCCGATACGCAGATGGGCCCGCTTATCAACCAACGCGCGGTCGACAAGGTGCAGCATCAGGTCGACGACGCGGTGGCGAAAGGGGCCGAGCTGCTCTGCGGCGGCCATGCGCAGCCGGGCACGCTGTTTTTCGAGCCGGCAGTATTGAAAAACGCCACGGCGGAGATGGAGATTAAATCGCAGGAAACTTTCGGCCCCGTGGCCGCACTGTTCAAATTCCGCGAAGAGGCGAAAGTGATTACCGAAGCCAACGATACGCGATACGGCCTCGCCGCCTATGTTTTTGGCGAGGAAGCCCACGCAACCCGCGTCGCGCAGTCGCTGCAGGCCGGCATGGTGGGCGTGAACGAACCGATGCTGGTCGATCCCGCCATCCCCTTTGGCGGCGTGAAAGAGTCGGGCTATGGCCGCGAAAATTCGCGCTTCGGCATCGAGGAATATCAGGACATCAAGGCGAAGATCGTCAAGAACAAGAAGCCGCAACCGTAAAGGGAACATCATGGTCAAGGTCACCAAAGAAGCCGAGCTGCCGTTTTCCGCGAAGGAACTGTTCAACGCCGTGGCCGATTACGAGAAGTTTCCCGACATCTTCCCCTCTATCCGCAGCGCGAAGGTGTTGAAGGACGAGGCCGGTGGCAAGGAAGTCGAAATGGCTTTCAAGGTTCCACCTGCTATCTCCGCTTTCTTGTCCTCCACCACACAGACGGTTCATGCGACGGCGACGCCCGACAGCGCCATCCATCTTCATTCCACCTCCGGCGCGCTGAAACAGATGGATATCCGCTGGAGCTTCAACGAAGTCGCGCCCGGCAAGACGAAAGTCACTTTTGAAATGGATTACGAGACGGGCATGAGCGCCGCCGTCAACGGCACGGTGAAAATCTTTATCAACCGCAGCACGAAAGACCTGATGGATAACCTGTCCGATCACGTCCGCAGCCGCCAGCCGAAGCCGTAGAAGTCACTGTTTTAATTAAATAAAATACTTTCTTTTGACATAATGCACAGCGCTGTGCTATTCCTGATCCCAGTTTAACGCTGGCAAAAAACGGATCAGGAAAAAATGGCAACGATCGATCTCTCCACTCTCGATAAAGGCGAAGTTCTGGCCGCGCTCTATAACGCATCGCAGCCGCTTGGCATGGGCAAAATGCAATTCGACCCCAAGCCGATGACGAAGGAAGAAGCGCAGCAGCTGCTCGATAAAGGCGATACCTACTTCGACTACCTGAAGGGCCGCGTGATGAAGGTCGACCTTTCCGGTCCGTCGCTCGACACCTGGGGCTATGACCGCGACAACGGTGAAGGCGCCGCACAACGCGCCATCGACAGCATCAACAGCGACGGCAAAATCCACGCGATGCGCCCGCTGAAGCTCAAGACGCCCGGGCTTTAAATCACTCTTATTTCTTCTTGAAACTGAACGGCTGGCGAACCTTCACCGGTTCCGCCGCGCCTGCGTACATCCCTTCGACCGCCTGTTCGGTGCGCGCGGATTCTTGCGTTTCGGAGGAGGGGATAGAGAAAATCTTCTTATCCGTCACCGTATCCCATTTGATGACGATGCCGGATGGATAGGATTCCCTGATGCTGTCGAAATACACGACAAGCCCGATATAGCCATGCACCTGATCAAGCGTGCCCGGCATGCGGTTTTCTTTGATCACGCCCTTGTCGCCGGGTCTGATGATGGTGTTGCCTTTCGATCCCCAGGTCTTGAATTCACCGACGGCGATAATCTCGTCGCCTGCCGAAGGATAAATGAAGTTTTCACGCGGATGCGTGTTGTTGCCGAATTCGTCATGGGGCTTGCGCGGCGGTTCCGGCTCTTTCGGTTCGGGCGGCGGCGCGGGAGAAAAAGCGAATTTTGCGGGGTCGGAGGCCTTGTCCCATGCGATAACCAGCCCCGAAGAGTAAACGCTGGAAACGCTGTTGAAATGCACAACAAGGCCCATATAGCCGCGCACTTCGTCAAAGGTATGCGGTTTGCGGTTGTCGATCACCGTGCCCACATCGCCGGCCTTGATCTTGGTCTGTTTTTCAGAGGAGAAAGCGGGCGTCTGGTAATCCTGCAGCGCGGTAACGACATCGCCGGGTTTCGGGTATTCGAAGCCTTCGCGCGGTTCGATATCATCGCCGAATTCATGACGGGCCATTTGAGGCACCCGATGCGAAGAGGATGAGCCCTGCGGGCGCCTTCGGTTGCGCCTCGCGCGCGGCAATTTTCTCGCGGACATCGTCCCAGAAGGCGCCTTCCAGTTTCAGCGGCTTGCCGTGCACGCGGATCTGGCCATTGAGGTAGAAGGACATCACGAAACTGCCAAGCTTGAAAACGTCGTCCGAGGCATCCGGCGCCGTAGTGACGCTGGCGATATTGCGCGCGACACCTTCCGCGCCCAGCCTCGGATCCATGCCGCGGCAAGGCGTGAAGGCTTCCGCGAGCGCTTTCACGCGCTCGGCGCTTGGCGAATACTGGTCGCCCAGCATTTCGGCCATGCCCACGGCCATCTGCGGCTGCAGTTTATGCATCGGCGTAGTGCGCATCATCTCGGCCAGTTTCATCAGCGAGAAGGTGGTGAAATGTTCCTGCGTTTCTTCGTTGCCGCTCAAAATGAGCGCACGGGCGCGGGTGAAGGCCAGCAGGCGCGTGCCGGCGATGTCGTCCTCGCCATCGCGGCGCGCCTTGCGCAGCGCGGAGAAAAGGTCGGCCTTGTTTTCTGATTTGATCGAGGCGTCGGGCGTCGTGCTATCCATCCCGCCGGGGATGAGGATATGGCCGAGCTCATGGTCGATCACGCCCAGTGCATTTTCGACATCACTGGTGCCGAAAATCGGTTGCTGCGCGTCGCCGTTGTAGAAAATGACGCCGAGCCCGCCACGCGTGCCGTCGTAAACCGAATTGCTGGTGTTTTGCTCGATCGCTTTTTGCGCTTTATCGTTGAGGTATTTTTCGACTTCCTCCACGCTGCGGAATTTCGTGACCATCAGATTGGGGATGCCGTGAATTTGTCCTTCCTGAAGATCGACAAGGATGAAACGGCCGGCAAGGGCGGGATAATCCGCAACGGCTTCCTGCGCCACAGCGTTAAACGCGGCGGAGAGCGAGGGTTTTTCGGGCGCTGTTTCATTCTCTTGCATGGTGAATTATTATACATAATATTTTAAAAGAAGCAAGGAAAAGAAGGGGGTAGGGGGTATGGATAAGGCTTTGTAATGTCTGCATTCATGCGATACTGGAGGGGTGTTTACGGCCAGTTGGGGGGGATCATGACGATACGTCCATACCGGGGCAGCGATTTCGGGGCGCTGAAGGAGCTGATTTGTGCGCTGCAGGACTTCGAGCGCGGTTTCGATGCGGCGCGCATTGTGCCCGATGCCGCCTTTGCCGAATGGTATGCCGGCAAGCTGTTCGACGTTATCCAGGAACAAAAAGGCTTCATCCTCGTCGCCGAAGAGGACGGAAAAGTTATCGGCTACGCCGCTGGCTATGCGGACGAGGAATGGGAATACCGCGATACCTATTTCAACATCGGCGAGCTCTGCGTCCTGCCTGCCTGCCGCGGCAGAGGCATCGGCACGGCGCTGATGAAGGCGATGGAGGATTACGCGCGCAAGGAAGGCTATGCGCGGGTCGGCATCGGCGTGCTTTCGCCCAACCAGCGCGTGCACGGGTTATACAAACGGCTTGGCTATGCCGATCATGTCGTGCGGCTGCGCAAGAAGTTGTAATCAGGCCCAGGCCGAAAAGGGCTTGTGGCCCGGCGGCGGGTCTTTCGGCGGAACATCGTCTTTGGACGCGGGCGGCGGAGTGGGCGGCTTTTTCTTGGGGAAGCCGAACAGAATTCCGTCGTTATCCATTTTCTCCGACAGCGCCTTCAGTTTTTCGCGCACGTCATCCCAGTATTCGCCCGTCATGTCGGGCGCTTTGCCGTTGATGCGCACTTGGCCATTCAAATACGGTTCCAGAAGCTTTTTTCCAAGCCGGAAGGTGAAGTAGGAACCGCCCGAGCCGAGCGTGATATCCGCGAGTTTCTTCACGGCTTCTTCGGTCGGCTGGCCGGAATTCAACGCTTCACGATAGGGCGCGAAGGCGTTTGTCATGACGTTGATCAGGCTTTCGGCGGGCGTGTATTGCAGCGCGAGCCTGTTGGCCAGCGCCACCGTCTGCATCGGCGTCAGTGCGGCGATATCGATTTCGTCTTTAATCTTTTCCAATTCATCCAGCGCGAAAGTGCTGAAGTGCTTGAACTTGCCGAAGCGCACGAAATGCTGCGCACGCTGCCATGCGGCCACGGCGGGCCCTTCGGCCTTGTCGCCAAATCTTTGCATCGAGCGGATGCAGGAATACAAATCCGCTGCCGTCTCGTTGAACATCTGCCGCGAGGGCGTATCGCCGCCACGCGCGCCGGGAATGACGATATGGCCGACTTCATGGTCGAATTCGGCCATGATGGCGATTTCCTGCGGGCTGCCCTTGCTGGTGAACAGCGTGCGGCTGCGCGCGGTGGGATTGAAGACGATCAGGTCGAGTTTTTT
>JBGGMV010000113.1:0-7122 GCA_041287865.1 Alphaproteobacteria bacterium | reverse complement strand
CGGCATGTTCAGGTCGAGCAGGATGAGGCCGGGACGCTGCCGGCCGTCGATTCCCTTGAAGGCGCCTTCACCGCGCAGGTAATCCAGTGCCATGCGCCCCGATTTGCACCACATGAAGGGATTGTTGAGATGAACGGTCTTGAAGGCGCGCAAGACGGATTCGTAATCCTCCTCGCTGTCCTCGACGATCAATATCATTTGCGATTTCATGCCTTATACCCTGACGGCTGCAGTGTGAAATAGAAAACCGTGCCTTCGCCGGGCGTGGAGTCCACCCAGATGCGGCCCTGATGGCGCTCGATGATTTTCTTGACGAAGGTGAGGCCTGCCACGGTGCCCGCTTCCTTTTCCTCGATGGCATGGTCGAGACGCTTGAAAATCCGGAAAATTTCCTCATGGAATTCCAGCTCGATGCCGATGCCGTTGTCCTTCACGTAAAATACGTTCTGTTCCTCGCCCTTCGGGCCCTGCATGGCCTTGACGAAACCGACCTCGACCAGCGGCGCGGGTTTATTGTTGTACTTGATGGCGTTGGTAATCAGGTTACGGAACACTTCTGCGACGCGGGGCTTATCGCAGACGACGGTGGGCAGCGGCAGGGGCACGGTGATGCGGGCGTTTTTCTCTTTCAGCAGCACATCCAGCATCTGGCGGATTTCTTCGATCAGCGCGTTCGGGTCGGTTTCCTGAATGGCCAGTTCGGTCTGCCCCAGCTGCGAGAAGTACAGGAGGTCGCTGATCAGCCTCTCCATCCGTTTTGCAAGATAATTCAGCCTGCCCAGGCGGTACCGGCCTTTCTCGTCCAGCTTGTCGCTGTAATCCTCGAGCAGGAAAGTCGCCTGCGTGTATAGCCCGCGGAGCGGCTCCTTCAGGTCGTGCGAGGCGATATGCGCGAAATCCTCAAGCTCCTGGTTGCTGTGCTCGAGGTCACGCATGTAGCGTGCAATCTGCGTCTCTGCCTTCTTGCGTTCGGTGATATCGCGCACGAAAGCCGTGAAGTGGTGGCCGTCGGCAAGCTTGTGGGCTGAAACGGTCAATTCCACGGGAAAGACTATGCCGGTGCGGTTGATCGCCTGCACCTCGACGCGCGTGTTCAGGATAGGGCCGATGCCATGGGCAAGGAAGCGGTTCATCCCCTTCGTATGGGCGTCGCGGAGGGCAGGGGGAATGATCATCTCGGCCATATTGCCGCCCAGTGCTTCGCTATGTGACCAGCCGAAAACGGCTTCCGCCTGCTTGTTCCATTCCGTGATATGACCCTGCGCGTCCATGGCGATCACGGCGTCCTGCGCGCTGTCGATCATCGCGCGCAGCCTTGTTTCGCTTCCCTGCAGGCGGGTTTCCGTTTCGGCCTTGCGTTCGATGCTGAAAACGAGCGCCACGCAGAGGATGAGCGTGGTGATGCCCGCGATAGCCAGCGCCAGCATGTCGAAATCCTGGTTCGGGTCGTAGCGGCAATCGGCATAGGGCAGGAAGACAGCGGCCGCCATGCCCACATAATGCATCCCGCAGATGGCCGCGCCCATCACAAGCGCCGCCATCGCCTGATAAAGATCGCGGAAACGGCTGGCGTTGCGCGCCAGCGTGAAGGCCACCCAAAGCGCAACGCCCGAGGCTACGATTGCAATCGTCACCGAAGACAGGAATATGCCGGGAATATAGCGCAGCTCGCCATCCATCCTCATGGCCGCCATGCCCATGTAGTGCATCGAGCAAATGCCAAGCCCCAACACGACGGCCCCGGCACCCAGCTGGGAGCCGGATAATTGCGGCCGCGCGACAATCCGCAGCATGCCGTAGGCAAAACCGATGGCGATCAGGAGCGAGCAGAGGGTGAGGGCGGGATCATAGGCCACTGCCATCCGCATTTTGTAGGATAGCATCCCGATAAAATGCATCGACCAGATGCCCGCGCCCATGGCAAAGGCGCCGCAGGCGTAGAGCGCTAATTTCTTCCCCGCAGCCTTCACGTTCACCACCTGCTGCGCCATCGTGAGGGCGGTATAGGAAGCGAAGCTGGCGACAAGGTAGGAAAGGATGACCAGCGGCAACTGGTATTCGCCCTTTTCGACGATCGAAAGGGGGCTGAGCTCTGTCAGGAAGAAGTGTTGGACAAATGCGGAAAACATGCGGCCGGCGGGTTATTTTTAAACGTATGGAATGATACTACAAATGGCGTCTGGAAATAATGCGTAGTTGGAGCCCGCCCGTTTCTGGATGTTCAAGAATTCAGGTCTCTGCCCGGGCCAAATTTACACTCAACACTTAACGTTCAGCGACACTTTTGGTTCTCGAAGGTTCCGGTTTTATTTTCTGACCGCGGTGCTTTATGCAATCAAGCAGAGGGGGCTTTGATTTAACATGCCTGTCCAAGAACAATGGCGCATTCAATCCGGTGACTGGCCGGACAGATTTTGGCTGAAGATAAAAGGTAATTATTAGACGCCCTTAATTTGGCCGTAGCTAAGAATACATTATGGAATTATAACCGACTTCTCCCGCCTTGCAATCCCCCCTTAATTTGCCTAATAAAGGTGGGTTAATTCTGACGTCTTTTTATGAGGGTCGAGTGTCCACTTCCGCATCATCAGGCAAGGCCAAGCTGGAGTCAGTGAAATCGCTGTCCAACGTCGCCTCGCCGGAGCAAATGCTCCAGTATTATAAAGACATGCTGCTGATCCGCCGCTTCGAGGAAAAAGCGGGCCAGTTATACGGCATGGGCCTCATCGGCGGTTTCTGCCACCTCTACATCGGGCAGGAAGCCGTTGTCGTCGGCGTGCAGTCGGCGCTGAAAGAGGGCGACACGGTCATCACCGCGTACCGCGATCACGGGCATATGCTGGCCTGCGGCATGTCGGCCAACGGCGTCATGGCGGAACTCACGGGCCGCAAGGGCGGCTATTCCAAGGGGAAAGGCGGCTCGATGCACATGTTCAGCCGCGAAAAAGGTTTCTACGGCGGCCACGGCATCGTCGGCGTCACGGGCCCGCTGGGCGCGGGGCTTGCCTTCGCGCATAAATATCGCGGCGACGGCGGCATGAGCTGCGCCTACTACGGCGACGGCGCGGCCAACCAGGGCCAGATTTACGAAGGCTACAACATGGCGGCGCTGTGGAAGCTGCCCGTTTTGTTCATCATCGAAAACAACAAATACGGCATGGGCACGTCGCAGACGCGCCACGCGGCCGGCGAGCTTTATAAGCGCGGCGAGGCCTATGGCATCCCCGGCGAGAAAATCAACGGCATGGATGTTTTGGCCGTGCGTCAGGCAGCATTGAAAGCTGTCGATTACATCCGCTCCGGCAACGGGCCGATGATTTTGGAATTCTCCACCTATCGCTATCGCGGCCATTCGATGTCCGACCCCGGCAAATACCGCACCAAGGAAGAAGTCGAGGATATGCGCGAAAACTACGATCCCATCGAGAGCATCAAGAAAATCCTGATGGACGGCGGCAAGCATACCGAAGACCAGTTCAAGCAAATTGAAAAAGAAGTGAAGGCGGTGGTGAATGAATCCGCCGAATTCGCGCAACAGTCGCCCGAGCCCGACCCGTCGGAACTCTGGACAGACGTCATGATCGAGGAGAAGCAGTAATGTCCACGCAAATCCTCATGCCCGCCCTGTCGCCCACCATGACCGAAGGCAAGCTTGCCAAGTGGGTGAAAAAAGAAGGCGATAAAATCAAGCCCGGCACGGTGATCGCCGAAATCGAAACCGACAAGGCGACGATGGAAGTCGAAGCGGTTGACGAAGGCATTCTCGGCAAAATCCTCGTGCCTGCCGGCACCGAAGGCGTCGCCGTTAATACGCCCATCGCAATCCTGATCGAGGAAGGCGAGAGTGCGGGAGATACCGTTGCTGCGTCAAAGCCGAAAGCGGAAGTGGCAAGCAAGCCCGCCGATACAGGCCCCTCGTGCAATCCGCAATCCGCGCCGCCGTCGTACCTTGCGACCTCGGCTCCTGAAAAGGAATGGGGCGGCGCTAAAGTCACCGTCACGGTGCGCGAAGCCTTGCGCGACGCCATGGCCGAAGAACTGCGCCGCGACCCCGAAGTTTTCGTGATGGGCGAGGAAGTCGCCGAATACCAGGGCGCTTACAAAGTCACGCAGGGCCTGCTGCAGGAATTCGGCGACAAGCGCATCATCGACACGCCGATCACCGAATATGGTTTCGCAGGCATCGCCACCGGTGCTGCCTTCGCGGGCCTGAAGCCGGTCGTGGAATTCATGACCTTCAACTTCGCCATGCAGGCGATCGACCATATCATCAACTCGGCCGCCAAGACGCTTTACATGGCGGGTGGGCAGCTGGGGTGCCCCATCGTCTTCCGCGGCCCGAACGGCGCAGCGAGCCGCGTGGGCGCGCAGCACTCGCAATGCTTCGCCAGCTGGTACGCGCATTGCCCGGGCATTATCGTTCTCGCGCCTTGGTCTGCCGCTGATGCGAAAGGCCTGCTGAAAGCCGCTATCCGCAACCCGAACCCGGTCGTCTTCCTCGAAAACGAGATGATGTACGGCCAGTCGTTCGAAATTCCCGCTGATCCCGATTTCGTGCTGCCGCTGGGCAAGGCGAAGATCGAACGCGAAGGCACGGACGTCACCATCACCGCGTTCTCGCGCATGGTCGGCGTCGCGCTGCAGGCCGCCGACAAATTGGCGGAGCAGGGGATTTCGGCTGAAGTGATCAACCTGCGCACGCTGCGCCCGCTGGATACCGAAACGATTGTTAACTCGGTCAAGAAAACCAACCGCCTCGTTTCTGTCGAGGAAGGCTGGCACTTCTCCGGCATCGGGTCCGAGCTTGCAGCCATCATGATGGAACAGTGCTTCGATCATCTGGATGCGCCCGTCGTGCGCGTTTATGGCGCAGACGTGCCGATGCCCTATGCCGCGAACCTCGAAAAACTCGCGCTGCCGCAAGTCGAGCATATCATCGAGGCCGCGAAGAAGGTGTCCTATGCCGCTTAATGTCCTGATGCCCGCGCTGTCGCCCACCATGACCGAAGGCAAGCTTGCCAAATGGGTCAAGAAGGAAGGCGACAAGGTGAAACCCGGACAGGTCATCGCCGAAATCGAAACCGACAAGGCGACGATGGAGGTTGAAGCTGTTGACGAAGGCACGCTCGCCAAAATCCTCGTCCCCGCCGGCACCGAAGGCGTCAAGGTCAACAGCCTGATCGCCGTGCTGCTGGAGGAGGGCGAAGACGCTTCCGCACTTTCCAAATCTGCTCCCGCGCCGAAAACCGTTACGCCCGCCAACCAGCCGACCGCTGCCGCAGCTAAGCCTGCGCCGACCATGGCTGTCATGCAGGCACCCGCTGCGAAGCATGGCGACCGCGTTTTCGCCTCTCCGCTGGCAAAGCGCATTGCGAAAGAAAAAGGTCTCGACCTTTCTTCCGTCAAAGGCTCCGGCCCGCATGGCCGTATCGTGAAGTCCGACCTTGAAAAGGCGAAGCCGGGTGCTGCTGCGCCCGTTACCGCTGCTGCAAAAGCGCCCATGGCACATGCAGCTGGCCCCGATGCGAAGGCTTTGGCCGATGCTTACGGCATTCCTTACAAGCTGGTTCCCAATAACGGCGTGCGCAAGGTTATCGCCCGCCGCCTGACGGAATCCAAACAGAACATTCCGCATTTCTACCTGACGGTCGATTGCGAGCTGGATGCGCTGCTGAACGTGCGCAAAGAGCTGAACGAGATGGCGCAGGGCTATAAAATCTCGGTCAACGATTTCGTGATCAAGGCGACAGGCATTGCGCTGCAGAAATATCCTGCCGCCAACGTCTCATGGACGGACGATAATATCGTGCAGTATGAGCGCGCCGATGTATCCGTCGCCGTCGCCACGCCCAACGGACTTATCACGCCGATTATCAAGGACGCCGCGAACAAGAGCCTGAAGGACATTTCCAACGAGATGAAGGAACTGGCCGGCAAGGCGAAGGATGGCAAGCTGAAACCCGCCGAATTCCAGGGCGGCACGATTTCGGTTTCCAACCTTGGCATGTTCGGCATCCGCGAATTCGCCGCCATCGTCAACCCGCCGCAGGGCGCGATCCTTGCGATCGGCGCGGGCGAACAGCGCGCGGTGGTGAAGGACGGCCAGCTGAAGGTCGCAACCGTCATGACCGTGACGATGTCGACCGATCACCGCTGCATCGATGGCGCGATTGGCGCGGAATACCTGCAGGTGTTCAAGAAGCTGATCGAAAGCCCGATGTCGCTTATTCTTTAAGATTTCGGCTTGAAGGGCGTGACGTTGGGGCCATCCCAGCGGCCTTCAGCTTTCAGTTCATCCGCCGTGGGGAATTTCACTTCCAGCCCGACTTTGTGCGCCGCGCCAACCAGAATGGTCAGCATTTCAATCTGTTGCTTGGCGGTGAGCGGAGGGCCCTTCATCGAGCCGCTTTCGTCATCGAAAAGGCGGCGGGAGCGGGCGAAACTTTCTTTTGCGGATTCACGCAGGCCTTTTTTGCCGGTCGGCTCGGGGGCGGGTTCGGACTGCAGCGCGGCCTTGAGACTGTCGCAAATACGGGCGATGTCGGGGCGCAGCCTCTCCAGCAATTCCCTGTACGCGTCTTCTTTATTGTCTGCCATCGGCGGCTCCTGTCGTTGATTACATTATAATGCCGACATATTACTAATTTGTTTATATGTAATATAAATTCTGTCAACCTATTGAAAACGCATGATTATTATGCTACTGAAATTAAACGCCCAACCTTATAGATTAGGGCGGAAAACAAAAGGGCGGCGAACATGACAGAACAGGCTTTTGACATCGTGGTAGTGGGCGGCGGGCCCGGCGGCTATGTGGCGGCGATCCGCGCCTCGCAGCTGGGATTCAAGGTTGCGCTGGTCGAGCGCGAGCATCTGGGCGGCATCTGCCTCAACTGGGGCTGCATCCCGACCAAGGCGCTGCTGCGCTGCTCGGAGATCAACCATCTGCTGCACAATCTGGATGCGTTTGGTTTCAAGGCCGAGAAAATCTCGTTCGATTTCAAAAAAATCATCGACCGCTCGCGCAAAGTCGCGGGGCAGCTCTCGGGCGGCATCAAGCACCTGATGAAGAAAAACAACATTACCGTCTTTGACGGCCACGGCAAACTGCTGGGCAAGGGC
>JBGGMV010000112.1:0-22720 GCA_041287865.1 Alphaproteobacteria bacterium | reverse complement strand
ATATTCGCGCCCATCAGCATGACCTTGAAGGCCTCGGTACGCGGGCAATTGGGTTTTGCCACGACTTCAATCAACCAGTCGTTGGCTTCCTGTTGCAGGAAATCGGGAAGGCGCGAGCCCTTGCCGGCGAATTGTTCTTCCAGTGAAATTTGTTTTGCCATGGTTATTTCCTGAAGCTGAGAGGTTTCTTGACGGCCACGCTCGACTGTGTCGGCAGGCCTGCGTCGATATGCGCTTCCTGCGCCTGCTTGCGGCTTGCCAGCGCCTCCATCGTGCGGAGCGCCTCGCTGCCGGCATGAGCCATGCTTTCCGGGTTCGTCGCGCGGGCGTAATCAACAGCCGTATAGCCCTCGCCGTCTTTGACGAAGGGATCCGCACCGGCATCGAGGATGCGGCTGACGAAATCCCACTGCCCCGCCTTCGTCGCCACGATCAGCGCTGTTTCGCCTGCGCGGTTTTGCAGGTTGATATCGCCCATGCCGTCTTCGTAGGCGCGGATCAGCTGGCGCGACAGGCGGAAATCGGTATCCGCCTCCCATTCTTTTTTGTGGGTGTCGACGCGGCGGCTGCGGATAACGCCCATCAGGGCCGTGTCGCCTTCCTTGGTGCGTGCATCGATGTCGACGTTGAAATGCAGCAGCACCTCGATCGCTTCGTCGGAGCGGTTTTTGAAAGCGTACATCAGCGGCGTCCAGCCTTCTTCGCCCGGCTTGTCGTTGCCGACGGAAAGGTTCGCGCCCTTCATCATGCAGCCGAAAATTTTACCTTTTGAACCGCCGCCGTCGCTGACAAAATCCAGCAATTCCCGCTCGGCCGCGTTTTTAGGGCCGTAGGTTTGGGCATTCGCGTTGAAATCTATTGAAGCCATGTCACACACTCCTTTGCTGCGGCCTTTTTTTGTCTGTGCCGCGCGTTTGAGAGAGTATGCCAGATTACATATATTATGTCAAATAATAGTTTATTGTAATATCAAAGGCTTAGATCAAAGAAACTAGCGCTAACACACCAAAACCGCCGATAATGGCGGCGGAGAGCAAATTGGCGATTTTAATCGCCTTGGGCCCCAGCCCATGCCGCACGGCAGCGATGCCGCCCGACAGGATGCACCACCAGGCAAAAGATCCGATAAACACCCCCGCAACCATCAGCGCGGAATCCGAATAGGCCGGCGGCGCCGCGCCCGACAGCAGGCCAAGGCCGGTAAAAAAGCCGATGAAGGAAATAATCGTCGCCGGGTTCGCCACCGTCAGCAAAAAGGTCGATCCAAGCTCGCCCGCCAGTTGCTTGACGCTGCGCCGCCCCTTTTCCTCGTCCTTGCCGGTGTTCTCGCGCGGTTTTTGCATGAAAGTCTTCACGCCAAGGTAAACGAGGAACAGCCCGCCCAGAAACTGCATCGGCGTTTTGTAATTGATAAGAAAATCCGAAATCGCCGTCAGGCCGAATGCCGCAACAGCGCCATAAAAAGCATCGGCAAAGGCCGCTCCCGTTCCCGTCGCAAGGCCTGAAGCCATGCCATGCGCCAGCGTGCGGCGGATGCAGAGCATGCCGATGGGCCCCACCGGCGCCGCAATCGCGAAGCCGAGCATAAAACCCTTCGGGAAGAAACCTAGATTTTCGAGCATGATACTCTCCTTGGCCCAAGGATACCCCAACTCGCGCTATTACGGAACCCCCGTCACCCTGCGGCGGTTTGTTACTTGTAACCCTTTGAATTCGGAGTAACGCCATGTCCGTCACACCCCGGAACGACAAGCAAGAACCCCGCAAAACGCTGCACCTGCATGGCAAGGACTTCGAGAATCTCGAAGCCCAGCCCGAGCCCGTCGACCACGCAGCCGATGAAAAGATACGCCGGAAATTCGAAGGCGAAAATTTCTATCGCCCTTCCGGTCTGCCCCAAATGCTGAAGGCCGAAAAGGAAACGATGAAATTCAACAAGCGCACGCGCGAAGCCCGCGTCAACCCTGAAATCAACCACGACCGCATGACGGAAGAAGACCTGAAGATGTAGGCTTAACTATGCCGTAGCCCGACAGGCTTCGGCACTGTTACGTCATGCAACCATATCGCCTGTTTTTTAAAGCCTAACCAGACCATTACCTGCATCAGCGGATGCGCCACAAGATTGTGGAAGGCCCAGGCGTTCTTCGCCCAGCGCAACCGCCGACCTTCAATAGCCGCCGGATGCAGCAGCATCAGAATTTCAAAAGCATCGAAATCCCGCGCCACCGATACCTGCCCGCGATGGGACACGCTCAGCAGCCCCTGCTCGATCTTCGCCATATCGATACTCTCGATATCGGCAAGTCGGATGATGGTATCGCCGGCCTTGACGAAGTCGCGTTTAATCATGGACATCGCCGCCCGTCTTGGCTTCGAGATCGAAGTTACGTTCGATAAAGTCGATCACGCGTTTCGGCGGCACATTACGGTTGTAGACGACATTGGGGCCATGCTGTTCCAGCATCACGGCCCAGATGCCGCTTTCCATCTCGCGCAGGCCATCCGACGTATTCTTGCCGCATTCGTGGCTGCCGCATTCGAAGGGGCGCTGCGAACGTACCGGCACTTTCGACCCCGGCTTCAGCGGGCAGTGAAAATGCACGATGTTGTCCAGTTCCGGATGATCTTCAAACACAATCCGCTGGCTCTGCCCGCCCACCGACGGCTTGCCGCCATAGGCGATCACGGCGTCCTTGCCCTTGGGCTCGATGCGCACCATGCCGATTTCCTTCAGCTTGTTGAAGTTCGACCAGCGGCGGGAGGTAACGATATCCCCCTTCTCGCCACGTGCCGCGAAGTGCCCGGCCGTCACCGGGCCGCGCTTTGTATTCAGCGGTTTATACGCGCCGCGCTTGATGCAATGGTCGACCACAACACGCAGGTTGTCGCTGATAAGATCGGATTTCCATTCGACGCCCTTGGCATTTTCGACAACCGTCGAGCGCGTGAATGTCGCTTTGGAACGCAGCAAAGCCATCTCCACCAACCCCTCGAGCGCTTCGACACGCTGGTTGGTGACGTGATAACGCGCTTCTTCCGGCGTCACCACCATGTTCATGCGCGTCACAACATCGTTCACCAGCACAAGGTTGATGTGCGAGCCCTTCATCAGTTTCAGACCCGCAAGATACATTTCATCCTCCGTCGCGCCCGTCGTCGTTTTGAACGCGACGAGGAACAAATCCTTGCGCTCGGCGCGGATGGTGGCGACGATTTTGTCGGAGGGTGTCAGCTTCATCGCCTGCTCGCCTTCCCGCGATTTCAGGCGTTGCGCCTTGCGGTGCGGCTTCACGCTGCCGATCTGCCCGTTGAAATCGCAGATGGCGGGGTTCCAGAAGACAATCTTGATTTTTTTGTCGGCCACAATCTCTTTCGCCAGTTCGGCCATATCCTCGTTCGTTTCATATTTCGACGACGGGTCGGCCATGCGTGTCAGCGTCATGCGCGTGGCATGGCCCATGCGTTTGCATACGCCCGCCAGTTCCCGCGCCGTCGAGCCGTACGCGGGAGCCGCCAGCGCAAGGTGGTTGCGCACATGCACGATGGTGCCGCCGCCCACGACATGCACCGTGGCGTTTTTATCGTCATAGGTTTTCTTGTCGTTCTGCCCCAGCTGTTCCAGCCGTGCCACTTCGGCGGCAAGGCGCGGCGTAATCGCGCGCTGCCCGTTCTCGAATTTCTTGTACGTATCCCGCGCCAGCTGCAGTTTCTCCGCCGCTTCGTCGCGTGCCCAGCCCATCCGGTTGCGCCATGCGCGGAGCGCCGAGGCTGTCATGTTTTTGCTGTCGTTCTTGGTCGTGGGCGCCATGTTTTCTCTCCTTGATTTGTGGGGTATTTATTACCCGGGTATTTTATACCCGTTTTAGGCCAGCGAAGGCAAGGGGAATTTTTAAGGCCGGTTTTAAAGGGTTATTTCACCAGATAGCCGATATCGGCGGAGGTAAAGACGGTCTTGTCCCCCTCCTTCACCCGCGCCGACAGCTTGTATTTCCCGCGCCTGACGGGCCAGAGGTATTTACCGCCAGAGGTGGCGACAGGTTCGCCGTTAAGTATCCATTCAACCTGCTGACCCTCGCCGAGGCCATGCATGACGAACTGGAATTTCTGGAAGTCATGCGGGATACGCGGGTCGATCGCCATCTGCAACCCGTCGGTGGGCTTCAGGATGGCGAATTCATGTTCCGTTGCGGCGGTAGCGGTTTTAGCCTCCCCGCCCTCCATAAAATATTCGCTGCGCATATGGCAGCGCTCCGGATCTTCCGGGTCTTCGATGCAAACGTCCTTGCGCGACAGTTTCGGCGAGAGCCAAAGCGGCCGCGCTTCGGCGTGCTTGTTCAATTCGTTGAACACACTGCGCAACGCCAGCGCAGGGCCTGATGCCCCCGTGACGCCGTCGGTCGGACTGTGATCGAGGTTGCCCATCCAGATGCCGACGACGTACTTGTGGTTATAGCCCACGCTCCAGGCGTCGCGGTAGTCGGTCGAAGTGCCTGTCTTGGCCGCCGTCTGCACGGGCAGGTTCAGCACGCTGCCTGCGCCAAACTCTAGCCTGCGCGCATAGGGGTCGGATAATATATTGCCGATCAGTGACGCGGCCTCCGCCGACCAGATGCGCTCGGACTGGCGCGCACCCGCATCGTCCAGCGTGTAGCGCAGCGGGCGGTAAACGCCCTTGTTCGCCAGCGCCGTGAAACCCGTCACCAGTTCCAGCAACGTCACCTCCCCGTTGCCGAGCGCAAGACCTTCGTCGTAGACCTCCACGCCCCTGTCAAGGCTTTCAAAGCCGAGGCGGTGCAGCGTGTTCAGGTATTTCGACGCGCCCACATATCCAATCGTGCGCACCGCAGGAATATTCAGCGAATTGGCCAAGGCTTCGCGCAGCGTTATGCGGCCATAGTATGTATTGCTGTAGTTCTTGAACCAGTGCAGGCCCGTGCCCACCGCGCCCGCCAGCGGACTGTCATCGATAATGGTGGCTGGCGTCCAGCCTTTGTCGAGCGCCATGGCGTACAGCAGCGGTTTCTGTGCCGAGCCCGGTTGGCGCGGTACTGTTACGGCATCGATCAGCTTCGTTTTCTCATCACCCGCAACGACCCATGCCAGAATTTCGCCCGTCGTATGATCTGCCACCAGAACGGCGGCATTGTGGAGGTTCTTGCGCGACAGGCCCGCCACGCGCGTATCGATGATGCCCTGCACCTTGGCCTGCAGATTGCTGTCGAGTGTCGAGTGAATGATATTGCCAGCCGAGCCCGGCTGTCCGCGCACATATTGCGCGAAGTGTAGCGCGTCGATGGGAGCAGCAGGCCTTGCAAGCTCGAAGGGTTTCGCGGTCAGTTGCGCGGCTTCTTCCGCTTTCATCACGCCGCGTTCGACCATGCTTGCGGCGAGGCGTGTAATGGCGGCATCGATTTTTGTGCCGCCGTTATAAAGGTCATAGCTCGAGGGCGCACGCGCCAGCACGGCCAGCGCCAGCATTTCACGCGGGTTCAGCGTCGCCAGATCACGGTTGAAATAAAACCGCGCCGCCTGCGCCACGCCGCGCCGATTGGAGGCATAGGGCAGCTGGTTGAGGTAGAATTCCAGTATGTCAGGCTTGGCATAGCTGGCTTCCAGCAGCGCGGCCTCCCAGCCCTCGACCCATTTCGACCAGATATTGCGCGGGCGCGGGTTGATCATGCGCACGACCTGTTCGGTGATGGTCGATGCGCCGCGCACAACGTGGCGCGCCGTCCAGTTCTGCACCAAGGCAGATCCCCGCGCCTGCCAGTCGACGCCGCCATGGCCGAAGAACCGCTTGTCCTCCGCCACGATAAAGGCTTCCTGCAAAAACTGCGGAATGGCATAGAGCGGCAGGTTATCGTAGACATTCCAGCGGTTCTGGTAGCTGATGGTCAGCGGCTGGCCCGCGCGGTCGGTGATCTGCAGCGTTTGCGCTTCCGAACGCAAGGCCTGCAATGACGATTTCACCGGCTTTATCGCAACGGCCGTGGCCATCGCGAGCACGAAGCCCGCGGATGCAATGCCCCACGCGATATGTTTCAGCCGTAAACGCATCTTACTCCTTGGCCGATACCGACAGTTCGCGCGTCACGTCCTTGCCGTAGACGTCAGGGTCGTACATTTCTTCCGCCAGCGTTGGCATGACGGTGAACTTGCCCTCGGCGATCGCCTGCGCGGTATAGCTCAGGTGATAGTTGCCGGCGGGCAGGTAGTCGGAGTAGAAACGCACGCTGTCATGGCGGATTTCCTGGTGATAGAAGCTCCAGCGGCTGACGTTGTATCCCCACCAGTCGCCGAACTTGAAGAACCACGAACCGCCGTCGCGCTCGAACTCGCCCTTGTTCGCGTCGACCTGCGACGTAGTGGCAAGCTCGCTGTTGACAGGCTCAAGCCCGCCCGGCACGGGGTCGTTCACGGCCACGAAGTTACGGGCCGCGGGCAGCGAGAGGAACAGATCAACGCGCACGATATCGCCGCGCTTGATTTCGTCTTTTTCCTTCAGCATCTGCCATTTGCCGTCACGCTCGAGCGCGTATTCGCGGTGCAGCTCGATACCGGAATTAACGGGCTTGGTAAGGTCGGAGCGGAGTGCGTAGCGCAGGCGCGTGGCGTAGTAGAGCCTGCCCTCGCCCTTGCGTTCGATTTCCACGGTCGCCTTGGTGCCGACGTCGGCTTCCTCCATCGGGCGGCTCAGTGTCACCTGCTTGTCGCGCAAGTCGCTGAATGCCGCTTCACCGAATGATTTCGTATTCAGGCTGGCGGTGACCTTCATGTCAGGCTTCACGTTTTCATACACGCGGCTGTAATCGATCAGCGCGTTCATGCAGAACATGTTTTCCTGCGTGTTTTCCCAATGGTCGCGGTTCTGGCGCGTCTGGGTGATGGTGCGCGTCAGCTTGAACGGCACGTCACCCACCAGGCTTGCGCCCTCCTTCATCTCGCCATAGGCGGTGAAGGCGGAGAGGATCGCGCAGTTTTCACGCAAAGGCGATGCGAGGATGCGCAGGTAGCTGTCATCCAGCGTTTCGTTGAAGATGAACTTGCCGCCCGTCTGGTTCGAAGCCGAGAGGATAAGGTTCGCCACATCCTTCGCCATCGGCAGGGCCTCGGTCACCTTCAGCGCCGCCATCAGGAAATGGGTTTTACCGAAGAGGCTCATTTCCTTCACATGCGGCTGGTAACGGTCCATATCGGCCTTGGTGACTTTGCCATGTTCGGCCAGCGCCGCCAGCGCAACCGCGCGCACCGTCGATTTCATGCCTGCGTCATAAAACGTCGGCGCGACATCGTTGCGGAGCAGGTTGAGCAGGTAGTCGTGCAGCTTGGCTTCAACGGCTTTCGGGATTTTGTAGCCCGATTTCGACAGCCAGTTGAAGGCGAGCGCCGTATAGGCCGACAGGTACGGGTCAACATATTCATCACGCGCGAGGAAGTACGTCATGCCGCCGTTCGGCGCCTGGAAGGAACCCGCGATATCAAGCGCGGCCTGCGCCAGCTTGTCGGCTTCTTTCCACTCGAAGCTGTCGGGCATATAGCCTTTCAGGTTCAGGTAGTGCGAGGCCATGACGCCCTTCGTCAAAATCTGTTCCCAGCAGATATAAGGATAGTCGCGCATGTACTTGAACGCACCCTCGACCGAGCCGATCACGCTGGGCGAGAGAACGACAGAAATGCCGCCGATATCGGGGAAGATATTGTCGGGGAACTTGATGCTTTCCGTCGCCTTGTCCTGCAACGTGGTGCCGTAGTTGGCGGCGGTGTCGAGCGAGCGCATCTTGTTCACCGGCATCGCATGCACCATGCCGTCGCCATCCTGCAGGTCGTAAGCCTTGACTGTGAATTTCAGCTCACCCTGCGGCAGGTCGCGGTTTTCGGGCACGGCCATGGTCTGCACCGGCATATAAACGATTGCGCGTTTGTAAGGGTCGACTGTAACGGTTTCCTTGTGTTCCGCCGGCGTCTTGGCCGTATCGATCAGGCCTTCGGCCTTGATCTCGACGGTGAGCGTGCGGGGTTTATCCGTGCGGTTCATAACGCTGAAACCGGCCTGGAAGGTATCGCGTTCCGTCACCTGGTTCGGCATCACGGGGCGCACTTCGGTCGGGCGGTTGACCTTGAAATTCGCATGGCCAAGGCCGAGGCGATCCGAAGGCGTGACAGCCAGCGCGAGGATGCGCCAGCCCGTCAGGTTGTCGGGCGCCTCGAATTCCACTTCGGCATTGCCGTTTTTATCTGCCTTGATCGAGGGGTTCCAGTAAGCGACGAATTTGAACAGGTCGCGGACTTTCAGATCCGACCCGCCATCGCCGCCCTGGTTCGCGCCTTTTTTCTCGAACTTCTGGCGGCCGATCAGGCGCGTCAGCAGGCTGTAGTTGCGCAGGTCAAGCCCATCGACCTTGTAGAAACCTTCATAAGGATCGAAGTTGGAAAGCCCGCCGGTGACGAGGTCGAAGACAGCTTCATCCAGCACAGCCACGGCCAGCTCGACAGGTTCATCCCTGCCCTTTTTCTTCGGCTCGGCATGCAGGCTGACCTTGATCTTGTCGCGGGGCTTGTAAACTTCCTCCGGCGTTTTCGCGGTGACCAGCATTTCCTTGTAGGGATCTTTCACAGGCACAGTCACGTAACCCATGCGGAACGTCGGCTTGCCAAGGTCGACGCCGTTTTCGTCGATCGGTTTATCGACGCGCGGCGAGAACACTTGAATCGACAGGAAGAAGCCCGGCAGGTAATCGGCCTTGACGGGGAATTCCACCACAGGCGTCGAGCCCTCCAGCTTGGTCGTGAATTTGTCGATGATGCCGTAGCGTTCGATGGTCACCAGCGCCGTCGCCCCCGGGAAGGGGTTTTTCACAAGGTATTTCGCCGTATCGCCGACTTTGTATTCGGCCTTCTCGGGCACGATGGGCAGCAGCACATCGCTCTGGTTATCCCAGACAAGGTAATCGCTGCCAGTCACCCAGAAACTGACGCCTGCTTCCTGCGCGCGGTCTTTGGTATCCTTGATGCGTGCGATGGCGCGGTAGGAACCGGCCTTGTCAGGTGTGAACGTGCAGGGCGAAACGTCATCCGTCGACGTGCCTTCGCAAGTGCCAGCTTCCTTCCATTCGGAGTTATAGTTGGTCAGGTAAGCATCGCCCGCGCCCTTCACGCGCACGGCGGTGGTTTCCAGACGCTCCAGTGTGATTTTGACTGAAGTGCCAGCGGCAGGGTTGCCGCGATCGTCCACCACGATGTATTCGAGGTTGACGGGCTTTTTCGCCTCGTAAGCCCATTCGGGAGACTTCAAACCGACAAAACGGTCGACGCCGACATAATCCGCACCGGAAGATGCCGCGACGTTCTTGCCGCGATCATCCTGCACCGCACTTTCGACCGTCAGGCGGCCGTAAGCGAAGTCCTGCTTTTCAAGCTTGAACACCGTACGCAGCTCGCCCTTGCCGTCCAGCGGTTCGGTTTTGTTCAGCACTTCGCGGCTGCCATGCATGGAATATTCCAGCGGCATGAAATTGAAACCCTGCGCCTTGGGATGTTTCGAAGTAAAGGCGCGCTCATCAAGGATCGCCACCGTGCGCACTTCGGCATCCAGATAAGGCCCGCCGGAATGCAGCTTCGCATCGGCACTGACTTCGATATCCTGACCGTCCTTGAACAGGTCGCCATTGAGGCTGTTGGAAACGCGGAACGGCACGGGCGTGAAATCGGTCACCAGCACGCGGAGCGGATTCCAGGTGCCGAAGGCCTGATAGCCGTCTTCGCTGTATTCGCCGCCTTCGCCGTCATCGTTGCCGCCGCCCACATATTTCGCAGTCAGGCGGAAACGGTACCAGCCCACGGGGGCTTCCTTCGCCACCTTGAACTCGCCGGCATAGGCGCCGAAGTCGTTCAGCTTCAGGTCTTCGACCGTTTCGACCACGTTGTCGGTCGGGTCGACGATTTCCAGCTTGTAACCTTCCTTGGGCGCGGCAATCAGCGTGCGGTCGTCCTGATCGCGCACGTAGAATTTATACTGGATAGTATCGCCCGCGCGGTAAATGCCCTGCGCCGTCGTGCCCCATGTGTGGATGTGGCCGTATTTTTTCTTGTTCGAGGGGTAAATGCTCTCGTTCGAGGCGCGCCAGATATCGATCATGAACGTGCTGTTCAGCGGCATCACGGCCATGTCCTCGCCCTTGTCGGCGCGGACGAACAATTTCGAGTCGCTGTCTTCCCAGCCTTTTTGCAGCTCCTGCTGCGGATCAGCTTTATCGGTGCCGGGCAGAGTGGCAAGGCCGTTTTCATCGGTCATGCCTGTGCCGCGGATATCCTGCGGTTCGGTCAGCGACGCGACGGAATCCTTGTACAGCGTCACCTTGGCGCCTTTAACAGGCGCGCCGGTGGCCATATCGGTCACCCAGACGAGCGTGGAGAAATGCCCCAGCTTCACATGCATCTGCCACGGCGTCACTTGCGCAAATAAGCGGTAAGCACTCTCGCTGCCTTTGTCGACGTATGGGCTGGTTTCAAGATGGCCGTAGACAGCGCCCGATTTGCCCTTCAGCATTTCGCGCACTTTCATCGGGATCAGGTACTGGATATCCATGATGTTTTCCAGCGTCTGGTCGAATTTCTCGGCGTCATTCGTGCCCGCGACTGTCAGGCTGCGGAAATTAAAGAACAGTTTTTCGAGGTTGTTGACGTAGATCGGCACTTCGCTGTCGGCGTTTTTCTCCAGCACCGCATCGTGGTAATCCATTTCAAAATTCGGCTTGCGGTGGTCGGTGTTGAAGGTGATGGTCACCGGTTCCTTCACGCGGCGCGCGAATTCGTCCTCGAGCGCGGTCATGGGCTGGTCGCTGAACAGGTTCTTCACCCAGCGCCACGCGCGGGAGAAGAAGCCGAGGTCTTCGCCCTTCAGTTTCACGGTATAGGTGGATGCCGCCTTCAGGCCGTAAGGCAGGTAAACGTCATAGCCACGGCCCTTGGTATGGGCGCTGTTCAGGCGCGAATATTCTTCGGACAGGTCGCCCCAGATTTCATCCTGTTTCTCGGCGAGGCCCAGCGCGGGCGAGAATTCGAAATTCTTCTTCACCTGCGATCTCTGCACGGGCGCGGAGAAAGACAGGCTGATGGAGGCCATCGGGTTGCACTTGTCGGCCTTCGTTTCGCCGGGCGCGAACAGAATCTCGACGCCGTCATTGCTGGTGCAGCGCACGCCAAGAACGGAAAGCTCGGGATAGGTGTCAAACGCCACGACATCTTTGGTCGCCACGCTCAGCTCGGGCCCTGCGGCGGAAACAAGGCCGGGGGAGAGTTTCATCGTGACATTCGTATCCAGCGGCAGTTCCTCGATCGGCTCGGCCAGCCAGACGCGGCGGGCTTCCTCGCCGTCTTTTTCTGTCGCCTGATCGTCGCTCTTGCGCTTTTCCTGATCGCCGAAGAACAGCCAGCCTTTGCCGAAGGGCACGTAAGAAGGCTTTTCATCGTAATCGGGGTCGGGCTTCAGCTTGATGGCCGTTTTCTTTTCGCCATGGACAAGCATGATAGATTTGCGCGCCGAAGTTTTCGTGACCGGCTGGTTGAAGGTCAGGCGAATAACGGGCGTGCCGGGCGACGTCCAGGTGCGGAACCACGCATATTCGGTATTCGCGCGCTGGGTGATGAATGTCGCCTTGTAATCTTCCTTGATCGTTGTGCCGTCTTCGGCCTTGATGCCGGGGGCGATGGTGATGTCGTATTTGGTCGACAATTCCAGTTTCGATTTATCCGTCAGCTGGCAGGCGAGCGACGAGGTGTTGATCCACCGCCATTCGCAGTCGACTTCGGGCGTGATGGTGACGGGAATGTCTTTCTTGTCGCGTTCCATCTGGCCGATGGGCACGACGGGGCGGTTGAAGGTGATGACGATCTGGCGTTCGGAGTAGACATCCTCCCCCGTCGGCGTGACGCGGATGATGCTGAGGTCCTGCGCCTCGGCCGCTGTAACTGAATCATACGCCGCCTGCGCGCCCCCTGCCGTGATGAGGATGAGCGCCAAAACCAGCAAGAAATTCCGCATGTTAATACCCGTCAGGATTGATTTTTAAGTGATTGCGAGTGTCCATCATAATGGTGAAAAACTTCTGAACAACAGGCTTTATTGTGCAAAATTTGTGTCTTGCAATACTTGGCATAAAGTTTTAGTTTCCGGTCATGACAGACCAGACAAAATCCCCCGCAAAAAGCCTGAAGGAGACCTTCGTCTCCCTCATGACCAATCACCCCCGCGAAGCCGGTGAAACCTACTGGCAGCACTTTCGCTTCACCATCAACATGGCATGGCGGCTGGGCAGCTGCAGCATCCTGCTGATCGGCCACGGCATCCTGCCCTTCACCCTGACCCATGCGGCCAGCGACCGTATCAAGGCCTGCAACCGCATCCTCGCCGACCGCGCCGCGCGCACGGGCTTCCACGAGATCGAGGGCGGCTTCGGTATTTAAACAACCGAACAAGTTTGAACAGGGTATTTATATACCCATCTGCCTGATTTTTTTCCCAGAAAACGGTTTTCGCGTATTGACTCGACTCACTATATTTGGTGTTTTGTCTGAGCACTGATTAGTTTATTTATGTCAATTCGGGCGCCTGAATAATCATACAGGTTAAGTCCCTCTAGCTCGTTACGGAGAAAACCATGAGCGAACCTGAAAAGAAACCTGCAAAGGTTGAACCCACCATGTCCGAAACACCTGTCATTAAAGACAGCAAGCCGGAACCCAAAGTGAGCGAAATCCCCGCTCCCCCCGCCGTCAACAGCAACGAAGCGAAGAAAGAGCCGGTTGTCGGCGTCTCGCCCGTGATCGAAATCACCACGCCGAAGAAAGAGCCCGTCGTAGTGCCGGCTCCGGTTGTCGTGCCGCCGGCTGCAGAAGTTACGCCGCCCGCAAACACCAACGTGCCCGAAGTGAAGGCTCCCGAAGCGAAAGCACCGGAAGTGAAAGCACCCGAAGCTGTTGCTCCGGTTGCTCCGGTTGCAGAAGCTCCCGCCCCTGCTGTCGAAGCGCCCGCCGCAACGACCCCGGGCGTCGAAGCTCCCGCCGTGCACAGCGGCAAGAAAAAATGGCTGATGCGCGCCTTCAACGTCGCGGCCGGTGCCGGCGTGACGATGGCCGCAAAATCGGCTGCCGTTGTCGGCATGACCGTCGCAGGCGCGCCCGTCTGGGCGACCATGCTGGGCTCGGCCATCGCGGTCGGCGCGGCAATGACGATGTTCTGCCACTTCGGCGAACGCCACACGGCGAAGAAAGGCGGCGCTGAACTCTCGCCCTTCTTCTCGAAAGCGCATGCGAAAGAAATCTTCACCAAGAAACACGCCAACGTGTTCCTGAAATCCTCGGCCTTCGCGATCGTCGGTTCGGCGCTGGTCATGGGCTTCCAGGAAGGCTGGTTCGAGAGCGGCTGGAAAGCCGTCTTCGGCGGCGGCACGCCTGCCCCCGCTCCCGTCGTCGTTCCCCCGGTCGAAACCGTCGTGACCCCGCCGGTCGAGACGGTTGTGACCCAGCCTGTCGTTCCGCCGGTTGAAACCGTGCAGGCGCAGCCGATGGTCGTGGCCCCGATCGAAGTCGCGCCCGTCGTGGCTCCCTGCCTGACGCCCGGTGAACATTTCACGCAACTGATCGACGGCCATCAGGTCTCGGCCCGCGTGACGGATGCTATCGCACGCTCGGCTTCCACCAACGCGGCTGTTGCGGCGCAAGGCACCAAAGACCTCGCCTATTTCGCCTTCAACGGCTTTGACGGCGTTCCCAAAAACGCCAACGTCGCTGTCGAGCTGTTCAAGCAGGCTGCCGAATCCGGCAACATGCAGGCGAAAGTCGACCTCGTGTACATGCAATATCATGGTCTGGGCGGCGTTCCCGCCGACAAGGCTTCGGCCCTGTCGACCATGAAGTCGCTCGGTGGCGCACGCGCCGCCAGCTTCGTCGCCAACTGGGGCGGTTCGGCCAAAGCTGTGGCCGCGCAAGCCTTCAGCAGCGAGAACATCTTCAAAGGCATGCAGATCGGCTGCAAAGTCTGATCTGGCTGACACAATAAAAAAGGCCGGGATTTATATCCCGGCCTTTTTTTATTCTCTCGCCTCTTTCATGCCCTGCTTGACCGCAGCCCATGCGGGTTTCTCCTTGCCCTCGAAGGTTTTCACGCCAAGGGTGCAGAGGAAATCGCGGAATTTGGCCTTGATATCATCGGGCGCGCCGGTGAAGCCGTAATATTTCACAAGCTCGTCGCAGAACTTGCCGTCGAAATCATGCAGCATAAACAGGCCCGCGAATTTTATCTCCGGTCGCCATTTGATCTGGTTCATCGCTTCCTTGAAGAACGCGGCCTGCGTTTCCTCCGATGATCCGACAACCGCGCCGGAGGGGTATCCCACTTCCTGCAACAGCAACTCCTTGCCTTCCGCGGCGGCCACCATCGCGTCGAAATGTCCGCCCATGTCCTTCACCGGCTGCGGTTTCAGATCGAACAGCGGGTAATAAGTGAAAATCGCAACCTCGCTTGCGCCCAGGAGTTTTTTCACGATTTCCTTGCGCTTGCCGGCCAACCCCTCGAAAGTCATCGTCACGCCGGTTTTCACTTCGGGGAAATTCTGCTTCGTCAGGCCAGCCGCCCGCTTCGCGTAGTCCAGAAACCCGTCCAGTTCCTCCGGATGCATTTCGAAATAAACGTCCGCCTCGTTCGCCAGCGACACCCATGCGGGCTGCGTCGTCACATCGAGCGCGAGGTGGTCGAGGAATTCCTGATATCGCCCGATCATCGCAGGGTCGTTCCATTTCACTTTCTCAAGATCGGGCGGAACTTCACGCTTCGTGGTGTTGATCGGCTGAAAGCTGAAAAATACCTTGCGGCCAGCCTCCGTGTTCACCTTGAAGTTCTGCGCCAGAACGTTGAGTCCTTTGTACTGGCGTTTCTTCGCCTCCAGCTCATTCCATTTGTTAGTGATGACGATGCCTGTGGCGCCCATCTCCTGAAGGTCGTCGAGGGCGGCTTCCCAATCCCCCGCCGAGGCCTTAAAGCCGTTCTTTGGATAAGGCAAAATGGTGTAATCCGTCGCCATCGCAGACGCGGACAGCGACATGATGAAACAAAGGGTCAGGGCGAGCTTTTTCATGGGGAAATTCTCCCCGAAAATCCGCCCCTTATCCACCCTAAATCACTATTGACTTATTATGAAAATATAGGTAATACTCAAATCCTTCATAACGCCCCGACAGAACATGCGAGGACGCGATGCCGAAGAAGAAAACCGCAAAAAAATTCAACGTCGCCTCCGGTGGCGGCACAATGGGCCCCCTGCTGGCCCCCGGCTATACCAAGCAAGCCGAAAAACTCTTCGAAGCCTGCAGCAACGGCGACCTCAAAACCGTCAAGAAATTGGTCAAGGCCGGCGCCGACGTCAACGCCGAATACGTCAACGGCACCACCGCGCTGATTTACGCCATTCAGGGCGGCCACAAGACCACGCATGCGCAGTCGCTCGCCCTCGTCAAATTTCTCGTCTCCAAAGGCGCGAACGTAAACGCGCCCGGCTGTTCCTACACCGCGCTGCATTACGCCGCCATCTGGAATTTCTGCGACATTGTCAACATCCTGCTCGACAAGGGTGCGAACGTGAACGCCGCCAGCCCTATCGGTGATACCGCCCTTTTGCTCGCCGTCATGAATAACCGCGTCGAGATGACCCGCCTGCTGATCGACCGCGGCGCGGATATATCGGCCAAACGCGAGGGCGGCGTCAGCATCGTGCGCTCCGCCGCCGATCACGGGCAATGCGGCGAAGCGCTCGAGGTTTACCTGAACTACCCCGCTGAATCGCAAGCCCGCCGCGAACTGCTGGCCGCGCAAAAACAGGCCGCCGCCGAGGCGACCACCGTGCTCGAAGGCAAAATCTCCGTGAACAAGCCGCTACAGTTGAGGAAACCCGGCAATTTAACGCCTTCCTCAGGCGGGGTTTAACGCCTATCATGGCGGCATGAAGGATATTATCTCCCGCATCATCTTCAAGGACCAGCTGGTCATCGTGCTGAACAAGCCGCATGGCATCCCCGTGCACGCCGGCCCCAACGGCGGCGAGAGCCTGGAGGATTATTTCGTCCACCTGCGCTTCGATTACAAGGAAACCCCGCACCTCGCCCACCGGCTCGACCGCGACACCAGCGGCTGCCTTGTGCTGGGCCGCAACGAACGCGCGCTCCGCAAGCTTGGCAAATTGTTCGAAAGCGGCCGCATCAAGAAAACCTATTGGGCCATCGTCATGGGCAAGATGCCGCAAGCGGAAGGCACCATCGACGTCGCGTTAAAAAAAGTAAAACAGCCCAAAGGCTGGACCATGCGCCCCGCCCCCAAGGACGACCCCGAGGCGCAAGGCGCCGTGACCGATTATAAAGTTTTAAAAGAACTGCGCGGCAACATGACCTTTGTCGAGCTCTACCCCCGCACCGGCCGCACGCACCAGCTGCGCGTGCATTTAAAATCCATCGGCTGCCCCATCAAGGGCGACTGGCTTTACAGCGGCCCCGACACCCGCCCGCCCGAAGGCGAATTCCCCACGCTGCACCTGCATGCGCGCAGCATCGATATTCCACTATATCAGGACAAACCCAACGTCTCCGTCACCGCGGAGCCGCCGGATCACATGGCGAAGCTGATCACTTAACTTCCTCTCCTTATTGGGAGAGGAAGGGACCCGTCATATTATATGCGCTGCGCAGCAGCGTATGACGGGAAGGTGAGGGTACTTCGTGGGACGATCACCGCAGGTAGTACCCTCACCTCCCCCCATGCTACGCATGGGTACCCCCCTCCTCTCCCAAAGGAGAGGCGGCGAAATGGCGAAGCTGATTAATTGATATACTGCGTCCCCGGCTTCGGCAGCACCAGGAAAGCCTGCGGCTTCGGTTTGCCGTCTTCGGTCATGACGGAAAAGTTGAAATAATCGCCCACACCCGAACGCAGCGTATTGCCCACCGCCTCCGCCACGTCGAAATTGGCATCCAGCTTGCCGCGCAATGTTTCTGCTTCGGCCTTGAAACCCGTGTTGCTGGCGCGCGCCAGCAGGCGGGCCATCAGCGCCACGCCGAAATCTTCCGCCGATACATGCTTCTGCGCCGCTTGCAGCAGGTTGCACTCGCCCATAAACTGCGCGGTTTTCTCCGATGCCACTTCCACATCGTATTCAAGATCCGCCCGCGCCTTTTTCGACGGCCCGAGGTTCAGCGCGGCCTGCGCGAATTCGAGGTCGAAGGCATAGCGCTCCAGCGACCCCTTCGCTTCGCAGATCGCATAGGCGAAAGCCTGCTCGCCCAGTTTCGCGGCGGCCTCCGGCGTGTTGTTCTTCTCGATAAAGTCGATGACCTTGAAAATCGCCGCACCGCGCCGCTGTTCGCCCGCGCGCGGATCGCCGTTCTGGATGATATCCATCACGGCGCGGTGATAAGTGATCCAGCTGGTGTTTTTATCCAGCTCCGCCTGCCATGCCACGTCGTCCAGCACCACAGGCGTCGCCGCCGTCTTGAATTGCCTCGATACTGCTTTGTTATCGGCCAGTGCGGACATGAAACCCTCTCTTTTATGATTGGGAGAAGGTATCATGGATAGCGTTATTATGTCAAATTTATAGGAATATATCGATATTAATCAGCTGTTTAAGTGCCAGTAGGCAAAGTTCAACACCGCCGCGAAAACCGTCCAGAACAGGGACGGCAGCATCAGCCACGCCACCCGCCGCTCGGCTTTCCACGCCTTGATAACCAGCGCCAGCGCAACGATGTCGTAAACGACAATCCACACAAACCCCGCAAAAATCGCCTGCGCACCGAAGAAAACAAAACTCCATCCCCAGTTCAGCAGCATATAGGCGCAGAACAGCCCCAGCAGCTGGCTGCGGTCCTTCCCTTGCGGCATGCGCCAGATAAACCACCCCGCCGTCGCAATCATGGCGTAAAGCGTTGGCCAGACGATGGGGAACACCCAGTTGGGCGGCGCGAAGGACGGGCGGTTCAGCGTCTCATACCACTCCCGCACACTCCCCATATTCAAATGCCCGATACCGCCCGAGATGATTTCGAAGGCGAGGATAAGGAGGATGAGGGGGAGGTATTTTTTCATGAACCCTAACAGAAAATGCTTCAAGGCATTAGCCCTTTCCCATCGGTCTACTACCAATGGTAACGTAGAAATCTGCTGCAAAAAGCAAGCTTCCTACGCACAAAATAACCAAGGAAAAGGCGATTGCAAAAATGACGTTTGGCAGGGGACTCTTAAAATTGCCCTCTTGCGCATATTTTTTAATCTCCGCCGCCTGTCTCGCGACAGAATACTGCCGCAAAGCTATTGAGAGAAATATTAGTATTAATAAAACAGGCAGCCGTTGGGGCAGATAATGTAAAAGCGCAATTGACGCGAGCATCGCACCAACTCCGGCCCATCTGAAGCGGGATGCACTTTTCGGATCACCAAAATTTCTAGCGTTTTTGGACATAAGCCAAAAGCCCGCAGCCGGACATCCTAACAAACTCGCGAAGAGGATCTGATTGGGCGTGTTATAGCCCAAACCTGAACCAACGCGAACTAGATAAGGAATATCGTCGTTACTTCTCAAGCCGCCTGCTTCTTCCCCGCCAGATCGCCCTTCAGCGCGGCGGCAAAGATATCGGCGTAGTCGGCAGCTGTCAGCTGGATCGGGTTGCCGCCAGCGGAGGGGTCGAGCGTCGCGAGCCTGCCGATATCGGCGATGCGGTCTGAGGGCACGCCGATTTCGGCCAGCGTATTAGGCACGCCCAGTTGCTGGCGGAAATCCAGGATCCATTTCAGCACGGCATCGAAGCCCGAGGCGTTATAGCCCTTCGCCTGCAGGTTCAGCACGCGCGACAGATGATCCATCTTGTCACCCAGCGCCGCGCGGTTACGCACGACAACATAGGGCAGCAGGATGGCGTTGAGCAGGCCGTGCGGCTTGTCGTAGTTGCCGCCCAGCGGATGCGCCAGCGCATGCACGCCGCCGAGACCCTTCTGGAACGCCGCCGCGCCCATGGTGGCCGCGATCAGCATATGCGCGCGCGCCTCGATATCCTTGCCGTCCTTGTAGGCGCGGGGCAGGTAATCCATCACCAGCTTCATGCCTTCAAGCGCGATGCCGTCCGCCTGCGGATGGAAACCGGGGGCGCAGAAGGCTTCGAAGCAATGCACGAAGGCATCGATGCCCGTCGCCGCCGTAATCGCGGGCGGCAGGCCGATGGTGAGTTCCGGATCTGAAATCACCAGCGCCGGCATAATTTTGGGATGGAAGATGAGTTTTTTCTCGTGGGTTTCCTCCTGCACGACAACCGAGCAACGGCCAACTTCGGAGCCTGTACCCGCAGTCGTCGGCACGGCGATGACAGGCGCCATGCCTGCCTCGATCACGCGCAGGTAATTGTCGCCTTCGTCCACGAAATCCCAGAGCGGGCGGTTTTGGCCGACCATCAGCGCAATGGCCTTGGCCGCATCGAGGCCCGAGCCGCCGCCGAAAGCGATCACGCCGTCATGCTTGCCGGCTTTGTATGCCGTCACGCCGTCGGTGATGTTCTTGCCGGTCGGGTTCGGCTTAATGTCGGCGAACACCGCCGCCTCCAGCCCCGCGCCTTTCAGCAATTCAATCGTGGATTTCACGATCGCATGTTCCTTCAGCCCTGCATCGGTGATCAGCAGTGGGCGCTTCATGCCGAATTTCTTGCAGTTTTCGGGCAGTTCCTTGATGCGGCCGGGGCCGAACAGAATACGTGTGGGATAATTCCAGCTGCCGGTGATGGTTTTCGTCATGGCGTTACTTCCTGTTTTTAAGGTGTTTGTGAAGATCGGCGAGGCGCTCGGCCGCGGCCTTGAGTGTTTCCGGTTTCTTGCAGAAGCAGAAGCGCACGTAGTCATGCCCCAGTTCGCGCCTGCTGAAGAAGCTCGAGCCCGGCACGGCGGCGACGCCCACCTGCTCGATCAGGAATTTCATGAATTCCACATCGCTGCCAAACCCGAATTTCGAGATATTGGCGAGGATATAATAAGCGCCCTTCGGCGTATGGAACGGAATATCCGCGCCCGTCAGAATATCCATCAGCATCGTGCGGCGTTCGTTATAGAGCGCGCCCAGTTGCTGGTAATAGCTGTCAGGGAATTTTAACGCCGTGGCCCCTGCCCTTTGCAGCGGCGCGGCGGCGCCGACGGTGAGGAAGTCGTGCACCTTGCGGATCGCCCCTGTCAGTTCGGGCGACGCGATCATCGTACCGATGCGCCAGCCGGTGACGCTGTAGGTTTTCGACAGGCCGTTGATGGTAACGGTACGGTCGGCCATGCCGGGCAGCGTGGCCAGCGCGATATGTTCCGCGCCGTCGTACAGAATATGCTCGTAGATTTCATCGGTGAAGGCCAGTGCGTCCCATTTCTGGCACAGTTCCGCAATCAGCGTCAGTTCTTCGCGGTTGAACACCTTGCCCGTCGGGTTATTGGGCGTGTTGATGATGATGGCCTTCGTCTTGTTCGTGAAAGCCTTGCGCAGTTCATCCGGATCAAACGTCCAGTGCGGCGGGTGCAGCGTGACGTATTTCGGCACGGCGCCGGCCAGTATCGCATCGGGGCCGTAGTTCTCGTAGTAAGGCTCGAAGACGATCACCTCGTCGCCCGGATCGACGGTCGCCAGCATCGCGGCCACCATCGCCTCCGTAGCACCACAAGTGACGGTGATTTGCTTCTCGGGGTCGATATCCATGCCGAGGTATTTTTTGGTCTTTTCAGCAAGCGCGTCGCGGAACGGCTTGTCGCCCCAGGTGATGGCGTATTGGTTCACGTCGTCCTGTATCGCCTTCACCGCCGCGTCTTTCAATTCCTGCGGCGCGGCGAAATCGGGGAAGCCCTGCGCAAGGTTGATGGCCTTGTGCTGCGCGGCAAGGCGCGACATTTCGCGGATCACGCTCTCGGTAAAGCTGGCGGCCTTGCGCGAGATTTTGCTGCGCTGCTGCAGTTTTTCGACGGTGTTCGTTCCCATGTTACGCCTTTTTCAGGTGGAAGCTTTTCGGGCGGGTCAGGTTTTCGAAGCCGATCACCGACATCGACGCGCCGCGGCCGGTGTCCTTCACGCCCGTCCAGGGCAGGCCGGGGTCGACGTAGTCGCAACGGTTGAGGAAGACCGTGCCGGTCTCCAGCTCCTCGCCCAGTTTTTCGGCGGCGTCGGCGTCTTTTGTCCAGATGGAAACGGTCAGGCCGTATTTGCTGTCGTTCATCAGCTTCACGGCTTCGGCGTCGCCCGAGACCTTCATGATGCCGACGACGGGGCCGAAGCTTTCTTCGTTCATCACGCTCATGCTGTGGTCGACGTTGACCAGCACTTGCGGCGCGAGGTAGGGCGTGCCCTTTTTCGACGCGGGGAAGTGGCTTTCCTCCACCAGCGCCTTCGCGCCCTGCTTCACCGCGTCCTCGATCTGCTGGCGCACGAAATCGGCCTGTGCGGTGCGAACCATGGGGCCGAGGTTGGTGGCGGGGTCGGTCGGGTTGCCGAGCTTGTAGGTTTTCGTCAGCTTCACGAATTCCTCGACAAACTTGTCGTAGATTTTCGCATCGACGTAAATGCGTTCGATGCCGCAGCAGCACTGGCCGCTGTTAAAGAACGCGCCGTCGACCAAATTCTCCACGGCGGAGGCCATGTCGGCGTCGGCGCGCACGTAGGCAGGATCTTTGCCGCCCAGTTCAAGGCCGCAGTTGGCGAAGCGGTTGCTGACGGCTTTCTGCACGATATGGCCGACGCGGACGGAGCCCGTGAAGTTCACGAAATCGACGCGCGCGTCTTCGGCAAGTTTCTGCGTATCGGCGTCATTCAGGTCAAGATGCTGGAAAACGCCATCGGGCAGGCCGGCGGCTTTAAATCCTTCGGCAAAACGGTCGCCCACCAGCGGCGTCTGGAAGGAATGTTTCAGCACCACCACGTTACCGGCCAGCAGCGCGGGCACGATGGCGTTGACGGCCGTCAGGTAAGGATAGTTCCACGGAGAAATGACGGCGACAACGCCCAGCGGCTCGCGGCGGATAAAGCGCTTGAAGCCTTCGCGGTTGTCATGCGGCACGATATCGGCCAGCGCGCGCGGGGCGAGTTCCACCGCGTATTTCACGCGCTCGGAAAAACCGCGCAGGATTTCGCCGGGAGTCTGCGAAATGGGGCGGCCCATTTGCCAGGTGATTTCCTTGCCGATGTCGGCGGCCCTTGACACCATATGGTCGAGGAATTTCAGCATGTATTTCTGGCGGTCGGCCAGCGGCACTTTGCGCCATGCGGCTTGCGCTTTCTTGGCCTTGTTCAGCACCGCATCGGCCTCGGCCCAGCTGTGGAACGGGCGGTCGACATAGACGCTGCCGTCGACGGGGGAAACGGTTTGCAGGTTGTTGCTGTTTTCTTTTTTCATTGGCTGTCCCATTTTAAGTTTCCTCTCTTTACTCCACCCCGCCGAAGGGCGGGGTCTGGTCGCAGCCGCAAGGCTGCCTTTATAAATGCGGCGGTGAACCGCCGGGCCGGACCCCGCCCTTCGGCGGGGTGGCGCGGTTATATCATTTCGAAGTAGCGCGCCAATTCCCAGCCGCTGCCGTATTTGCGGAATTCGCGTTCTTCCCATTCGCGGCTTTGGGCATAGTGCTCGACGAAGACGTCGCCGAACAGTTCATGCGCGGCTTTCGATTGGCGCA
>JBGGMV010000111.1:0-8331 GCA_041287865.1 Alphaproteobacteria bacterium | reverse complement strand
CTTCTTGCTGCCGTCGTCTTTCAACACGCCGCGGCGGATCTGGTCTTCTTCGAGGGATTCGAAGAGGGCCTGGAAGTTGCCTTCGCCGAAGCCTTCGTTCCCTTTACGCTGGATGATTTCGTAGAAGATGGGGCCGATGGCGTCTTTGGTGAAGATCTGCAGCAGGATGCCTTGACCCTTCGTCGGCGCGCCGTCGAGGAGGATGTTGAGGTCCTGCAGTTCCTTGGTGTTTTCGCCGTGGTTGGGCACGCGCTTGTCCAGTTTCGCGTAGTAGGTGTCGAGCGTCGACTGGAACTGAATGCCGCGCTTGGTCAGGTCGCGCACGGTGTCCTGAATGTTTGCGGTGCCCAGTGCGATATGCTGTATGCCTTCGCCGCCGTAACGTTTCAGGAATTCCTCGATCTGCGATTTATCGTCCGAGGATTCGTTGATCGGAATGCGGATCTTGCCGCAAGGCGACGTCATGGCCTTGGATTTCAAACCCGTCAGCTTGCCTTCGATGTCGAAATAGCGGATTTCACGGAAGTTGAACAAATTGGTGTAGAAATCCGCCCATTTCGCCATGTTGCCGCGCATGACGTTGTGGGTGAGGTGGTCGAGGTAGGTGAGGCCCGCGCCCTTGGGCGCCTTTTCCGTCACGTTGAAATCGACGTCGTAGATCGAGCCTTTGGAGCCGTATTTGTCGACAAGGTACAGAACCGATCCGCCGATGCCCTCGATGGCGGGGATGGTCAGCTCACCGGGGCCGACCTTGCCCTTGATCTCTTTCGCGCCCTTGGCGACAGCGGCCTTCAATGCCGCCTGCGCGTCCTTCACGCGGAAGGCCATGGCCACCGCGCCGCCGCCGTGGCGTTGCTTGGCAAACTCGATCGCCTCGGGTTCGGCGTTCAGGATGAAATTGATGTCGCCCTGCTGCCAGAGCGTGACTTTTTTCGATTTATGCGTGCCGGTCTTCTTGAAGCCCAGTTCGGCGAAGAGCTTTTCCAGCTTTTCGGGTTCGGTATGGCTGTATTCAACGAATTCAAAACCGTCGGTTCCCAGCGGGTTCTCAAACAGGTCGGCCATGGCTTGCGCACTCCTCAAAATTTACTAAACGTGCCTCATAATAGTGTTTTCGAGGGGTAATTCAAGGCCAGTACTCTGGTAAATAGGATCCAAAAAATGCTGTTTTGCAGCAATTTGGCTTGGCTTTTCTGTATGCGCCGTTAAGATATGCCTCGGTTTTATATAATACGGCAGCAATTCACGCATTTATGACGACAGAACATACAGAAAAAAAGGGGCTGATGAGCCTGCCGTTCATCATGCCGCAGGACAGCAATCTCGGCGTGAGCTTCGAGTTCTTCCCCCCGAAAACGGCAAAGATGGAGGAGAACCTATGGGAATCCTTCACCCTGTTGTCGCAGTTGCAGCCCAAGTTTGTTTCCGTCACTTACGGTGCCGGTGGCACGACGCGCGAGCGTACCCATGATATCGTGACGCGCATCAAGAAGCGCACCGGCCTGAACGCCGCCGCGCACCTGACCTGCATCGGCCATACCAAGGAAGAGATTGAGGAGATCGTGCGCGGCTACTGGCGCGACGGTATCCGTCATATCGTGGCGCTCCGCGGTGACATGCCGGGCAACGAGGGCAAATATGTGCCCACAAAGGGCGGCTACGAATATGCCGATGACCTTGTGACAGGCCTGAAAAAGATTCACGGTTTTGAAATCAGCGTCGCGGGTTACCCCGAGGGACACCCCGAGGCGATCAACCTGCAGCTCGACCTGCTGAACCTGAAAAAGAAGGTCGATGCGGGCGCAGACCGCGTGATTACGCAGTTCTTCATGAACCCCGAGAAATTCCTGCATTTCCGTGACCGCGCGATCGCCGCAGGGGTTAACGTTCCCATCGTGCCCGGCATTTTGCCGATCACGAATTTTTCGAAGATGACCGAATTCTCGCAGAAGTGCGGGACTAAAGTCCCACGGTGGATGCTGCAGCTTTTCGAAGGTCTCGACGACCACCCGAAAACACGCGAGCTGGTGGCGGCCACGGTCGCGTCAGAGCAATGCCGCGTGCTGCATGAAGAAGGCGTGCGCGATTTCCATTTCTACACTTTAAACCGCGCAGAGCTGACATTGGCGATTTGCCACATGCTCGGCATGCGTTCCGAAAACATCAAACAGGCTGCGGCCTAGAAATTTTAACAAGGAGAGAAAAATGGTAAAGGCAACGAACCTCGGCTTCCCCCGCATCGGCGCGAAGCGTGAACTGAAAAAGGCGCTCGAAAGCTATTGGGCGAAGGAAATCACGAAAGAGCAGCTGTATGACGCGGGCAAGCAACTGCGCGCCATCAACTGGAAGCTGCAGCAGGACGCGGGCCTCGATCATATCCCCTCCAACGATTTCACCTACTATGACCATATCCTCGCGACCTCCGTCCTCGTGGGCGCGGTGCCGGCCCGTTACGGCTGGGATGGCAAGTCGAACGTCGATATCGACATTTTCTTCTCGATGGCGCGCGGCAACAAGGACGTCGGCGCGATGGAAATGACCAAGTGGTTCGATACCAACTATCACTATATCGTCCCCGAATTCACGAAGGATCAGACCTTCAAGCTCTCCGGCGACCGCCCTGTGGTGCATTTCAACGAAGCCAAGGCGCTGGGCATCACCACGCGCCCCGTGCTGGTCGGCCCTGTGTCGTACCTGCTGGTCGGCAAGATGAAAGACGGCGGCGATGCGCTCTCGCTGCTGGATAAACTGCTGCCGGTGTACGAGCAAATCCTGAAACAGCTGGCCGATGCCGGTGCCGAATGGGTGCAGATGGATGAACCTTGCTTCGTGCTCGACCAGACGCAGGCCGCGCGCGATGCGCTCAAGAAAGCCTACGACCGCCTGTCGAAAGTATCGCCCAAGCTGAAACTGCTGGTGACGACATACTTTGACGAGCTGGGCGACAACCTCGAAACCGTCTTCGGCCTGCCGGTCGCAGGCGTTCATATCGACCTGAAACGCGCGCCGCAGCAGCTTGACGCTGCGCTGAAGGCTGCGCGTAAAGATCAGGTTATTTCGCTGGGCGTGATCGACGGCCGCAACATCTGGCGCGCCGATCTTTCGGCTGCGCTGCCGCTGGTCGAAAAAGCCGTTGCTGCGCATGGCCGCGACAATATCTTTGTCGCTCCCAGCTGCTCGTTGCTGCACGTGCCGGTCGACCTCGACAACGAAAAGTCGATGGATGCCGAGCTGAAGCAATGGATGGCCTTCGCCAAGCAGAAGCTGAAAGAAGTTTCGGCGCTGGCGCAGGCGACCAGCGGCCGCAAGGGCGCGACGCATGACACCTTCGAGGAAAGCGACAAGGCAGCCGCCGCGCGCAAAACCTCGAAACGCATCCACAACCAGGCGGTGAAAGACCGTTCTGCCAAGGTGACTGCGGATATGCTGAACCGCCGCCATCCCTTCGCCGAGCGCATCAAGGTGCAGCAAAAGGCGCTGAACCTGCCGCTGTTCCCGACCACCACCATCGGCTCCTTCCCTCAGACCCCGGAAATCCGTGGCGCACGCGCCGAACATAAGTCGGGCAAGATCACCGATGCGCAGTACAACGAATTCCTGAAGAAGGAAATCGCCTATTGCGTGAAGGTGCAGGAAGAAATCGGCATTGACGTGTTTGTGCACGGCGAAGCCGAGCGTAACGACATGGTCGAATACTTCGGCGAACAGCTGGAAGGCTATACCTTCAGCAAATTCGGCTGGGTGCAGTCCTACGGCTCCCGCTACGTGAAGCCGCCGATCGTCTTCGGCGACGTCTCGCGCCCGACGCCCATGACCGTCGAATGGTCGAAATACGCTCAGTCGCTCACCAAGAAGCCCATGAAAGGCATGTTGACGGGCCCCGTCACCATCCTGCAATGGTCTTTCGTGCGCGACGACCAGCCGCGTTCCGAAACCGCCAAGCAGATCGGCCTTGCGCTGCGTGACGAAGTTGTCGACCTCGAAAAGGCCGGCATCAAGGTCATCCAGATCGACGAGCCCGCGGTGCGCGAAGGCCTGCCGCTCCGCAAGAAGAACTGGAAAGACTACCTCCGCTGGTCGGTTGACGCCTTCCGCCTTTCCGCCGCCGGCGTGAAAGACGAAACGCAGATCCACACCCACATGTGCTACGCCGAATTCAATGACATCATTGAAGCCGTGGCGGAACTGGATGCGGATGTTATTTCCATCGAGACCTCGCGCTCGCAGATGGAGCTGCTGGACGCTTTCGTCAGCTTCAAGTACCCGAACGAAATCGGCCCTGGCGTCTACGACATCCACAGTCCGCGCGTCGTCCCGCAGGCCGAAATGGAAGCGCTGCTGAAGAAGGCGGCGAAGGTCCTGAAGGCCGAGCAGATCTGGGTCAACCCCGACTGCGGCCTGAAAACCCGCAAATGGGAAGAAACCAAGCTCTGCCTGAAACACATGGTCGACGCCGCGCAATCCATGCGCGCGATTGCCCAGGCGGCCGAGTAACCTTATCGAAACGCAAAAAAGCCCGGCAGCGATGCCGGGCTTTTTTTGTCAGAGTAGGGCGGGCGCCTTATTCGTTGGCGGCCTTGTCGCCGTAATAGGTTTTGCTGTAGCGGTCATCGTTCGCGGCGAGGAAGGTCTTGGCCGGGGCCTTGGCGGCGGTGGTGACGGCTTGTCCGTCATCAGTGTCCAGCTCGGCTGAGATAATCAGAAACGGGTTCATGCTCAAATGCTCCTAAATGAAATTCGGTATGGCGCGTACAGTACCATAGCATTTTTACATAATCAACAATTAACTCATCTGCCTGTGGATGGTGTTGATTTTAATAGTTAAAACATAGCTTTAACTATTAAAACTTATGTTTCACATGAAACAATATGGTAGCTGATTAGCCCAGCAGGCTGTCCTGGCGCGGGTTTTTCGGCTGCACGGCGTTCTCGTTTGCGGGCGCGAAATCGGGCAGTTCCTTGGTCAGGCGGGCGCGTTCATATTCGTAACGTTGCGCGGCGGCTTCCATCCAGACATCCAGAAAAAACGGGGGCATAGGGCGTATCCTTATAGGGTTTGGTTGAATGGGGGAGTTTGTACCACACTATCTTTTCATAATCAATAAAAATCCAGAAAGCGGCGCAACCCCGGCGAAGGCCAGATTAAGGATGGGAATGGGAGGAGGAATTAAGGCTTCGGCGCTTCCGGGGCGGCGGGCTTGGCGTTTTCGGCGCGCTGCACGACCTTCCAGTCGCTTCCGTACTCGAGCTTCATGACGTTCAGGACCTTCTGGGCGTCTTTTTCGGGCAGGCTGGCGGGGATGATGCAGGTGACTTCCTTGCGGTCGGTATCGGTCTTCACAGTGGCGGTAATAGCGGCGTAGGCGGCTTTCTGTTCTTTATTGAGCATAAAGCGGTTGAAGTGGACGCGCAGCATCTGCACAGCCATGGGGCCGTCATCCTTGATAGCTTTAAAGAAATCGCCAGCGATGCCCATGACGGGTGCTCCTAATCAATAATAATGAAATATATCCGCACTTTGGCAGTTAAAAGCAGCAGCGTCAAGACATGAGGAAAGGCGGCTCCGGGGGAGGGCCGCCTTTCCTGTGCGTGCAGTCAGGGTGGTGTTACGAGTGCAGGTCGCGTCCGTTCTTGAGCGTTTGGCTCGGCGGGATCGGCATTTTTTTGACCTTGGGCTTTTTCTTGGTCGCAAGCTTGGCCGGTGTGTCGGCGCTGCGCTTGCCTTTCAGCAATTTTGTTTCGGCGTCCATGGGGAAGCCGTTTTTCAGCAGCTTCGCCTTGCGCGCCACCATCATGCTGCCCAGCGCCTCGAAGTCGACCTTGGTTTCCTGCGCCTTCGGCATCATCAGGTTTTCTTCTTCCTTGATGTGGTGCTTGATGTTTTCGCCCAGCACGACGAATTTGGCAAAGCGGTGGCTTCCGCCGCCGCCCGGGGCTTCCAGCTCGGCGATCAGCATATGGGCGACGTGGTGTTCTTCGTCCGCCTCGTTCATCAGCTCGGCGCCGACGGTTCCGCGAACGGTGGGGTAGAATATTTCCTCTTCCACGATGGAGTGCAGCTTCAGGGCCTCCAGCGTCTTGGCGATGATGGCTTCTTTTTCAGCCGACGTCTTCGCTTTCTTGAAGTCGTCGAACATACACTTCACGTCTTCGTGATCCTTTTTCAGGAGTGAGATTGCGTGATCTTTGGACATCAGGATGTCTAACATGGCTAATTCCTTGTTTTTGTTGGGGCGCGGCCACTCGCGGCGCACGGGTTATCAAGCCAACAAATGCCGGTGCGGAATGGTTCCTGAACGGGTGTTAAGTGCTTGCTATCAGGGCTTGAAGCGCTGCTGCCCGATGGTCGGCTTGGGCATGGGCGGACGGGGCTCGTAACCCTTGCGCTGTTCCTTATACCCGTCGACGAATTTGCCGATGGTCGCGGGGACGGAGGGCGCGGGGGTCTGCACGATCATGTTCTTCAGCAGTTTCATGCCTTCGTCGGAATCGTCGATTTTCTTGTAGGCCTCGAGCGCGCTGTTGACGCGGGTTTTGAACAGCGCCTCGTTTGAATCGAAATCACCTTTGCCCTTGTTCATCAGGTCATAGAGTCCTTCGGCGTGAAGGATATGGCAGGTGATCTGGCATTGCTGCAGGAAGGAAGAAAATTGCGTGGTGTCGACGCCGTAGGCTTTCAGCTGCGCGATCGAGCTTTCGGCCATTTTCAGCGTTTTTTCAGCCTCGGTGATCAGGTCGCCCTGACCCAGCTGCTCGTACTTCTGGCAGTATTCCTGCATCTTCTTGTGCGCCTGTTCGATCTGGTCGACGAAGCGGTCAAGGATGTTGAGCACGCGCAGGCCGCTGGTGGCGGTATTGAAATCCTGGCTGTGGGCCGCGCGGGTAAACTGTTCGAGGATAAAATGCGTGCCGGGCGAGCGGCTGGCGGGGCCGGCATTGTTGTATTCGTCGTCCGGGCGCGCCGCATTCTTGTTCGCGCTGTCCACATCTTCCTGATTGAAGATGCAGCCCAGCGGCAGGGCGCGGGCGTTGGGGCGGGCGTGGGGCATGCCTTCGGCGTCAAAGACGTAACCTTCCCGCTCGGTAAAGGCTTTGAAATGTGTGAAATCCATCGCAGGCGCGTCGGGGAAGAGGACTTTGAAAGTATGCGGCTTGTCCTTGCACTGCTTTTCGAACTCGGCCAGCGCGGTGGCGGCTTCCTTAAAGCTGACTTTTGCCTTTACCTTATGCACCTGCGACGTGGTTTTGTGGATATGCGGATTGACCGAATGCTGTTCGGTGATGCGTGCGACCTTGCTGACCGTCCATGTCTTGGCGACGGGATCGTCGAGGAAGGCCTCGGCGTGCAGGTGATAGGTGACGCCCGGCTTCTGGCCCGTGACGTTATAGGTTTCGGTGCGGGTATAGGTGCCGAACAGCGGATGCAGCACCTTGTTGTCGGGCACGGCCGAGGGCGGAATGATATTGCCGTTGCTGTCCTTCGGGTCGGGGCCGCTCACGTCTAATCCCTGATTTCACTATGGAATGTAAATTTAACAGGGCAAAGGTAGGGGGTCAAGGGGCGGGCGGTTTCGGTGCCTGCGGCTTGGGAGCAGCTGTTTTTGCAGCGGTTTTGACCTCGACTTCCAGCACCGTATATTCGGGCTTGCCGGGGCGGGGCGTGCCGCGCGGGTGGCAGTTGTATTCGACGCCGTTCAGCGATGCCGAGTGATAGCCATGCCAGTGGCCGAAAACCCAGTTCTTGATTTTGGCGCCGGTATCTTCCGTCAGCACATCGGCCATTTCGCTGTTGCCGAGGTTGGAGAAAACGGGCGGCGCGCCTTTAACTCTGGCCGGCATCAAATCCTTGCCGGGCAGGGTATGGGTGACGACGAAGATGCTGTGGATGTCGGGATCTGCGTTCAGGTCTTTGACCAGTTGCTTCAGGTCGGCCACGTCTTTCTTCGCCTGATCGGAGAAGATGGTGGCATCCGACAACGGCAGGCGGATTTTGTCCATGATGGCGGCCTGCGCGTCTTCGACGCTTGCGCCCTCGAGAGCCTTGTAATCCCAATGGCCGTTGCGGCCAATGATGGCCGTGCCGTCGATAGTGACAGGCCCGTCTTTCAAAAAATGGACGTTGGGCAGGTGTGAAATTGCGACGCGCAGGTTGTCGTCGAAGGCGGTTATGTCGCCGTCTTTCTTGTACAATTCCTCGCTGTATTCGTGATTGCCGTCGATATAGAGAACAGTTTTGTATGCGGCGGCAATGCGCTCCAGCTCTTTCACGGTTTCCGTTATTGAATCCGCAACGTCACCGGCAACGATGATAACATCGTTCTTTTTCAGCGC
>JBGGMV010000110.1:0-6613 GCA_041287865.1 Alphaproteobacteria bacterium | reverse complement strand
TTGCGGCCATCGGGCGTCAGCGTTATGGGAGCAGCAGAGCCGAGCGGATCATGGAATTGCGCGGAAACGACTTCACCGCTGAAGAACTGGAGTGCGGCCTGCATGACGCTATCCGTGCCACGCTGCATCCTTGAGTAATTCTGCAGCACCACAGGGCGGCCGCTATCCCATGCCTCGAGCAGGGGGCCTTTTACAGTTGCTATACCAACGCCTTTGGGCGTGTTGACTTCCACAACCGGGAAGAAAAGATCCCTCGCGTCGAGACCGGTGCAATCGATCACCAGCGCGCCATCCGGATGAAGCATCTTGCCTTCGCGCTCGGTAAGGGCGGCGCAGACTTTCTGGTCACCGATGAGCGCCCCCAGCACGTTCATGCCCCCGAAAGACCTTTCCTCGCCTTGCCGCAGCAGGTATTTCATCGCTTTCTGCGCATCGGGATGAAGATCGGCGACGGCTGAAAAGGCGTTTGCAATGTCTGTGTCTTTGAATGTGGCCATGAATGCCTCCTGATGGCGGGACTCGGAAACTTGTATGTATATGGTAAAACAAATAGGTTAAGGTTCGGATAAGACAAAAATATCATATAAATCAAACGGTTAAATAAGGCATTGACACCTTATGTTAAGTCACTATACATAACGCCAACAACCGGACGCAGCTTCAAACGGCGGCATCACGGCCAAGCAAAAAACATTAAATCATATGCACAGGAGTACTAGAGATATGGCTTTCAATCCCAATCCCACCCCGGCTGAAGATCTTGCGAAAGACCTCGGCGGTTCCCTGAAAAAAGGCGCAATGGTGCTGCTGAAAGCGGCTGCCATCGTCGTCGGCATGGCTGCTGTTGGCGGCGTTGCAGGCGGCATCGCGGCTGGCGCTGCGGCTGTTGGCGGCCTTGCCACCTTCGGCATGGTCGTGGGCGGCATCGTTCTGGGCGGCTGGACCGGCCAGGTGATCGCGGCAAACTTCGTCATGAACAAGGCCGAGAAACTGATCGTCGGCGCCGGCAAATTCGTCGACGACATGAACAAGGAAATGGCGAAGCAGGCCCCTGTGGTCGTTTCTCCGCAGCCGGCTCCGGTCGCTACGGCCGAAGCACAAGGCGCCTTCAACGCCAACGCCACCAACGACAACACGCAAGTGGCCGCTGCTCCCGCAGCCGCCCCTGCAGCTCCGGTCGAAGCGCCGAAGCAGCAAACACCGTAATTCCACGGAGAACTATAGGGAAGGCCGGGGACAGTATTTTCTGCCCCGGCCTTTTCTTTTGCGCTTGCAATTGATCGGCTAATCATTTAACATAATGCAGATTTAACAAGGGCCTGCCATGTCAAACCGCACGTTTAAAACAAGTGAAGTACTGGCGGCCATCCACGCTTTCCCGGGACTGCTGGCGGCGAGTGACAAGAGCGGCGTGATCGAGGCCTTCGACAGGCTGCGCGAGATTTCCCCCAAAATGGCCGGCGTCGATTTCAGCACGAGCCAACTCGGCTGGTGCGAATTGTCCGGCAGCCTGAAACCGGTCTTGCGCAAATATTTTTCCGCGCTTGCGGCAGAGCCTTTCCCCGACAGGGATTACTGGTCTGATCCCAAAACCCTCGACCCCGAAAAAATCGCGCGCCTGGGCGAGTGGGTGACGAAGATGGAAGAAAAATACGGCGCGACGCAGGAAGTTCCCAACCTGCGCGTCGAAATCAACCGCGACATCTCCCGCAAGATTTTGGCGAACGGGCCCTAGCAGATAGTACCCTCACACTAACCCTCTCCCAAGAGGAGAGGAGATTGCTGACTTTTTCTTCGAAAAAGAAATAACAAATTTTTTATGTTTTGCGGCAGCAAAACTCTCTAGTCCTCTCTCCCCCTGGGAGAGGGCTAGGGTGAGGGTACTGTTACCGTTAGTAGCAGTGCAGCGCCGCCGCTTCGTCCTGCGCCTTTAGAAAGGCGATAAAGGATTTCACAAGCGCGAAGGTTTCGTGATAGGCGATGTTCAGCTTGCTCTTGCCATGACCATGCGCTTCGGCCCAAAGCTCCGCAAACACTTCGCGCCGTGCGCGCTGTTCGGTGGCCTGAATGCCCAGCCTGCGGCCATTGAATGTCGGCGGCATGTAGTAACCGAGTTTCTTGATTTGCGGGGCGGTCAGCGGGCCGCCCTTTGATGTCAGGCTCGTCAGATCGACGTTGAAAGCCGCCATAAAATCCGCGCGGTTGCTCAGGCGGTATTTGCCGTCATCGCCTATGCCGTCAATGCTGTACGCACCCAGCAGGCTGTCGACCATATGGCCGGTTTCGTGGTTGATGATACGGAACGGCTCGCGGGTCGATGCCACATAGCGCTGCGCCACATATTTACCGTCTCGTTTCATGCGCAGGCCTTCGCCTTTCTCGAACGGCAGGTAGAGGCGGCGTTCCACCTCCATATATAGCCCGATATCCTTGAACCATTCGCGCTCCACGCCCAGCGCCGGCACGGCCTCCACCAGCCCGCGGCGCGTAAACACATAAACCGCACCCCCGCGCCATGCCAACGGCAGTGCGTAAGCAGGCACACTTTTGAAAAGGGTTTCCGCCTTCTTGCGCTGCTGCGCCGTCAGGTGCGGGGAATAGACAACCAGCGCATGCCACTCGTTGGTAAATTCCGCCGGCCGCCCCGGAAAATAAGCCGGCGCGATATTCGCCTTACGCTTCGCCGCCTGTTGGTCGCAGGGGAGGGTGTAGCTTTTGGAGAGGGCGTCGGATTTGAAAGACGTTGGAATATCTGCCTGTGCGGGGGTGGCAAGCATCATGGAGAACAATAAGATGATAAGGCGGATTATCATTTGGGGGCCAACTTACGGTATGCCGCAACTTGCTGGAAAGAATTGGCAACGTATAAAATACAGTGTTGCCAAAAAGATGATAGCGCTGGATGCACCAAAGGAGAGCGCAACGTTTGGCTTGTTATTTTTTATTGCCCAAAAAGGACCGTTTACTGAAACAATCAGCATCACCCCTGAGAATATTACCCATTTAAAAGAATAACCTTCTATAGCGTTGATGCCGGCAACGGAAAAAGCAATCACCCACGAAATGAAGTTACCAAAAATCAGTAGGTAGGTGAGGATCTTGAGAAGTCTCGTTTCTGTGCGCACCTTCGAGATCTACTTATACGCCACTTCCAGCACTTCATAAGCCTTCGTCCCCTTCGGCGTGGTGACTTCCACGCTGTCGCCCTTTTGCTTGCCGATCAGGGCGCGGGGGAGGGGGGCGGTGAGGGCGAGGAGGCCTTGCGTGATGTCGGCTTCGTATTCGCCGACGATCTGGAAGACCTGTTCGGCGTCGTTTTCTTCGTCGACGACTTTCACATGCGCGCCGAATTTGATGACGTTGCCGGCCATTTTGCCGGTGTCGATGACTTCGGCGCGGGAGAGTTTATCCTCGAGGCCGAGCAGGCGGCCTTCGATGAAGCTCTGTTTTTCGCGGGCGGCGTGGTATTCGGCGTTTTCGGAAAGGTCGCCGTGGCTGCGCGCCTCGGCAATCGCCTCGATAATGGCGGGGCGTTCTACGCTTTTCAAATGCTTGATTTCCTCTTCAAGGCGCTGGTAGCCCTTGAGGGTCATGGGAACTTTCTGGATGGTCATCGCCTTAATCCTTGTCTTCTAAAAAACGAATAAATCCCCCGACATGCATAAATGATATGCATCAGGGGATTTCGGTGGTTCCTTTAAACTTACGCCGCCTTGAGATATTCCTGCAGCGACTTCACATCGAACGGGCCCGAGTTGCGAAGGGAGGCGATAGCATCGACTGCGGCCTTTGCCCCGGGGATCGTCGTGTAGTAAGGGATTTTATTCTGTAACGCCGCCCGGCGCAAGTTAAAGTCATCCACCACGGCCTGCGGGCCATCGGTGGTATTGAGCATCAGGGCGATATCCCCGTTGATCATGGAATCGATGACATGTGGTTGACCTTCATGGACTTTATTGACTTTGCGGGCGCGGATTCCGGCCTCCACAAGGTGCCGTGCCGTGCCCCCCGTGGCGACAATCGTGAAGCCCATATCGGCCAGACGGACGGCTAGGGGGATAATCATATTCTTGTCAGAATCACGTACCGAGATAAAGACCGTGCCCGAGGTCGGCAGCTTCGAGCCCGCCCCGATACGGGCCTTGGCGAAGGCGCGGCGGAAGTCGCGGTCGATGCCCATGACCTCGCCGGTCGATTTCATCTCTGGCCCCAGCACCGCATCTACCTTGGGGAAGCGTGCGAAGGGGAAGACAGGAACCTTCACCGCCACATGGTCGAATTTGCGGTGGTGGACGACGCCCTCGGCCTTGAGGGTCGATATCTTCTCGCCCGTCATCAGGCGCGTCGCGGCCTTGATCACCGGCACGCCGGTCGCCTTGGCGACGAAGGGCACGGTGCGGCTGGCGCGCGGGTTCACTTCCAGTACGAAGATATCGTAATGGTCGAGGTTCGCGGGGTCGCGGCTTTGCTTGACGGCGAACTGCACGTTCATCAGGCCGACGACGTTCAGCGCCTTGGCCAGCGTCATCGTCTGGTCCATCAGGTCGATCACGATTTCCTGACGTAGCGAATAGGGGGGCAGGGAACAGGTGCTGTCGCCGGAATGGATGCCGGCTTCCTCGATATGCTCCATCACGCCAGCGATAAAGACTTCCTTGCCGTCGCAGAGCGCATCCACATCAACCTCGATGCAGTTCTGCAGGTAGTTGTCGATTAAAACCGGACTATCTCCGGACACTTGCACAGCAGTGGTGATATAACGGTGGAGGCCTTCCATGTCGTGCACGATTTCCATGCCGCGACCACCGAGCACGTAACTGGGGCGCAGCACAAGCGGGAAACCCACGTCATGCGCGACGCGTTCGGCTTCTTCGGCAGATCTCGCGATGCCGTTGGCGGGCTGACGCAGCTTGATTTTGTGGATCAGCTTGGCGAAACGTTCGCGGTCTTCGGCGAGGTCGATGGCATCGGGGCTGGTGCCCAGAATTTTCACGCCCGCGCGTTCCAGTTCCGCGCAGAGCTTCAGCGGGGTCTGGCCGCCCAGCTGCACGATAACGCCCAGCACCTCGCCCTTTTGTTTTTCGACGGTGATGATGTCGAGCACTTTTTCGGCCGTGATCGGTTCGAAATAGAGGCGGTCGGAGGTGTCGTAGTCGGTCGAGACCGTTTCGGGGTTGCAGTTGATCATGATGCTCTCGATACCCTTGTCGCGCAGCGCGAAGGAGGCATGGACGCAGCAATAATCGAATTCGATGCCCTGGCCGATGCGGTTGGGGCCGGAGCCGATGATGATGACCTTCTTGCGGTCGGTGGGCGCGGCTTCGCAGGCGCCGATTTGCGTGCCGTTGGCTTCGTAGGTCGAATACATGTACGAGGTATTCGACGGGAATTCGGCGGAGCAGGTATCGACGCGCTTGAACACCGGCACGACGCCCGCTTTGTGGCGCAGTTTGGTAACGTCTTCGGTTTTCTTGCCCGTCAGCTCGCCCATGCGCGCGTCGGAGAAGCCGAGTTGCTTGGTTTCGACCCATTCGGTGAAGTTTTTGGGCAGGCCGTGCTTTTTAAGGTGTTCTTCGTGGTCGACAAGGCCCTTGATGCGCTCCAAAAACCATTTGTCGAATTTGCAATGCTTGTAAATCTCGTCAATCGTAAAGCCATGGCGGAAGGCCTGCGCGATCACCAGCACGCGGTCGGGACGCGGCTGCGACAATGCGGCCACAATATGCTGCTCGTTATAATCGACGCCGGGCGGCACCAGCGCCATTTCCTTGAGGCCCGTCAGGCCGGTTTCGAGCGAGCAGAGCGCCTTTTGCAGCGACTCTTCAAACGTGCGGCCCATCGACATCACTTCGCCCACCGATTTCATCGAGGTGGTGAGGAAGGCCTCCGTGCCGCGGAACTTTTCGAAGTTGAAACGCGGAATTTTCGTGACCACATAGTCGATGGTCGGCTCGAACGATACAGGCGTGGTGCCGGTGATATCGTTCTTCAGCTCATCCAGCGTATAACCAACCGCAAGCTTGGCGGCAACTTTAGCAATCGGGAAGCCAGTGGCCTTTGACGCAAGGGCCGAGGAACGGCTGACGCGCGGGTTCATTTCGATGACGACCAGACGGCCGTCCTTCGGGTTCACGGCGAACTGCACGTTCGATCCGCCGGTTTCGATGCCGATACCGCGCAAGACGGCGATGGATGCATTACGCATCACTTGATATTCTTTGTCGGTTAGCGTCAGGGCGGGGGCGACGGTGATGCTGTCGCCGGTATGGATGCCCATGGGGTCGATGTTTTCGATCGAGCAGATGATGATGCAGTTGTCGGCCTTGTCGCGCACGACCTCCATCTCGTATTCTTTCCAGCCGAGGACGGATTCCTCGATCAGGATCTGCTTGATGGGCGAGGCCTTGAGGCCCTGCTGCACGATCAATTCGTATTCGTTGCGGTTATAGGCGATGCCGCCACCCGTGCCGCCGAGAGTAAAGGACGGGCGGATAATGGCGGGCAGGCCGACATAATCGAGCATGTCCATCGCATCGGCGTAATTCGTGACGGTTTTTCCGCGCGCGCATTCGAGGTTGAGTTTTTCCATTGCCTTCTTGAACAGGTCGCGGTC
>JBGGMV010000109.1:0-40857 GCA_041287865.1 Alphaproteobacteria bacterium | reverse complement strand
GCCCCATAACGTTATGTATAGTAATATTGTTACAATGGACTGCGGTTTTTGATCACATTTATATATATACCCGAAAACCCCTGCCCCGGCTCCTTTCATCATATTTTCCATGATTCGTGCGGTTTTAGAACTGCCCCTTGCAACTGCCGCTGAATCAATCCATATTGCATCCCGGAAGGCTAGGGCGGGCGAATGTATCGCTAACCCGGCCAGGGCCGAAAGGCAGCAACCGTACCGATTTTCATCCGGGTCGTTCTAGTCTTCCACTCTCCCCAAAAATTAATAGTATTCTCCACCCCGTTCTTGCTTGACCGGTCGGTTATATTTACATATTCTACGCCCTAAGAATAACAAGGGTGAACAATGACAATATATCCATACGGCAAGCCAAAGAACCTGAGCATGAAGTGGCAATATGCCGCGATTGACCTGCCCGTCCCCGACCGCCTGATCGAGGACGAGGACAAGCGGGAATGGTCTTCCTACCTTGATTGCCTTTCTCCCGCGCAACAGCTGCGCAAAGCGGCCCAGGCAACCGACCAGTTCATCGCGCTGCTCGACAAGGCGCCGGCGGACCTGACCCTGCTGTCGGAGCGCGAGCAAATACTGGTTTTCTCGAAATGGATGGCCATGACCTTTGCCGCGAATATGGTGAGCACGCGCCTGCAGTTCTGCGAAGGCGAAGGCAGGAAATCCAAAGAATACCCCACCGATATGGACTGCAATTTTTCCCGCATCATCGACTTCCTGAGCTCGGTCAACTCGCCCGATGTGAAGGAGTGGGAAAAGCGCCGCGAGCGGCACCACTTCTATAGCAACGAAGAAGACACGCCGTTCAGCAAGCTGCTGACCCACGGCTACAATACCTTCGCCAACAATGAGAACGCGAAGAAATCCCCGCCCCCGCTGGACGCACCGCCGATCGGGCTTGAAAAAGACGTGAACGTCAATAAGCCATTGAAAGTTAAGCCTTTAACGCCGAAATAAGCCTTGCCCTCTGCTGCCCCGCAGCAAACTGGTTGACAGAAACAGGCAATTTATGGTGTTATGGACACGCTCGAAAGAGCCGCGGGATTTGATGTCAGCTTGCTGCCGCGTGACCAACAGCTAAAGCGCCGCAGGTTTACTACTGCGGGACACCGCAGAAACAAGGAATAAACCAGTGGCCAACATCTCTCTCCTCCCCCTCCGTCACGACCGAATGTGATCTGCCTCACATTTTGATTCGATTCATCCCGTAATAAAACACGCGCCGCTTTGGCGCATTCATGCGCTTCACCGCGCAAAGGCAGCTATACAATGACCGACGTCCGTAACGACGATTTTACCCGTATCAACACCGTTGATGACGTGATTCCCCTCTACAAAGGCAACGGCCTTGCCGAAGACCGCCAGTACATCGGGTTTGAAACCGAGATCTGCGTCTATAAAAAGTCGCAAGACGGCAAGCCCGTCGCCGCCTCCTCGCAGGAGTGCGCCGACCTGCTGCAGCACCTGAAGAACCGCGGGCAGCAGCCGCAGCTGGAAATGGCTTCGGCCGTCGAATACGCCAGCCCGCCCTTCCGCGTCACCGAAGTGCCGCAGCTGGTGAAGGAAATACAAACCGGCTGGCAGGAATATAACGCCGCCATCAGCGAAAAAGGATTCACCGCGAACGATTCCGCGCTGCTGCCCTTCGTCACGCTGGAATCGGCGGAAAGCAACCTTGTCGACCGTGATCGCGCACGCGGGCTTGTGAAAGGCATGAAGCTGCACAAGAACCCCGAGTTCCTGAAAGTCACCCTGCTCTGCACCTCGACGCAGGTGAGCCTGTCGTACAAAGATCCCGCCGACCTGCACGATTTGCTGACCACCGGCTATGCGCTGCAGGCGCCGCTCTATGCGCTCTTCGGCAACTATCCGGCCTTTGTCGAGGGCAAGGCCGAGCGCGTCGATTTCAACCCGCGTGCGGCCTACTACGAGAAATTCGGCGAGCAAGGCGGCATTCCGCAATCCCTTCTGACGGCGACGGATGGCGACGATTTCATCCGCAAACATGCGCAGCAGGTTTTCAATACCGGCCTGCTTTACTATTACGACCACGATAAAACGCTGGTCTGGCCGGAAAAGCCTGTGACGTTCGAAGAACTGAAAGCCATCGGCCTCAACACCCGCACCAACTATGACCTTGCGGAAAGCTTTATCTATAGCGACCTCAAGGTCTGCAATATCCGCGACGAGGAAGGCCACCCTATCGGCAAGCGCGTCGAAGTGCGCGGGCTGGACGCGGGCGAACTGGGCGTGAACGCCGGCGTGCCCTTTATCCACGCAACCTTGCGCGACCCTGTGACGCGCGAGCAGGTGAAAGCACTGCTGGCCGATTACGGCCTGACGCCCGATCAGGATGGCTGGCAGCAGCGCGTGCAGGAAGCGCGGCACAATGCGGCATTCCACGGCGGCAAATACATCGATGTGGCTTTCGGCGTGCGCCCCGACGGTTCCGCCGGCAATCTCAAGGATTTCTGCCGCGAGCTTGGCACGCTGCTGGAGCTGTATGCGCAGCGCAACCCCGGCATCGCCCCCGCGATCAAACCGCTGACCGATATCTGCCAGACTGGCCTGACACAGGCAGAGCAAAAATCGCAGGCGACGAAAGATTACGAGCACGCCAACCGGCAACTGGTCACGCTTGCGAATGATAATCAGCCCGAAATCACCGCGAAGGCAAAACAACACCGTATCTGATTTATATCTGAAGCGAAGAGAGGACGGGGGCCACAATCCCCGTCCTTTTTTCATGGCCGCTGATAATCGCCGCGTCAAATTTTCCTTACAGCGCCTGTTATCAAAAAGATTCGTCCCTGAGTCGCGCACCGCCGGTTTCAGGAAAGCGCTGCGGCAGCGTGACAACCTGCGCGTTTAACGGAACTTTAACCGCGCCGGCGCATACTGACACCACTTAACGACATAACCCACGATCATCCCAACATAGGAGACATCACCATGGCTTCATTCAAAATCCACACCCCCGACAACGCTCCCGAACAGTCGCGCCCCATGCTGAAAGAGCTGCAGGCCCGCCTCGGCTTCGTTCCGAACATCTTCGGCGCACTGGCTGAATCGCCCACCGTGCTGCGCGCATGGCTCGGCCTGAAAACCACCGCTGAAACCGGCCTGCTCTCCCCCACCGAGCGCAAAATCGTCGGCCTGACCGCCAGCTACCTGAACAACTGCAGCTATTGCATCGCTGCCGGCACGACCATCGGCGAAAAAGAAGGCGTTTCCCGCGAAGTGCTGGATCTGCTCCGCGCCGACAAGCCGCTGAAAGACGCGAAGCACGAACAGCTGCGCCAGTTCACCAAGTCGGTCATGAAGCGTCTGGGCCGCCCCGACAAAACCGATATCGATGCGGTGATTAAGGCAGGCTACACCCAGGCGCATATCCTGGAAGTCGTCATGCTGGTCTCGTTCGGCATCATGGGCAACTACATTAACCACATCGTCGAAACGCCGCTCGACAAAGCCTTCGAGCCGAACTGCTTCGAAGAGCGCAAAGTCAGCGTCCGCATGTCCGACGCCGCTTAATACGCTACGAAATTGATGAAAGAAGCCGGGTAGCTGTAAAAGGCTACCCGGCTTCGCCGTATCAATAGAGCCCCCGGCGTTGCCGGAGATTTATTAGTGCGTGTATGTTCTTATTGCGGCTTGATTTTGATTGTTTTCGATACCGTCACCGCGCTGCCGGTGCGCACGCTGGCGACATAAATCGCCCGCATCTTGGCCGGATGGGCGTTGATGATGCCGTGAATTTTCTCGCGCAGATTTTGGGGTTCCTCGATATTGTCCCATTTCGCGGCGACGCTCACGGCATCCTTGCCCGACGGGGTCGAAACAGACACCTTCGCGCCGTGGTCGAGCAGGAATTCAAGCGCCTCGCATTTGCCGAAGTATGAAGCCGCCATCAGCGGCGTCGAATCCCAGGCATCGCCATGCACGCGGTTCAGGTCGGCGCCGTATTTGACCAACACCGCCAGGCAGCCCGTGTCGTTCCATTTCGCGGCGCGGATCGCCGGGCTGTTATTTTCATTCGGGCCTTCGCAGGGCGCGCCGCAAGCAAGGAAAAATTCAAGCGCCTGGGCGTTCTGGCAGTGTACGGCCCGGCCGACGGGGCTCATCCATTCGGTGGGCTGCTTCGCAATCTCGTCTTTAATAGAGCCAAGCGTGCCATCGGCCAGCATGTCGTTGGCGCTTTTCTCCTCGACATTCTTCCATCCGGGCGCGTCGGGATACCGCAGGAGAAGGTCAACAAAAGCTTCCTTGTCGTGCTGCCCGATTGCCTTGAACAGGGCAGCAGGCGCCGCGGCGGCTTCGCTGGCGCGCTTGGCATCGTACTCGTCGATAGTAAGGCCGAGTTCCCCGTCGGCCTGGGCGTCGCCGAACTCCTGGGCTTTTTTCCTGAACCAGTCGCGGAGCATATGATTAGATAATTTTGGCAGATGCGGCACGCGCGGGCTTGGTCGCCTTGACCTCGATCGGGCCCTGCTGCTTCCAGTCGGGGATAATGAAACCGTCGTCGCAATAGCCGCCGGCCGAGCCGCCTTCCTGCTTCAGCAGTTCGATTTGCAGCCGCTGCGCATCGATCAGGTTGCTCTGCACCTCTATCAGGGCATCCTGCGCTTCGCGGATCTGGCTCTGGCGGTAATCCGAATAAAAATGCCCGCCTGCAACAAGCGCAAAGGCCGCATAGAGCGCACCCTTCAACAGTTTGCTGGATTTTTTGGGCGCGGCGGGTGCGGGTTGCATGTGAAAAAACTCCTGTTGTCTCGCGGAGAACCCCTCCACGCGGGGCCAGCGGCACGGCGCTGGCCTGCTGCTGAAAAGCTGGGGGCAACAATACAGGGGAATTATAGTTATGTCAAATATTGGCATTGAGGTCGTTATTTAACAAAATTTCATTTAAAAACATACACTTAAAATCTCCCCACGCGCCAACAATACCTTTGACTCGGCACTCCCGATTGGTTTATATTATGGAAATATTTAAATTCCACAGGATGTGCCAAATGCCCACAGGCTATACCCAGAAAGTTTTGGACGGCGCCAGCTTCGAGGAATTCGCGCTCGAAACCTCGACGGCCTTCAGCTATATGGCGCGCGGCATGAGCGAGAGCGGCAAGCTTGCCGATGGCCCCCTGCCCGATCTCGAAAAATGGGCCCGCGATTCCTACCATGGCAAAAAAATAGCCGCAGCGAAGAGAAAGCTTCGCGGCGTTCTCAAGATGTCCTTTACCGAGGCCGCGCGGAAGGCGCAGCAGGAGTATGACGAGGAAAAAAAGCAACTGCAGGAAGGCCTGGCAAGAATTTCCGCCGATGCCTTCGCGCTCGACAAGATGGTCAAGCAGGTGCTGGCATACAAGGCGCCCGATACTGAAAGACACAAGGCGCATAAGGATTACATGCTCGACCAGCTGAAGAAGACCATCGAGCAGGATACCGACACCTCGTATTACAACGACAGGCTCGCCGAATTGAGGCCGCTGACCGGCAGGCAGTGGAAGAAAAAAGCCATCGAGGACGCGAAGCACGACATCGAATACCACAGCAAGGAAGCTGCCAAGGAAGCCGAACGCCTGAAAGATGACGTCGATTTCATCGCCGGCCTGCGCACCGCCCTGAAACCCGCGCCAAAGCCCTGACAATAGTCACAACAGAAAAACCCCCGCTGTCGCCAGCGGGGGTTTTTGTTGTGCAGGGTTCTGTTACTGCGATTCCGAAATTTTTTCCATCAGGCTGTTCATGAGCGCCATCATCTTCATCAGATGATCATGCATCTGGTCGATGCGCTGCTGCTGGTCTGCGGGCAGGCCGCTGATGGATTCCAGTTTCTGCTTCAGCGCCTTCATTTGCGCGTCCAGCTGCTTTACCTTGGCGATATTGGGGTTTGGCAGCTTGGCCTTGGGCAGCTTCACGGGTTGCGGGCTGTTGCTTGCCGGCTGCTGGGCTTGAGCACCCAGACCGCTCGGCCTGCCCGTACCGGCAGTCGCCCCGTCGTTTGCATCGGAGGATTGGTTCTGCATCACGCTGTTGAGCTGGTTGATGCCGTCTGTGCCGGCCTGCGCCTGACAAGCCAGCATGATGAATGCGAAGGCGATGATAAAAATACGCATGTCTTTTCTCCTTTAAAAATCTTTCTCTAAAGAAAACCCCCGCCACGGTAATCCGCAGGCGGGGGTTTTGCTTTTAACGGTTAGGCGTTAAGCCGCCCCTGCCCTGCCGCGCTTGGAACGCTCGCGGGTTTCGGACTTGGGTGCTTCGATCGCCGTGACGTTGTTGTCGCCCTCGGTGAGCGGCGCCGACGCGGCGTTCGCGGCAAGTGCCGCTTGGTCGCGTTCGAGCGCGATGCGCTTCAGCTTGTGCACGAAGGAACCCGTGCCCGCGGGGATCAGTCGGCCCACGATCACGTTTTCTTTCAGGCCGATCAGCTTGTCGACTTTGCCGTTGATGGCGGCTTCGGTCAGCACGCGGGTCGTTTCCTGGAAGGAAGCGGCCGAGATGAAGGAGCGCGTCTGCAGCGAGGCTTTCGTAATACCTTGCAGCATCGGGTTGCCCTTCGCGGGACGCTTGTCGTTTGCAAGCGCCGCGTTGATCTCTTCCATTTCCTCGCGGTCGACCTGCTCGCCCGTGATCAGGGTCGTTTCGCCGGCGTCCGTGATTTCAACTTTCTGCAGCATCTGGCGGATGATCACTTCGATGTGCTTGTCGTTGATTTTCACGCCCTGCAGGCGGTAGACGTCCTGGATCTCGTTGATCAGGTAGTCGGCCAGCGCTTCGACGCCCATGACGGAAAGAATGTCATGCGGCACCATCGAGCCTTCGAGCAGCGCGTCGCCCTTGCGGACATAGTCGCCCTCGTTGACAGCCACGTGCTTGCCTTTCGGAATGAGGTATTCCTTGGGCTCGCCCTTGCCGTCGGTCGGCTTGACGATGATACGGCGCTTGGACTTGTAGTCCTTGCCGTATTCGACCTGGCCGTCGATATCCGAGATGATCGCGAAGTCTTTCGGACGGCGCGCCTCGAAGAGTTCGGCGACGCGGGGCAGACCGCCCGTGATGTCGCGCGTTTTCGAGGTTTCTTTCGGGATGCGGGCCACGATGTCACCGGCCTTCACGTGCGAACCGTTGTCGACGTTCAGGATGGCGCCGACAGGCATGTAGTAGTTGGCTTCAAGCCCGTTGGGCAGCTTGATAACCTTGTTGTTGCTGTCGGTAAGCGTGATGCGCGGCTTGAGCGAAGCGGCCTTGGGCGTCTGGCGCCAGTCGATGACGACTTTCGACGAGATACCCGTCGCTTCGTCCATCTCCTCGCGCACCGACATGCCGTCGATAAGGTCGCCGTACACGGCCGAGCCGTCTTTTTCGGTGATAATGGGGTTCGTATACGGATCCCACTCGGCGAGTTTCGCGCCTTTCTTCACCTTGTCGCCGTCGGCAACGAGCAGCTTCGCGCCGTATTGCAGGCGGTGGTTTGCACGTTCGCGGCCCTGCTTGTCGAGCAGGACGACCTCGGTGTTGCGACCCATGACGATATGGACGCCTTCCGAGTTCGTAACGACGTTCTTGTTGCGGATTTCGACGGTAGCATCAAACGCTGCTTCGGCAGAAGACTGCGCCGCGCCCCTCTGCGCCGCGCCACCGATGTGGAACGTACGCATGGTGAGCTGGGTGCCGGGTTCGCCGATGGACTGCGCGGCCATGACGCCGATCGCTTCGCCTTCGTTGACCGGCGTACCGCGGGCCAGATCGCGCCCGTAGCACTTGCCGCAGATGCCGTTGTCTTTCGACTCGCAGGTAAGGACCGAACGAACCAGAACCGCGTCGATACCGGCGGTTTCGATCTGTTCCGACGTCACTTCGTCGATGATCTCGCCGGCCTTCACGATAACCTGGTCGGTCAGCGGGTCGATCACGTCCTTGGCAGCGGAGCGGCCCAAGATGCGTTCGGGCAGCGACACAATCACGTCGCCGCCTTCGATGACGGGACGGACGGTGAAGCCGTTTTCGGTACCGCAGTCGAATTCGGTGACGATCGCGTCCTGCGCCACGTCAACAAGGCGGCGGGTCAGGTAACCCGAGTTAGCCGTCTTGAGAGCCGTGTCGGCAAGACCTTTACGCGCGCCGTGCGTCGAGTTGAAGTACTCGAGAACGGTGAGGCCTTCCTTGAAGTTCGAGATAATGGGCGTCTCGATGATCTCGCCCGACGGCTTCGCCATCAGGCCGCGCATGCCCGCCAGCTGGCGGATCTGCTGGGTCGAGCCACGGGCGCCGGAGTGCGCCATCATGTAGACCGAGTTCATGTAACCCGAGGATTGCGGCTTCGCAATCACGTCCATCATTTCCTTGGTCACGTCGTCCGTGCAGGAAGACCAGATGTCGACCACCTTGTTGTACTTCTCGCCTTTGGTGATCAGGCCGTCCTGGTACTGCTGCTCGAATTCCTTGACCTTCGCGTTGGCGACTGCCACCAGCTTTTGCTTCGCTTCGGGGATGATGAGGTCATCTTTACCGAAGGAAATACCGGCTTTGCAGGCGTTGACGAAGCCAAGCGCCATCATGCGGTCGCAGAAAATGACCGTTTCTTTCTGGCCGCAGTGGCGATAGACCACGTCGATCAGGTTGGAAACGTCTTTTTTCGTCAGAATGCGGTTGATGACGTCGAACGGCACGTTGGGATGGCGCGGCAGGACCTGGGCCATCATCATGCGGCCGGGCGTCGTGTTGACGACCAGCGAGACGGGCTTGTTGTCCTTGTCGACCGTCAGGTAACGGGCCTTGACCTTGGTGTGGAGCGTGACGACCTTGTTGTGCAGGGCCATCTCGATTTCCGCCATGTCCTTATACATGGAACCTTCGCCCTTCAATCCGTCAAAGGCCATCGAGAGGTAGTAGAGGCCGAGGACGATGTCCTGCGAGGGAACGATGATAGGCTTGCCGTCCGCGGGGCGCAGGATGTTGTTGGTCGACATCATGAGTACGCGGGCTTCGAGCTGCGATTCAATGGACAGCGGGACGTGAACGGCCATCTGGTCGCCGTCAAAGTCGGCGTTGAAGGCCGTGCAGACCAGCGGGTGCAGCTGGATGGCTTTGCCTTCGATCAGCACGGGCTCGAAAGCCTGAATGCCGAGGCGGTGCAGAGTCGGAGCGCGGTTCAGCAGAACGGGATGCTCGCGGATGACTTCCTCGAGAATGTCCCAGACTTCCGGACGCTCTTTTTCGACCATGCGCTTCGCCGCTTTCACGGTGGACGCAAGCGCGTACATCGAAAGGCGGTTGTAGATGAAGGGCTTGAACAACTCCAACGCCATCTTCTTGGGAAGACCGCATTGGTGCAGTTTCAGTTCGGGACCCACGACGATGACGGAGCGGCCCGAATAGTCGACGCGTTTACCGAGAAGGTTCTGGCGGAAGCGGCCTTGTTTACCTTTCAGCATATCGGCGAGCGACTTCAGCGGGCGCTTGTTGGCGCCGGTGATGACTCGGCCGCGGCGGCCGTTGTCGAACAGAGCGTCGACGGCTTCCTGCAGCATGCGTTTTTCGTTGCGCACGATGATGTCGGGCGCGCGCAGCTCGATCAGGCGGCGGAGACGGTTGTTACGGTTGATGACGCGGCGATACAGGTCGTTCAGATCCGAGGTTGCGAAGCGGCCACCGTCGAGGGGGACCAGCGGTCGCAGTTCGGGCGGAATGACCGGCACGACATCAAGGATCATCCACTCGGGGCGCGTGCCGGAGTTCAGGAACGCGTCGATGAGTTTCAGGCGCTTGACGATCTTTTTCTTCTTGGCGTCGGAGGAACCGGCGGCCAGCAGGTCTTGCTCCAGCTGTGCCTTTTCCTTGTCCAGCGAAACAGCCGACAGCAGTTCTTTCAGCGCTTCGGCGCCGATGCCTGCCTTGAAGGCGTCTTCGCCGTACTTGTCCTGCGCGTCGGAATATTCTTCTTCCGTCAGCAGTTGCAGGGGCTTCAGCGGGGTCATCAGCGGGTCGATGACGATGAAGCTTTCGAAGTACAGGACCTTCTCAAGATCCTTCAGCGTCATGTCCATCATCAGGCCGATGCGGCAGGGCAGCGATTTCAGGAACCAGATATGCGCAACCGGCGACGCCAGCTGGATATGGCCCATGCGGTCGCGGCGCACCTTCGAGAGCGTGACTTCGACGCCGCACTTCTCGCAGATGATGCCCTTGTACTTCATGCGCTTGTATTTACCGCAAAGGCATTCGTAATCCTTCACGGGGCCAAAGATGCGCGCGCAGAACAGGCCGTCTTTTTCCGGCTTGAAGGTGCGGTAGTTGATGGTTTCGGGCTTCTTGATCTCGCCGAACGACCAGGAAAGGACCTGTTCGGGGCTGGCGATCGAGATGCGGATCTGGTCGAAGCTTTGGGGGCCTTGGACCTGACCGAAGAGGTTCATTACTTCATTCATAGGTATTCTCCCAAATTCCGATTAATTGTTCTGGCTTTGCTTCAGGTCAACGTTCAGACCCAGCGACCGCAATTCCTTCACCAAGACGTTGAAGGATTCCGGGATACCGATCTCGAACGTATCGTCGCCGCGGACGATCGACTCGTAAGCCTTGGTACGGCCTGCGACGTCGTCCGACTTGACGGTGAGCATTTCCTGCAGCGTGTAAGCCGCACCGTATGCCTGCAGCGCCCAGACTTCCATCTCCCCGAAGCGCTGGCCGCCGAACTGGGCTTTACCGCCGAGGGGCTGCTGCGTAACGAGCGAGTACGGACCGATGGAGCGTGCGTGGATCTTGTCGTCGACAAGGTGGTGCAGCTTCAGCATGTAGATGTAGCCGACGGTCACTTCGCGCTCGAAGTAGTCGCCGGTACGGCCGTCGATGAGCTTCACCTGGCCCGAGGTGTTCAGGCCTGCGTCTTCCAGCATCTTGTTGATGTCAGCTTCCACAGCGCCGTCGAAGACGGGCGTAGCGATCGGCACGCCGTTGCGGATGTTGCCGCACATTTCGAACAGCTCGCCGTGCTTCAGCGTCGCGACGTCTTCTTTATACGCCTTGTCGCCGTAAGCCACTTTCAGCTTGGCATGGAGGTCTTTTTCCTGCTTTTCGCGCTCGGCGCCCGTGGCGCGATGGTAGCGGTCGACGATCTCGCCGATCTGCTTGCCAAGGCGCGCGGTTGCCCAGCCCAAGTGGGTTTCAAGAATCTGACCGACGTTCATGCGCGAAGGCACGCCCAGCGGGTTCAGCACGAGGTCGACGGGAGTGCCGTCTTCCAGGTAGGGCATGTTCTCGACCGGCATGATCTTGGACACGACCCCTTTGTTGCCGTGGCGGCCGGCCATTTTGTCGCCGGGCTGCAGCTTGCGTTTCACGGCGATGAAGACCTTTACGGTTTTCATCACGCCGGGCAGCATTTCGTCGCCGCGCTGCAGTTTTTCGACCTTGTTCTCGAAGCACTGCGTCAGGTCTTCGATCGCGCGATCGAAGGTCTGGCCCATGCTTTCGATGTCGCCCATCGTCTTCTCGTCGCTGACGACGATCTCGCGCCATTCAGCGCGTTTCGTGAGATCGAGGTCGCCCGTCGTGATTTTTTCGCCCTTCTTCAGGCCTTCGATCGGCTTGGCGATGGTCTTGCCTGCCAGGACTTCGCGCATACGGCCGTAATAGCCGCGTTCGTAAATCCGGCGTTCGTCGTCGCGGTCTTTCGCGAGGCGTTCGATCTCGGCGCGCTCGATAGACAGGGCGCGCTGGTCTTTGTCGACGCCGCGGCGGGAGAAGACGCGCACTTCGACGATCGTGCCCGAGATGCCGGGCGGAACGCGGAGCGAGGTGTCTTTCACGTCGGAGGCTTTTTCACCGAAGATGGCGCGCAGGAGTTTTTCCTCCGGCGTCATCGGGCTTTCGCCTTTCGGCGTTACTTTACCGACGAGGATGTCGCCAGCCTTCACATCAGCGCCGATGTAGACGATACCGGCTTCGTCGAGGTGCTTGAGGCCTTCCTCGCCGACGTTCGGGATGTCGCGGGTGATGTCTTCCTGGCCCAGTTTCGTGTCGCGCGCCATGACTTCGAATTCCTCGATGTGGATCGAGGTGAAGACGTCGTCGGCGGCGATGCGTTCGGAGATCAGGATGGAGTCTTCGAAGTTGTAGCCGTTCCAGGGCATGAACGCGACGAGCACGTTACGGCCAAGGGCCAGTTCGCCCAGCTCGGTCGAGGGACCGTCGCCGATGATGTCGCCGGCTTCGACGCGGTCGCCCACTTTCACAAGCGGGGTCTGCGTGATGCAGGTGTTCTGGTTGGAACGGGTGAACTTTTTCAGCTTGTAGATGTCGACGGTCGACTTCGCGCTGTCTTTCTCGTCGGTTGCGTGCACGACGATACGGTTAGCGTCGACGCTGTCGACCATGCCGGAGCGGACAGCCGTGATAGCCGAGCCGGAGTCACGCGCGACGGCGTGTTCCATGCCCGTGCCGACCAGCGGCGCGTCGGAGCGCATCAGCGGAACAGCCTGGCGCTGCATGTTCGAGCCCATGAGCGCGCGGTTCGCGTCGTCGTTCTCGAGGAACGGAATGAGCGCGGCGGCCACGGAGACGATCTGCTTCGGCGAGACGTCGATCAGGTCGATCTGGTCGCGGGGCGACAGGATGTAGTCACCGCCACGGCGGCAGGAGACGAGGTCGCTCACGAAGCCCATCTTGGCGTCGAGTTCGGCGTTGGCCTGGGCGATGGTGTATTTGCCCTCTTCCATGGCCGACATGTAAACAACGTCGTCTGTCACTTTGCCGTTCACGATCTTGCGGTACGGGGATTCAATGAAGCCGTACTGGTTGATGCGGGCATAGGTGGAGAGCGAGTTGATCAGACCGATGTTCGGACCCTCGGGGGTTTCAATCGGGCAGATACGGCCGTAGTGGGTCGGGTGAACGTCGCGGACTTCGAAGCCTGCGCGCTCGCGGGTCAGACCGCCAGGTCCAAGGGCCGACATGCGGCGCTTGTGGGTGATCTCGGAGAGCGGGTTGGTCTGGTCCATGAACTGCGACAGCTGCGAGGAGCCGAAGAATTCGCGGACGGCAGCGGCAGCCGGCTTCGCGTTGATCAGGTCGTGCGGCATGGCGGTGTCGATATCGACCGACGACATGCGTTCGCGGATGGCGCGTTCCATGCGCATCAGACCGATGCGGCACTGGTTTTCCATCAATTCGCCCACGGAGCGGACGCGGCGGTTGCCCAGGTGGTCGATGTCGTCCGTTTCGCCGCGACCGTCTTTCAGGTCGACGAGGATTTTCAGGATCGCCATGATGTCATCCTTGCGCAGGATGCGGACCTGGTCGTCGGTCTTGAAATCAAGGCGCGCGTTCATCTTCACGCGGCCGACCGGGGAAAGGTCATAGCGCTCGAAGTCGAAGAACAGGCCGCGGAACAGCGTGTCGGCCGATTCCAGCGTCGGCGGTTCGCCGGGGCGCATGACGCGGTAGATGTCGATCAGGGCGTCTTCGCGGTTGCGGCACTTGTCGGCCGCCAGCGTGTTGCGGATATAGCCGCCCACGTTGATGTGGTCGATCGCCAGCATTTCGAGGTTCTTGAGGCCCAGCTTCTCGATTTTCTCGACGGCTTTTGCATCCAGCTCTTCGCCGGCTTCAAAGACGACTTCGCCGGTTTTTTCGTCAAGCACGGTGCGGGCGACATAGGCGCCGACCAGCTCTTCGGACTGGATGACGACTTCTTTCATGCCGTCTTCTTCCAGCTTGCGCGCCTGGCGGGCGGTGATCTTGGTGCCAGCGGGCACTTTCACCTTGTTGCCTTTTGCGTCGACGAGGTCGTACTTGATCTTGATGCCGCGATAGCGTTCGGGCACGAAGCCGGTCTTCCAGCCGTCTTTCGTCTTTTCATACGAAATGATCTGGTAGAAGTAGTGCAGGATGCTTTCTTTCGACAGGCCCTGAATCTTGGTCGGGTCGACGGGCTTGCCGGCTTTTTGCTGACGTTCGCGGTATTTCGCGGACTCTTCGTTGTCCAGCGCCAGCAGGAAGGTCGTCACCGGCAGCTTGCGGCGGCGGTCGATACGGACGTACACGAGGTCTTTGGCGTCGAATTCGAAATCGAGCCAGGAGCCGCGATAGGGAATGACGCGCGCGGCAAACAGGTATTTGCCGGACGAGTGGGTCTTGCCGCCGTCGTGGTCAAAGAACACGCCAGGCGAACGGTGCATCTGCGAAACGATCACGCGCTCGGTGCCGTTGACGATGAAGGTACCGTTGTCGGTCATCAGGGGCATGTCCACCATGTAGACATCCTGTTCCTTGATGTCGCGGATGGTGCGGGCGCCCGAAGCTTCGTCGATGTCGAAGGTCGAGAGGCGCAGCGTAACGCGCAGCGGCGCCGCGTAGGTCATGCCACGCTGGACGCATTCTTCCACGTCGTACTTGGGTTCTTCCAGTTCATAGCGCACGAAGTCGATCTCGGCGCGGCCGGAGAAATCCTTGATGGGGAAGACGGACTTGAAGACCTCTTGCAGGCCTTCGGTCACGCGATCCTGGTGCTTGGTTTCGCGCTGCAGGAATTTTTCGTAGGAATTGCGCTGCACTTCGATCAGGTTCGGCATTTCGCACACTTCGGGAATTTTTCCGAAGCTGCGGCGGATACGCTTGCGGCCGGTGTAGCTTTTGCTGTCAGTGAGGGTGCGAAGTGCTTTCTTTGAGCTCATGGCTTTTCCTTGTGAGACCGAAAAATGTCAATATTTTGGGCGTAAGAACCCCAACCCGAAGTACCCGAAGGACAGAAAACGGAGCCCACCACATGACTTCCGACGTCCTGAAAAATCTTGATGCTAGTGCCGATTAGTGAAGTTTAGGCTTTAGTGCAGTTCCCGTAAGTGACAGGGGTATCCTTTTAGCAGAAGGGGCGGCAGGGAAAAATCCCCGCCGCCTTATCTGTTTCGTCGCAATTGCGACCGAAATAATCCCTAAAGGATTACTTCAGTTCGACTTTCGCGCCGACTTCTTCAAGTTTCTTCTTGATTGCGTCAGCATCTGCTTTCGCAACGCCGGTTTTCAGGGGCTTGGGAGCGCCTTCGACCAGGTCTTTCGCTTCTTTCAGGCCGAGACCCGTGATTTCGCGAACGACTTTAATGACTTCGATTTTCTTGTCGCCGGCAGCAGCCAGGACAACATCGAATTCGGTTTTTGCTTCAGCAGCGGGACCTGCGCCGCCGACAGCCGCAACAGCGACCGGAGCAGCAGCAGAGACGCCCCATTTTTCTTCGAGGAGCTTCGAGAGTTCGGAAGCTTCCAGAACCGTCAGTTTCGACAGTTCTTCAACGATTTTTGCCAAATCAGCCATTTTTAGTACTCCTTGTTATATAGTTCGTTTGTTTACATTAACCAGCTGTATAGCTTAGCCTTTCGCGGCGTAAGCGCCGATGACACGAGCCACTTGCGAAGCCGGCGCTGCTGCGATGGTGGCGATCTGACGGGCGGGTGCTTTGAGCAGGCCAGCCAGTTTGCCACGCAGTTCGTTCAGCGACGGGAGTTTCGACAGTGCCACAATGGCCGCCGGGTCGAGGACCTTTTCGCCGAGCGATCCGCCGATGATAACGAGCTTTTCGTTATCCTTGGCGAAGTTGGCGATGATCTTCGCGGCAGCGACAGCGTCTTTCGACGTGGCGATGCCGACGGGGCCTTTGAGCATAGGGCCGATGCCTTCAAAGCGCGTACCTTTGAGAGCCCTGAGCACGAGCCGGTTCTTGGATACCTTGAAGTCGACGCCTTCCTTGCGCGTTTTCACGCGAAGCTCGGAAACCTGCGCCGCCGTCAGACCCGTATTCTGGGTCACGACGATGGACTCGATTTCGCCGAGCGTCTTTTGCAAGCCAGTGACGACTTCAGCTTTTTTTGCACGATCCACGGGATATTCTCCGTTTCTTTTCGTATGGCGCGCTTCCTTGGGGGAAGTTTGCCGGGTTTCACGAAGAGGGCGATAGTCTGCCCCCCACCTGTAGTTCCCGTCCCGAAGCGTCAAGCCATAACCGTAGTACCGTTAAAACTTTACTTCCTCGTCTGTACTGGCCCTTGCGGTTTAAACCCTTGCGGGGACCTGTAGTCTCGGACAGGGATTTGGGCCGAAGCCCAAATTTAGTTACGCAGCAGCCCGAACCAGGCTCGCGAGATCCAGCTTCACGCCGGGGCCCATCGTCGAGGAAAGGCTCGCCTTGCGGAGATAGTTGCCTTTCATCGTCTGCGGTTTTGCTTTCACAAGCGCGTCCATCAGGGCGCGGATGTTTTCGCAAAGTTTCTTTTCATCGAAAGAGGCCTTGCCCACGCCGACGTGGACGATGCCTTCTTTTTGAGCGCGGAACTCGACCGAGCCGCCCTTCGCCGCCTTGACTGCGCCGGTGACGTCCATCGTCACGGTACCCAGTTTCGGGTTAGGCATCAGGCCTTTCGGGCCGAGGATCTGGCCGAGCTTACCGACCGTACCCATCATGTCGGGGGTAGCGATCACGCGCTCGAAAGGCATTTTGCCTTTCTGCACTTCAGCCGCGAGATCATCGTCGCCGACAACGTCAGCGCCGGCTTTTTTCGCTTCTTCGGCCTTGGGGCCTTTAGCGAAAACAGCCACGCGGATCGTCTTGCCGGTGCCGTTCGGCAGGATAACCATGCCGCGGACGTTCTGGTCCGACTGCTTGGTGTCGATGCCGAGATTGATGGCGAGTTCGATGGTTTCATCGAATTTCGCGTTGGCGTTCGCCTTGATGAACTTGACAGCCTCTTCCAGCGTCCAGACCTTGGTGCGGTCTTGCGCTTCGCGCGTTTTGCGCAGGCGCTTGGTGTAGAGGGATTTCTTGCCTTTGGTCTCTTCTTTTTTCTTGGCCATGTGTTAGCCCTCCACCACTTCGACGCCCATCGAGCGTGCGGTGCCGGCGATGGATTTCATCGCGGTTTCGACGTTCGCTGCGTTCATATCTTTCAGTTTTGCAGTTGCGATTTCGCGCACTTGCGACTTGGTGATCTTGCCGACGTTGGCTTCCTTGCCGGTCGCGCCCGAGCCTTTTTCAAGCTTGGCGGCCTTCATGACGTAGTAGGAAGCAGGAGGCGTCTTGATCACGAACGTGAAGGAACGGTCAGCATAGACCGTGATCACGCAAGGGATCGGCATGCCAGGTTCCATGCCCTGGGTTTGCGCGTTGAAGCCTTTGCAGAATTCCATGATGTTCACGCCGGCCTGGCCGAGAGCGGGACCGATGGGCGGCGAGGGGTTTGCTTTACCAGCCGGAACGACCAGCTTGATATAGCCTTGTACTTTCTTTGCCATTCTATTTCTCCTTTTAGGTCAAAGGGTTGTGGTGCGGCTCCGGCTGGTCTCTGCCGGGGAGCCTCCCACAGCTATCCCCGCGATCTTCTGATAAAGAATCGCGCGGTGCGGCAGAATATATCCCTATTTCACTGGAATGCAAGGAAAATCGGTGTGGATATGTGCACGTGCAGCAGGAAAGTTATGGATTATATTGACCCCGCTCCTCCGGATATATTATGTATATACACGTTCATTCACCCTGGCAAGCGGTCCGATGCAGAAGAACCCCGATCCCCTGAGCCCCGCCGAGCTGGCGAAGTCCCTGCCCCCCGAGCGGCAGGCGGATTTCCTTGCCTTCGTCGAGAAGGGCGACGCTTCGGAAGAATTCATCGCATATCTGGAAACCGACAAGGCCAAAGCCGTGCAGGTGGCCATTGATACCGTCATGGACCACCATGCCATCGGCTTCGAGAACGTCGCCCACCGGCTGAAGATGCTAAATGACAGGACGCCCGCCAAGCCCGGGCTGCTGTCCCCGCTCAAAGACCTGTTCAATAAAAAACTCAGGAAGCCTTTCCGGTACGAGCACACCTTGACCGTCAGGATGCAGGACGGCAGCCATGCCGATATCCCCTATGCCGTGTCCTTCACCGTGGCAGACAGGGGTAAATACAAAAGCTTCTCCTCCGCGCCCGAAGGGCACGTGGGCTCGCGCCTCCACCTCGCCCTCAGGCGCGAGGCCCTGCAGCTGACCCCCGCCGGTTTTGCCGCCGCAGCGGACGATATCTGCGAAAGGCTGATGCTGGCGACACAGGACATCATGCTGGACCGCTACGGCCTGAAGATACTGGATGTGGTGATAAAGGATGCGGCACTGACGGGCGCCGCGCCTGTCTCGGCCAGCGGCGTCGCCGCAGGCAAGACGCGCTGGGACAATGCGCAGAACACCATGTCGAACATCCGCACGCTGCTGGAAGGGCTGGAAAAGGAAATTCCGGTCAAGAAGCCGCTGCAGCTGAAAAAACCGCCAGCACCCCCTTCATAGGAGAATTCATGGCGCACGATTACGAACAGGAACGCCTCGACAGCCAACTGATGACTGCCATCCGCTCGGGCAGCGGGCATGAGGTGAAAATGTTGCTGGAAATGGGCGCCAGCCACAAGGCCACCGACCAGAACGGCCTTGGCACCGTCGTCAGCGCGGCCATGTCGCGCAGCCCCGACCGCCTGAAACCGCTGCTGGATGCCGGCGCGGACCCGAATATGCGGTGGGAAAGCGACAGTAGCGGGCGGCAATTGACCGCCCTGATGATCGTGGCCGAAGTGGGCGCGGAGAAATGCGTCCAGCTGTTATTGAACACGGGCGCGGATCCCGACCTCAAAGACGCAAAGGGCATGACCGCCCTGATGTACGCCTGCGAATGGGGGGAACTGAAAACCGTCGACGCGCTGGTGGCGGGAGGCGCGGATATCTATGAAGTCAACAATGACGGCAAAAGCGCCTGCGACATCGCCAGGGAAAAGGATTTCAAGCTCACAGCCGGCAGCGACGTGCTGGATACCGAAATCGCCGCGAAAAAAGTCAACGATATCGGCAACCCGAAGCTGAAGCAGGATATCACCGTGCGCGGGCCCCTGCGCTTCAAAATGCGCACGGGTTGAAGACGCAAGATATTTTCTGTATGCTGCGCGTCCACCAATTTAAAAGGACAACAGCATGGGCGGCGCTGGCGCGATATTCCTGATCATCAATTTCAAGAGCCTCTGGGTTTCGGCGCTGGCCGTGGCCTCAACCTACCTCTGCATCTCCAACGGGCTGGTGGCGGAATTCCCGCTGGCGCTGGTGGTGACGGCCGTGGTCTTCCCCATCGTCTTTTCCATTGACGCCGCGTACAAACGCCGCGAGCTAGCGCTCGACCATTACGGCGACATCAAGGCGCATGTGAAGGCTCTCTACCTCGCCGTACGCGACTGGCAGGAAAAACCGAACGAAAAAGATATCTCCGACTGCCGCGAACTGCTGCGCGGGCTGTTCGAGGCCTTCCGCACCATGTTCACCAACCCCGTCGTGCAGATGCGGGAGAACGAGCGCGCGGTCTACGACACCTTTTCCGGCATCTCGCTGTTTATCCGCGACCGACTGCGCGGCGGCGGGGTGAACGCCAGCGAGGTGTCGCGCTGCAACCAGTACCTTAGCAAGGTGATGATAAGCTTCGAAAAGATAAAACACATCTACCAGTACCGCACGCCGCGCACGCTGAACGCGTTCCGTAAGGTCTTTATCGTTTTAATGCCTGTCGCCTACGGACCCTACTTCGCCTGGCTGGCGAAGGATATTCCGGCCAGCATCGTCTATGTCACGCCCGTGCTGACGGCTGTGGTGCTGGCGAGCCTCGACAATATCCAGACGCACCTCGAAAACCCCTTCGACCGCGACAGCGAAGACGATTTGAAAATCAATGTGGAGCAGTTCTTCGAGCGGGTGAAGTAAGCCCGCTGTCGCGCCACCACAGGTACACTGTGACGGCCACTACGCTGATGAAAACAACGGCGACGCCCGCATCGATATAAACCGGATCGGCATGGATGCCGGCCATTTGCAGCAGGTAATCGATATAGGAATAAGCCGGCGTGCCAGTTCCGCGTGCGTTCTTCACCTGCCAGTGCCAGTCGGTCAGCGGGCAATAGCCGATCGTGCCGTACCATGCGCCGATGCCAAGCCAGCAGACCACAGTCGCCGCCACCAGCCAGCGGTGCGCAAGGCGCGTGGCGGGCCAGATCCAGCCGAATAGATTGAAGAAGATGACGCCCAGATGCACGATATCGAAAGCGATATCGGCAAGCAGCAGTTGCACGGGCGTCATTATTCAGCGGGCGCAAGCGCGCCGCTCTCGTAATCCTGCGACTGTTCGCGCCGGAATTCCTGGAACTGCTTGGCGTAATCGAGCGCCTTGTTGAACTTGCCCTGATGGCGCGTGCCGAAATCGCGGAGCTGGTCGGCGGTGGGCGGCTTGACGTCATATTTTTCGGCAAGATCCTTCATTTCCTCGGTCGTGGGCACTTCTTCGGCCAGCTGCGCCTTGTACTCGGCGGCGCGGCTGCGCAGGCTTTCCATGTCTGTCTGGTTTTCTTCGGGGACTGCGCCATCGGCCAGATCCGGGGTGCCGGCTTCAGCCTCCGGGGCAGCCGCTTCCTCCTGCTGCGCAGAGGCACCATCGCTGTCATCCTGCGCCAGCGCAGGCGTGGCGAGGAGAAGGCAGATCAGCAGCGGCAGCAGGTATTTCATGGCTTGCACCTTATAATATAATAATATATTAGGACGCCCGCTATTTTAGGCAGGACAAAAAGAATGGCAAGAGGGGATCAGGCGTGACGCATATCGCGCACAAAACCCCGTTCCGTCAGCCACATAAAGCCGGTCAGCGCGATCAGGACGACGAAGGCCACGGAGGAGATGATATCGATCATCTGCGCGTTCACCATCATGCCGCCCTGCGTTAAAAGATGATCTATCCAGCTGGAGGGCAGTTCGCGCATCCCCGCCGCCTGCTTCACCTGCCATTGCAGGGCGGTCAGCGGGCACCAGCCGGTTTCGCCCTTAAGCGGGCCTATCACAAACCAGCAGGCCGCGATTCCGGCAACCACGAAGCGGTGCGCCATGCGCGTGCGCAGGTGCATCCAGCCCGTCAGCCCGAAGGCCAGCACGGCGAAATGCAGCAAATAGAGCGCGATATCAAGTAATTGAAGCATCAGCTAAGTCCCCGCCCCGATTCTAGCCCGAAGCGGATTCACGTGACCAGCGAATTCCAGAGTCCATTTAACTTTTTATTAAGAAGCGCCATTTCGCAAGATTATGACCAATAATCAAGCGTTAACCTGCACCGGTATATAATAAACCTAATATTTACAGGCCTATGGTGCATGGCAGACGATTTCGATTTCAACAAGGCTGTAGAAGAAGCGCAGCACGACTTCCCCGAGCAGACGAAGAACGTGACCTTCGTCGACCTCGACGCGCCCGACGCCGACCAGAAGCTGCGCGACTGGGTCGACAGCCTGTCGGAAAAAACCAAGAACGCCATGCAGCGCGGCGGCGCGCTCGATACTTTCACGACGACGTGCAGCGGCTTCGCCTTCAACGCGAAAACCGAAGGCAAGCAGATCCTCGCCATCCATAGCCACTATTGCAAGGACATCACCCTCTTCCAGCACGCGCCCGAAAAACAGGCGGCCTTTGTCTTCGACCACGAACTCGGCCATATCGTCGTGGCCGAGGCCGATACCGCGACCAACAAGTCGGAAAACAAGGCCGACGGTTTCGCCATCATGCGCGGGTTGAAGCGCGGAACGATGGACAAGAAAGACGCGCAGCTGATCGCCGATGAGCGCGCCGTCGACTTCTTCCTCGAGGGCGACCTTGTGCACCTGACAACGGCGGGCGCGGACAACCTGATCATCAATCCCAAAAAAGTCAATTTCCTCGAACTGTCACCCGCACAGATCGCCGCTATCGCCCACAAGCACGGCGAGACCTTCGCCAGCGACAAGGACAGCCGCGCCGAGCTGACCTCCGCTTTCATCGCCAAGGGCGTGGAGGACGGCGCGCCCGGCCGGGACGTCTGCCAGAAACGCCTTGAGCAGCTGGGACAAGTCTGCATCCACGCGCGCAAGAATTCGCTGGAATTCTACGTCGCCGCCCGCATCGTGAAAACCGCCATGGAACACGGCGGCATTAACGACATGCCGCTTTGCACAACCGGCCCCGAATGGGACAAGGTCGCCAAGGCGATCGAGGAAAAGACGAAGGGCAAAGACCTTGGTGCGAAAATCGCCGTCGACCAGCCCCTGGTGGAAACCGCGCAGGAAAGCGGCTTCCTGCAACGCCTGCGCAAGACGCTCTCTATCTAGATTCTTTTGCGAAACGCGAGTTTCTTCATGGGCCTGACCGCGCTGCCCTTTTCCATGTCGGCTTCGACCTGCAGGTGGACAAGGCGCGACGTTTCCGCGTCGATCAGGCCGACGATATCCTTGCGACCGTTGATGGAGGCATGCTGGCGCGCCGTGCGGCCCGCGCCGTCCGCAGCCTGAAGCGGCGCGCCGCGCGCGATAAGCCCGGCAGCCGCGTAAGTGTTTCCGCATTCCGCCGCCGCGATCAACGGCGTGGTGAACAATTTATTGCCTTTGTTGATATCCGCGCCAAGATCGATCATCGCGTCGAACAGCTTAGGGCTGCCGCTCCGGATCGCGTACATCAGCGGCGTATTGCCCGCAGCGTCGCCATTATTAAGGTTAGCGCCGTGTTCTTTCAACACTTGCATGGCCCCAATCTGCCCACCCTGCACGGCCCTGAGGAGGGCAGTCAGGTCAAAATCATCCCGCCACTCTATATCCGATTTATGTTTCAGCAAAAGCCGCATCATGTCCAGCATCCCGCCGTCCACAGCCACATCGAGCGGGCGGGAGCCGGTGGCGTCGGTCTTGTCGGCCCCTGCCCCTTTATCCAGCAGCAAGCGCGCAATCGCGATCTGGTTACCCGCGGCGGCGATCAGCAAGGGCGTCTGGGACAGGCCGGTCGGCTGGTCGGGCTTTGCACCGGATTCCAGCAATACCTTCACGGTTTCAACATCCTTCGACATCACCGCCAGGACAAGCGGCGTCATGCCCATGCTGGCCTGCGCGTCGATATTGATTTTAGGATTTTCTTTCAAAATAGCGCGAACAGCCGCCGCATCGCCCTTTTCCGCCGCCTTGCAGAGTTCCTGTATGGGCGGAAGCCTGTTAGCCATTACTTCTCCGGCGATGTCTTCAATCATGCAAACCCATTCTTCGCCGCCAGTTTTATCCTGAAGGGACGCGTGGACGCCGGAGCGTCTTTGCGCGGCGCGTTATCGATGGTGTAGAGGATATGATCGTGCCCGGCCTCTTCCGCCAGCTGCCGGGCCGTTTTGCCATCGGGCGTCGTCAGCGCGGGGTTCGCGCCCAGCGCCAGCAGCTTGCGCACGCTTTCGCTGATGCCTGCTTCGGCGGCCAGCATCAGGGCGGTTTTGCCGTTTTCATCGGCGCAGTCGAGATCGACGCCCTTTTCGACCAGAACGGGCATCACGCCCGTGACGCCTGTTTCAGCTGCAACCATCAGCAGCGTCTTGCGCCCGCGCAAGGGGGCCAAGGGGTTTGCGCCGCATTCGATCAAGGCATCGAAAGCCTCGCGGCTATGGGCGGAAATGGCCTTTGAAAGCGCCAGCGCGCCGAGCTTGTCAAGTTCTGCGCCGTGTTCGGCAAGGATGCGGATGATGGCGGCCTGCCCGTGTTCCGCCGCCACATGGATTGCCGTCTTGCCCCAGGTGTCTTCCTGCTCGATAGCGGCGCCCTTGCCCAGCAGCATCAGCATGATTGTTTCATAGCCCTTTTCGGCCGCCGACAGCAGCGGCCCTTCGCCGGGGTTGATGGGCAGGATATTCGGATCCGCGCCGCGTGACAGCAGCAGCGAGACCATGGCGGGCTTGCCGCCGTACCAGCCGGAAACCGCGCGCGAGAGCGGCGTATGGCCCATGCTCGGTTCCGGCGCATTCACGCGCGCGCCGCCGTCGATCAGCGCGGCGACGATATCCCTGTTGCCCGTCGCAACCGCCTGCAACAGCGGCGTCCAACTTGCGGCATCCATCTCGTCAATATCCGTTACCTGCCGCGAGGCCAGTATTTCCTTCACGAGCGAAAGCTGCTGATCCCTAATCGCCAACTTAAGGTCGCCAATCGTATAAGTCTTGGCCTCGTCGTTGAAGGCGTCTTTAGCCATGCTTGCCCCCCAACGTAATCCTGAAGGGTTTCGACGGCTTGATGGCGGCGCCCGTGCCGGCCTTCAGCGTATCCTGGATCTTTTGGTCAATCAGGCCCATGATGTGCGTATTGCCCCGTATTTCAGCCAGCTGGCGCGCGGTGCTTCCTTCCTCCGTCTTGAGGTTGGGATCGGCGCCAAGCTCCAGCAGCCGGCGCACCGCAGCCGCGCGGCCCACGTTGGCCGCATAATGCAGCGCCGTCTTGCCTTCCTTGTTCTGGTAGTTCACGTCGTAACCCTTGCCGATGAGGAAATCGATCACGCCCGTCTCGCCGGCAATCGCGGCGGACATCAGCAGCGTCGAGCGGTTGTCGTAGCGCGGATTGTCGAAGCGCTGCTCGACATTCGCGCCCAGTTCCACCAGCACTTCAAACGCCTCGCGGTGCTGGTGCTGCAGCGCCTTGTCGAGCGGCGACGACAGGAATTGGCCGCGCCGGTCAAGGTCGCCGCCATAGGCCTTGAGCAGGCGGATAATCTCGCCATACCCCTCCTTCGCCGCCAGATGCACGACGGTTTCGCCATGCCATATCTGCTGGTTCGGGTCCGCACCCCTTTGAAGCAGCGTTTCGACGATTTGCTCGTCGTTGCGCTTGACCGCCAGCTCGATCGGCATCTTGCCGTCGCGGGCGCTATCGGGCGTGTCGATTTTCGCGCCGGCAGCCAGTATCAGCGCGAAAATCGCGGGCGTAGAACGGTAATAGGTAATGGCAAAGGCCAGCGGCGTATAGCCGTTATGATCGACATAGCTGGGCGCGATTTCAACCTTCGCGCCGGCATCGAGCACCTGTTTCACGAAAGCGGTTTCGCCCGTGGCCATGGCGCGGTAAAGCGGCGTCCAGCCGTCCTCGCCCGCGGCCTCGATCGGCACCTGTCCCGAGGCAAGGATGGCGGCGGTCAGCGCCGCGTCTTTTTTCTCGATGGCCGAGAGCAGGTCCGGCAGCTTGTATTCCGGCGCAGAGGCGGCATTGAAAGCATCACTGGCCATGTTTCGCCCCCAAGGTAATGCGGAAGGGTTTTTGCACCTTTTGACCGTTCCTGACGAACAGCAAGGCCTTGGCTTCGATCAGCGCGGCGATATCGTCATGCCCGTTCTCGCGCGCAAGGTTGGCGGCGGATTTGCCCTCATTATTGCGCAGGCAGGGATCCGCGCCAAGCTCCAGCAGTTTTTCCACGGCGTATTTTTTACTGCCAAGAACCGCCCACATCAGGGCGCTGCAACCGTCGTCTTTTTTCTGCGTATCCAGGTCGAGCTCCAGCTTTGCCAGCGCCCCGATGGCGGATACCGAACCGGTCCAGGCGGCATACATCAGGACAGTTCCCCCGTTCTTGCATGTGGCGGCGGGGGAGGCACCTGATTCCAGCAACAGCTCGAAAGCATCGCGCCGCTGGTTGAGCACAGCTTCGATTAGCGGGCAGTAATCGAATTGGCCGCCGTGTTTCTCGATATTCGCCCCGCGCTCGATCAGGATGCGCAGGATGCCCGTATGCCCCTTCCTTGCCGCGTACATGGCGGCGGTCTGGCCGGAATTGTCGGTGCCTTCGATATCGGCGCCGGCATCCAACAGCAGGTTCAGGATGGTTTCCTTGCCTTGGAGGGCGGCCTGCAGCACGGGAAGCTTGTCGTCTTCGCGCGACTTCACGTTCGGATCCGCGCCATATTGCAGCAGCACCTTCACCACCGGCACCGACGCGTGATGGCGGACAACGGCATAGGAAATGGGCGTTTCCTCCATTCCCCTTGATTGCGTCTTCGCGCTGGCGCCCGCCGCAAGCAACTGCCACAGGCATTCGACCGAGTCTGCGGTAATAGCCCTGAAAACCGGCGTCATCTGGTGCTCGTCACAGGCATTGAGGTCCTTGACCTCCTTGCTGGCCAGTATCACCCGCAGCTTTTCCGTGTCTTTTTTGCGGATCGCCTCGGTGATATCCTTGATCGCATAGGGCTCGCGCGCGGCGTTCTGGAAGTCCGTTGCCGCGTCTGGCGCGCGTTCGCCAGTGATGACGGGACCGGTTGTCATGCGCCCGCCTTCCGGCCCAGTTTCAACGGGCTGGCGACTTTTATGGGGGTTGTTGTTCCGCCCTCGACGCAGCTCAGGGCATCGTCGATGCGGCGCTGTTTTTCTTCTGCGGCTTTTGCTTCGCGGCGGCGCTTTTCCTCGTTGTCGATCTGTTTCGCCACGTTGTCGAAATTCTTGGCCAGCGCGATGATGCGCGGCGTGGTGGTGGGATGGTTCATGGTTGTTTCAGCGCCATGCGAGAGCAGCAGCGCAACCATGCGCGCATCTCCGCTGCTGGCGGCGTAATAGAGCGCGGTTTCGGGTGTGTAATTTTCAGTGCCGTTGATGTCGACGCCTTTGGCGATCAGGCTTTCCACTTCCTTCACATCGCCCTTCATGGCGAAGTAGAGGAGGTCGGTCACCATCCCCTTCGCTTCCCAATCTTTGTCAGCCTGCGTGCTGTCGGTCATTACGCGCCCTGTATTTGCCGGTTAAAAGTTTGAAGTCGTGTCGTTTTTTTGCTTTTTTAATTCCGGCTATAGTATCAAAAGATTATGGGAAATGCAAAGACTATTATAGAGCCCCCGCCGCTAATCAAACCTTTGAATATAAATGATTATTTTTGGTTCAGGACTCGATGAAACCGAGCTGGATGCCGAGATCGTAGGTCATGACCGCAAGGAAAGCCACCAGCAGCACGTAGAAACTGGCGTAGAACAACCGGTTTTCGGCGCTGATTTCGTAGTAGGCGGCATTGGCCGGATCCTTGGGGTCATACTTGATCGCAAGGCGGATCTGCGGGAAAGCCATGAAGGCGATCAACAGGAAAATCGGGCTGGGCCGCCACCAGAACATTGCGATCAGGATCGGCACGCCCAGCAGCCAGATGCGCGGCGAGAGCACAGCCGTGATGCGCCCGCCATCCAGTGGCGAGACGGGCACAAGGTTGAACAGGTTCAACATGAAGCCCGCGTATGAAAGTGCCAGCATAAGATTGCTGTCGTAATGCCGCCCGGCGTAATAACAGGCAAGCGCCCCCAGCGTGCCGACGAAGGGCCCCGCAAGGCCGACATAGGCCTCCGTCTCCACGTTGTGCGGCTTGTCCTTCATGTCGATCCAGGCGACGACGAAGGGGATGAAAGTAGGCGCGCCGACCTTTAATCCCCGCTGCCGCGCCGCGAGGTAGTGCCCCATTTCATGCACGAAGATCAGCAGCACGATGCCGACGGCGTATTTCCAGCCAAGAAAATAGCCGTAGGTAACGATCGATATCAGCATGGTGCCGAGCGTCATCAGCACCGGCCCCAGCTTGCCCGTAGCGAGAAGTAGAAGGAGAGTCTTCATCCCCTGATCAAACCGCCTTGTTGCGGGAGAAGAATTTCTTCACACCCACCGCAAGGCCCAGCGCGGCGATGATGATAATCTTTGAAAACTTGACGGCCGCCGCCGCGATCACGGCGAAAAGGCCCAGTTTCTTGGCCGCCACACCACCGATAAGCGCCATCAGGCCGTATTCGGGACTTTATCCGTTTTCGGGTCGAAGTCTTCGTAGCGGCGGCCCTGAACGAATTTCAGGCCCGCCAGCAGCTCGGCCGCGACATGCTTGTCCTGCTCGATCTTGCCCTGCGCTGAGACGAGGTTCAGGCTGATATAGCCCGCGCGGCCCAGCGTGAAGGTATTGTAGTTGACCGAGTTCTCGTTCGGGTCTGCGGCGGGAGCGCCCGGCGCAGTAACATCGCGCGCGGCGATCGACCAGACCAGCTGGCGTTTTTCCTTGTCGTAGGTGGGTTTCTGGATCCAGCCGACAATCTCCATGGCGGGATGGCCGAGCTTGGTGATTTCCTCGTTGCGCTCCTTGATGCCTTCCTTCATGCCGTCGAGGATTTCATCCGCGTTGAACTTGTCGGCTTCGGCGTCCTTGATGAAGCCGTTGTCGTCATATTCGGCGACCACAAACCAGACTGACTTCTCGTCTTCTTTTGGGACAACCATGCCCATCACGCTTTCCGTGCCGGTGTTGCCCTGGCTTTGCAAGAACGCGGCGGCCTGGTCCGCGGGAACAAACATCATGCCCTTCGGAATGGCCAGCGTTGCGACATCGCGCAGTTTGACTTCGGCGGGGCCCTGCACAAGGCTTTTCATCGCCGCTTCCTGCTCGGGCGTCAGCGACGCTTCGGCCGCGGGGGCCTGCTTATCCGCCGCTGCGGGTTCTTGCGCCAGAGCCGCGCCGGTCATGCACAGCACAACAAGGGCCGCGCCGAAAATCTGTCTGAAGGATGTCATGGGATGCTTTCCAGGAGAGGGGTTATTGCCCTCCCTTTATAGCACTTTTAAGCGCGCTTGGAAGCGTGAGCAAGCCTGAAAATCAGGCTTCGGAGGGCAGCGGCACGGCGCGTATTTTCGAAATACGGCGACCTTCCATGCCCACGACTTCGAGCCGCCAGCCGTTCCAGTCCAACGTATTGCCTGTTTCGGGCATGCGGCCCATTTCATGCAGCATCAGGCCCGCCACCGTGCTGAAGCGCCCGTCGGGTTCGTAGTCGACGCCAAGGCGGGAGCGCAGGTCGTAGATCGAGGACATGCCGTCAATCACCAGCGTCTCGCCCTCCTGCGCAATCAGGGCTGTGCCGGCGTCTTCATGATCGGGGAATTCGCCGGCGATGGCCTCCAGCAGATCAAGGCGCGTGACGACGCCCGCAAGGCTGCCGGCTTCATCGACGACGACGGCAAGGTCGACGGGTTTTTTCTTGAAGATCTCGATCATGTCCATGACCGGCACGCTGCGCTGCACGAACATGGGTTCGCGCAGCATGCGAGGAATGACCGGCACCGATTTGTTGAGCGCCGCCATCAGCAGCTCGTCACGGCGCAGGGTGCCCATCACGCTGTCAACCTCGCCATCGACCGCAAGGATGTGCGAGCGCGAAAAGCGCATGACCTTGTCCATGATCTCGGGCACCGGCTGGCGGATATCGACGTATTCGAGGTCGATGCGCGGCGTCATGATGGTATTGACCGGACGTTCGGATAAATTGAGCACGCCCCGCAGCATTTCCTTTTCCGCGCCGGACAGCGCGCCGGCCTGCGCCGCTTCCTGCAGCACGACATTGGCCTCCCTCGCCTCCTCCGCGTCTTCCAGCGGCTTGGCGCCCATCAGCTTCAGGATGGCGTCGGCCGCGCGTTCGCGCACGTCGCTCGTCACGACGCGCCGCTTCATCTTCACCAGCGCGAACTGGTTTATGCTTTCGATCATGATCGAGAAGGCGATGGCGGCGTAGAGATACCCTTTCGGGATATGGATGCCGAAACCGTCGAGGATCAGGCTCAGGCCCACCATCAGCAGGAAGCCGAGGCAGAGCATGACAACCGTCGGATGCTTGTTGACGAAGGCGGTCAGCTTCTTGCTGACCGAAATCATGATGAAGATGGCGACCGTCACCGCGCCGATCATCACCGCCAGATGGTCGGTCATGCCGATTGCCATGATGACGGCGTCCAGCGAAAAGACGGCATCGAGGATGACGATCTGGATCACGACCATCCAGAACTGCGCCTTGAGCTTGCCGCGCGGCCCGCGCGATATGCCTTCGACCCTGTGGTGCACCTCCGTCGTCGCCTTCCACAGCAGGAAGGCGCCGCCGCCAATCAGAATAAGATCGCGGGCCGAGAAAATGAAACCCGGCGCATGCAGCAGCGGCGTGGTGAGCGAGGCAAGCCACGAAATGCCCGCCAGCAGGATGATCCGCATAGCGAGCGCGAGGAAAAGGCCGAGACGTCGCGCCTGATCGCGCTGCTTGGGCGGCAGCTTGTCGACCAGAATGGCGATGAAGACGAGGTTGTCGATGCCGAGCACCAGCTCCAGCACGATAAGCGTGAAGAAGCCTGCCCAGGCGGCCGGATCAAGAAGCAATTCCATTTCAGGAAAGCCCCGTGAAGGAAGAGGTCATTAGACCTTTTCCACCTGGCTGAAATCGAGTTCGACGGGGGTGGAACGGCCGAAGATGGACACCAGCACCTTGAGGCGCGATTTGTCCTCGTCGATTTCCTCGACGGTGCCGTTGAACGAGTTGAAGGGGCCGTCGCAGACCTTGACCTGCTCGCCGATCTCGTAGGAAACGGAAGGACGCGGGCGTTCTGCGCCTTCAACGACCTGCTTGAGCAGGCGTTGCGCTTCGCCTTCGGAAATCGGCTGCGGCTTGGTGCCGTTCGCGCCGAGGAAGCCGGTGACCTTGGGCGTGTTTTTCACGAGGTGCCAGGCTTCGTCGTTCATGTCCATTTTCACCAGCACGTAGCCGGGGAAGAACTTGCGTTCGGAGTTGATTTTCTGGCCGCGGCGAACCTCGACCACTTCCTCGGTCGGGACCATCACTTCGGAGATGAACTGGTCAAGCGAGCGTTTTTTCGCGCCCTCGATGATGGAAGAGGCGACTTTTTTCTCGAAGCCCGAATAAACGTGAAGAACGTACCAGCGCTGTGCCATTGTCAGTTACCCTTGGTCCCCAGTGTGAGAATGAATTGAACGCCGTGCTTGATCACGAAGTCGGTAACCAGCAGGACGAGAGTCATGACGACGATCATCACGCTGACGACGAAGGTCGTCGTCACGGTTTCCTTGCGGGAGGGCCACGTTACCTTGGCGCCTTCCTGCTTTACTTCTTTCAAGAACTTGATCGCGTTCATCATCTTTAAATTACCTTTGTCAGTGCTACGGCTAACCCATCTGGAAGATGGCAGGAGCGGGGGGACTCGAACCCACAACCCTCGGTTTTGGAGACCGATATTCTACCAATTGAACTACGCTCCTTTAGCCTCGTTTTTCCCCTGCGACCCCTCGTTTCCGGAAGCCGGATTTGAGTAAGTCTAAAATGTCGGGGAATAACTGCTCAGGTATATAACGCAGTTTTTTGCCATTTCAAAGGAAAAAATGGCATTACGGCCCTGCCGTTTAACAAAGGTTAATGGAATGAAGGGGTTATCAGGGTATCGGCGTGCGCTTGCCCGGCGCGGTCAGGATCACGTCGACGTTGAAGTAAAGGGTGCCCGCGGCTTCGGTGGCCGGATTGACGTAGTTGATAACATCCCAGAAATGGCCGTCTTTCTGCCTGAATTCCTGGCTGACAAGCTGGTAATGGAAATAGGTTTTCAGGATCAGGTTTTCCTCGGCCGGATCGATCACCTTGAAGGCGGTTTCGGGCGTCTTGCCGTCGCCGCTGGTGGTGATGGAGCTGACGATGCCGGCCAGCGCCTTCTGGTGGAAGGCGCGGTCGGTGCGCGTCAGCTTGGCCTTGTCGATCATGTCCAGCGCCTGCAGGTGGGAGCGGTAATGGGCGAAGTGCTGGGCCAGCAGGTTGTTATAGGACATCTGCGTTTCAGAGCTGGGCTCGGTCATGGCCAGCTGCCCTGCCCGCTGCAGCGAATACCATATAGCCTGGGCGCCGCCGTAAGGCTCGTAGAAAGACGTCTGGGTGTAAAGGTTGCGCAAGGCGACCCAGTCCGGCTCCTTGCCCGACACGGCCTGCTCCACCATGTTCAGGTATTCCTGATCGGCAGTGTTCGTCGATGCCACCGCCGGCACGGCAAAAGCCAGCGCCACAATCATGCCCAATAGTAAACCGATACGCTTCACGAAGCCCCCGCACTTAAAGACTCCGTAAGTATAGGCATTCGGCGCAATAAAAAAAACAGGCTTTTTCAGTGGTGTTTTTATTCCCATAGCCCGGAAGATGCCTAAGCCCGCACACCCGTCGCGAGAGAAAGCGGATATAAAATCAATCGCATAGCCTGAATATTTCACGTGAAGCATTCAGCGCGCCGGACTTCGGGCGTTACATGAACGACGCAGCGCAAGAGATATGAATTAGAATATTTTATTCTTGCCGACGCGGCGGCGATACAGGCGGCTGCCCTGCTGTGCCTTCGAGAGCGGCTGCACACGCGCGGAGCGGGCGATTTTCTTGATCTTGTCGCGCGCGATGTCGATGGTTTCGGCGCTGCCGCCCTTGACCTCGAGCTCGACCTCGTAGAACGGGTAATGCTTGCGGTCGCTGCCAAGGATGATGGAGCCGACATCGAAAGCGACCTCGATCAGCCCGCGCTTCTTGCCGCGCCCGACCCGCAAATGAAACGCGCGGCGTTCAATCGCTGCGGTAAAGATATGCACCATCTTCTTGTTATTGAACGGTTTGACGGCGGCGCGGCACTGGCGGTCCTTGATCTTGGCAAGCTGTGGCGCGTGAAAATGGATCATGTCCTTGCATTCCTTGCGCAGGAAGACACCCTTGGCCAGCGATTTGCTATGGGGCATGTCGCCCGGCGGAAGATCGAACTTTACGGTCTGTTCGTAGCCGCCGATCTTGCCGTTCTTGCCCGGTTTGTACTGCATGCGCAGCGAAATTGAATTCTGGTAAAGGCGAAGATCCGGCGTGTCATAGTAGGCGCGCGGCATATATTTATGCTCGATCTTCTTGCCGATGGCTTTTTTCTTGAGGGCTTTGAAGAGCTTTTCGAGATCGTTGGGAGAGAGCGAGATTTTGAGCTCCTGCTCAATTTCGCATTTGTCTTTATTAGTTTTCTTCGGCATTTCTCGTCATCAGATCTGGCAGGGTTGCTTCAGGAAGGGTTCAACCGCTTCCCGCACTTGTGCTCCCAGTTTATCAAATTGGCGGCGCAATGTATCGCTGATTTGTGTGATCTGCAGGCGATGTGCCTGTTCATTGACGGCCAGCACTTCGGAGAAGACGGCAGAAAGCCACGTCGCATGCTCGAAGGTATCGGCCGAGCACTGGACGATAAAGGAACCAGCCTTTGGGGCTTCCTGCTGCGGAGCTGCCATCATTATCCTCTTATTAGGTTATGGTATTGGGACTAAACACGCCTCTAGCCGCCCGCAAAATCATTATGCGACAACCTCGCCCGCACAATCAATACTTTAATCGGGGGAAGATTCTTTTTTACCTGAAGTTTACTGCCTTAAGTGGCTGGAACAGCGCAAAACGGCGCGGGCGCCTTGATGTTTTGCATCAGGCCATACTGCGAAACAGCCTGAAATTCCTACTTTATCTTTTGCCCCTCGAAGACGCGGCAATAGCTATTTTCCGGGCGGTTTAAGCGTGATGGGATGCATCCCCTTGACCGGCTGCGGCGGCGCGGGCGGCGGCGGGAAAACCTCCTGCCCATTATAAATGACGGGATAAGCCTTCACGCTGTCCGGCAGTTCGCCTGTGAACAGCCGCGTGATGGCGCGGTGGTGGCTGCCGCCTTCGGAGAATTGCTGGGCCGAGTCTGACTCCGTCATAAAGGCCGTCACCTGCCCCACCAGATGCGGCGGTATCTGCGCCAGCACTTCGGATATGTCAGGCTTGAAAAACGACGGCGCGCCAGAATTATGATAGGTCACGATGCTCTCGAGCTCGGTCAGGCCTTTCGCGGGCTCCGTCAGCACGGGGTCCCAGGTGAAAGCCTTGGTCTGGATGTCACAGGGCTTTATGAAATGCGGCACGCCCTTTTTATCGGGATACATCGCCTTCATGCGGTGGGCGCGCGCCAGCAGCTCCTCTTTGCCAAGGTGCGTGATCAGGTCTTTCTTGGGCATTGTTTATAATCCGGGGGTCATGGTTGCAGGCTTCTTGATCTCGAGCGGGCGGCGCACATGGACGTCCTCGCCCAGCGTCGTGGCCGCGACGGTATTGAAGACAGGCTTCGGCTTTTCTTCCGGCGGGAAAGGTTCGGTGTAATGCTTGCGCCAGGCGATCACTTCCTGCTTCTTGATCTTCTCGGGCATATCGCCGCTATAGAGGATCATTTCGCCGCGCACGTAGCCGTTCTGCCCGTTGTGGTCATCCTCAAGCTGCAGCCTGAAACCTGTCGCCTTCGCCAGCAGTTCTTCCGGCACCTGCGGCAGCACCTGCGCCTGCGTGGGCGAGAAAACAAGGCCGCGCACCAGCGTCGCCGGTATCAGCACCTCGACGCGCTCGAATTCCTTCAGGTGATTGGCGGAGGCTTGCGAATAAACCTCGATCTGGTGGAAATTCTCGTACAGGTCGACGGCGTCGGTAAAATGCATCTGGCCCGACTGGTCGCGCAGCAGCGGCTTCAGGCCAAAGGCGCGGTTGATCAGGTTTTTGTCGGGCGGCACGGGTTTCACGGCTGCGGCCCTTCCGGTTTTTTGAAGACCAGCGGTTTCATCACGGCAATAGGTTTTTCGGCGGTCACGGCCGCAACAGGATTGAAGGCGGGCGCTGCGGCTTTCGGCACGACGAATTTCTTGCCCATGGCGACAACGGTTTCACCGCTCACCGATTTGGGCAGCGGGCCTTTATACAGGGTGACTGTCGCGTTGACATAGCCTTCTTCGCCCGACAAAAAGCCGTCCGTGACCCGCACGCTATAGGCGCTCGCAATCTTGTGATAGCGCTTGGGCAGCTGCGAGAGCACCTGCGCCGCCGTCGGGAAATGCATGTCGTACATGCCGACCGGCAATTCCACTTTCAATTCTGTCAGCGGCTTGAGCCTGAGCGCGGCCACGCCCGGGGTGACGTCGTCTATCAGCAGCAGGTTGCGGTAGAGGTCGGGGCTTTTGATGAAATGCAGATCACCGTCTGCAACTTCCAGCAACGGCTTGATGCGGAAGGCGAGGTCGACAAGTTTCTTGTCTGGCGTGCCTTTGGCGGGCATCGGCAGTCCTCCGGCTATAATTGTTCAACGCAGATTAGAATAGGGAAATGGAATAATTATGTCAATAATCAGCTTTTGTTATTTTTATCCAATGACTTAGACCCTTGGTCGCGGTAGGCTGATAGAGAATATAGGAAACAAGCAACATGCGTCCCGTCATTCTTGCCTGCTTCGCGTTTTTACTGGCGATCGTGGTCGGCGCCTTCCACTGGCAGGAACTGCGCCTTGCCGCGCTGAAGGCCGCAGCTGAAAATCCAAAAATCGCCGTCTGGGAAATCGAGGATGCGATCTTTGTGCGCCCGGGCCGCATCAGCGACCTGCAGTCGCCGCGCAGCTGCCTTTCGGCCGAGGCCGGCTGGTACATCGACAAGCTGAGCGGCGAAACGATGACCGGCATCAACCTCATCAACCATTGCGCTGAACCTGTCGAGGTGACCGACCTGCGCACGATGCTGCCGATTATCGGGACTTATGCCTCCGCCCTGCCCGTCAAGGCGCTGATCGCGCCGCTCAACCGCAAGCACGGCGTCAAGGACCTGCGGGAAAAAGTTTTCTTTTTCGACAAGGGGGCAGAAGCCTGCAAGGACGGCATGTTCACGGCAGGTGCGCGCTGCAAAATAGCCCCCGCGCCTTCCGGACACGCGCTGTTCATCGAAATGCTGCTGCCCGCGAAGGACGGCTTCATCATTGAAACCGCGGACGGGAAGAAGCTGACGGGGAAGTTTTCGGCGCGGTAGCGCTTTGACCGCCTTCAACCGCCCGTATCAAATCCGCCACCGTCTTGCCGCCGCCGATATCCATTGACGCGACGTTCTTCTCCTCGAAACGGGACAGGAAGGCCGCTTTCAGTTTTTCCGGCGCGATGCCGCTGAAATCATCTAGCAGTTCCCTGCGTGCCGCCGCGTCATAAGCAAAGCGGTTGTAGACTTTCACGACATCCATCAGGGCCTCGAGCGTATCGGGGCTGTCGGGCGCGCGGGTTTCGACAACGCCGTGGCGGCGGATATTGGGCATGGTCAGTTGCAACGACAAAGCATTATCGAGGATCTGCGTCGTCAGCGCGCCTTTTTCCAGCAGCCCGCCCACCGTCGGCGTCGCGCCGAACACTTTTTCGGTGGCAATAAAGCCCTCGGCCGAATTGTCGGGGATGAAGGGCACTTTCAGCGTCAACAGGCGATCCACGATATGCTGCATCACCTGTTCGTTGTTGCGCGCCTCCAGCGCCTCGAACAGCGGCGTCATCTGCGCCGGCACCAGTTTCGCGTAGGTTTCGTGCAGCCGCTCCTGCCTCTCCGTGCGCTGCGACAGGCTATGCGCCACATCGGCCAGCATCAGGGCGCGGTAGATTTCATGGAAGTCATTGCCCATCGGGTCGACGTTCACCTGCAACCCGCAGCAGGATTTCATGGTGTCGATCAGGTCATCGGCCTTTGCGCCATGCACCCCGCGTAAATATCCGCAATAGGCCGCAAAGCGCGAACGCGGCATATCTTCGGCTTCAAGGAACGTGGGCATATGCCCCTGCCCCGCCACGCGCAAATCAAAAAACGCCGCCGTTTTATCCAGCGCCCCGCGCAGCAGCCGGTTCATATCCTCCAGCTCGGCCATATCCTTGCAGGGCTTGGTGGAGAGCTCCACCTGCCCGCCCGGCTCCAGACTCACGTCGCCGATATCGGGAATAGAAAGCGCGACGGTGCGCCCCTTCTCCTGCCCCGCAACTGCTCCCGGGAATTGCGACGCCAGATGTTCCAGCACCATTTCGACCTGATCGAAGGTGATGGGCAGGCCTTCGGGAGAGCTCACGAACAGTTCAAGTTCGGTGCCGATCTTGCCACCGGTATTGCCGGTGACTTTCGACAGCATATGTTCTTCGATTTCAGCGCGGGACTGAAAGACGTGATCCGGCTGTGCCGGACGGTAAACGCGGGACATGGCTATGGCTCCGTAATAGATAGATCGGGGGCGTAATTTCAGGGAAAGGGATTTTGTTTAAGGACGGCCAAAAACCGTCACAGTCATACGTTGTGGCTTAACGCCACCAGAGCGGAGCCGCCCAAGCGAGAGAAACAGAGGCCAGCAGGGCCATGTAAAAGGTCTCGGTCAACATGCGCAATTTAATAACACGGCCTGATCAGCCTGTCAATGAAGAATGGAAAATGCCTAGAGCATTGAGTTTGAACGGGAAAATGAACACCTGTCCGTTTACGGGATTTTCATCATTATGGGATATGATAGCCCTATCACGTCAGGGCAGGCCGCATGGGTTTCACCTATCTCAACCTCCGTTTCAACGAAGAGTCCGAAAAACCGGGCGAAAACACCTATCGCGTGCGCTATGACAGCGTTTCGACCGAGATCGTCGGCGAGGGCGTTGCGGGCCGCAAGGCCCATAGCCGCTATTCCCTGTTGGGCACGGACAAGGACGGCAAAAAGGTCGCCTTCTATATCTCGAAAAAAATCCTGAAGGGCCTGACCAAGGGCGAAACCTATGACTTCCGCCTGACCGGCAACCTGAAGGAAGCCCCGGCCTCCGACCAGGACGAACGCCGCGAATTCGGCATCTGCACGACCAAGCCGCGTCCCACCCGCTCGCGCTTCGCGCACGATTAAGCTGTCATCACCCTCAAGCAAAAACCCCTTCCGCACATGGCAGAAGGGGTTTTGAATATCAGCGTTCTAACCGATCAATAATGCGGCTGGCGGTAATCGGTGACGAAAAGCGCCTGCTTCAGCCCGTCGCCGCCCGCCTTGAGCATCGCGTCGCGCTTGATGCCTGCAAGACGCACGCCCACCGGCACCGGAATGCCGTCGGCGCGCTGCAGGGCGGCCTCGACCTCTTCCCAGTCGATCGCGGCATCAGGCGCCTGTTTCATGATGGCCTGATAGAGCGCGGTGTTCAGCTTGGCCTTGACCGGCTTGAGGGCGGCGGCCTTGGTTTTCTTCGGGATAGATTTCACCTTGGGGGCGACCTCCATGAACAGCCTGTCGCCGTTCCAGCCGAGTTCATAGTTCGATTTCATGATCAGCACGGGCGTGCCTTTCTGCACCTTTTCGAACAGTTTTTCGACATGTTCGGAGTACATGCGGATGCAGCCGTGGCTGGCCTGCTTGCCGATCGAATTCGGGCTGGTCGTGCCGTGGATCATGATGCCGCTGATGCCGAGCGAGATGGCATAGCCGCCAAGCGGGTTATCGGGGCCCGCGGGAATGAAATCCGGCAGGTCGGGGTTTTCTTCGCGGATGCGCGGCGGCGGCGTCCAGATCGGGTTCTTGCGCTTCAGCGTCACGACGGTCGCGGCCTGCGGCGTTTCCCAGCCGCTCTTGCCGGACGCGATGGGGAAGCTCATCACATCGCCTTCCTTGGTGAAGTAGTAAAGGCGAGATTTGGCAAGGTTAATGACGATGCCGTCCCGCGATGCAGTCGGCAGAAGGTGGGCGGCGGCGATCTTCAGCTCGGTGCCGGGCTTCGGCTTCCAGATATCAACGCCCGGGTTGGCTGCCTGCACTTCGGTGACGCTCAGGTCGAACTTGCGCGCGATGGAATAGAGGCTGTCATTTTTCTTGACCGTATAATGCGAGACTTCGCCCAGCACGTCGCCGCGCAGTTTCGCGTCACCCGCAAAGGCCGGCGTCGCAAAGAGCATCAGCATGAAAACGAACAGAATTGATTGAAGGGGCAGCGGTGTCGGCTTCTTCGCCGGAAGGAGGCTTTTCATTCTTGACATAATATATGTCTCCCTTACTAAATTGTCCCCGTAAGGTCATATTATGCCCGCCTGCCTTAAAGTCCGGTTAACATAGCTCCACATTCGGCGCTAAAGCCGTTGAATTATTTAAAAAATTTTAGGAACCGAAACGCGCGCACCCCAGTGCACCGCTCCGGAATCACCCGCGATACGGTATCTCTGATCGCAAGATATTGATCTTCGAAAGATCATAACCGCGGTCGCGCAGATACATCTGTATATAGGCCCGCGCCCGTTCAAATTCACCCGGCCGGGCGCAGATGGTGGGGCCGACGATCACCTCGGACAGCGACTCGGGCCCCGGCCCCCGCCAGTTATTGTCGACGAAGGGCATGAAAAGCCCGTTCGGGCGGCGGCGGCATTTGATGACTTCGGCCAGCTTGGCGTAATTCTCGGGGTTCCAGACCTGCAGGAAACGGTATTCGCTTTCGTCCTGATAGGACGAATGTTTGTGCAGCAGCGAAATGGTGATGCAATGCAGCGCATATTCCAGCACAAACAAGCGCATCGCCGCAGGATCGGCGTTATGCGGCAGGTGCTCGGCCAGAAAACCCGCGAGCTTGCGGTGGCGCTTTCTCAGCTCGGCATCGCTGTATTGAATTGAAAAGGTATGGTTCTGGTACGGGTCTTCGTGATCGGCGCGTTGCAAAAATCCTTTTTTCTCCAGCGAGGTGGTGCGGAAACCCAGCGCGAAACCGTTGCCGTTCTCCGCATAGGCGCGCCATTTATCGAGGTGATCGCCGCGCGGGCTGAAAGCGGTGACGAAAAACCGCCCCACGTCCTCCATGCCGCCCGCCACATCCTGCTGGAAACGGTAGTAAAAGGTGCCGAGCGCCGGGTTCTCGTTCTTCTGGATTTCTTCCTGCAGCGCGGCGAAGGCGTAATCCATCCCGTGGCGTAATTCTTTCGGGTCGTTCAGGCAGAAAATATCGGTCAGGCGGATCGTGCCGTTCTGCAGGATGCCTTCGAAACCCGTCATGTCGGTATAGTGGTAAATTTTCTCGGGCGGCGGGGCCTGCTCGATATCCGCATAAATCTCCCCCACAAATTCATGGCAAAGATCGCCGAAAGTCTTGAACGGCTGTTGCGCGGTTTTGGTTTTGGAAGGTGTCATGGCTCGCCTGTTTGTTCAGGCGAGTATAGCAGAAGCCGTCAGAAATGGAAAAGGCCTGGATACAGCTTCTTACTGAGCGGTCAGTTGGCCATTAATAAATTGGGTGATCGTATAATTGGGATTTACGGAGAGTGTCCCCTGCGAGATCTGGTAGACCCCCGCGGCAGGCGCCGCACCTGCGTTAGTAGACAGCTTGCCCGTGAACATCGTCTTTGGGTTATCGAGAGGGGCGAGGCCCATGCCGCCGATCGTGTAGGTGAACACCGGGAACGTTCCACCAGCGGCCATCGTTTTGTTATCGGCCGTCACAATAAGAGAGCGCTGCAGGATATCGGCTATCGTGTCCGCTTTCCGGTTGAATGTATAGTTGTCCGCATCCGCGCCCGTCAGCTTGATGCCGCGAACGTTGACTTCCTTGCCTATGCCAGCGTACTTGTTGTCGAAAAGGGAATTCGCGCTTATATCCAGCACGTCACCCGCAATGCGGTTATCGCTGAAGGTTACCGTGGCATCACGCGTCCTGTCATAGACCTTGTCGGCAGCGGTAGCCGTAATGACCAGATCCGCCTTGCTGATCGTCGCTTTCAGCGTGGACAATGCGCCAAGGCTATAATTACCTGCATCAGCGCCGCCAAGAGAGACCGTAACTGCTTTATTCCTGCCGGCGTCCTTGGTCAGGAAAGCAGCAGTAAGAAGCACGTTGTCGGCACCGACCACGCCGGTCAGCGCCGCAGCATTGATTTGCGCAGCCGTCGTACCATCGTAAACTTTATCGAATACTTTGTTGGTGCCAGAGATGCTTAGAGCCTTGGGCGTAATATTCGCTGTCGTTGCCCCAGTGGAATTGAAGGTATAGTTACCGGCGTCCGTACCGCCCAAGGTAATACCCGATACCGAGACGGCTTTACCGGTACCCACGTTCTTGTCGGCGAAGCTTGCAGAGCCATAATTAGCGGTCAGAACGTCACCCGCAAACCGGTCGTCGGTCAACGTGACCGTTGCATTCACCGTTCCATCATACACGCGGTTGACACCTGTCGCCCCGACAGTCAGCGCAAAGGGTGTGATATTCGCTGTCGTTGTCGCGGTGGAATTGAAGGTGTAGTTACCGGCATCCGCACCGTTGAGGTTAATGCCGGTTACCGTCACGGTCTTTCCATTCCCGACATTCTTGTCGGCGAAGGTCGCGGCGCCATAATTGG